>CAYRYV010000059.1:0-19788 GCA_964428565.1 uncultured Desulfobacterales bacterium | reverse complement strand
CGATTCCCTGATCGCCAGTTTGATGGAAGCGGGGTTTACCACCGAGATTTATGACGGCTGCATGTTCTTCGACGGCAACCACCCGGTGGGCGCCACGACGGTGTCCAATTTGGGCAGCGGGTCGTCCACGGCCTGGTATCTGTTTGACACCAGCCGGAAGGTGAAGCCCTTTATCTTCCAACTGCGGCGCAAGGCCGAGCTGGTGCGCCAGGACCGGCCGGATGACGATCACGCCTTTCTGCGGAAAAAATTCCGGTATGGCGTCGATTACCGGGCGGCGGCCGGGTATGGGCTCTGGCAGATGGCCTACGGCAGCAAAGCGACCCTGAACGCCACGAACTATGCGGCGGCGCGGACGGCCATGATGGCCTTCAAAGGTCCGGACGGCAAGCCCCTGGGCATTCAACCCAATCTGTTGGTGGTGCCGCCGGCGTTGGAGGCGACGGCCCGGGAGATTCTGCACGCGGACTTCATTCTGGGGGATGCCACGGTGGGGGGAAGCAAGACCAATATCTGGAAAGGATCGGCTGACCTGCTGGTGGTTCCGTACCTGAGTTAAGCGATGCCGACAACTTCTTGTAGACGTTAGTTCCTTCAGGAAATTTCCCATCCTCGGGCCCGGCAGGCTGCACCACAGCGGATGGCCTGCCGGGCATAGAGGACAGGAGCGCAGCAGGAAAGAAGGAGATGAGAAAGGGAAGATATGGGTTGGTTTAATGATGGCACCAATGAAGGCGGCAGACTCTTTGGCTTCAATGAGAGAGTTCCCGGAGGTTTTGAGACCCTGGTGGTGACGGATGCGGTGGTCTCGTTGTCGCCGGAGAAACTCAATCCGGTGATGGGAACTTTCGCCAATATCAAGGCCCGGGCCGCCCAAGTCACCCTGGAGGACGGCGATATCCGTTTCCGCCTGGACGGGAGCGACCCTTCCAGCACGGAAGGGCATCGGTTTCCCGCGGCCACGGCGCTGTCCATTGTCGGTACACAGACCCTGAGGCAGTTTCGCGCCGTCCGCAGCGGGACGGTAAACGGCACTTTGCGGGTAACGTATTTCTATTAATGGTGAAGGAGAGTTGAACATTTTCAAAATAAACACACTAAAGGACAAAGAGATAAGACATGGGTTGGTTTTCAAGTTGGTTTACGGATAATTGGTTCGAAACCGCCAGCGGAACAGGGGTTACCTGCACTACGGGTATGTTGCTCATGGGAGCGGCTCTTTTACCGGTAACGGTGAGGGCCGACCGCAGGGTTAGCATATTGCCGGAAGCACTGCAGGTCGGCCTCACGGCCCCGGCACCGGGTATGCGCACCGGAACAGGGTTAACGCTCCCGAACCATGATCTGACGGTGACCTTGAGGGAGCCGTCCGTGAATGTCAGTGCCCGCCAGGATGTGCTGGCGGCTCCGGCGGTTCTCCTGTACCAGGTTTTCAACCAGGCGCCGAACGTGTGCACGGGATGTCGGGTGGCGACAGCCGCCCTGGGTTTGACCGGGACCACGTTACCGGCCACGGGACGCACCCAAACGCGCCTTGAAACGGACGTCCTGCAGGCGTTCTGGACTTTGCCGCACAGGGGCCTGAGCGTGATCATCGAGATCTAAAGGGCACCGAAAGAAGTTGGTTAACCAAACACAGGCGGAAAACCGCCTAACAAAAAGGAGATAAGCAATATGCCCAATGTGCTGTTCAACAGTTTCAAGAAAAGGATTATGGACGGTTCCATCGACTTGGACTCGGATACCCTCAAAGTGGCCCTGATGGCCGGAAGTTTTGTACCGGATATGGACCTGCATACCTTCTGGAGTGACGTGCGGGCCAATGAAGTGGCGGGGACGAATTACACCGCCGGCGGCCAGGTCCTGGCCGGCAAGGTAGTAACCCAGGACAACGCGGCAGACAAGGCAGTCTTTGACGCCAATGACGTGACCTGGTCGGCATCCACCATCACGGCCCGCTATGCGGTGATATACAAGGACACGGGTGTGACCACATCGTCGCCGTTGATCTGCTGCTTCGATTTCGGAGCGGACAAAAGCTCCAGTAACGGAGATTTCACGATTCAGTGGAATGCGAGCGGTATCTTGAATCTGAGTTAGTCCAAAAAACAAGCAAGCCAGAGGCACGCGGGAGAGAACCACATGGCATATAGCACTTATGAAGATGTGTTGCATCAGATTCCGCTCGAGGAATTGACGGAGCTCACTACGGAGAGCGGGGATACCCCTGATCTTCAGGTGGTGGAAGAGGCCATCGCCCGGGCGGACAGCGAAATCGAATCTTACTGCGGGGTGAGATATAGTGTGCCCATTTCTCCAGTGCCGCCACTGCTCAGGACCTTGAGCGTGGACATGGCCTTATACCACATGTACTCCCGGAGAAGTACGGCGCCGGCGGTCAGGAGGGTCAAATACACCGAAGCCGTTTCACTTCTCCGGGAGATTGCGACAGGCGCAGCGGTTCTGACGGGGACGGAGAAGCCCAGGGAAACCAGCGACCATGATGTGGCCGTTTTGACTTCCAACTCCCGCCTGTTTACCAGGGACAGCCTGGCCGGGTGGTAGCTGCACCGTCGTGGGGGATTGGAGGGAACATGGCAGGGTATACCATTCAAGAGATTGAGACCGCCATCATTGACCGGCTCATAAACCGGATGGGGGCTTACGTGAAGACGATTGTCAGTTATCAGGGAAACCTGCCCGGAGACCTAACGAGCCGGGGTTGGCGGCTACCCCTCAGCCTGGTGCGGCTCGCCTCTACCCGAGCGATAAAGACGGCGGCGCATGTCTATGATCTGGAGATGATATTCACCATCCTGGTGGCTGACCGGAACTGGCGCGGGAACGAAGAGGCCCGCCGGGGGGAGGGGGGCGTCTATCAGATGCTGGAAGATGTCCGCATCGCTCTGTGGGATCAGGATCTTAACCTGAACATCGACCCCCTGGGGCTGGTCCGGGAGGAGGCGGTGATGAATGACCGAGAGTTTTCCGTTTTTGAGGCGGATTATCGCACCCGGGTAATCTGGACGGCGATTTGAGAGCCAGGGGGTAAGGATGCGGCCAGTGTCCAAATTGAACTCCTGGCGAGTTCCGAAGGTTAGCACAAGAAAAAGGCGCGCGGCTTAAAAAGCATGCTGGGGAGCACCCTGTATGGGTCCGCAGCCTGAAAAAGGGAGAGGGAAGCATGGTCTGGTCCACCCGGAATATTTTTGCCGCCCACAATCTGTTGGCGGTGTCGGCACAGCAAAATGAAGAGGCGCTGAATACGGCGCAAGTTCTGGATACCACCCTGCTCGTGAAGAGCGACAACATTTTGCGTTATCACCCGGTGCGGGACAACAATGCCTTCGAGGCTCGGGGTAAAGAGGAACCCGACCGCATCGATGACCGGGGAGGTCTGGTGAAGGGGGTGTTGGAATTCGAACGGGCCCAGCCCCAGCATTTCGCCGTTATGTTGGGCTACGGCCTTGGGAAGCTAAGCACCACGGCAGCCGGGGATACCGGTTTCCGGCACACCATCAGGCCACGGAAGGGCGATCTGGAAGCGGGGCGGAGCAATCCGTCGTTCACGGCGGCGCAACGTCTGGGGCAACAGGTTATGAAACGGCGTTTTCTATCCTGCTTCGTGGACCAGGTCAAGGTGTGGTTTTCCAAAGACGGGTGGGCCAGGTTAAGCGCCGGGATCCTGGGGACCGGCAAGGTGGAGGCCAATACCCGGGTGGAAAGCCTGACGGCGGCTTATAACGCCTCTAACCTGACTTTGGCGAGCCTGGGGGTGGCCGGGGGCACGGCCACAGAACGGGTGAGCAACGTGCAGGCTATCAAAGTGCAAAACCCGGCGACGCAGGCCTGGGACGATGTCGCCTACACGGCGGTGTCGGAGACAGTGCCGGCGGTGATCGCCATCACCCCGCCGGGGGCCGGCCCGGAGAATACGACCTACCGGGTCTATTACCTGCCGGTGGAAAGCGGTTGGATGATGTTCCCGGACCGGGTGAGCGAACCTCCTTTGCGAGCCACGCAACTGAGGGTTAATGTGGGGGGCACGTGGACAGGCAGCGGAATTACCGGCGGTCACCTGCTGGCAACGGAGCTGCGGGAGGTAAGCTGGACCTTCAATAACAACCTGCAGTTGGAGAGCACGCCGGGGGGAGGCGGACTGTACGCAAACCGGGCAGTGCGTCGGGGGCGTTCCCAGAAACTGGAGTTCGATAGGGATTTCCGGGACTTTCTGATGAAACAATACCTGGCGGACAACGAGCACCTGGTGGTGTCTCTCAGGGCGGAGGGGCCCGCATACGAGCCGGGTCACGGCTATCTGGTGGAGATCGTCTATCCCCGGGTCAGCGTCGTGTCGGCGGCTACGCGGATGGCGGACGGGCGTCTGGCGGAAAAGGTGGAATTTGCGGTGTTGGAAGACGACACCTGGGGTTCGGTGCTGGTGACGGTGCAGAACCAGGTGTCCGGCTATGTCGGTGTATAAAGGAGGCCTGTATGCCACGGAAACTCGGTGAGGAATCCCAGACGATGCGGGTCAGGGATCCAATTTCGGGAAGCATTATTACCCTTTACTATCGCATTCCCACTTCGGCAGAGCGGTTGGCCTACCAGACTTCGGCTTTCCGGATCGATGACGGGGGGCCCCGGCTGCGACTGGCGGAAACCCGGCTCACCTTCGGCCTGGCAATCCTGACCGGTTTCGTTCCCGGGGATTTTACCTTGGAGAGCAACGGCGAGGAAGGGCCTTTAGAAGTCGATGCCGAGGGCCGGTGGAAGGAAGTTTTACGATGCCATGCCCCCGATTTGATGTCGTTTTTGGGCCAGCAGGTTTTCGAAGGACTGCGGGTGGCGACGGGGGAGGCGCCACTCAGGGGGGAGTGGCAACAGGATCCCGTCGCGGAGTAGGAGCACGGGATCCGTGGGCAGAATGCGACTGGTTGGCGAAGTTGCTGAAAGAACTAAAACTTATTATGTCTGGGCAACTGTGCCAACCGGAAAGGCAGCAGCGTTGTCAGGCGGAAGATCAGGAGTTTGCGGGTTGGGCCTGCGAGCATTGCCAGGAATACATCAGGGCGGAATCCGTCTCTCCCTGGAGCCGACACCTGCTCTTTCTCTATCAATTACAGAAGGCCGGGTATCCTTTCCGGGGCAATGATTTGAGTCTGGAATGCTGGATGATTTTGGGGACGATGAGGAGACTCGAAGTGGCATTCAGGGAGAAAAAAATCCATGCGATATCGACAGTCGGATGAAGGATCGGGCAACCGGCGGAGCGGTCGCGACGAATTATTGGCGGACTGGCGGGCCCTCAATGATCAACTACTCGATGTGACTGAATTTTTTTGTCAGGCCCGCCTGGGGGTGTGGCAGGAGGAAATCCACCGCCTGGAAGCACTGTGGCAGGGTATGAGCAGCAGCTGGAGTGATCATCTGATGATGATGGCCACCGAGGCCGACCAGCGCTTCGACCAGATCGCCGGGAGGGCGGAGACCGCCAGCAACAGTCTGGCCCGGCACTTCTCCCAAGCGCTGTTGGAGGTTTCCCGTGACCTGGATCAGCTGGAGGGGCAACTATCCCAGGCCCTCAAAGGGGCCACGCAACTTCAGGGTGGAAGTGCCGGTAGCGGCGGGTCCGCAGCAGATCCGTGGTCTTGGGCGGGAAATCTTTTTGGGGGCGGCTGGCTGGATATCCTGGATTGGTTTCATGAGGGGGGCGTGGTCAGGGCGCACCAGGGCATGGTTCTGGAGCCGGAGTATATGGGAGGGGCGAGCGGGCTGGCCTCTGATGAGAGAGTGGTGGTGGCGCAGACCGGGGAGGGCATTTTGCCCCGGGAAAGTATGGCCCGTTTGGGCCGGGAGAACTTCGAAGCCCTGCGCACCGGCCGATTTGAGACCCAGGGGACGCCGGCTCCGGCATCCCCGACGTATCAGATTTCCATCCAGGTGCAGGCCCTGGATACGGAGAGCCTGGCCGGATTTAACTGGGAGCGCATGGTAAAGCGGCATATCCTGCCGGTATTGCAGCGAGACCGCCGCAGATTGTAAAGCCGTAGTCACCGCGAGCAGCAAGATAATTCTCGTTTTGTGGGAGCAAGAGGCGAAGGAGAACAAAAATGGCTAACGCCAAGATCGTCTGGACACCGCCGGGAAGCACACCCCAGGCCTATATTTTTCCGGTGAACTTCACCTGGGAATATCAGGAGGCCTATCAAGACAGCACCGACCGCGATCGGGCTCTGGACGGAACGTTGCGCAGTTACAGCCGGGGGATGAAACAACACTGGCAGTTGGTATTCCGGTTTATTCCCACGGCCCAGAAGGAACAGTTTCTCCTCATCAAAATGGCGCAAAGCGATGTGGATTTCTACCGTCAGGCTGATGGCGGCAAAACCCTGACCGCCGCGTGGGTAAACGACTTCGACTTTACGGAAGTGGCGTCGGATTTCTGGTCGGGCACGATGGAACTGGCGGAGATTTAGGCCGGGCAAGGGGTGGGGCTGCACCTGCCCAAAATTGGACGATGACCTCGAAAGTAAGAGTGAAATCATGCGGGACGCATCATTGGCATATATCCAGGAAGAAAAGCGACTGCGGGGAGCTCGCCCCCGGCTCAAGGTGATCCTGTCCCCGTTTGACCTGGATTACGGTTTGGCGCCCGGCTTGGGGGAGTTCGACCAGACGGAATGCGGCGACTCGGCAGGAAAACTGCAAATGCAGACCGGCTACCGGACGGCAGGTTACTGGACCTCTCCGGTTATGCAAAGCTATATGAGTCCGACGACGGGGGCGCCGGCGTCGGGGATATCCGCCGTGGCCACACTGAGTTGGGCGGATCGGGCCGGATACCTGGAAAAAACCGTGAAGGTGCGCAGTGCCGCTGACTATGATCAGCTGGGGGCCGCGCCTTACCTGCCGGTCGTCCCGGGGCAGGAATTTGATCTGCAGGCGCTCTTTCAACTCAAAGTTGACCTTTGGGAAGTCATCCGGGGCTGGGCCCTGGATGCGCCTGAAGAAACCGACGCCTTTGCGGCCCATGCCACCGATCTGCCCGTGGACGGCGGCTATGAGAGTTTTGCCAGTGACGGCAATTTCCCCGGGTTTCTGGAGGAGATTGAGCTGATGGGGGAAATGGTTCTACCCGAAAGTGAAATTATCAATCCCGGGGACATTTCCACCTCCCTGTCAGTGGATTTTGCCAATCTGCCGGCGGGTGAGAACACCCTGTTAATGGATAATCGGAGTCGGCAATGGATTCCCGGCGGTGGCTCCTTTTATTTGCAGGCGATTCCCTGGTTCAAGAAATTTGTGAAGGTTTACCATGGGTTTGAAGTTCCGGGTGGGGAAGTGGAGTGGCTTCTGCTTTATGTCGGCCAAATCGAGAAGATCAGCGGAATGACCCATGGTTGGGGCCAAGCCCATACAGCCCGTCTGGAGACGGTGGACCTGGTGATGAAGCTGTTGGCATACAAGATAGGCGCCCCGGATGCCGACGGTGGCCGCCGGCCTTTCATGCGGGGCTACTGGCAGGCCCGGGCGGAACTGACCGGGGTGACCGAGCCGATCTGCGACGTGCAAAAACAAGGGAGCGGTTCCGCCACCCTGTTCGTTGCGGATGACGAGGCCTACGTCGGCACCGGGGACGCCCTGTATTCAGTGGAAATTGAAAACTCGGGAGAGGTCGGGGCAGTAAACTTCCGGTGGTCGAAGGACCAGGGACACACCTGGGTGGCCACCGGTCTGAGAACCGCCGGCATCAACGAACCGGTGGAATTGGAGGAAAATCTAACAATATATTGGTGCGGGGGGCTGGGTACCGACTTGGTGGCGGGCGATCGTTGGCAGATTGCCGCATACTCCCGGGCGTTTCATTATCTTATAGCCGGCGCGCCGTTCGAGGCCATGACGGGGGTGGCGGTCAATGGGGAGAAAAATCGCCCCGGGGTATCGGCGGCGGCAGAGACCGGCACCATTACGGTCAAGGGGGGCGGCGGCGAGGTCACGGCCCGGGTGGTCAAGGATACCCGCACTCATCCGGTGGACATCATCCTGGATATTCTCACGGAAGTAGGATTGGAGTCCTATATTGATGAGGAAAGTTTTAACCGGGCGCGTTCCGACACCCTGGAATATGCCATTGGGGTCTGTTTTGAGAACGTTGCCGCCGGGCAGGCCATCCTCCAGATTGTCAAAAATTGCCTGTTCGACTTCTGGGTTGAGTTCGGCTGCATCAGAATACGGGCGTATCTGGGAGAAGGGTAGGAGAGAGAGACAATGTCGCGGATACAGTGGACGAAGGCCAGCCAGTTCAACTGGGCATTTGACAATATGGGGGGGGCGCCGCTGATGGAGGCCGCCGCTGGCAGGGAATCCGGCGCGGCCACCCAAGTGGCGGATGATGGTATGGTTTATGTCCGCCCTCCAATGGTGGGAGCCGGGCGGATATGTTACGTGCGAGGCGTTTGGTTGGGAGACACCGTCTTCCCCTGGCAGGGTTTCTGGGCCGAACCGGAGAGCGGCGAGCTGGTCAATTTTTTTACCGGGGGCAGCTATGATAATGTCGGCGACCACACGGTCATCACCCTGGGGTCTCCCTTAGCGCCGCATACCGGCGTTCAGGTCTTCTATCTCTACCTAACCCAAGAGTTCGGCCAGAAATATGAGCCGCTGAATGTCTATCCGTGCATCAGGCGGGCCTCTAGGCGTCATGACGATTTTACCTATGATTTTGCGGTGGATCGTCTCTTGGATCTGATGGCGACGCTGCACTTTGCCGGCAGGGAGCGTCAGCGTGATTACGGCAGCATGATCAAATTCTTATGGGACGCTTTCTACATCCGACAAGCCAGCTCGAGTTCGCCGCTTTTTCTGGACACCTTCGCGCGTAGCCAATGGGACCGCGGGGCATACGTGCTTTATCGGAATTCCACCCAGGGGATTTCGGGATTCAGAAAATTTGCCATTGACCTGTATGGCCCTGCGGATGGTTCCACCGAGGGCCCCGCCGACCGCCGGGCTTTGGAGGTAGAATTACTGACTGCCGCCGACGGTGTCGACAGCACCTATTCTGCCTGGTGGGGGTATGGATTCAACTGGAGCCGCCAGACAGAGCCTTTCTCCGGGATCAATACGGTGTCGCTGAAAGTACAATCCCCCCTGGCGGTTTCCCGGGTCACCCATCTGGCCAAATCCGGGAACGGCGGCACCGCGGTTCTGCGGCTCCAAGACAACGGCCAGGGTTCAGAATTGCTGACCTATGTCCTGACGATCACGCAAGGGGGGGAGGTGGGGCAGGCCAGATTTTCTTTGCAGGCATGGGATTCCCAAAGGCGTTTGCAGGTCGATTATCCTGATGTGGCGACTTCCGGAGTCGAGGCCCCCATCCGGCTGGATGAAGGTGTCTGCCTGTGGTGGGAGCCTGGTCCCGGAAGCGATTTCATTGCCGGAGATGTCTGGACCTTCCGCACCGGCGATCTGGAATACCATCCCCGGCGATTGTCCCTCACTCTGAATGACGCACCGGCGCAGACTGCCGATCCTTGGGACCCCGCACATACTTTTGTCCATGCCCTTCCCGATCGTTTTGCGGAATTGACTCCGCTGGCCCTGGACTTCTCCCAATTCTGGCGGTTGGACAATATCATTGACGACCGCGACCGTCGCATGAGCCAATGGGGCGCCTGGTATGCCACTGTCGGGGAGGGATGGGGCAGCATCACCATGAATGACCGGGAGATCACCGAGATCATCGACGGTGAGATTTTTTACACCCAGATGCATGTGCGGTGGGATCTCCCGGAAAACACTACAGCCTTTGGGGTATGGGTCGGAATCGATACTGCGCGGGTGAATTCGCTGGGTCACAACGAGATCAACTTGGCGTTGCAACCGCTCCTTTCCGCCAATAATAAAGTGAGTTTGCGGATCAAGATCAAAGACGCCCAGGGCAGCTATTTTTACCAGGATGTAACCGTGAACAATCAGGCTTGGAATCGTATCCGGTTACCGTTGGCGAATTTCATTTTGGAATCGGGCAGCGGGCCGTTATGTCACCCTCTCCAGGCGGTGGACATTGGTATGGTGGGCAGCCCTCCCCCCAATGACGGGGCCTTCCTGATTACGGACATTAAATTCGGGGAACACGCGACCTTTGCGACCGCATCCCACCTGCGGGTCCTGGAATTCAAATATGCCGAAGGTCCCCTGGCGTTGGCGGCGGAGAATACCTGGCGTCTCGATGACATCAGCCTCAATCTGGAGGCGGCGGACACCTATCCTTATCTTCCCCGGCTGGCGGTTTCCCTGGGGCCTTACGGGCAAAACCCCTGGCGGGGGCCGACCCTGGTCCACTACGCTCATCCGTTAGCGCCCTGGCTCATGGACCGGCATGACCTGGCCATCACCTCCCTGCACTTCCATGCCGAAGCCCAGAGTGAGTACGTTCAGCGCTATGGCGGGCAACGGGGAGCGCTTATGCCGGTGCATACCCGGAATGACCTTGAAAATATCACGCTGTGCGGAGAGGAAAACTTCGGGCGGTTCTGCTGGTGGCCCCGGTATCGGGATTACGGGAGCATCTCCGCCAGTTGGCATTTTAATGAAGCACTGCTGGATGGCAGCGGCGGCGGTAACGACTTTTCCTGGAACGGCGGCGGCAGTGCGGATTTTACCACGGGACTCAGCCAACCGGGAAATACCGCGGTAAGTTTGGATGGGTCCCACTACCTCTTCGCCGCCCATCACGCAGACCTTGATACGGGGGCAGATGATTTCTCGTGGGAACTGGTGTTCCGGACAAACTCAGAGGCGGCGGCTACCCTGATTGACAAGTTTTCCGGCAATGCCGGGGTTCAGGTGAATATAACAACCGGCGGCCGTGTACAAGCCCGGGTGGGTGACGGCGCCCTAGTGCGTACCGTCACCGGGGCCGCTAATCTGGCGGATGGCTTGGACCATTATGTGGTCCTGAGTTACCGGTCGGGGACACCTGATGGCATGGTGCTGTACGTGGACGGCTACTCCGTGGGATCGGCATCGAGCACCGGGATGGGGTCTTTGAGCAATACCGTTGGCCTCACGGCCGGCGTCTTTTTCCTCGGTGCCCTTGACCTGATCCGCCTCCACAAAGGGAGGGCCCTGGAAAACCCGGAAATTACCGGACGCTGGCAAATCATCCGGGGACAATTGAACGGCTCCGCCTACCCGGAAGCCGGGTCTGGCCTGGGGCAATACTGGGCTTTTATGCGCCTGGCGGAATACTTCTTCGCCACCGGCGACGGCACCGCGGGGGAATTGCTGGACGACTGGCTGGGTTGGCTGGACGCGTATGGCGCCGCCGACGGTCCGGGGTGGAAATTCCCCACCTTCTTTTCGGAATACGGCTTCGGCTACGGAAGCTATGATCCGGGGAGCACCGCGGCGCTCGCCATCGGCTGTCTCTATATCTTTATGCGTACTGGCGATTCCCGGGCTGGCGTGTGGGCGGAACGGATCTTGACGGATCTGCGGCAGCACCGGCAGAGCGGCGATTTCGGTGGTTATCTCTATAAAAGCGACTACCATTACGGCTGGTTGAATGCCCTGGTGGCCCATGCTTTCGGGCTGGCGGCGGGGGGACGCCTGGGCGCAGCCTACCCCTTCCCGGTATCAGAGGCTGACCGGGAGCACTTCCTGGGTCTGGTTAACCGCTTTTTCCAGCTTTCCGGCGACGGCAAACCCAATGTCCTAAACCGCGATGGGATTCCGTTTACCATTGCGGAGGACGCCGATGTCTGGGATTATGCCCCCCATTATGTGGCGCTACGGCAGTTGGGCTCCCTGGAGGCAGTGGTGCTCATGCTTCAGGTAGCGGTAGATTATGGCGTCGTGAACGCAGATTGGCAATGGTTTGACCGCCTGCTGGGATTTATGTTGTCCGACAATCTGGTGGTTCTGAGCAGTTCCCAGTTGCGCCGGGTTACTTTGGCCTACGATCTGACTGCTGTGAAGAATGTGGTGCGGGTGATGTACGCCGATTACGATCAGGATAATTCCAGCTACGCGGAAGCCCGCCAAAACGATCTCATCGGAGAGCTGGGGGAGTTGCCGCTGGAACTGGACCTGCGCTACGGCGGAACGGTGATTAGTGAAGACCCCACCATGGCCCGGATATTGGCCCACAGATTGTTGGAGAGGCGGTCTCAACCCCGCGAGATAGTGAGGGCCGAAACCTGGCTGGAAGGCGCCCGGATCGAACTCGGGGATACCGTGGCCCTGTCTTCGGATTTCCATGACCTGGACCAGGCGGAATATCAATGTTTCGGCAAAACTGTCAGTCTGGATACCGGACGGGTCCAGTTGGACTTGCTGCGTCAGGTCTCCTACCGCAGTTGCTGGGCGGTGGACGCTGGTGGCACGGTGTATGACGCCTTCGCCATTGATGGTGGAGATCCGGAAGGACCTGACAGGCCGTATCGCGCCCATGTCTATTGACGAGTGGGAGGAAGTCAGTGGATCAGTTGGTTATGAAGGCTGCCGCAAAACCCTTTGTTGCAAGCCGGAAGACTTGCAGGCTCGGGCTCACCGGAAGCTGAGCTGAGATCTCATGAAAAAGGAGAAACAACCATGTTGGTAGATATCCCCCAAGGGAAATGGGGTGGCGGCACCGGGCGCCAGGTTATCCTCAAGGGAGATTTTGACAAGATCGAAACCGCAGTGGTGGAGAGCTTTGATCTGGCGTACTGCCCAGACCTGGAATATGTCAACGCCGCCCAGGTGCGGGTCAATGCCACCGTTGATTGCCGCGCCCGGCTGATGATGTGTGGGTTCCCTTCCCCCCTGCACCGCGGTCTGTTTGTGGATGGGGGCCTGTCAGACGGTAAATACCGGGAAAACGCCGGCAGCGTGAGTCTGGACTTCACCAATACCGCAACCTACTGGGGGACGGAAAAACCCCGGCAGTGGTATTGTGTCTACGCCGTGGCTGGTGCGGGGGAGATCACTTTCGCCCTCAAAGCTATGCCGGTCATGAGGTTCGCCTCACAAGAGGCGCAAGCAATCACCTTACGGAACAACGCCCACGATGGCAATATCGGCTATGGCTTCCTCACCAATGAATTGGCCAATGCCAAGCTGCTGGTGTTGTCAGGGGCCGCCAAGGGTTCGATTCGTCTGATTACCGCCAATAATAACGATAACGAGACCGGGGGCACCATTACCTATTCCGGTTCAAATTTGACCATGTCTCCGGGCGATTGGTTTATGGTGCTGCCCAATACCAACTTCCGCTATCTGGGAATGGTCTATAACGACGCGGCCGGCAACTTGGCAAGTTTTTACAAGGTTGGCTCCCGCGTAACCTGGAAGAATCCCCGTGAGATTTTCTCCGGGGCACTTGACGGCTGGACAAATATCGACCTGGGTTTGCTGGTGCCGCCGGTCTGCCGGCTTCTGTATGGACAGGCCCTGGCGGTTGCTGGCTACGATGTCAAATTGGCAATTTCGTATGACGGCCTGTCGGTGGCGGAATTGCTTCACTGCTCACCGCCGGCTTTGGCATTCCAGGGCTTCCGTGGGGCTTTGCCATTTACCCTGCAGATTATGGATGGCAATAAGGTTTACTTCACGAATGATAATACTGCCAACCAAATCGGGCATGCCCTGGCTTGGGAAGAATGACCGCAGGACCACAGAAAAAGGTGCAAAAACATGACAACTTCCATCACATCTCACGAATTCTGGATTCACAGTGGTATCTTCGTGCGCCTGGTGATCTTGGTGCTCATCGTGGCCGTTTTCCAACTTTGGTACATCATGCGGCGCTTGGAGTCCAAGTTCTTAAAATTACGGCAGCTCACCGACTCCTGGCCGGACACGGCTACTGATGGCCGCCGCAGGGAAACAGCTCCGAAAAGAGTGATCTCCATATCGGGGAAAAAGACCTATGCCGTGGCCGGGTTATTATTTGGGGTCGCACTTATGCAAATCCTGGGGTGGTTTTCCCGGGAGACCTTGGAAATCCTGGGAAATCTTTTGCTTCCGTTGGGTCTGGCCTCCTTGCGCTCCGGAATTGCCAAAATAGGGGTGCATAAGTGTTAAATCGAAACCATCCAATACTTTTTAAAGGCACTTAATAATGAACTATGGTAACTTAAAGGACCATGTGGATGTCTTGGTGACCCTCATCGGGATATTGTCCAGTTTGTGTGGCTTTCTTTTCTGGCGAATTCTTTCCCGGATGGAGGACAAACTAGACGAACTCTATCACTTGGAGATCAGTTGCCGGGGGTCGCTCTTGGAACGTTTTGCATCCCGTTCAGAAAACGAAAAGCTGCACCAGGAACTCTGGAATGCCATAAAATATCATAGTCATAACACTGATGGCCGCATTATTATCGGCAAAGAGGGATAGCGTCATGGCAGAGGATCGGGTGGATTTGTATTGCAATCAGATACATGTAACCTGCATCGGCTTGCAGCGTCTCAGGAAACAGCATCCTTACAATCTGAACCTGGCATTTCTGGAGTTAGTGGACAGGTTCTGTCATAAAGCAGAAAACTTGATGCAGGTGATTCGGGTTACGGAAGGGAGGCGGGAGGCACCTGAGCCCTTCCCGTGGATTGCCATTTCCTGACTCGGGGCGGATGAATGGATAAAAGTGAACATAACAACAATTTTTTTTCGGTATACATGTGTCGGTCTAGGACTACTGTGTCATAAAATGTTTGCCAGCATCCGCCAACTGTGCCTCTGCTGGGTGCCTGACACCCTTCCCCCATATCGAGGCCAGGTTTCGTGCTCATGCGGCCAAGCTGTCCGCCGCGTCGGGTCCTGCAGACCGGGTGGCACCTTTTCAAGAGTCCGGTTGCGCGCAAAAGTGTCGAACCCCTGGCGGCACAACTTGCTCCGGGCCAGGTGAGTGCCGAACACCAGGCCCTGCATCATTTGGTGGCCAGGCATCTTGGCGCGACGAGGCGGTGATGCGCGCAGCGCGGGATTACGTCCTGCCGAAGATGCAGATTCAGGGGGCTCATGCTCGCGGGGCAGTGTGAAGCACACCCCGGTGACTGTTCCGAAGTTGGCGCGTTCTCATCCGAAAACGATATTATATTGAAATAATTTAATAAATTTTCATTCTTGGCTCGCGGCTTTTCTCGGGGAGTGCCGTCATATTCAAGTAACCGGTTGAAAAAAATGAACTTCATAGAATAACCCATGCGTCGGCAAAGAGACCCCCAACGGCGCCTGTTTGAGCAGGTCCACGCCAGTGAAAAAATGATCCCCTTCTGTGAGTGCCACCCCGATGTGATTGTCAAGGGCGGCCGGGACCCCCGGTACGGTCATCAGGTCTTCCTGAGTGGCGGGCGTTCCGGTCTGGTGCGGGACTGCGTCAGTGCCCGGGGCCATCCGGCGGACGCGGTCATGCTGCCGACCTGGTGGGCTCGGCAAGCAGCCCTCTTTTCCCGACCGCCGCGGCTCGGCGTTCCGGCCGCCCCGCCCCCGGCTGACAGCTGCCAGCTCTTAGCCAACAGCCAACAGCCAACAGCCAACAGCGGCTAACCCTTACCCGGTACACCCCCGGTACATACCGGTGCAAGTTCCGGCCTGTACCGGGCCCCGGCGTTACCCCGCCGGGCCGCTTACATGAGGCTTGTGTGATGAATAAAGAAGGAAATCAATGGGATACAAGAAAGATGGCGTCAGCCGCCCCCGGTGTACCGGCTCCCGGCGTTTTTTCCCCGGTACCCGGTACAGCGACGCGCCCCGGGTCAACCCGGTACCGCGGCCCCGGCGACGGCCCTCACCCCTCATCCCTCCACGGGATGGGGGGTGGGGGTCCGGGGGAGGGGGCAAGGGCTGTAAAGCCCTTGGCCCCCTCCCCCGGTCTCTTTCCTCCCCCGCATCTTCTCCCTCGGCCCCCTCCCCGGCGCCGCGGCGGGGTTATACGGGGGGGGCGGCGGGGGCGGGGTCGTCCCGTTCGCCGGAGAGTTGGTATGTGCGCATGAAGCGGGTGTCGATGTAGTTTTTGAGCCAGAAGGCCAGGCGGCCGTGGACGACCCAGGAGCGTTTGACGAAGAGGCCGGCGCCGTCGCCCAGATTGAAGATGAGCAGATAGGCGCCGCCCGGGTCAAAGGGGGTCAGGGGGCGGTCCTCCAACGCGGCCAGGAGGTTGGCGGCCAGGACGGGATTGGCCCGCACGGCGTAGACCCCGACTTTGTCCAGGGCGCGGGGGGCGAAGCTGATGCAGTCGCCGCCCCCGAAGATCTCCGGGTGGCGGACGGCCTGGAGAAACTCGTTGACCAACAGGCCGCCGCCTTCGCCGAAGGGCAGCCCGCTGGCGGCAAAGATGGCGGAGGGATGGACGCCCAGGGCCAGAAAGGCCATATCATAGGGGAGGCGGCGGCCCTGGGCGGTGCCGATGGCCTCGGGCCCCAGGCGGTCGAGGCGGTCGCCCTCCACCACCTCCACGCCCCGGCGGGTGAGGGACCTGAGGGCCAGGCGCCGCGCCCGGGGCGGGAACCGGGGCAGCAACCGGGAGCCGGCTACCAGGGTGATGCGGCCCTCCCGGCCCCGGGTGCGGAGCAGGCGCCAGAGGTTGCCGGCGATTTCGACCCCGGCGGGGCCGCCCCCGGCCACCACCAGGGCGGGGGCGCGCCGGGCGGCCAGCTCCAGGAGGTGTTCCCGGGCGTGAAAGAGGCCGATGATGGGCTTGACGGGGATGACGCGGGGCGGCAGTTCCGGGGCGAGCCCGGCGACGGGGACGTGACTGCCGGTGTTGAAGGAGACGACGTCATAGGGCACTTCCCGCTCATCCTCCAGGATCAGGAGCCGGCGGGCGGGGTCGAGGCGGGCGACGGCCCCGGCCACAAAGACACCGCCCCGGTCCTCCACCATTTTCTTGACGTGGAAGCGGATGTCCTGGGGTCGGTAGGTGCCCCCCAACATGCCGGGGCCCATGCCGGAGTAATAATGGTAGGGGTCGGGGTTGACGAGGACCACTTCGTGCCCCCGGCCCACGTAATCCGCCACCCGGGTGAGGGCGGTGAGGTGGGCATGCCCGCCGCCGACCAGGACCAGACGTTTTTTCACCGCAGAGTTATCCTCCTGAAGGAACGGGTTAAGGAGCTGAACGGGCGTCCCGCCGGCGCGGACGCCCCCGGGACGGCGCGGCGCCGCGCCCGACAGACCGGATGAACAACTTTAAAGTAAGAACGGAAAATATGGAGCGCAACCGCAAAAGAAGCGGATTCTGCCGCAATTTTCCTTGACAAGGGCCGCGGCCCCGGGGTACTCTAAAAAGTAATAATCATAATATTTAGACATAATTAGGCTCGCGCGTCAGCGACGGCACGGGGAGCAGGGGCAGAAAGGCAGGGCTGCAAAACTTTTCTTCCAGGGACCGGCGGCGCGTGTAACCCTTATCTTTAAGATATTCCAGCAAAATAGGTGAAAGCGGACTCCCGGCTGGCTCTCAGGAGGGACCCGGCGGGCAACAGCCCGCCGGCTGCCGGGAAAGCAGTCGCCGGTCACCGGAGCGGGACCGGGACCGGCGAGGGCCCCGCCACGGTGCCGGGCTGCGGGCAACCTGGCGGCGAGGCGACCTGAACACGGTATGGAGGCCGGAACGCATGGCGAGGCGGGGAGCACCGCAGACACCACGGCTGCCGAAAGACGACGCCAGACCTCCCGGGCCGGAAGGAGCGCCGGGGTGGAGAGGTTTTATCGCCACCCACCTCTTCTGGACGGGGGTCCTGGTCCTGGCGGGCTTTCTGGTGGCGGGCGGAGTCTGGGGAAGCCGGGGAATCTATTCCCTGTATCTCCTCAAACAGGAGAGAGAGGCCCTGAGCCTGGCCAACAGCGAAATCAGGGACGAGAACGCGCGTCTGCTCAAGACCATCGACCGCCTCCACAACGACCGGGAAATGCTGGAAGATCTCATCCGCAAGGAATTGAATTTCGTCAAGAAGAACGAAATCATCTATCAACTTTTGCCTGAGCGGGCGGCGGCCCCCCAGCCGGCGCGGGAGCCCGCCGGGGGACAGGCGCACAGACGCCGATGATGGGCGGGGGACGTAGCGACATCAGCCATATCAGCGACCGGCTGGGCAAAGAGCCGGGCATCGGGGCCATCCTGCTGCTGGCGGAGAATTACCGGGAGCAGCGGCAGTGGGCCCTGGCCGCGGAGGTGTGCCGCCGGGGGTTGGACGTCTACCCCGATAACCTGGAACTGCGTCTGGCGTTGGGAGAGGCGCAGCTCAGCCTGGGGGAAACGTCAGTAGCCGAGGAGATCCTGCTGCCAGTGGTGGTGGAAATCCGACGGCTCGGCAGGGTGTTCGACGTCCTGGCCCGGGTCTACCGCGCCCAGGGGCGGGAACCGGAGGCGCGGCAGGCCGAAACCTTGTGGGGGCTGTTGACGGGGGAGGTTGACGATATCGCCACCGCCGGGGCAGAGCCCGCGACCGCCGGCGGGGATGAGGACGCGGAAAACGACTTCTGGAATCTGGAGGCGGCGGCGGACGCCCCCCCGGCGACCGGCAAGGCCCGCACGGTGAGGGTCCTGGAACAATGGCGGGAGGCGGTGCGGGCCCGGAAGACAACAGAATAAAGGGACACCATGTATTCCACAGCTGAGTTTCGTAAAGGCTTGAAGATAGAAATCGAGGGCACCCCGTACGTCATTGTGGATTTTCAGCACGTCAAGCCCGGCAAGGGCGGGGCGTTCGTGCGCACCAAGATCAAAAACTTGATCTCCGGGCGGGTGCTGGATCAGACCTTCCGCTCCGGGGAAAAAGTGGAGCGGCCGGATCTGGCGGAGAAGGACATGCAGTACCTCTATCAGGAGGAGGACCGCTACTGCTTCATGGACAACGAGAATTACGAGCAGATCTTCCTCACCGCCGATCAACTGGGGGACGGCAAGGATTTCCTGCAGGACAACCTGAACGTCAAGGTGCTTGTTTTCAAGGCGGCCCCCATCGCGGTGGAGATCCCCACCTTCGTGGAGCTGGAGGTGACCCACACGGAACCGGGGGTGCGGGGCGATACGGCCAGCGGCGGGTCCAAGCCCGCCACCCTGGAGACGGGGGCGGTGATTCAGGTCCCCCTGTTCATCGAGGAGGGCGACCGCATCAAGGTGGACACGCGCACCGCCAGTTACGTGGAGCGGCTGAAGTAAGGCCGCGGGAGGCTCCCCGCCGGGAGGGGCGGTCCGGCGCGGAGGTCGCAGGTGCGCCCCCCCAGGTCCGGGGTCGCACCCGCGGGGCAGGCGGCCGCGGTTCAGGCCACCTTGACCAAGAGAATGTTGCGTTTGACGCCGAATTTCCGGGCCTGGTGCTTCGATTTCATGTAGATATCGACCTTATGACGGCAGCGGGCGGCCATGCGGTCCTGGAATTCGAAGGTTCCCAGGCCTTCCAGGCGCACTTTTTCCCCGAAGTCCATCTTCAGGCGATGTTCCAGGTCCCGGCTGAGGGCAATGATGCCTTCCCGGACCCGGATGCCCGAGGAGGTGTGGCCGGAGTGGGCATAGGCGGTAACGGTGACGATGGCCATAGAGTTGGAAACGGTGGTTTGGGGGAAGGAAAAAACGGTGAGGGCAACGCCCAATATCACAAATAATATAGTTTTTTTCATTGGTTACGTCTCCTTCGATCGCTGCCGCACTCTACGGACACCTTATCCGTCCCGATCGGGGAGCACATTAGCCCCCCTGGATAAGAAAACAGTGCTGGTGTTGAAGGAAGTCGCCGGGAGAGAAAATCGAGGATCCCGCGGTGGATCGCCTCAATAGCTTGCTTTAATGCCTACGTGGT
>CAYRYV010000058.1:0-20479 GCA_964428565.1 uncultured Desulfobacterales bacterium | reverse complement strand
AAAACTGCAGCCCTGTATGCCAAAACCAATTTGCAGAACTTGACGTACACAACTTTATTTTTTTTTCAAAAATTAAACTAAAACAGACTCTTGCAAGAGGCTCATACGGTCTCTTATCACCTCAGGGGAGAAGAGCGGGATCAGGGGGGACAGGAATACACCTCCCCCCCAGAGTCGAGGAAAGCACCTATTAACAATTTGGAATAATAAGAAATTATTCACAGAGAATCGTGCAGAAGATGTTTTACACCTACGCCGAAATGTGGTAGGATGATTAACAACAAATGCACATGAAGGATGGTTCTATGGTGCGGCAGCTGGAGAAGGAGATCCTCGATAGCCTACCCTCAGCGATCCTGTACCTGGACCGGGCGGGCCGTGTGCGTTATCTGAATCAGGGGGCGGTCCGACTATTGGATGTTCCCCGGGAAGCAGCCGAAGGGGCCTATTTCCGGGAATTGCTTCCCTCCTTATTGCCTGAATCATCTCCAGTGTTGCGGGAACCTCTGGAACCCGCCTTCACGCCGGCCACGGCGCGCCCCTCGGAGAAATGGGGGATCGTCGACCGCAAAAGTGGCTCCCGTTGCCGTTATCGGTGCTATCCCATAACCCTGCAGGAGACCGGCGCCAACGGCACTCTGATGCTTCTGGAGGAAATTCCCGATGGTCCGGAAGCCTCCTCACCCAGTCCCCCGGCCCCTCCGCCGATTTCGGCCCTGGACGGCCCCAAGATCGGCCACACCCTCAACCAGTCCCTCCAGGTGATCATGGGGTGCCTCAGTCTGCTGAGCCTGGAACTCAACTCCGATCACCCCTCGCAGAAATATCTGGCCAATATGCTGGAACAGGTGGAAAAATTACGCCTTTTGGCCTTTAAGCTGTCCCAGCGCCCGCCCTCTGGCGAGAGCTGAACGGCCGCTGCCGTCCATTCCACCACTGGCGCTCTAACAAGGGCCGTATCTTCCGGAAATTGCTCGTCAGCCCACCATGACGCGGGTGCCGACGCAGCTCACCATGAAATTTTCCGGGAAGGCGGCGGCCAGCCGGGTTAGCGCCCGAAAGCCGGTGCAGTGGCCGGCGACGATGAGCCCGGGGTTGATCTGGTGCAGGCCTTCAATGGTGTTCTTTATGAGGGCGTCCCCCCCTGCGGTCAGATGGAAGCCCCCTACCACCGCCGCCACTTCGTCCACGCCTGTAAGTTTCTGGGCATATTTGACAATGTTGACGATACCCGGATGGGAACAGGCGGAAACCACCACCAGCCCCTGACCCTCCACCTGGGCCACCAACGCCTGTTCATCGCTGAAGCTGTCCCGCTCCTCGGTCCCGCCCACAATACGTTTGGGCCCCGGCAGCGGGGTTTCATAGTCGGTGACGGCCTCGATGGTGCCGGTGAGCAGGGCTTGGTCCGCAATCAGGACCGGACCAGTATTTTCCACAATCATCGCCCCGGCAGACATGACCTGATCCTTTTCCAGGCTCCAGGGCCCCACCCGCCCCTTGGGCGTGATCAGCAGCTTGGGGAAATAACTGTCCGGGTGCAGGTATACCGGCAGCGGCCGGGTCCGCCGCCGCAGCATTTCCATCAGCCCGCCGTAGTGATCCGGATGTCCGTGGCTTAAAAACAGGGCGTCAAAGTCATCCGGATTGATTTCCAGGGCTTCCAGGTTATGAAACAGCGCCGTCGGGGTATTGGCCGTGTCCATCAACAACCGCGTCGTCTTGCCGTTGCCCGTCAGGGTGATTACATAGGACAGGCCGTGGGCTGCCAGCAGGGGTTTTTTCAAACGGCCCACCGTGGCCCGCTCCACCTTCCCCGGGCGGGAGACCTCGAAGACATCGATGAAGTTGTCGACAACGATTTCCACCGTCACCTGACTGAGTTTCGGTACGTGCATCAACGTCCCCTCTCATCCAAAAGGTCAATCAACAGTATCTGCCAAGACGTCTTTCCGGGCGGCCTCTGTTCATCAGCGGTTCATGGAGGCCAGGAATGCGTCGTTGCTTTTGGTGCCGCGCATTTTTTCCAACAAGAATTCCATGGAGTCGATGGGGTTTAATGGGGAGAGCAGCTTGCGCAGAATCCAGACCCGGTTGAGGTCCTCCTGGGGCAACAGGAGTTCCTCTTTGCGGGTCCCGGACCGGTTGATGTCGATGGACGGGAAGATGCGTTTCTCGGTGAGCTTCCGGTCCAGGTGAATTTCCAGGTTGCCGGTGCCTTTGAACTCTTCGAAGATGACTTCATCCATGCGGCTGCCGGTGTCGATCAGGGCGGTGGCAATGATCGTCAGGCTCCCCCCTTCTTCGATATTCCGGGCGGCTCCGAAAAAGCGTTTGGGCCGGTGCAGGGCGTTGGAATCAACCCCCCCGGAAAGGATCTTGCCGCTGGGCGGTACCACGGTGTTGTAGGCCCGGGCCAGACGGGTAATGGAGTCCAGCAGGATGACCACGTCCCGTTTATGCTCTACCAGACGCTTAGCCTTTTCCAGAACCATCTCCGCCACCTGCACGTGTCGCTGGGCCTGTTCGTCAAAAGTCGAACTCACCACTTCGGCCTGCACCGACCGTTGCATGTCCGTGACCTCTTCGGGCCGCTCGTCGATCAACAGGACGATAAGGCACACCTCCGGATGATTGGTCACGATACTGTTGGCGATGTTCTGCAGCAGCATGGTCTTGCCGGTGCGGGGCGCCGCCACGATCAAGCCTCGCTGCCCCTTGCCGATGGGTGTCATCAGATCCATGATGCGGGCGGAGAAATTATCCGGGGCGGTCTCCAGGCGCAAACGCTCATCCGGGTAAAGCGGCGTCAGGTTGTCGAATAATATCTTATCCCGGCTGACTTCGGGATCTTCAAAATTCAAGGTCTCCACCTTGAGAAGGGCGAAATAACGCTCTCCTTCTTTGGGAGGACGGATCTGCCCCGAAACGGTATCGCCGGTGCGTAAGTTAAAGCGGCGGATCTGGGAAGGGGAGATATAGATATCATCAGGGCCGGGAAGATAATTGTAATCGGGACTGCGTAGAAATCCGAAGCCGTCCGGCAGAATTTCCAACACCCCTTCTCCGTAGATAAAACCGTTCTTTTCCGTCTGCGCCTGCAGGATGGCAAAAATGAGTTCTTGCTTGCGCATCCCGGCTGCGCCCTCCACGTTGAATTCCCGGGCCAAGCCGGTCAGTTCTCCAATTTTTTTGACTTTTAATTCTGCCAGATTCATGCTTTCCTCATAATCTACTTTGCTATCAAGTGATTTCTGCGGGCGTTCCTGTTGCGGTAGACCGCCTGCTGCCCCGTCGGATCACATTATGCAATGCTCCGGGGGCTGGTCGCCGCACGCGGATACCGCCCGCGCTGGTATCCTCGGGTATCTGGGGGCTTGGTTGCCAATGCCAGGCAGCACGCCCCGGATGAATGGAGTGTATAGATCTTCCGGCTGGTAGCAGCCTACCCCGGTCGGGGGCAGTCAGTCTGGTCTGTCCGAACTTTTCGGCAATTCGCCGGTTATCGTTGCATACGGCGCCCGGCGCCTCCTCCGCCTCTGTATTCGTGCAGACGGCAGGCGTCCGCGGCCCTCAGGCTAATTGAAACCGTTGTTCTCCTGCATCTAAGGATTTCACGTTATCAGGATTGTAATAGGGGGTGTACTTGATTAACCGTTTGTGTAAGGAAAGGCCCCGCCCTTCATGGTAACCATGAAGGTGCGTCGCTCCGTGACTATATTATCGGCTTGAATCCTAACTTCCTTAAGGCAGGTTATAGAGGGACGGTAATCTTTTTACGTTTTTTTGTCAAGAATATTTTCTAGCTGCGCCACGATATTTTCTACTTGCTTGGCGGTAGTTGCCTTTGAACCGCGGTTGTCGATGACATAATCCGCCCGGGCGCGTTTTTCCGCCATCGGCATCTGGGCCGCCAAGATGCCCTCGATCTCCACCGCCCGACGGCGATCACGCCCGCCCAAGCGCCGCCGCTGCGTCTGACGGTCCACATAGACCACGATAACGCGATCATACTGATCCTCCAGACCCAATTCGAACAGCAGCGGCACCTCCACGATCACCAGGGGTGCTCCCCCCGCCTGCAGTTCCCGCAGCCGGGCCCGCACCGCCTTCCCGATCCAGGGATGGATCGCCTCATTGAGCCGGGCCAGGGCCTCCGGGTGGCTGAACACGTACTCACTGAGTTTCTGGCGATCCAGGGGACCGTCCTCTCCCTGGAAAAAATCCGCCCCGAACATCCGGCGCAGGGCGTCATAAGCGGGACCACCCGGCTCCGCTACCTGCCGTGCCGTTTCGTCCGCATCCACCACCGCCATGCCCGCCTCCCGGAAGAATTGGGCCACGGTGCTTTTTCCGGACGCGATGCCGCCGGTTAAAGCCACCTTGATCATGCGGCCCGCTGCTCCAGAAAATCCAGCGCCGCCTGGAAATCGGCCGGCAGCGGGGCACACAGGCACAGCCGTTCCCCGCTGCGCGGATGGTCGAAGGCCAGCTTCCCGGCATGCAGCAGTTGCCGCCGGACCAGTGAGGCCAGTTCAGCCAACCCGGCCGGCGCCTCCAGCAGGCGCCGGGCCCCCCCGCCGTACACCTTGTCCCCCGCCACCGCATGGCCAGCCGCCGCCAGATGGACCCGAATCTGATGGGTCCGGCCGGTGTGCAGGTCCACCTCTAGCAGGGTCAGGGGCCCGGCGTATTCCCGGACCCGGCGCCAGGAGGTGTGCGCCTCCCGGCCGCGGCGCACCCCCACCGTCATTTTGTGACGGAGGTGGGGGTGGCGCCCGATGGCCTGCACGATCTCGCCTCGGGGTTCCGCAAAACGCCCCCACACCAAGGTCAGATAGGTCTTGGCCACCCGCCGCTCCTTGAATTGACGCTGCAAGGCCACGTGGGCGGCGGCCGTCTTGGCCACCATCACCGCTCCGCTGGTCTCTTTGTCCAGGCGGTGGACCAGGCCCGGCCGGGATACTTCGCCGATCTCCCGCAAGTCCGGACAGTGATACAGGAGGGCGTGGACCAGAGTCCCCTCCATACATCCCGCCCCGGGATGCATCGTCATTCCGGGGGGTTTGTTGACTACCAGGAGGTCCCCGTCTTCATGCAGAATGTCTAGGGGCACGGCTTCCGGCAACAGCGCGGACTTTTGGGGTTCCGGGATCTCCACCCGCAGACGGTCGCCTGTCCGGACGCGATAATTGGCGGCCCGCTCCTGCTCATTGACGGTGACGCACCCCGCCTTGATCCACTTCTGCAGGCGACTCCGGGTATAGCCGCCCAGACGCTGCGCCAGGACATGATCCAAACGCTGCCCCTGCTCCGCGGCATCAATGGTCAGGGTCTGAAGGGACATGCCGGTTAGAGGCTTTTCAGGGAAAGGGCGCTGTTATCTTTGATCTCGGTGAAAATCATCCGGCCGGCGGTGGTCTGGAGGACGCTGGTGACCGCCACATTCACATCTTTCCCGATGAACTGTCGGGCATTCTCGATGACCACCATGGTGCCGTCGTCCATGTAGGCCACCCCCTGCCCTTGGGATTTTCCCTCCCGCAGAATATGGACCTGCATGATCTCCCCCGGCAGCACGGCGCTCTTCAGGGCGTTGGCCAACTGGTTGATGTTGAGCACTTCCACGCCCTGCAGCTGGGCCACCTTGCTGAGATTGAAATCGTTGGTCAACACCTTGGCGTGCAGCTGCAAAGCCAGTTCCACCAGCTTGGCGTCCACCTCCATGCGGACGATGTCGGCATCGAGAAATTCCACCTTGACCCGATTGTGCTTCTGGATCCGCTGCAGGATATCCAATCCCCGGCGGCCCCGGGAACGCTTCAGATCGTCGGCGGAATCCGCGATATATTGTAGCTCCTGGAGAATGAACTGCGGAACGATGAGGGTCCCCTCAATAAAACCGGTCTCGCAAATATCGGCGATGCGACCGTCGATGATCACGCTGGTGTCCAGAATCTTGGGCTGGGCCCGGGGTTGCCGGGGTGGCTCCAGGAATTTGGGGGCGTTGACCTCGGCCATCTTCTTGCCGCCCAGCATCAAGCCGATATAACCGAAGATGGCGGAAAAGAAAATATAAAGGGGAATCTGCAGGTTGGGAAGTTCTAAATACTGATCAAAGGGGTAAGTGGCCAGTTTGGCAATCCCCAGTCCGATAAACAGGCCCAGGGTGCCCCCTAAAATTATCTTCAACGGCACGCGCTTGATGACCTGCTCCAGTTGCACGGTGAGCAGGGCCACCACCAGCCCCACTGCCCCTCCCAGCCAGCCGACCCACCACAGCTGCTGAAATTGGGGAATCTGACTGGCAATGAGGTAACCGCTGACGGCGCAAATTCCCCCCAGAATGACCCCTACCACAATTTTGTGGACCACCTGTACTCTTCCTCCTGGAATATTTTCGCCGGGGGCATGACAAAAGGGCAGGCAGGGAATATGGATGCACGGAAAAACTCAAACAGCTGTAATATCCAATAACTTGTTGATATCTGCTTCGATTTCTCCTTCCTCCCGGTTCCGCGCGATGGAGAGCTCCTTCACCAGGAGATTTTTTGCGGTATCCAATAGCTTGCGCTCACCAAAGGAAAGATCCTTGTCGTTTTTGAGGATGGTGAGATCACGCAGGACCTCCGCCACCTGGAACAGGGAGCCGGTCTTGATCTTGTCCATATAGTCCCGGTAGCGTCGGTTCCAGGTCTGGTGCTCGATCACCCGCTGCCGGGTCTCCAGAATCTTGTAGATTTGATTGACCGCATGGCCGTCGATAATGCCCCGCAAACCGACATTGCGGGCATTCTGGGTAGGAATCATGATGATCATGTCATTGTCTAATATCCGCATGATGTAGAATTTCTGGCTACTTCCCGAGATCTCCTTGTCCTCGATGGACTCTATCACCCCGACGCCATGGGCAGGATAGACGGCCAAATCTCCTAATCTGAACATACTATCCCTCCTTGTACTAAGTGGCTATATCTTAACATATTTCACAAAACCTGCAAGGGATTTCCCGGAAACCCCCAAGCCGCAGGAATTCCGCTTTTATCGGGGAGTTCCCGACCCCCTTTCCGGCTCCGGCATCCCGCAGCTCTCGAAAGTATCTTCCCTCTGCTCCCTTCTCAACGTGAGGAAAGCAGATTGGAATGCACAGTGGCGGGGAACATGCTCACCAGAAATGGTAAATCGGCATGCCGGCCCTGATAGGAAAGGAAGGGCGTCTCGGTAAAATGAGATGACGCACCCCGGCCTCCGCCGGCGGCCCCGCCCGCGGAGAAAAACGCCCGGGGGGCTCTTAGTGGGAATTCGGTTTGCGGGGATCGTCGATATTATAACGCCGCATCTTGTTGAAGAGGGTTGTCCGGCTGATATCCAGCACTTGGGCGGTTACCTGCCGGTTCCAGTTGTTTTGCCGCAGGCTTTCAAACAGAATCGCCTTTTCCGCCGCTGCCAGCGCCGCGGCCAGGGACAGGCCCTGGATGTCAGCCTGAATGACCTTATTCTTGTTCTTTAATTGCGGCGGCAACACCTCGGGGATGATGTATTCCCCCTGACTCATGATGACCGAACGCTCCACGACGTTTTCCAACTCCCGCACATTTCCCGGCCAGTGGTAGGTCAGGCATAATTGCAGGGCGGTTTTGGAAATCCCCTTGACCTGCTTGTAATGGACCTCATTGAAGCGCTTGATGAAATGCTCGATCAACGGCTCGATATCCCCCAGCCGTTCCCGCAACGGCGGGATGAATAACGACACCACGTTGATGCGATGATAGAGGTCCTCCCGGAAATTCCTCTTTTCCACCTCGTCCTTCAGGTCGGTGTTGGTGGCCGTGATAATGCGCACGTCGGTCTGAAAGGTCTCGTTACCGCCCACCCGCTCGAAAATCTTGTCCTGCAGCACGCGCAAGAGTTTTATCTGGCAATTCAGGGAGGCGCAATTGATGTCGTCCAGGAATATGGTCCCGCCGTGAGCCTCCTCGAATTTGCCTTTTTTGGCCTGGTAGGCATTGGTGAAGGCGCCCCGCACATGCCCGAACAGTTCGCTTTCCAGCAACGTCTCCGATAACGCGCCGCAACTCAGTTCCACAAAGGGGCCGTCCCGGCGGGAGGAGTGCCGATGTATGTACTTGGCCAGCATCGATTTGCCGGTGCCCGATTCACCCGTAATCAACACCGTGGCCTGGGTATCGGCCACCATGTGAATCAAATCCAGCAGTGCCGTCATACTCCGGTCGTACACCACGATCTTCTCGTCCAGTTCCCAGGGCCGCATCCGCTGTTTCAGGGACTGATAGGAGGCGATGAGCCTCTTCTGCTCCAACGCCCGTTGAATCGTAAGCTTCAGCCGGAGATCATCGATGGGTTTGGTGATGTAGTCGTAGGCCCCCAGCTTGATGGCCTCAATGGCTCCGTCGATATTCCCATGCCCGGTGATGAACAGGATCAGGGTGTCGGGGAACTTGCCCTTGACCTCTTTGAGCAAATCCAGGCCGTTTAATCCCGGCATCTGAATGTCCGACAGGATGAGGGAATAGCACGCGTGGTTGATCCGGTCCAGGGCCTCCAGACCGTTCAACGCCGAATCGACGGTGTATCCTTCAAAAACAAGCATTTCCTGCAAAGAATGACAGACGAGTTCATCATCATCGGCAATCAGGATATCTTTAGATTTCAAGATTCGTCTCCCCGCTGATTTCTTTGGAGCTCGGATTCCAGGCCTGCCCCGGCCAGGGTAGTTCAACGATAAAGGTGCTCCCTTGATTCAGAACGCTTTCCACTTTGAGCTGACCCCGATATTTCTCCAGAATCTTCTGGCAGATGGGCAACCCTAACCCCAGTCCCTGGCCTTGCGTCTTGGTGGTGAAAAAGGGCTTGAATACCCCTTCCAGATTTTCAGGAGAAATGCCCGGACCGGTGTCGCGAAATTTAATGATCAACCCTTCGGCGGTTTCTTCCCCGGAGATCTGCACCTGCCCGCCGTCAGGCATGGCTTGCAGGGCGTTTTTGATCAAGTTGACGAATACCGTATACAAATCGCTGCCATAGGGAATCTCCTCGAAGACCGGCGGAACCGCCAGAGCAATCTCCACATTCCTGTCATTAGCCTGAAATAACAATATCTTGATGGCTTCCTGGAGTTGATTGGTCAGGCTGTCCTGGGCCTTCAACGGCCGTTTGGGATTGGTAATGTCCAACATGGACCTGATGGCCTGGGACATCTTGGTCAGGCCCTTCTGGGCTTCGGTGAGGTAGCGTTCCACCTCGCCGGCCTCCTCCTTCTTCCGCAGGGCCAGGGAAATATAGCGTTGCACCCCGTCTAAGGGATTGTTCAGCTCGTGCACCACACACGCTGTCAGCTTGCCCATGATGGCCAGGTGCTCGTAAAAATTAGCCTTTTGCTGCATCCTGGTTATTTCCGTCACGTCCTCGAAAATCGCCAGCAGTTGAGGAGCGCCAGAGGGCGTTTTGATGGCCACGATCCGCACTTCCACCGCCGTGTTGCCCCGGGAGCCGGTTATCAGACTAAGCTGACCGCAATTGACCGAGGACTCTCCCTGCAACACCTGTTCGCAACACTGCCGCAGCTTTTTCGTTTCCCCGGCGGAGGCCAGCTTGATGGCGGTAAATAACTCCTGATCCACCAGCTTTTGGGCCTTCTGATCCAGCAGATCTACCAGAGCAGGATTCACCGAACTGATCCGACAATCGGCGTCGAGCACCGCCATCCCCATGGAAACCGAGGCGCAGACGCGGTCGAAATATCCCTTGACCTCCTCCAACTCCATCTGGGTTTTCTTCAGGGCCCGATGAAAGGAGCGGTCTTGCTCCTTCCGTTCCCGGTAATCCAAGGCCTCGGCGAAGATTCTCGCCAACAGCCAGACCACCAACAAATCCCGGGGACTGAAGGGCTGCGCGTCGCGGCGGTCGGACAGGTTGATCACTCCCCAAATCTTCCCCGAGGAAATCGGCACCACGATGAAACTGTTGCTGCTGTACCGCTGACTGACTTTCGCTTGATAAAAGCGCGGCTCCATCACCACGTCCATCACCAACAGCGGCCGGCCCTTCTGAATGACATACCCCATGACCCCCTCGCCTCCCGACCTCGTCTCCGGGATGGTCGTCACCGGTTGCGGGGAATTGAAGGCCAGGCAGCGCAATTCCGTACCCTGGCGGTCATACAGAAAGATGGAACCCCGGGTCGCCTGCGTCACGCCTTGCGCCCGAGACAGGAAAAGCTGTGCCAGTTCCCCTAGGTCCTCCGTGTCCTGGGCCTCCCGGCGCAATTCCTCCAACAGTTGAAACTCCTCCACTTCCGGGGAGAGTTCCAATAGCTGCAACCCCAGAGCCTCGGCGCCTTTCAAGGTCCATTCCAGGTCCGCCGCCGCTTCCTGTAGGGACTTGAACTTCAGGGCCCTTTCTATGGTCAGAATCAACGCCTCGGGATAAACCGGCTTGGCGATGTAATCGAACGCCCCTAATTTGATGGCCGCCACCGAATCCTTGATGTTGGCGTAGCCGGTGAGCATCACGGTGATGGTTTGCGGATACAACAGACTGATCTTTTGCAACAGCTCCAACCCCCCCATTTCGGGGAGCATGACGTCGCTGAGCACCAGATCATAGCGTTGGTTGGCTAATAAGGACAACGCCTCCATGGCGTCTTTGGCGGTATCAACCCGATAGCCCTCACTCGTCAGAATGGTATGGATGATCTCCAGGATGGGCGGCTCATCATCCACCACCAGGATATGCTCTCTGCGCCTCGAAGTTTTGTCTTGGGCCACTCAGAACTCTCGCTCTACCTTAACTGTTGCCGTATGTACCCGGCCCCCCCCGGAAGTGAGTCGGGGCGAGCCCTCCGGACCAATTGCACCGTCATCTGCCTGCCGCTGCCCTGTATACCGTGAGAAAAGCCCCTTGCCAGGGCCTTTCCCATCTCTGTCCGCCACCTCCGCGTTAAGAAAACTTAACATCAGCGTTCATGATTATCAACATTCTTTGGTTGGTTCTCCATCCTCCCCCCAGGAGAACCGGGGAACATTACACAACATTTGTTTCATTTTTGGCACATCCGGTGTTTAATTTGTGCAATTAATGTACCATTATTTCTATCGGCAGATCAGGCGGATCGGGATCTCCCGGAACACATTGTAAAGCCGCTGCTTGGCCCTGTCATAACGCATGAAATAGATGGTGGCGACTTCCGCCATGATTTTGTACCCCACCTCCGGGTGTTCGGCGAAGATCTCTTCCAAACCCGGAATCTCGATCTCGATGGCGGTGGTCCGTTCCAGACAGTTGGCCGTCAGGCTGTAGACCTTGAAGCCCAACAGACTGGCTCCCCCGAAGATTTCCTTGGGGCCCCGCCGCTCAAAGGAGATCATGGCCGGCGTGTCCGGCAGGACGTCGTCCAGGCTGACCATGCCCTCCACAATAATATACAATCGATGGGCCGGCGAGTTCTGTTGGTAAATAGTCTCCCCCGCCTCGAATTCCCGCAGGCGGCAACAGGTCACCACTTTGGCCAATTGCTCTTCGCTCAGGGTGGAAAAGGGGGGAATGACTGACAGCGAACGGATGAGAGTCACGGGGACCTCCTTCATAGGGAGCGGATCTTGGGGTTTCATCAAATTAACTGGCCGATCTCATTATTAGTATCGGACAAAACGCTGCGTGCGTAAATAAAAAAGCAGGATGTCTGCTGCTGCTCTCATATTTTATCCCCCACCGGCCCCGCGTCGGCTTTTTCCTCATTGACTTTTTTTCATTTTCGGTTTTATTTTTCAAGTTACCCTATGGAAACCGCCCTCAGCGCCTTTGACTATGATCTGCCCCCCGAGTTGATCGCCCAGGAGCCCTGCCCCTCCCGCCAGGACTCCCGGTTACTCGTCCTGCCCCGGGGCACCGGACGCCTGCACCACGCCCGCTTCCGCGACCTGCCGGAGTGGCTCGCCCCGGAAGATGTCCTGGTGGTCAACGACACCCGGGTCTTTCCAGCCCGCCTGGCCGGACACAAAGACTCCGGGGGACGCATCGAACTGCTGCTCACCGCGCCGCCCGCCGTCTCCGACAACGGCGCCCCGGCCCGGAAAGCCTGCGGCCGGGCCTTGTGGCGCGCCTCCCGCCCTCCCCGTCCGGGTCAGATACTCCGATTCGGCCCCGGCCTGGAGGCGGAAGTCGTGGCGCTGCCTGCCCCTGGAGAGGTGGAGGTGCGCTTTCTCAGCCCGGGGGATGTCGTGGCCGCCCTGCAACGGGCCGGCGACCTGCCCCTGCCTCCTTACATCCGGCGCCCGGCGGCCCCTCGGGACCGGGAACGCTACCAGACGATCTTTGCCCGGGAAACCGGTGCCGTGGCTGCCCCCACCGCCGGCCTCCACTTCACCCCGGAGTTGGTGGACGCCCTCCGGGACCGCGGCGTTGACCTGATCACCCTCACCTTGCACGTCGGCCCCGGCACCTTCCAGCCCCTGCGACACGAGGATTACCGCCGGCACCGTCTGGCCCCCGAGTTCTTCCGCCTCTCCCCCAAGGCCGCCGCCCGCCTCGATGAGGCCCGCCGTCAAGGCCGCCGCATCGTGGCGGTGGGCACCACCACCGTACGGGTGCTGGAATCCCGGGTTGCGGCCGGCCGCCTCCAGCCCGGCTCCGGCTGGTGCGATCTCTTCATCCACCCCGGCCATGTCTTCCAGGTAGTGGACAAGCTGATCACCAATTTCCATCTGCCTAAATCCAGTCTGCTGCTCCTGGTCGCCGCCTTTGCCGGCTGGGACCAAATCGCCGCCGCCTATCGGGAAGCGGTGGCCCGGCAGTATCGCTTCTACAGCTACGGCGACGCCATGTTGATTGTCTGAGGATTGGTTCGGCTTATCGTTGTCAGGAGGTTGTACACGATTTTGGAGTCTTTGACCGTCACCCCGCCCTCCCGGGCAGAATGCGCCACCCGCTTCCGAGTGCTGGCCGCCGACCCCCACAGCGCCGCCCGCCTGGGGGAGCTCAGCACCCCCCGGGCGGTCATTCCCACCCCGGTCTTTATGCCGGTGGGTACCCACGCCACGGTGAAAACCCTCACCCCGGAGGAGGTCCGCGACCTCGGCGCCCGGATTATCCTGGCGAACACCTACCATCTGTTCCTGCGTCCCGGAGTGGAGGTCATCCAGGCCCTGGGGGGACTGCACCGCTTCATGCACTGGGACGGGGCCATCCTCACCGATTCCGGCGGCTACCAGATATTCAGCCTGGCGGGCCTGCGCCAAATCTCCGAAGAAGGGGTCACCTTCCGCTCCCACCTCAACGGCGAAGCCCATTTTCTCAGCCCGGAGCGGATTGTGGCTTTACAGGAAGCCCTGGACACTGATATCATTATCTGTCTGGATGAATGCCCGCCGTTGGACAAAAGTGAGGACTATGTCGCCCGCTCCGCCGATCTCACCCTGCGGTGGGCCCACCGTTGCCGGCAGGCGCACCGCCGCCGGGACAAGCCCCTCTTTCCCGTGGTCCAGGGAGGCATGTTCCCCCGGCTGCGCCGGGCCCATGCCCAAGCCTTGGTGGCGGCGGGGTTCGACGGCTACGCCATCGGCGGCTTGAGTGTGGGGGAGGACCGGGAAACCCGGTCGGCCATCCTGGAGGCCACCGTCCCCGAATTACCGCCTCATCAGCCCCGCTACCTCATGGGAGTGGGCACCCCCGAAGACCTGGTGGAAGCCGTCACCCGGGGGGTGGACATGTTCGACTGCGTGCTCCCCACCCGGAATGCCCGCAACGGTATGGTCTTCACCACGAACGGCAGCCTGACCATTAAAAATGCGGCGCACGCCGCCAGCCCTCTCCCCCTGGACGAAGGCTGCGCCTGCTATACGTGCCGGCACTACAGTCGGGCCTATCTGCGCCATCTGTTTCTGGCCCGGGAAATTCTGGCGTACCGTTTGTTGACGGTGCATAATGTGTTTTACTATCTGCAGCTCATGAGCCAAATGCGCCACGCCTTGGCTCAGGGCCGTTTCGCTAACTTTCGCCAATCGTTTTATCAGCAACGCTGTGACCACAAAGGAGGTAATATCTGTGATTGATGTAGCCTATGCCATGGCCGACCCCAGCGGCGCCGGCGGCGGTGGGGGCTGGATGACCATTGTCCCCTTGATCCTGATGTTCGGTATTTTTTATGTGCTCCTCATCCGCCCGCAACAGAAAAAGGCCAAGGAACACCGGGCCTTTCTGGAAAACCTCAAACGAGGCGACCGGATCGTGACCGCCGGCGGACTGTACGGCGAAATCACCGGTATCTCCGATCAAACCGTTACCATTGAAATCGCTGAAAAAATCCGGGTAAAAGTCGGGCGGGGGTACATTTCTGCCTTCGCTCCTAAAGAAGGGGCCAAGGCGGCTAACAACAAATAGGCCGTCCTGAGGCTGTCACCGGGAGCCGCCAGGGGATATCCCCTCTCTGGCCGCCGCCTTGGTCGCTCCGTGACCGGTTGGCGCCCGGCGGGAGAATCGCCGGGCTCCCCCCACCTTTTACCGCACGTTCCCGATACGCCCAGGACATGCAAGGAACATACACCCGACGCCATGACCACATCATCCCCCCACGACTATCAGGCCTCCCTGAATCCCCTGCTCGACTCCCTGCGCACCCTGATCATCGAGCTGGCCACCTTGATTCCGGGATCCCACCAGCAGGCGGAACAATGGTTTTCCGTGCTGGAAGGCATACGCTCCCACCTGGCCGAGGACCTCTGCCGGGTGGCGGTGGTGGGTACCGTCAAGGCCGGAAAATCCACCCTGATCAACGCCCTCCTGGGTCAGGACGTCCTCAAACGTGGCGCCGGCATCGTCACCGCCATGATCACCCGGCTGCAGCCCGCCCCGGAGCCCCAGGCCCGCCTGGTCTTCAAGGATTGGGAGGAGATCAATGGCGAAATCAACCGCGCCCTCACCTTTTTTCCCAGTCCCCTCCTCCGGGAGCGCACGTCCCCCCTGGATCTGCGGGAACCCGGCGACCGGGAGCTTCTCCTTCAGGTCCTGGCCGAGGTCGATCGGGACAGGTTGCTTCAGCAGGACAGCCTGGATCAGAATTACGTCCTGCTCGCCTCCTACGCCGAAGGCTATCCCCCCCTCCAGGAGAAGTTGAGCCGCGAGCGCCGCGTCTTGGAATTGCGCGCAGCCGAACTAGCGGAACACCAAAGTCTGGTGAGCCGCGAAAATCAGGCTGTCTTCCTGAAGGATGTCCTCTTACGGCTGCCTTTCCCCTGGCCGGCGGCCTCCCTGGAAGTGGGGGACTGTCAGGGCAGCGATTCGCCCATCCCCCAGCACCTGGCCCAGGTCCAGAACTATCTGCTCCAGACCGACCTCCTGGTCTACGTCATCAGCTCCCGGGTAGGCTTGCGCCGGGCCGACTACAAGTTTCTGGGCGATATCCTCAGGATGAGGTCCTGGGAGCACGTCCTGTTTGTCGTCAACCTCGATCTGGCCGAGTTTGATCACCCCGGGGCGGTCCGGGAACTCACCGACCGCCTGGCCCGCGAACTCCGCCGCCTCTATCCCCAGCCCCCCATCTTTTCCTTTTCCGCCCTCAATCTACTGCTGGCCCGGTTGCAGGCCCGGGGAGAGCCTTTATCCACCCGGGATCAGGCCCTGTTGGCCGTCTGGGAGGGCGTCCCCGAGATGGTCCGCCTCAGCCGCGACGGCGCCGAGAGCTTCGCAGAGGAATTTCAAAGGTTGATCGCCGCCCGCCATTCCCGCCTGTTGTTGTCCGGCTGCCTCAGCCGGCTCCAGGCGGTCGCCCGCAGCCTGGAGGAAACTACCCGCCTGCACCAGCAGTTGCTGGGCAACGACCTGGAGACCTTCGGACAGGTCAAAAAACGCCTGCTGGTCCACCGCCAGCCCCTTCAAGGCGTCTTGCGCGCCCTGATCAGCGCTCTCAAGGGGATGGCCGAGGACCTGAAACAGGCCCTCCGCAAAAAAATCGACGTCTTTTTCGACAGCCGCCATGGCGACGTAGGCCGGCAAATCTCCCAGTTCATCGACTCCTATCAGGCCGATTTGTCCCAACTGGAGCTGGGCGACAAGCTCTCCAGCTTCATGCCCGGCCTCTACCTGGTCTATCAGGGCTTCCAGCGGCAGTTGCTGGCCTACCTGACCGAAGAGATCAATGTCCGCATCTTGGAATTTGTCCGTCAGCAGGATGACTGGCTGCAAACCGAAGTGTCCCGGCTGCTCGCCCCCCTGGCCGCCACCCTCCAGGATGCCGTCACCCGCTATTACGACGAAATCCGCGCCCTGGGCATCCCCACCCCCGCCCCCACCTTGGACGCCCTTTCCTGGCAGCCCCCGGCTGACCTGCACCCCCGGCTCTTTTCCCTGGAGCTTCACATGGATTGGCGTCTCCGGCGGGAGGCTCTCATGCGCCTGGGCGTCAGCCTGGTCAACGACACCCTCGAACGCTTGCGCGCCTGGTGGAGCAAGGACCCCCCGGGGGCCAAGCGTCATCGCCTGGTCCAGTCCCTCACCGGGGCCTTGGGAAGCATCAAGAAATATGCCCGGCAGGAACTCGCCACCGCCCTCCTGGATTACAGCGAAGGCATGAAATTCCAATATTTCTTCCCCCTGGTGGACCATCTCGTCACCTCCCAGGAAAACGCCTGGACCACGGCCCTCAGCGCCCTCCTGGTGGATTTCGACAGTCTCCAGCAACTCGTCGTCCAACAGGAAGATCAGAAAAATCAGCGGCGTCAGCGGCTGGCCGAAGTGCTCCAGCACCTCGCCCGGATCAACGACGGCTGTGAAAAATTGCAGGCCTGGACCCAGAGCGACTTTTCGTGAGATATGACTGATCCCTTCGCAAAGCTGGCCTGGCTTGCCCTCCGGGCCGTCCCCGGTATTGGCGTGGTGCTCTTCCAGCGCCTGGTGGATACCTTCGGTAACCCTGAGGCCGTCTTCGAGGCCTCCCCAACCCAGCTTACCGCCGTCCGGGGCATCACCCCCGCCCTGGCCCGGGCCATCCTCGATTTCAAGGATTGGCCCCGCCTCGATCGGGAACTGGAACAGCTCGCCGCCTTGGGCGGACAGCTCATCACCCGGGACGACCCGGATTTTCCCGAAGCCCTGCGCCAGATTCCTTACCCGCCCCCCTTTCTCTACCTCAAAGGCAGCCTCACCCCCAACGACCGCCTGGCCGTCGCCCTGGTGGGCACCCGCAAACCCACCCACTACGGCCGCAAGATCAGCTACCGCCTGGGCCGCGACCTCTCCCTGAAGGGCATCACCGTGGTCAGCGGCCTGGCCCGGGGCATCGACACCGCCGCCCACCGGGCCGTGGTGGAAAACGGCGGCCGCACCTTCGCGGTCCTGGGCTGCGGCCTCGACGTGGTCTATCCCCCGGAAAACCGCGAACTCTATAACAGCATCCCCGCCCACGGCGCCCTCATCAGCGAATATCCCCTGGGGACCCCCCCCGAAGCCCGCAATTTTCCCGTGCGCAACCGCCTCATCAGCGGCCTGGCTCTGGGCGTGGTGGTGGTCGAGGCCGCCAGCCAGAGCGGCGCCCATATCACTGCCCGCTATGCCCTGGAACAGGGTCGCGAGGTCTTCGCCGTCCCGGGCCCCATCGACTCCCCCACCAGCGTCGGGCCCCACCACTGGATCAAGCAGGGGGCCCGCCTCGTAGAGAGTGTCGCCGACATCCTCAGCGACGTGCGCCTGCAGCCCAAGGCTCAGGACACCCTGTTATTCCATCCCGAGAGCGTCGCCCCGGTGGTGGAGGACCCCGTCATCGCCCACTTCCAGGCCGACCCCGTGCACATGGAGGAACTCATCCTCGCCACCGGCCTGCCCGCCGCCGAGGTCCTGGGCCGCCTCACCATGCTGGAATTGCAGGGATTGATTAAAGAATTGCCCGGGAAGCTTTTTGTTCTGGCGGAATGACGGAGTTCAGCTTATCTTAAGATTTTAGTTTAACCCCGGAGATGCCGACAAAGAGGCCAACTCCAGACGCCTGATAACCAGTTAACCATCGGGACGCGTCCCCGGGCCCGGCCTTTGGCCGCGGCCCCCGGCTGTTTGCAGCTGGCGCACGCTCCCCCCATTAAAAGAGTTCTTATGCCCAAATCGCTTTTAATTGTCGAATCGCCCGCCAAGGCGCGCACCCTGCAGAAATACCTGGGAGCCGATTATACCGTCCGGGCCTCGGTGGGCCATATCAAGGATCTGCCCAAAAAAGAGCTGGGGGTCGACGTCCAGGACAATTTCACCCCCCGTTACGTCGTCATCGAAGGCAAAACCAAGGCCATCCAGGATATCAAGAAAGAGGCCGCCAAACTCACCGATATCTACCTGGGGCCCGACCCCGACCGGGAGGGCGAGGCCATCGCCTGGCACATCGCCGAGGTCCTGGGCAACCGGAAGCACACCTTTCACCGGGTCCTGTTCTACGAATTGACCCCCAAGGCCATCCGCGCCGCCCTGGCCGCCCCCGTGGAACTGAACCGCTCCCGCTACGAATCCCAGCAGGCCCGCCGCATCCTCGACCGCCTGGTGGGCTATCAGATTTCCCCCCTCCTCTGGGAAAAGGTCAAACGCGGCCTCAGCGCCGGCCGGGTCCAGTCCATCGCCCTACGGGTCATCTGCGACCGGGAGCGGGAAATCGCCGCCTTCGTCACCCAGGAGTACTGGTCCCTCACCGCCCATCTGCGGGCCTCCGGACCGCCCCCCTTCACCGCCCAGCTCATCAAACACAAGGGCAAAAAGCTCGAGCTGGCCGACGGCACCCAGACCCAAAAGGTCATCGACGCCCTGGAGGGCGCCGCCTTCACCGTGGCCCGAGTGGACCAGAAAGAACGCCAGAAAAAAACCCTGCCGCCCTTCATCACCAGCACCATGCAGCAGGAGGCCATCCGCAAGCTGCGCTTCGGCGCCCAAAAGACCATGCGCCTCGCCCAACGCCTCTACGAAGGCATCGACCTGGGCCCCGAAGGTCCGGTGGGCCTCATCACCTACATGCGCACCGACTCCACCCGCGTCAGCGCCGAGGCCGTGGCCGCGGTGCGGGACTTCATCGCCGGCCGCTTCGGCCCCGACTTCCTGCCCGCCAAGCCCAACGTCTACAAGAGCCGCAAAACCGCCCAGGAGGCCCACGAGGCCATCCGCCCCACCGACGTCCTGCGCACCCCGGAAAAGGTCGCCCCCTTCCTCGACAAAGACGAACTCGCCCTTTACACCCTTATCTGGAAACGCTTCGTCGCCTCTCAGATGGCCGCCACCCTGCTGCTGGTCACCACCGCCGATATCGCCGCCCGGGATTACCTCTTCCGGGCCACCGGCTCCGTGGTCAAATTCCCGGGCTTCACCGCCCTCTACGAAGAAAGCCTCAACGGCGCCGTCCGGGGCAAGTCCGGCCGCCCCGCCGACCAGCCCCCCGACGACGCCAAGCTCCCCGCCCTCCAAGCCGGCGACATCCTCAAGCTCCTGAAACTCGACCCCAAACAGCACTTCACCCAGCCGCCCCCCCGTTACACCGAAGCCACCCTCATCAAGGAGCTCGAGAAACAGGGCATCGGCCGCCCCAGCACCTACGCCGCCATCCTGGGGGTGATCCAGGACCGGCTCTACGTCACCAAGTCCAAAACCGGCTTCCGGCCCACGGAACTGGGCCTCACCATCAACGACCTGCTGGTGGCCAGTTTCCCGGAAATCATGGATATCCAGTTCACCGCCCGCCTCGAGGAGAACCTCGATAACATCGCCGCCGGCAAGGCCGTCCGCCAGGACGTCCTCCGGGCCTTTTACGACTCCTTTTCCCAACACCTGGAGCAGGCCAAAGCCGCCATGCCCCGGGTCAAGGGCCTGCCCACCGGCCTCGCCTGCCCCCAGTGCGGCGCCGACCTCCTGGTCAAATGGGGCAAAAACGGCGAATTCCTGGCCTGTTCGGCTTATCCCGACTGCACCTTCACCCAGAACTTCCAGCGGGATGAAACCGGCAAGATCATCCCCCAAGCCAAAGAAGACGCCGTCCCCCCGGAATTGGCCGACATCACCGCCACCTGCCCCCAGTGCGGCCAGACCCTGGTGGCCAAACAGGGCCGCTACGGCCCCTTCCTGGCCTGCCCGGGCTACCCCAAATGCAAATATACCCAAAACCTCGGCGGGCCTAAAGATCAACCCGCCGCCACCGGCGTCCCCTGCCCCCAGGAGGGCTGCACCGGCGTCCTCCTGCCCCGCCGTTCCCGCCGCGGCGTCTTCTACGGCTGTAGCCGTTACCCGGAATGCCGTTACACCCTCAACTACCCCCCCGCCGCCCGGGCCTGCCCCCAATGCGGCTTCCCCCTCATGGTCGCCAAGGAAACCAAAAAACTCGGCTCCCACTACGCCTGCCCGAACAAGGAGTGCGGCTACACTGAACCCCGGACGGACGCTCCCGCCGCCTGAGGCTAAGTGCTTATCCGTAAATAACTCCAACTTTTCGCCAACAGATTATGGCTGCTGC
>CAYRYV010000057.1:0-20505 GCA_964428565.1 uncultured Desulfobacterales bacterium | reverse complement strand
GGGAAAAGGAAATAAGACATTTTTCCAGAACAGATGAGACACATAGGACAAATGTCACAAATAAAGTTTCCAGTTTCCAGTTTCCAGTTGAGGTGGCCCGGCAGGAGCCGGGCAACGAGGAGAAGGAGCAGGAGCTGGGGAACGGGGGGAAAGGGAGAAGCCGGGGGAGGGGGCCAAGGGTCTGACGACCCTTACCCCCGCCCCCGGACCCCCACCCCCCAGCCCGTAGAGGGATGACGGGTGAGGGCCGGCCCCCGGGGCCGCCACGCCGTGGGCATACCGGCAGGCGGGAGGCGAGGGCACGCCAGAAAACCAGAGGTGGCCAAGCAGGAGCTTGGGAACGAGGAGAAAAAAAAGTTGACTTGTCAAAGAGCCGCGGGGAACGCCGGGGCCGCCGGCGGGCACCCCGCCATCCGCATGGTCACCAATATAAAGGAAACCAGACATTTTTCCAGAACAGATGAGACAGATGTCACAAAAAGAGTTCGTAGTTCGTAGTTCAGAGTTCAGAGTTTCGGGTTTCGGGTTATGGCGGGTTGGCGGACCCGGGCGGCGGGGGTTTTTTATGCACAGGCTGGAAGCCTGTGCCACCGGGGGAAGGGAGAGCGGGGCGGCCCGGCAGGAGCCGGGCGGGCACGGGCGTTCCCCGGCAGGAGCTGGGGAGCGGGGAGAAAGAACTCCCGAAAACAAAAACGGCGGGGGTGGCCCCGCCTTTTTTGTTTCTCTACTTTTTATAATCCGCCAGGAATTTTTCGAGGCTGGCGGGGTCTTCGACGTTGTGGAAGGTAAAGGGGCGGTCCTTGGGGATGCATTTGCGCACCAGGCCCTTGAGGACGTTTTTGGGGCCCACCTCCACGAAGGTGTTTACCCCGAGGGCCAGCAGGTGGGCGACGATGGCGGTCCACATGACCCCGGAGACGAGCTGCTGGCTCATGAGGCGCTGGATCTTGACGGGGTCGGTCTCCGGGCTGCCGGTGACGTTAAGCAGGATGGGGCAGACGGGGGTCTGGAAGGTGAGGCCGTTCAGGAAGGCGGCGAAATCGGGGCCGGCGGCGGCCATGAGGGGGGAGTGCCAGGCCCCGGAGACGGCCAGGGGCACGGCCCGCACCTTGGCCGCCTTGAGGGCCTCCACGGCGGCCGCGATGAGGTGTTTATCGCCGGAGATGACGATTTGTTCCGGGGTGTTGAAGTTGGCCAGCGCCAGGGCGCCCTGGGCCGCCAGGGGGGCGAGCAGGGCCACCAGCTTTTCCCGGTCCAGGCCGATGACGGCGGCCATGGCCCCGGGGTGGCGTTCGGCCTCCCGCTGCATGACCCGGCCGCGCTCCTTGACGGCCCGCAGGGCGTCGGCCTCGGTGAGGACGCCGGCGGCGGCCAGGGCGCTGTATTCGCCCAGGCTGTGCCCGGCGGTGAAGTCCGGGGAGACTCCCGCCCGTTTGAGGGCGTTATTTAAGGCCAGGTTGACCATGGTGACGGCGGGCTGCAGATTGACGGTTTCGGTGAGTTCCTCCAGGGGCCCCTCGAAGCACAGGCGCATGAGGGGCAGGCCGGTGACGGCCTCGGCCCGGGCAAAGAGTTCCCGGGCCCGGGGGTCGGCGTCGGACAGGGCCTTGCCCATGCCCACGTATTGGGAGCCCTGGCCGGGGAAGAGAAAGGCGAGTTTGGACATACGGCGTTCTCCTTCGGGATGATGTGGGGAGGGGGCCAGGGGCCGGAGGCGTCGTACTCCCCCGGCCCTCCCCCGCCAAACCCCAGACTACTTTAATCCGGCGGGGCGCTCCTGTCAATCGGGGAGGGGTCGGCGGCGGCGGCGGGTTCACCGGGGACGGGCAGGCCGCGGCGGGCCAGGAGGTCGTCGATGACGGCGTCCAGGCGCGTCCACAGGGGGGCCAGGGTGGCGGGTTGGGTGGCGGCAACGGCCACGCCGTGATGGATGCGGCACTGCAGGGCGGCCAGGGAGGGGGGGACCAGATCGAGTTTGTTGAAGACCGGCAGCACGGGTTTGTCGCCCAGCTCGAGTTCGGCCAGTATCCTGTCCACCGCCTGCATCTGCTCCGGCCAGCGGGGGTTGGACAGGTCGATGACGTGCAGCAGGAGGTCGGCCTCGTCCAGTTCCTCCAGGGTGGCCTTGAAGGCGGTGAGCAGGTCGGGGGGCAGGTTGGTGATGAAGCCCACGGTGTCGGTGATGATCACCTCCCGTTCCCGGGGGAAGCGCAGCCGGCGGCTGGTGGGGTCGAGGGTGGCGAAGAGGCGGTCTTCGGCCAGGATGGCGGAGTGGGTGAGGGTATTGAGCAGGGTGGACTTGCCGGCGTTGGTATAGCCGACGATGGACAGGACCGGGAGCCCCTGGCGGCGGCGCTGGCCGCGGCGGGTGCGGCGGTCGCGGCGGACGTGCTCCAGTTCCTGGCTGAGGCGGTGGAGGCGTTCCCGCACCCGGCGTTTGTCGATCTCCAGTTTGGTTTCGCCGGGGCCCCGGCCGCCGATGCCGCCGGTGAGGCGGGAGAGGGCGTCGTCCCGGCCGGTGAGGCGGGGCAGGAGATACTTGAGCTGGGCCATTTCCACCTGGAGCTTGCCTTCCCGGGAGCGGGCGCGTTGGGCGAAGATGTCGAGGATGAGCTGGGTGCGGTCGATGACCTTCAGATCGGTGCGGTCGGTGATGGAGCGCACCTGGGAGGGGTTGAGGTCGGCGTCGAAGATGAGCAGGCCCACGCCCAGTTGCAGGGCGTGGATGAGCAGCTCGGCGAGTTTGCCTTTGCCCATGAGAAACCGGGAGTCGATGCGGCGGCGCTGCTGCAGGATGACGTCGGCCACGGTGAGGCCGGCGGAGACGGCCAGTTCCCGGAGTTCGGCGAGGGAGGCCTCGGCCTGATGGCGGGGTTTGGTGGTGACGCCGATGAGGATGGCCTGCTCCCGGCGGCCGTCGGCGGCGGGGACGGCGGCGCGCTGGAGTTCGGCCTCCAGGGAGTGCACCAGGGCGGTGAAGTCCACGTCGAGACGGGCGACGTGATCGACCTGGAGGTGGGCGAAGCTGTCGCCGTCCACCGGCCGGGGGAGGAGGTAGGCGGCCTGGAGGGGGCCGGCCTGGCCGTCGGCCCTGACCTGCAGGACGGCCACCAGATCGAGGCGGAGGAAGGCCAGGTCCATGAGGTCGTCCCGGCTGAGGGCTTCGCCCCGGAGGTGGGTATGGATCAGGCGCAGGCCCTTGAGGCGGCCGCCGGCCTGGCGAAGGCGTCCCAGGACGGGGATGACCAGGCCCTTGGGGTCGCCCACCAGGACCAGGTCCACGGCGCCCTGGCGGTCGAGGAGGACGCCCACCTGACGGCGGCAGTCGGCGGAGATGTCGGTGAGCTGGCGGGCCAGCTCGGGGCTGACGATCTGGTGGGGGGGCACCTTGCGCCGGTAGAGGCGTTCCAGGCGCTGGAGCTGCTGGGGCTTGAGGCCGGTGAGATTGCCGTGGGGACGGTCGATGGGGGTGTCTCCTGGGTTTTTTTATTATTATCGCGCCGGTGCCGGCGTTGCGCCAGTGGTTGGGGCGATTGCCGGCCCGGGGGCTCAGGCGCGGCCGCAGACCGGAAGCGGCCAGGGGGTCGCGAGTAATCCAACCAAGTGATCAGCCTAGTTTAGTTTTTGAAACAGCATGTTCAAAAAATCAAACATTATTTTAAGGAAAATAAATCATAACTTACATTAATTACAAAGAATATTAAAAGGTATGTTTTTTGCTGTTAATAATCGGATAGAGAAATCCGGGCAATAAGACCCCACGGGGATAAGGAGGTGAGGTCGCGGTGGCGCAGGGATGACGGGCAGGGGGATTTTTCCTGAAGGCGATATTCAGGACAACCAAGGAGGAGGAAGATGAAAAAGTTTCTCAGGTTTGGTCTCAAGACAGGCTTGCTGGCGTGTTTGATCACGCTGCTGGTGTCGGGGAGCGCCCTGGCGCTGCACATCGTCAGCCTGGACGCGAGCCGGACGGGCGATGAAAATGAATCCGGCGGCGACCGCTATCTCACCTCTGCGGCGATGGCGAACGCCACCAACGTCCTGCTGGCCGCGGGGTTCACCATCGGGACCACCAGCAGCTTCACAACCGCGAACATCGCGGGGGCCTGCGCGCTGTATACCGGGGCCGTGAACACCGCCTTCAGCGCCCAGGAACTGGCTGACATCGCGGCGTTCGTAGCGGCGGGGGGCGGTCTGGTGATTCAGCGGGACTGGGGGGACTTCTATCCGGCGGCGGATCCGTTGGCGGCCCTGTTCGGCGTAACCTACAGCACCGCGGCGGTGGGTTCGGCCGGCACCGCGGCGGCGGTCAACAAGACGGTGGACCATCCCATCTGGTCGGGGCCGGCGGGTGCGGTGACCACCTATGACCAGGTGTATTCGTCGTCCGTGAGCGGGGCCACCATCATCGGAGTGCACGCGGCCAACGGGTCCACGGCGCTGGCGGTGCAGATTTACGGATTGGGGCACGTGGTGTATCTGACCGACATGGACGCCTGGGACGACTTCGGCGATCCCGTGTCGCCGACTGCGGGCAGCAACAACGCCATCGTGTGGGAAAACATCTTTCACTACGCCTGCACACCGGTGCCGGCGCCGTCCACGGTGCTGTTGTTGGGGACCGGGCTGTTGGGCCTGCCCTTCCTGCGGAAACGCTGGAAGCGGTAAGGGGTGGCATCCGTCGGGAAAATGGCGGCAGGGCCGGCGACGGCCCTGCTTTTTTTGTGGGGGTGGGGATGGGGACCGTCGGGCACTCCGGCAACACTGCGGCGGCCGGCGGTCCGGCGGCGGGGGTCCCCCCGCCTTGCAAAGGGGGCGGCGGAACGATATACTATTAACAAAGTTAACGGACAGCTGATGCATGGATGAGACGAGCGGGAAATATCCCGACCAGCAGGAACTGGAGGAGGAGCTCAAGGAGCACCTCGCCAAGAAATACGGAGACCGCGTCAAGATCATCTCCGCCTTGGTAAGGCCCCAACCCGCAATGGACGAATCAATGACGAAAAGCAAGGAAAGCCAAGTCACGAGCAAGATCAATTTCAACCTGAAGCCGGAGGAGCTGGAGGCCTATCTGGACGAGTACGTCGTCAAACAGGAGAAGGCCAAGAGCATTCTGGCGACGAAGGTGTGCACCCATTTCAACCGCATCCGCTACATGCTGGAGAAGGGCAAGAGCCCGGATATCGGCGTGGGCTCCATCAAGAACAACATCATCCTCATCGGGCCCACGGGGGTGGGCAAGACCTATCTGGTGAAGCTCATCGCCAAGAAGATCGGGGTGCCCTTTGTCAAGGGGGACGCCACCAAGTTCAGCGAGACGGGGTATGTGGGCGGCGACGTGGAGGATCTGGTGCGGGACCTGGTGTATGAGGCGGACGACGACCTGGAGTTGGCCCAGTACGGCATCATCTACATCGACGAGATCGACAAGATCGCCTCCGCGGGCAATCTCATCGGCCCGGACGTGTCCCGCAGCGGGGTGCAGCGGGCGTTGCTGAAGCCCATGGAAGAGACCGACGTGGACCTGCGGGTGGCCCACGATCCCATCAGCCAGATTCAGGCCATCGAGCAGTACCGCAAGACGGGGAAGAAGGAGAAGCGCACCCTCAACACCCGCAACGTGCTGTTCATCGTCAGCGGGGCCTTCAACGGGTTGGACAAGATCATCCGGGAGCGCCTGGCCAAGCAGGAGATCGGGTTTCGGGGGCGGCCGCGGTCGAAGGGGGCCGACGCGGAGTTCTGGAACCAGGTGGCGGCGGAGGATCTGATCAAGTATGGGTTCGAGTCGGAGTTTGTGGGGCGGCTGCCGGTGATCGCGGTGTTGGAGGAGTTGTCGGCCGCGGACCTGCATGAGATTCTGAAAAACCCCAACAACCCCATCATCAACAGCAAGAAGCGGGATTTCCGGGCTTACGCCATCGACATCAAGTTCGAGGACGAGGCCCTGCGCCTGCTGGCCCAGCGGGCGGCCCGGGAGAAGACCGGGGCCCGGGGGCTGGTGAGCGTTACGGAGAAGGCCCTGATCGAATACGAAAAACGGCTGCCATCCACGGACATCAAGGTGTTGCTGGTGACCCCGGAGGTGGTGCAGCAGCCGGAAGCACAACTGGAGAAGCTGCTGGCCGAGCCGGAGAACCCGGAGAGCCGGGGGCGCTACGAGGCGGTGGCGGCCGCGGAACTGGAGCTGTTGCGCCAGTCGGTCTGGCGGCGGGAGAACGAGTTTCTGCGGCGTTACCACATGCCCCTGACCCCGTACCGGGTGGAGCTGATGGTGGACCAGTACCGCCGGTGGGACTGCGATCTGGCGACGGCGTTCGACGCCATCAGCAAGCTGTATCAGCAGGTGAAGGGGTTTGAGGAACGGTTTCAGCTGAGCCACCAGGTGCACCTGAGTTTCGATCCGGAAGCCGTGGATGAGATCATGCGGCGGGCGCTGGAGGGCGGCACGTCGGCCCGGGCCGTGTGCGAAGGGTTTTCCAAGGATTTGGAGTACGCCCTGAAACTGGTGCGGGACAAGACCGCCGTGGACAGCTTCGTCCTGGACAAAGAGGCCCTGTTGGACCTGGACACCTTCCTCAACCGCATCTTCCAGGGGGCCACCCCGCAGAGCGCCTATCCCAGCCAGTTCTGAGCCGGCACGCCGGCGGGGGGCAATCGCCGGCGTCCCGGAGCCTCTCCCCCTGGCGCCGGCGGGCGACGGGACTTATAAGAACTAGATGAGAATTTGAACGGGGATAACCGCGTTGGGGAGCAGGAGCCGGTAATCCCCGGACCCCTGCCCCGCCCCCAGCCCCTCCCGGGATGGGGGAAAAGGCGGGCGGGCCGCCCGGGAGCCCCCGTATTACTCCAGTGACAGGTAGAAGATGATCGGCATTTCGAAATTGTATTGCGGGGCGGTGGAAGCCGCCGACGTGTTGCGCTACGGCCGGCATTCCGGGCAGCTGCCGTCGCACCTGCTGCAGTTCTCCCGGGACAAGAAGCCGGTGGTGGTCTGGAACGTCACCAAACGCTGCAACCTGCGGTGTGTGCATTGCTACGCCGGGTCCGAGGGCCCGGCGGCGGCGGACGAACTGAGCCGGGAGGAAGGTCTGGCGCTGCTGGACGACCTGCGGGGCTTCGGGTCGCCGGTGGTGCTGTTTTCCGGGGGAGAGCCCCTGATGCGGCCGGATCTGTTGCCGTTGATCGAGCATGCGGTGCGGGGGGGGATGCGGGCGGTGATCTCCACCAACGGCACCCTGATCACCCGGGAGCTGGCGCAGGAGCTGAAAAGCCTGGGGCTGTCCTACGTGGGCATCAGCCTGGACGGGATGGAGGCGACCCATGACCGCTTCCGGGGCGTCAAGGGGGCCTTCGCCGGGGCGTTGGCGGGCATCCGGAACTGCCAGGAGGCGGGCATCAAAGTGGGGTTGCGGTTCACCCTCAACCGCCACAATTTTCAGGAAGTCCCGCAGATTTTCGATCTGCTGGAGGAGCGCGACATCCCCCGGGTATGTTTCTACCACCTGGTGTACACCGGCCGGGGGAGCAAGCTGGTGACCGCGGCGCTGACCCACAGGGAGACCCGGGCGGTGGTGGACCTGATCATGGACCGCACGGCGGCGCTCTTCGCCCGGGGCAAACCCAAGGAAGTGCTGACGGTGGACAACCATGCCGACGGCCCCTACATTTACCTGCGGCTGAAGAGGGCCGGTGCCCCCCGGGCGGCGGAGGTGCTGGAGCTGCTCAAGATGAACGAAGGGAACAATTCCGGCCGGGGGATCGGCTGCGTCAGTTGGGACGGCGAGGTCTACGCCGATCAGTTCTGGCGGCACCATTCGTTCGGGAACGTGCGGCAGCGCCCTTTCAGCGACATCTGGACCGATCTGGACAACCCCCTGATGGCCCGGCTGAAGGACAAGAAGAAGTATGTCACCGGGCGCTGCGCCTCCTGCTGCTGGCTGGATATCTGCGGGGGCAATTTCCGGGTGCGGGCCGAGGCCCTGACGGGCGATCTGTGGGCCCCGGACCCGGCCTGCTATCTGAGCGACGGAGAGATCTCCGGCGCCTAACCGGACGTTGCGGCCGCGGCGTCCGGGTATCCCGGCGGCCCCCCGCCCGGCGGGGGGTACGCCCGGCCGTACCCTGCTTTCCCACTCCGTATAGGATCAGTGACCTGCCGGTCTCCCTCCGGTGAAAACCCCCTGGCATTTCGGCGGCCGGCGTGCTATGATGGGCGTACACTCCCTCAACTCCGCCGCAGGACAAGAAATCATGGACGAGTCTTACAGCCACAGGGAAAAGCTCGCCGGACTGTTTCTGTTTCTGGTGGTGCTGTTGTCTCTGGCGGCCCTGCTGATCATCGGGCAGGGGAAGGCCTGGTTCAAGGCCCAGCGCACCTATCTGGTGAAGTTCCCCCAGGGCTACAACCTGGTCCAGGGCGCGGCCGTGAAGATGTTCAACGCCGACGTGGGCCGGATCACCAAGATCCGCATCAGCCGGGTGCGGGACGAAAACCAGGTGGAGTTCACCATCAAGGTGCTGGCGGAATACGCCGATCTGATCCGCCAGGATTCGGTGGCCGAGGTGCAGAGCCCCACGCTGCTGGGAAGCGAATACATCAACATCAGCCCGGGGTCTTCGGGGTACCCGGTCATCGATCCCTACGGCACCATCCCCTCCCGGGTGCAGAAGACCCTGGCCGATTATCTGGCGGAACTGCGCCCCGAGGAGACCCTGCGCCGGGTCCGCCAGATTATGGAGAACCTGGCCCATTTCAGCGACCGGCTGCGGAGCCATGAACAGCAGTTCCTGGCCATGGCGGACAATTTCAACGAAATCATGAAGAGCATCCTGGAGGCCAAGGGCTCGGTGGGCGAACTGCTGGTCAAGAAGGACTTCTACAACCGGCTGGAAGGGGCCCTGCTGGCCCTGGAGACGGTGTTGAAGAACTCCCGGACCATTACCGACGACCTCAAGGCCACCAGCACCCAACTGCCGGGCTTGGCCGCCAGCGTGGGGCAGGAGATGGAGAAGGTGAAGGGCATCCTCAGCGATATGCGCACCGGCATGCAGGAGTTCCCGGGGTTGATGGAGACGGCGGGGGACGCGGCCAAGAGCGGCAGCGAGGTGCTGGACGCGGTGAAGGCCAACCCCCTGATCAAACTCACGGCGCCGCCGGCGGCGGCCAGCCGGGCCATCCACCTGGAGCCCCGCAATGTGCCTTAGGGCGGGGAGGCGGTGGGGGCTGCCGGCGCTGGCGCTGGCCCTAGCGTTGGCGGGGTGCGGCGGCCAGCCCGACCCCTACGGCCGCCAGGTGGAACGCGCCGTGGATCTGGCCCGGACCGGGGAAGAGCGTTTTTCCCAGGGGGAGATGAGACGGGCCACCCGGTCCTTTGACCAGTCCCTGGAGGTCAGCCGGGGCATCGATTACCCGTACGGGGTGGCCCAGCAGCTCAACAACCTGGGGACCGTGGCCCTGGAGCGAGGCGAGTACGCCCAGGCCCGGGATCTCTTGGGGCAGGCCCTGCGCATCAACCGGGAACTCAACGCCCGGGCGGAGGCCAGCATCAATCTGGCCAACCTGGCCACCCTGGCCCAGAAGCAGGGCCAGCCCTCCCAAGCCGGGGGGCTCCTTGAGGAGGCCCTGGATGAGGCCGCGGCGGCGAAGTCTCCCGAGGCCCGGGCCCGGGTGCTGTGCCAGCTGGCGGGGCTGGCCCTGGACCAGGGTGACGCGGCCGCGGCCCGGCAGCGGCTCACCGAGGCCCAGCCCCTGATCAAGTCCGCGGCCCTGCGGGGGCCCTGCCAGTACCAGTGGGGACGCCTGGCGCTGGCCCAAGGCGAGCCCGGGGCCGCGGTGCGCCACTTCGAGGCCGCCCTGGCCGCCGACCGCCAGGTGCTGGCCCGGGGCGGCATGGCCGCCGACCTCATGGGCCTGGGGGAGGCCCGGGCCGCCCTGGGGGACTGGGACCGGGCCTTCGGATACTATTCCCGGGCCTTCGACATCTATGCCGTCCTCAAGCAGCCCCCCAGACTCACCGAGTGCTTTTCACGGCTGACCCAGGCCAACGCCCAGGGCGGTCTGGGCTACGATCTATCGCCTTTCGTCGCCCGCCTGCCGGAGACCCCCGGTCGCCCCCCGGCTCCCTAAACCGCGGTCGCGGCCCCGCATTCCCAAGACCCTTTCGGGGCGCAACGAATTGCGCCTTTACAGGCAAATCCGCGTTTGCCGGCATCCTGAGAGCACGACCCCGCCCTGACAGACGCACAGGCAGACGCCAACTCGCTGACGGTTGCCTAACAATTTTCGTTAGGGGTCGGGGGTAGTTGGGGCAGACCGGCAGGAGAGTAAAGTGAGGGCAATGTATGGCGACTCTTGAAAATAAGTTCGCATGGGGGCAGAGTGGGTGAGGGTGCCAGGGGCCGCAGGGCCTGCCACCCGCCTCCGGTCCCGCATCCCCCAGCCCTTGACTGGCTGGGAAGGGGGGTAGGGCGGACAGGGAGCTTATCTCCGTGGCCATTCTCCCAAAAAACAACAGAGAACTCGAAAGCGCGGCGCCATCCGGCCCCCGTCCGTCCGGGAACGGGTGCCCCGTTAACAGGAATGGCAGGGGACCAGAGCGGGAGGGAGCGGCGGTGGCGCGAATGCGGGTGGGGGGGGAACTGCCGGGAGGACGGCAGGAGAACGATTACGCCAAGGGAGACGGGCCGTGGGGAGATATCTGGCGGGCCACGCTGCGGATTTCCTCCACGATGGTTAAAATATGCTCCAACTGGTCACTGATGTTCTTGACGTCCTGAAATATATCGGAATGCTGGTCCAACTCCAGCATCAACAGGTCAATGGTGCCGGTGATGACCGCCAGGGGTTGGGCCAGTTCGTGTAAGGCGCTGCGGATGTCCTTGATGGCTTGTTCAAGTTCCGGAGGAATTTGCTGTTGGAGATCCATGGAGACCATCGATTCCCGGACGCTGAACCTGGGGCTCAACCGTGAAGGTGCGTATCTGAGCGTGTGGGGCCTACTCATGGTTAACATGCCCTATGATTTTGCAAAATACGGGCCACAAATCCGGAGCAAGCTAACTACTGGAAAAAGGTCAACTTGTCCCCGGGCCAGGTGTAAGCCTAGGGGCAGTGCGGTTGCCCCTCCCCCAGACTTTGGGTCGGTCAGAGACCGCGACGGGGAAGTATGGGGGTAACAGTTGGTTCCCCGGTGCCTGACTGCCGGCGTCCCGCCCTTACCGGCGGGAGGCTCAGGTTTATATTACCATTCTTTTGGCAACGTTATACAATCATAGGGCGAGACTGTTGAGCGTCTTATGTACGTATCGGCAGGGACATGGAAAAACTTGAGGTTTTTAATCGCGCCAATCGGTTAGTGGGCCGGGCCTGCCGGTCCCAGATTCACCGCTTCGGATTGATCCACCGGGCGGCGCACGTCTTCGTCCTGGACCCCCAGGGGAGGTTATACCTGCAACTGCGGCAGGACACCAAAGACCAATACCCGGGACATTGGGACTCCGCCGCCGCGGGACATGTGGAGCCGGGGGAGGACTACCGGGAGTGCGCCCGGCGGGAATTGGCGGAGGAATTGGGTTTGACGGAGGACATACAGCCGGTGGTCGAAGTGTCGGCCTCGGCCGCCACCGGCTGGGAGCATGTGGCGTTGTTCAGCTGCGTTACGGAGCGCCGCCCGCGGCCCAATCCCGAAGAGATCGCGGCGGGAAGGTTTTTCAGCCGGGCCGAGGTGGAGCAGCTGCTGGCCGGCCCGGGGCCGCCGGTGACCCCGGCTTTGCGGCTGTTGTACGACCGGTGGCGGCGGGCGGCAGGCGAGGCGGGGGCGGCGCGGTAAAGGGCGTTTCAGTCCCGGGGGACGGCCAACATCCGGTTCACCGCAGTAAGGGCCCGGAGGCGGATATCTTCCGGGACGGTGATGACGTGGCGACGCTCCTGCAGGGCGCTCAGGACGTCGGCCAGGGTGATGCGCTTCATGTCCGGGCAGACCAGGCGGGGCGAAGGGGAGTAAAAGCGCTTGCCGGGGTTTTCTTTCTGCAGGGTGTGGAGGATGCCCATTTCGGTGCCGATGATGAACTCCGGTTCGGGGGCGGACCGGACGTAGGCCAGCATGCCGGTGGTGCTGCGGATGACCTGGGCCAACTCCAGGACCTCGGGGCGGCACTCCGGATGGGCCACGAAGACGGCGCCGGGGTGAGCCGCCCGGGTGCGGCGGACGTCCTCGGGGGTGAGGGCGTCATGGATGTTGCAGCAGCCTTCCCAGGTGAGGATGTCCTTGTCCGTATGGCGGGCGGCATAGAGCCCCAGATTGCGGTCGGGCACCACCAGCACCCGGGCGGCGGGGAGGGAGTTCACCACCGAGACCACATTGGCGGAGGTGCAGCAGATATCGCTGTCGGCCTTGACGGCGGCGGTGGAATTGACGTAGGTGACCACCGGCACGCCCGGCAACTGGGCCCGGCGGGCGCGGAGGGAGTCGCCGGTGATGGTGTCGGCCATGTAACAGCCCACATCCAGGCGGGGCAGCAGGACGGTCTTGTCGGGGCAGAGGATGGCGGCGGTCTCGGCCATGAAGTGCACCCCACAGAAGACGATGATCTCCGCCGGGGTTTGGGCCGCGGCCAGGGAGAGCCCCAGGGAGTCGCCGGTGAGGTCGGCGACATCCTGGATCTCGCCCGGCTGGTAGTTGTGGGCCAGGAGGATGGCGTTTTGCCGCCGCAGCCACTGCCGCACTTCAGTTTGCAGTTGCGTCAGGGTCATGGGGTTGTCCTAAAAATCGCTTTCTTTGACCACTTCCACCCCCGGGGGCGGGGTGAAGGTGAAGAAGCCGGGCTCCAGTCTGAGGTTCAACTGGGGCTGATCGAACCGCATGGTGGTCTGGTCGCCGTAGGCGTTGGAAAATTGCAGGGCCTGCACCAGGTAGGTTTGCGGGTCCACCGTGAGGATGAGTTCCTTGAGTTCAGGCGCCGGCTTTTTGGGTCTCAGTTCGATTTTATAGGGGCTGCCGGGCTGATAGCCCGGGTCCCAGGCCACGGCGAAGTCCTGTTGAATCTGGCCGATGCCCGAGAAGAAGCGCAGCACCAGGTCGGAGCGCAGGACCTTGTTGAGGGGGTAGATCATGACGATATGATCCTGGGGGGTATAGATCCAGACCTGCCGGCCGTCGGTGATGACCTCTTTGCGCTGGCCGGGAGGTTCCAGATACTGCCAGCGCATCTGGGCGGGCTTCTTGAAGTAGAGCCAGCCTTCGGCATGATCGGAGACACCCGAGGTCTTCAGGCGGGCTGTTTGGCGAAAATAGACCTTGAAGGCCTGGGTGGCGTCGTATTTCTTCTGGACCAGGGTCACGACCTCGAGGGGGGAGGCGGCCCGGGCCGGGAAGAAGGCCCCAGCGGCCAGAAAGATGGTCAGCAGGCAGGAGGCGGGCAACGCGGCTTTCTGAAGAATCACGATTTGGGCTCCTTGCAGGGGAAATTGCTGAGGTTGAGGGTATCAAACGGCAGTCGGGCCGTCAAGGGGAGCCGGCAGGGGCACCAGGAAGGAATCCTGCTAGCGGCCAGGGTCAGGGGGAGGTGGGGGAGCGGGCGGATGTTTAAGATTATTGACACGATGTCGCAATTTATGAACATTGAATAATAATTAAAGATGGTTAAAGTCGACTTTCATTGAGTGACAGGGCGCTGGAAGAGATGGTATGAGACTTGCTTAATTAACACTGCAGGCGAGCCGCGGGGCGCGGGAGGGAGAGCTACGGACCGTCTCGGCTAACGGCGGCTGACAAGGGGAAAGCCCGGCCCACCCCCGCCCGGGGGCGGTCCGGAGCGCACCGACCCCCAAGGCAACTACAACCGGGAGAAGAGCGATGAAGACAAGGCCGGGTATCCGCACTCTGGGACTACTGGTGTTGATGACGATGGGTTGGCTGGCCAGCGGGGCCCGGGCGGACGACTTCCTGGGGACGAGCTCCGGCATCTTCAGCAATCCCGCCGGGCCGGCGACGATGGTGACGTCCGGGATGGGCACCGATTACGTCACCTGGGGGGACCCATACACCTACGGCACCGGCCCGAGCAGCCTGCAGTTCACCGGGGCCGGCTTCACCGGCATTTTCGGAGCGGAGTTTTCCCTGGGCACCCTGACTTTCTTCAACGGCACCATCTTCCCGGAGACGCAGGCCAATTCGCTCGAGCTGATCATCACCCTGGACTTCGCCTCGCTGGGCGGCAGCGTCCAGGAGCTGGTCTTGCCGCTGCAGCTCATCAATACCCCCAACGCCGGCACCGCCCTGGAAAATGCGGACATCGTCGCCTTGAGCCCGGCGGACTACCCCAGCGTCCATTTTCAGGTGGACGGCTATAACTACTTCCTGGAGTTCGTCCGCTTCGGGGAGGCCGGCCCCGGGGGGTTCATCACCGGCGGCAATCAGATCCACGGGTTGGAGAGCGAGTGCGCCAGCGGCGAGGTGTTCGTCATCCTGACGAGCGATTATGTGCCGCCCGGGGCGGCCGTGCCGACGCCCGCCACCTGGCTGTTGGCGGCCAGCGGCCTGGCGGGGCTGGCCGGCTGGCGGGCGAGACCCGCCGGGATGTGGAAGACTTACTCGCCTGGCGCCCGGCGCCGGTGGATGCGCGAGTTATAGCAGGGGCCTGGAAAGTTCAGGACCGTTGGCGGCTGGGCCACACAAAAGCAGCCACATGCGGCGGCGGGGCGAAGCTCCGCCGCCGCATGTCGTTCCAGGGTGCGGGGGAGGGCAGGGAACGAGTTCCCTGGGCCTCCCCCGCAAAACTTCCCTCACCCCCCAAACACCCGCTGGAACAGGTAATCCGTATATTTTACGTAGGTTTTCAGGTCGAAGACAGCATCCACGGCCTCGGGGCTGAGGTATTTCCGGATCTTCGGGTCCTCCCGCACCAGGTCGTAGTAGTTCAGGCCCTCCTGCCAGACGCGCATGGCCGGGGTCTGGACCAAGACGTACGCCTCCTCCCGGGTGGCGCCCCGATGGACCAGTTCCAGGAGGAGTTTCTGGGAGAAGATCAGCCCCCGGGAGGACTGCAGGTTCTTCATCATAGCCTCGGGGTAGACCAGGAGCTTTTTGATCAGGCCGGTGAGGCGGGCCAGGGTGAAGTCCAGCAGGATGGTGCTGTCCGGGGCGATGACCCGCTCCACCGACGAATGGCTGATGTCCCGTTCATGCCAGAGGGCGTTGTTCTCCAGGGCCGCCAGGGCGTTGGTGCGCAAGAGGCGCGCCAGGCCGGAGAGGTTTTCCGCCAGGATGGGATTGCGCTTGTGGGGCATGGCGGAGGAGCCTTTCTGCCCCGGGGAGAAGAACTCCTCCGCCTCCCGCACCTCGGTGCGCTGCAGGTGGCGGATCTCCACGGCGATCTTCTCGATGGTGGTGCCGATGATGGCCAGGGTGGTGAAGTACTGGGCGTAGCGGTCCCGCTGGATGACCTGGGTGGCCAGGGGGGCGGGGGCCAGGCCCAGCTTGGCGCAGGTGCGCTCCTCCACCTCCGGGGGCAGATGGGCGAAGGTGCCCACGGCGCCGGAGAGCTTGCCGACGCTGATGGCCTCCCGGGCCTGGGCCAGGCGGGTGCGGTTGCGGGCCATCTCTGCGTACCACAGGGCCAGCTTGAGGCCGAAGGTAATGGGTTCGGCGTGCACTCCGTGGGAGCGGCCGATCATGATGGTGTCCTTGAATTCGTGGGCCCGGGCCTGGAGCACGGCCAGGAAGTCGTCCACGTCGGCCAGCAGGAGGTCGGCGGCCTCCCGCAGCCGCAGGGCGTTGGCGGTGTCCAGGATGTCGGAGGAGGTCAGGCCGTAGTGCAGGTAGCGGGAGGCCTCGCCGGGGACGTGTTCGGCGACGTTGGTGAGGAAGGCGATGACGTCGTGGCGGGTCTCCTTCTCTATCTGTTCGATGCGCTCCACGTCGAAGCGGGCGTGGGCCTTGATGTCATCCACGGCGCTTGGGGGCACCAGGTCGAGTTCGGCCATGGCCTCCAGGGCGGCGATCTCCACCCGCAGCCAGGTCTCGTACTTGTATGCTTCGGTCCAGAGGCGGGCCATGGGCTCGCGGCTGTAGCGGGGAATCATGGGCATGCTCCTTAAGATCGGGGAAAATTGGGGACACCTTACCAGAAAGGGGGGCTCAGGGCAATATCCGGGAGAGGCGGTCAGGGAGCAGGCAAGGGCCTGAAGTTTGTAAAAAACGTAAAGAATTCTTTACAATCTGCAGACAAAATGTTCATTTTTTTAAACTATATCTGCCCGGCAGTCATGATATCAACCAGATAGAGCGGCATAGTTATTGCTATTCAGTATTGTGAACATGTTTGATTTTTTTTGGCTGAAGGGCGCCGCGCCGGCCAGTGCTCCCGGCTGGCCGCTGCCGGTGCCGGCAGTCAGGCTCACCGCAGATTCCATAAACATTTTTTCGGCGCTCGGCCCCGAGACCGACAATCAGCCCCCCGTGCCTGTGAAAAAATCTCTGTAGCTCCCCCTCTGCGCGCTGCTCTCCTGCAGGTCTTCTCTCCGGTCTCCCGGGTAACACGGGCGGGGGACTCGCGCCCCCTGATCCCGGCGCGAGAAGGAGAACAGCCATGTTACGATCTTTCTTAACAATCCTGACGGCCGTCGTTTTCGCGGCGGCTCTATGCAGCCCCGCCCCGGCCGCCTACCTGGAATATGTCAGCGGCGGGTTTACCGGTCTTGTCACTGCTGAAATAGGCCTTAACAGGGATACTACGCTGGAACATGTGCCCTTTTACCCTTCCCTGGGACCGCTCAGCGCCACGGTGTGGGAGGGTAGGCTCCTGGCCACCGGCATGGCCAGCGCCTGGGTTGCCGCCCAGGCGGAGGCCCGGGGGACCGGTGTTACCCTTTCGGGCGAGAGTAAGGCCACTACTATCACCTCTCTATTCCGACGCATAGGGGAGCGGTCGCTCTATGCCTATGGTGAAGTGGGCACAGCCTCAGGGCCCTCGGGTTATGGGCCCATCCATTACCAGATTGCAGGCTCTGAAGGAGAGGCCGACGGTCAGCCCATCATGATCCGGGCCAACCTTATCGCGGATCGAAGCGAAGGAGCCGTTGCCGAAGCCAACGTGTACGGCAGTATCTATATCAATGACCTCCTGTGGACGGAATTTTCCGGCCTGCCGCTGCACGCCGAGGAATGGTGGTGTTCCCTGGCCCATATCGGCGATGACATCTTCGTTGATGTGCGTGCCGATTCCAGTAGTTTTCGATGGAACCCCACACCGGCGTATAGTGAGCGGATGTCTGCCTCCTTCACCCTGGATCTGGACGTCTTTTATTTCGAGCCCTTGGACCCACGGGACTTTCCCTATGAATTTGATCCCTTCCTGTTCAAACCCATTAAGGTGGAAACCGGCCATTTCGCCCTGCTGGAACTGGAAACCGGGAGAGTCCAGGTCATCCCCCTGCCCGCCGGCGTCTGGCTCCTGGGCTCCGGGCTGCTGGGCCTCTGGGGTCTGGGACGGAGGAGGAAGCAATAGCAGTTGAGGCCCGTCCCCCTGGGAGGGCTGCTGGCTCGGGACCATCTGAGAACAAGGAGCACGATCATGAGAATAACTTTACGGACAGTCCTGACCGCCGTTGTTTGGGCGGCGGTCCTGTGCACCCCCACCTCCGCCGCCTACCTGGAGTATGTCAGCGGCGGTTTTTCCGGTTATGTCGAGGCGGTTATCGGCACCCGGGAAGTCGAACGACAGGTATTCTCGCAATATCCTTCCCTGGCCCCCCTCAGCGCCACGCTTTACGATGGTCGCTTTATCGCCACGGGCATGGCCAGTGCCCGGGTATCCGCCCAGGCCCAAACCCGGGGCACCGGGATAACCCTCTCGGGAGAGGCGACGGCCTCCACTGGCAGCAGTCTGTTCCGCAACCTGGGTATGAGGTCGCTCTACGCCTTCGCCTCTTTATTAAATTACGATGATTCAGCTTCTATCACGTACCCTGAGGATTATCTCATTTACCGGATTGCCCCCTCCGAGAGTGAAACTGTTGGTAATCCCATTATGTTGCGGGCGGACTTCATTGCGGATCGGAACGAAATCGAGTCTTCGGAAGCCCACTATTTATGCGGAATCATGCTCAACGGTTTCCCTTGGGCGACGTTCGGGCATGAGGGGGACGAACCGCTCCATGCCGACAGATGGGAGTGTTCCCTGGCCCATATCGGAGATGAAATCGCCATCCAGGTGTTTGCAAGTAGCGGAAGCTTCCGGCTCGGCCCCACTTGGCCGTATCACGATAGCTTGAGCGCCTCCTTCACCCTGGACTTGGACGTCTTCTATTTCGAGCCCTTGGATCCCCGCGACTTTCCCTATGAGTTTGATCCCTTTTTCTTCAACCCCGTGAAGGTGGAAACCGGCCACTACGCCCTGATGGAACTCACCACCGGCAAAGTGCACATCATCCCCGCGCCCACCACTCTCTGGCTCCTGGGCTCCGGGCTCCTGGGTCTCTGGGGGCTGGGCCGGCGCCTGAAAACCTAGCCACAGCCCCCCAACCCCGCTGAGGGGTTGGGAGAGGGGATCTGGGAGAGGGGGCAGGGGGCGGAGCCCCCTGCCCCCCTCTTCCCCCAGCAGTTTTCCCCTTTCTGAATTACATCAAGTTTATTCCTTGAGCAATAACTCCCCTCCCTTCCGTAATGTCTCCACCCGGGCGATATATTTATCCACCGGAAATTTGCGGCGGCAGCCGGCGGCGCTCATGTAGCGGATTTTGCCGAAGACCGGGCGTTCGCCCCAGGGGCGGTCATGGACGCCTCCCAGGCTCCAGGCGATGCCGGTATAGCCGTTGGGGTCCCGGCCGTCCAGCTCGTATCTGTCGTTGAGATAGATGGCGGTGTCCAGGGCCTCTTCCGGGGAGGCGGTCCATTCCAGGATCTTTTTGGCCCAGTACATCCGCAGGTAGCCGGGCATCTTGCCCCGGAGCCGCATCTCCGTCTGGGCCGCATTCCACAGGGGGTCGTGGGTGCGGGAAAACTCGAAATCCTCCCGGCTGTACAGGTAGTCCCGTTCGTCGCCCCGGTGCCTGTCCAGGGTGGTGCGCGCCCAGGCCGGGAAGCCGGCCACCCGGTCATAGTCGGGGTTGTAGAAGCAGAAGTTGTCGGCCAGCTCCCGGCGGACGATGAGTTCCTCCAGAAAGGCCTGTTTGTCCTCCTCCGGCGCCGCCGCTCTGGTGATCTCCAGGGCCACCCGCTGGGGGGCCAGTTGCCCGAAGTGCAGGTAAGGGGACAGGTCCGACTGGCCGTTCTGGGAGGGGTCGTTCCGCCGCACCGCATACCCGGGCAGGCGCTGGGTAACAAAACGGGTCAGGGCCGCCCGGGCCGCGGTCGGCCCCGGCGTAAGCCAGGTGACCGGCCCGACGCCCTCATCCATCGGCAGCCGGGCCCGGACTCCGGTCCAGTCCGGCGCCCCCAGGGCCTCGGGCCAGGGAATGGGGGGTGGAGTCACCGCCGGGAAGTCCTCCAAAAAGTCCGGCAGCAGTCGCCGCAGCTTGGGGCGCAGGGTATAGGCGCCGTATTCCCGTTTCCCGGAGGCCAGCCAGCAGGGCACGATATTATGGGCGTCCACCTCCCAGACGGGGATGTCCGCCTGCTTGACCACAGCCGTTTGCCAACCCCGTTTGAGGCGCAAGGGGTCGAAATCGGTGACCAGCACGCCGGCCCCCGGCGCCTTCAGGAAGCGGGGAATCTCCTCCCCCGGGTCGCCCGCCAGGAGGAAGAAGGGGATGCCCGTCTTTAGCAGCGCCGCCGCCGTCTCCTGCAAGCCCGCCAACAGAAAATCATATTGCCGCCGCGTGGCCCCGAGAAAGGCGGGGACCAGGCAGAAAACCACCGCCAAGGGCCGGCGGTGCGCCGCGGCCAGGGCCCGGGCCGCGGCCAAGGCCCAGTTGTCCGCCGGCCGCTGGTCCCGGCTGAGCCAATAAACCACCGGGCCGGGGCCCGGAGGCCGATCATTGAGCCGCCGGCCCCGGCGGGCCAGCAGATAGTCGGCCTCGGTCAGAGGATGCATGCCTTCACCCCTGGATTTATCGAGAATATTTCTTATTATAATTATTATGGCGTCTGCCCTCATGATATGACGTTCCGGGGCCCGACGCAAGGACAGGGGACCAGGCACGGGACCGGCGGGCTTCCCGCCGTTAGCCATACCCCAAGGAGCACCGAACATGAATTTGGAGACGTATCGTCACACCCCGGGGGCGGGTCCGTACCCGGACCATCGGCTCGCCCTCACCGACAAAGCCCTGGCCGACCTGTGTTGGCGGTTGCGCTGGCGCAGTCAGGAGGCCCATCACATCGAGGAGTATTTCGGCAGGATGAACATCTGGCGGGACCTGGAGCTGCTGCCCCCGGCGTTGGGGCGGCGCTTGCGGGGACTGGCGCCCGGGGACCGGCTGGCTGCGGCCGGCGCTCCCGGCGAACTCATTCCCGCCTTCGACCCGGACCGGGTGCGCTTCTTTCCCCGCCGGGCCTTTGCCGG
>CAYRYV010000056.1:0-21778 GCA_964428565.1 uncultured Desulfobacterales bacterium | reverse complement strand
GGCAACCTTGGCATGCACACCTCCTTTGAGCATTTTTATGGGTATGAATGCCATAGTATTTGATAAATGTTAAGTTAATTACGGATAATCACTAAGTACGTCCGACAGTTACTCTGTGAGGCGGCCCACAGTGCCAACAAAACCAACAGTCAATTTAAAGGATTTTTCCAGGGGCTCGTAATCAGACGGGGGAAGAAGCGAGCCATCATGGCTGTTGGCCATAAATTGCTGCAAGTTATTTATGTGATCTTAACCAAAAGGGAGGCTTATCGCGACCCTGGCGTGGACTACGAGAGACTAACAGTAGCTCGTAATGGCCCTCGCTGGCTTAAGGCTTTAGAAAAATACGGCTTTCTGCCGAGCCAAGCCGCGTCCCTGAGTTAGAAAACCTCTATCATTGCTCCGTTCACCAGTTAAGCCCTACAATTTCGAAATTTTTAGATTCGAATAGGGGAAGGTTTGTCTGAAATCAACCTCAACCCCCGAAGTTTTTCACGGTAAATTTATAGCTTGACTAGTCCCAGCGATTTTTCCGGACAACCCCGGGGTATTTTGTAAGAGGCTCCTATGTCTGCTCCCTTCTTCCTTCCGAGGAGAAGGTCAGGATGAGGGAGGACAGGAAAATCCCTTCGGAATGTGGTATATAATGTCGATCCCGTGCGCCGGTTTGTCGGCGTTGGGAGTCAGGCGCACTTGGGGCGCTGGTCTCCCGGTTCCTGGGATGATAAGATCGTTATCACCGGGGCGACGCCGTTTTTGCCAAACAACAACGGGTTTTCCGGTTTGATCAGGTGGATCGAAAGGTTGCCATCGATGAGAAAATGGTGGAGACGCTGGCGGGGGCGGCGGCGAGCGCTGGCCGCCGCCCGGACATATTTGGCGACGCTGCGGATGGGCGGCGCTCTCACCCCCCGCCAGGAGCATGACCTGTTGGTTCTGCGGCGGCATTTTTTCCGGGAAAAGATGGGCACCTTCCCGGAGCGGGCGCACCTCTATTTGCTGGCCGCGGCTCTGCCCTTAGGGGCCACCATCGTGGAGATCGGCTCCTGGGTGGGGGTGGGTACCTGTTACCTGGGACGCGGGCTCCGGGCGGCCGGCGGTGGGCGCCTGTTCGCGGTGGACACTTTCACCGGCACCACCCTAAACTTGGCCACCCGGGCCGCCTGGCAAAACAGCGTCAACCGCCTGGGAGGGAGCACCCTGGAGATGTTTGAAGACAACCTGAGGGCCATGGGACTGGAGAAGCTGGTCACCCCGGTGGTGGCGACCTCCGGGGAAGCGGCCCTGCAATGGCCGGGAGACCCGATAGACCTCCTGTACATCGACGGCGATCATGTCTACGAGGCGGTGAAACTGGACTACGAATGCTGGGCCAGCAAGGTGCGGACGGGGGGGTGGATCGCCTTTCATGATTACGACGACAGGCACCCGGGAGTCAAACGGCTGGTGGAGGAAGTGCTGGCCGGGGACCTGCGGGGAAAACCTACCCGCCAGGTGGACGGCTTGTTGATGGTGCGGCTGTGACGATAGAGCGGTTCTCATCCGGGTGGGGGAATGAACCGCAGTTTTTTGTGTTCTTTCAGAATGTCCATGTTTACGCCACTGAAGGGCGAAGGGACCCCATGGAAGACACTCCCGAGAACTGGTAAAAATAACGGCTTACTGCCAACCGACTCTCACGGGTCTCCACTTCCTGGGGTTGGATTCCTAAGGGCGGTGAGAAGCGGACAGACGTCCGATGGCGGCCATCAGGGCCTGGGTGAGATCCGGGGCCTGGGCCGGTTGGGACGCGGTTAAGGGCGGTCCTAGGCGCACCTGCACAAGATAGCCGCGGCGGGCAGGGCGGTAGACAATGCCGATGGGCACAAAGGTCAGGGGGAGGTTGGGGAGCCGGCCTTGAGCCTTGAGCAACAGCTGGATGAGGCGGTGTTTTCCGTGCCCCACCTCTCCGGGGACATAGGTCCCTTCCGGGAACAGCACCATATGTTCCCGCCGGAGTAGGAGATGGCGCAGGCTGCGGAAGGTGGAGAGGGTGGCCTGGGGGCATTGCCGGTCCAGAGGCACGCCGCCCAGGGCCGCCAGGCAGGTGCGGCTCAGCCAGGAACGGAACAACTCCACCTTGGCAAAGAAATACAGGGGCCGGGGAAAGCTGAGTCCGACCACGGGGATGTCTTCCCAGCGTTGGTGTTTAGGGCACAGGACGACGGGACCCTGTGTAGGCCAGTGCTGCAAGCCGGTGATTTCCAGGCGGTAGAAACGCTGGAAGGTATGCCGGAGAAGCTCCTGGCTCAGCTTATAGAAGCGGGGGGAGAGCCGCAGAGGGGCGATCATGGGATACCCTGCAGGAAGAGATGTGAAAATGCATGCATCAGCCGCTAAGCCCCAGTTCTTTTTCCCTTTTAGCGATCTCCAGCCGGGTGGCAATCACTCGATCAGGGGTGAGGCTGATGGCGTCGATGCCACATTCCACCAGAAAGACAGCGAAATCGGGGAAATCGCTGGGGGCCTGGCCGCAGACTCCGATCTTGCGTTTATTTTTCTTGGCGATATCGATAACCTGGGTAATCAGACGCTTGATGGCAGGGCTGCGTTCATCGAAGAGGGGCAGGACCAGTTCCGAATCCCGATCCAGCCCTAGGACGAGTTGGGTCAGATCATTGGTGCCGATGGAGAAGCCGTCGAAGATCTGAGCGAACTCGTCAGCCAGGATGACGTTGCTGGGAATTTCGCACATGACATAGACTTCCAGGCCGTCTTCCCCCTGGGTCAGTCCAAACTGGCGCATGACGTCGATAACCTGGCGGCCTTCCTCTGGGGTCCGGCAGAAAGGCACCATCACTCTGATATTGGTCAGGCCCATATCCTGGCGAGCCCGGCGCAGCGCCTGGCATTCCAGGCCAAAGGCGGGCTGGAACCGCTTGTCATGGTAGCGGGAGGCACCCCGCCACCCCAGCATGGGGTTGGATTCCTGGGGTTCGAAGAGGTAGCCGCCCAGGAGATTAGCGTATTCGTTGGACTTAAAGTCGCTGAGGCGTACGATGACGTCCCGGGGGTGGAAGGCGGCGGCGATCCGGCCGATACCCTGGCTCAGGCGGTCGATGAAGAACTCCTTTTTATCTGCATAACTGCGGGTGCGGTCGTCAATAAGGGCCAGCTCCCGAGCTAGCCGTTCATCGTGGGGCGTCTTTTCCTGGAGGGTCTCGTAGTGGATCAGGGCCAGGGGGTGAATGCCGATGTGGGAGTTGATGATGAACTCCTCCCGGGCCAGGCCCACGCCGTCATTGGGGATCTGGGCGTCCATGAAGGCTCGTTCGGGGATACCTATGTTGAGCATAATCTGGGTGCGGGTGGAAGGCAGATTCTTGAGGTCGATGTGGTCGAGATTAAAGGGGAGCTCGCCTTCATAGACATTGCCGGTTTCCCCCTCGCAGCAACTGACGGTGATGGGAGCTCCGTCGGGGATGACGTTGGTGCCGTGGTCGGTGCCGATGACGCAGGGGATGCCCAACTCCCGGGAGACGATGGCGGCGTGGCAGGTCCGGCCGCCCCGGTTGGTGACGATGGCCGCGGCGGCTTTCATGATGGGCTCCCAGTCCGGGTCGGTCATGTCGGTGACGAGAACCTCCCCGGGCCGGAACTGGGAGATGTAGGCGGCGCTCTCGATTATGTGGGCCTTCCCCCGGCCTACCTTGGAGCCCACGGCTTGGCCGGAGGTGATCACCCGGCTGCGCGCCTCGAGGGAGTAGCTTTCGATGACGTTGACGTCCCGGTGAGCGTGGACCGTTTCCGGCCGGGCCTGGACGATATAGAGCTGGCCGCTGCCCACCAACTTGCCGTCGCCGTCCTTGGCCCACTCGATATCCATGGGTGTAAAGACGCCGGCCTGGCGGCTGTAATGGTCCTCGATGAGGCAAGCCCAGTTCGCCAGGGTGAGGATTTCATCGTCGGTGAGCACGTAGCGTCGCCGTTCTTCGTCGGTGGTGGCGATGGTCCGCACCGGGCGGGAATCGTCGGTGGTGTAGACCATCTTGATCTTGTGGTCGCCCATCTGTTTACTGACGATGGGTCTATTACCTGCTTTGAGGGCGGGTTTGAAGACGTAGTACTCATCGGGGGTCACCTGGCCCTGAACGATGGTCTCGCCTAAACCGTAGGCCCCGGTGATGTAGATGGCATTGCGGAATCCAGATTCGGGGTCGATGGAGAAGATCACCCCGGAGCAGGCCGAGTCCGAGCGCACCATCTTTTGCACGCCCACGGACAGGGCCAAGTCGAACTGGTTGAAATGATGATCATGCCGGTAGCTGATGGCCCGGTTGGTGAACAACGAGGCGAAGCAGCGTTTTACCGCCTGTAGGAGGGAGACCTTACCACGGATGTTCAGAAAGGTTTCCTGCTGACCGGCGGCTGAGGCGTCGGGGAGATCCTCGGCGGTGGCCGAAGAGCGCACTGCAACATCAAGGTCTCCCTCCGCCTGGCCGTAGAGGTCTTCCAGTTCATCGTAGGCCTTGCCGATTGCGGCCACCAACACTGAAGGAAGGGCGGCATCCATGATCACGTCCCGAACGCGTTTGCCCCGCCGGATGAGATCGTTCATGTCGCCGGTATCGAGTTTCTCCAGGATCTGGCGGATGCTCTTTTCGATCCCGGCGGTCTTCAGGAAGTGGCGATAGGCCTCGGCGGTGATGGCGAAGCCGTTGGGCACCAGGATATTTTGGGTAGCCAGATTGCGGATCATTTCTCCCAGGGAGGCGTTTTTACCCCCCACCAAGGGGACGTCTTCGATGCCGATCTCATCGAACCAGAGTATGAACTTCTCCTCTTTGAGCCCCATGGGAGCCTCCTATAGCGCATCAATATAAAAAAAGGCGACCGCTCCGGGAAGAGCCATCCGCCACAAAATATTTCCGAAATTATCACAGGTTCAGGTATAGTGTCAAGGAGAACGACTCAGGAGTTGCCCATGATTTACCTGGATTACAACGCCACCACGCCCCTGGCGGCGGAAGTGGTTGCGGCCATGCAGACCTGCCTGGGGTCCGAATTCGGCAACCCCAGCTCCGACTATCCCCTGGGTCAACGGGCCAAGGCCGCGGTGGACCGGGCCCGCGCCCAGGTAGCCGGCTTAGTGGGGGCCCAGTCACAGGAGATCGTCTTCCTCTCCGGGGCCTCCGAAGCCAACAACACCGTGCTCAAGGGGGTGGCGCACCGGCTGCGGGCCCGGGGCGACCACATTATCACCACCGCCATCGAGCACCCGGCGGTGATCAACCCCTGCCTCTTCCTGCTGGAGGAGGGTGCAAACGTCACCTTCGTGCCGGTGGACGGGCAAGGGCTGGTGGACCCCGGGGAGATCAAGAAGGCCCTCACCCCCCGTACCGTGCTCATCAGCGTCATGCATGCCAACAACGAAACCGGGGTGATTCAGCCCCTGGCACAGATCAGCCGCATCGCCCGGGAGGCCGGGGTGTGGCTGCACACCGACGCGGCCCAGAGTGCGGGCAAGATTCCGGTGAACGTCGATGAACTGGGGGTGGACTTCCTGACGGTGGCCGGGCACAAGCTCTACGCCCCCAAGGGCATCGGGGCCTTGTACGTGCGCTCCGGCTGCGCCTTCACCCCTTTGCTCCACGGGGCCTCCCAGGAGGGCGGCCGTCGGGCCGGGACCGAGAACGTCATTCTGGACGCGGCCCTGGGGGCGGCGTGCGCCCTGGCCCGGGAGCGCCTGGAGGCCGACGGGCGGCACTTTCGGGAGATGCGGGACCGGCTGCACCGTCTGCTCAATGCAGCCGTGCCCGATCTGATCCTGAACGGGCCGGAGCGGGAGCGTTTGCCCAACACCCTGAACGTCTCCGTCCCCGGGCTTGCCGGGGCCGAGATCCTGGCGGGGATTCCCGAGCTGGCCGCCTCCACCGGGGCCGCCTGTCACGGCCCGGAGGTGAAGCTGTCCCACGTGCTGGCCGCCATGGGGGTGCCGCCCCACGTGGGCTGCGGGGCCCTGCGCCTCACCGTGGGGCGCTATACTACGGCCGCGGAGGTGGAGGAGGCGGCGGGGCTCATCAGTCGGCAGGTCTACAGCCGACGCCGGCAGACCTGATGGCCGACAGCAAGCGCCCCTGAGTCTGTGGTCATGATTCCCTTACCCCACCCTGACCTGTCTCCGACAAAACGCCGCCCTAGGACCCGCCTGGGTCTCAATGTCCTGGTGGCGGTGCTGGCGGTGACGGGATCGGTGGCCGGGCTGGAGCTGGTCTTTCGGCACCTGTTATTCGGTAACTACGCCTTCATGGCGCCCTGGCGTGATCCCTTGCTGTATGCCGACGGCGACTCCTCTGATGATTACTGGCTCTTGCGGGTGCGCTTCGGGGCGCCGCCGGCTCCCCGGAACGACCGCCTGCTGGGTTACGTCAAGCCTGACATCACGCCGGGTACTTATACGCACCGCCAGGCGGTAAACCTCCAGGGCCGCACGCCCGTCCTGCTCTACGGGGATTCCTTTGCCGGCTGCGCCACCCCGCCCGCAGACTGCTTCGAGGGACTCTTCAACGCCGACCCCCGCTTTGCCGACACGTATTACCTGCTCAACTACGGTGTGGGGGCCTACGGGCTGGATCAGATTGCGCTGCTTTATCGGAATTCCGTGGATCACTTCGAAGAGCCCATCGTCATCTTCAGCTTCCTGGACGGTGACATGGACCGCGGCGTGCTCAGCCTGCGGGAAGGGCAGAAACCCTACTTCGAAATAGAGGACGGCCGCCTGCAGCTCCGGGGCTTGCCCATCGAGATGGAGCAGCAGCGCTTTTTCGACCGGCAGCGGCCCCGCATTACTTGTTATGTGGGAAATTTGGTCATCCGGAGGTTATTTTCCCACCTAGCCGGTAGCAACTCGCCTCTGGACCGCACCCGCCAGACCAAGCAGGACCTGACCCGGGCCATTCTGGAGGAGGTGGCCGCCGACCTGAAGCACCGAAAACTCCGATATGTCTTTTTAGTCTTCGAGGGGTTGCATCGCACCGGGCAGCGCCCCCTCAACTGGCGCATCCGGTTTCTAGAGGAATTTTTCGCCGAACGCCGCCTTCCCCACATCTGGACCCGAGCCGCCCTGGAGGAGGCCGTCCCGCCGGAGAGCTTCCGGGTGACGGAATTTATTATCAGCGAGCAGAACCACCACCCCAACCGCCGGGCCAACGCGGTGATCGCGGCCCGCCTGCGGGAGTGGCTGGAGACCGGGCGAACTGATTAAGGCGTACGGTGGAGATGGAGGCTATGGATCGCGTCCCCCTGCTTTTTTCCTAATACTTCCTCGTTCAGCCCCTAAAAGAACGGAGCAGCGGCAGGTAAGCACTCCCCCAGAATTTGACGATCAATAGGCAAGGCGTATGTGGCACTCGGGTCCTTGCTGGGAACAGAGGAGCGGGTCGGGACAGAGGCATTGCCAGGCGCCCCCAAGGCCCTCGCTGAAGGGGAGGTCGGTCCAGACGGGCGGCGGCTGGGGGGCAGCGACCGTGAGGCCTTCCAGGGAGCCCCGGTAGGTGAGATCGAGCCTCAAGTCAACTTCATCGAAGACAACGGCAAGTTGGACGGGGCCGGGGGATAAATGGTGGTCCCTCAGGTGGCGGCAGATCTGCCGGACGGCGGCCACGGCCCGGTCAACTGTGGAGGTCGATACCTCCCATTCATGGAGGGTCTGGCGCAAGGCGTCGCTGGGGGTTGCCAGTTCTCCGGTGAGCGGGATACTCAGCCGGAAGCGACGGCGGATACCTAAGCGGAAGAGTAGGTTGAGGCCCACTGCCAGCAGGGTGGCGATGGACAGCGAAGAACCGGCGACCAGGTGGAGCCAACGGGGGAGGGCCTGGTAATAGGCCGGGAAGACCAAGTGGCTGAGGGCCAGCAACAGAGAGACCCCGATAATGAAGGTTTTTCGAAGGTCAGCGGCGACGCCGGTCATGAGTCGGAGGCCGCCCACGAGGAGGAGGCTACCGGTGAAGATGAGGGCAGCACCCACCACGGCGGGGGGCAGAACCAGGAAGATGGCGGCCAGCTTGGGGAAGCAGGCCAGGAGGACAAACCAGAGACCCACGGCCCAGGCGATGGCCCGGCTGGTGGCGCCGGTGGCCCGGGAGGCGCCCACGGCGCTGGGAGAGGCGCTCATGCCCACCACGCCCAGAAGACCGCCTAGGGCGCACCCCAACCCGTCGGCGAGCACTCCGCCCCGGATGGAGTCCATATCGGGGTGGTGCCATTGGGTATCATTGAGCTGTTGACAGGTGGTCACCACCCCGATGGTACGCAGAGCGGCGGCCAGAGCGGCCACGAGAAAGGGCAGCGCCAAAGCCACATCAAAACGATAGGCCAGGTGGCCCAGATGAGGCAAAGATAGCAGGGGAGCAGCGTGGACATGAGAGAGGTCGGCGGGTGAGATCAAGCCAGCGGGGAAGGCAGCGGCGAGGCCCACCAACAGCCCTAGAAGAGTACCGAAGAGGCGGATCAAGCCTCTGCCCCAGACAGAAAAGCCCATCATGGCCAGCAGGGTAAGATTAGCCACCAGGAAGTGAAGCTCGAAGCGCCGACCGGCGATTTGGCCGCCCACGTCCAGGACGTGCCGGACGCCGATGAGACCCACTTCGAAGCCCACGGCGGCAACGATGACGCCGATGACCACCGGGGGGAAGAGATAACGCAGGCGATGCAGGACGCGGGAGAAGGCAGCTTCGCAGAGACCAGCGGCCAGGGTCATACCGAAGACCAAGGGAAGTCCGCCGACGGTTACGGCCATGAGGGATGCCTGGAGATAGATGGCGGAGAGCACCGGCGGGGCCAGATAACCAGAGCCCACCGGCCCCCGGAGCCCCTGGAGCACGGCACCAGCCCCCAGGGCCAGCATGGCCAGGCTGAGGGTGCGACGGGCCACCTCGGGCGAGGCTCCGGCCCGCTGCACCACGATAACCATGAGAACCAGGTAAATGGAGATCAGGCAGACCTGCTGAAGTCCCAAGACCGCCAGTTTAAAGGGCGGGGGGACATCATCCACGGCGTATATGAGGTTGGGGGGACGAGTCATAAGGGGTTGTGAGTTTTTGCCAAGATTCTACGGGGAGGATGTAAAGAAAGCAAGGGAGAAGAAGGGGGAGGATTTGCTCTGGGGAAAGGGCCTTTATCGGGGGTAACAGCGCAGCTGTGCGTGGAAACGGTGATGCCGGGAGGGAGAAAGGGGTACAGCGGGGCGGGACTTTGCTGGCAGCCGGACCCCGGGCGAGAAAAAGGACAGCCGAAACTTACGGGGGCGAAGGGGCGTCCCCGGGGTTACGCCGGTTTTCGAAGGCAGCGGTGGGCGGCTTGCGCTGTTTGGGCCATATCCAACACCATTCTGTGGGCGAGGGCGGTCAGATCAATGTGATATTCGCCTTGGGCGAGGGCTTCCTTCACGGCCAGAACCCTATGGGTGCGGATTTCTGGGCTCTGGTAGACAATCTCCCGGGTCTGGCGGGTTATTTCCGGGGCATGACCCGGGTTGCCAGCCAAATTGCAGCCTTGTTTAGAATGGTAAACAGGCTGGGCACTGCTGCCAGGGTTATCCTGCCGGGGTTTTTGGGAATGCCGCATCTTTTGGCGGAGGGCCCGGCGGAGGATTGTCATTAAAAAATCATCTCCACGGGTAGAATTCAGTGCTGGTTGGTCTGAGCGAGGTTCCATAACTGCCTGGCAATCGATGAACATGAGGGCCTCCTGTTGGGCTGTTCATTTTTTGCAACACTACTTGTTGATTATTTGAAACAAAACACCGAGAAATATGCTTGTTTCTCTACATGAACAGAATTTTTGCAGTTTCCGTGCCATGAATCATGGGAGTGGGAGGAGAAACCTCCCGGGACAGGGAGATGGCCGGAGCCACGGAAGGGAAGGAGGGCAAAAGTGGCCGGGATAACGCAGCCGTTCCCGTCGAGCGGCGGCGGCCGGGGGCGCGGGCCGACTCAGCCCCCGCCGATGGGAGGAAAGAGGCCCAGGCGCTCGGAACCGGTGAGGAGGTAGTCGGGCTCCCGGCGGCGGCCGTCCACGACAATGAGAGTGACTTCATCGGGGGGTAGACCCAGCATTTCCAGAACCCGGTGAACCGGGGTGGCGGAGGGGACGGAAAGGTGCACTCCCTGGTAAGGGTCGTAACCCGGCAAACGGGAGCGCAGGGTGGCGTTGAGAAAGATAGTGAGGGGCATAATCAATACATCGGCAGGCGGTGGGGGAGGGGAAGGGGTGGCCCCTTCCCCTTAGAGTCATTATAATCCCGAAAGGACCTGGTCGACCTCGGGGTCGGTGAAGTCCCAGGTAGCGCCGTGGGGGGCGACGGGCTCCCGAAAGAAGTCGGGAAGGCGGTCGTGGGCCGGGGTGAAACCGGCGTCGCGGTTAAAGCTGAGTTCGTCTTTTAAGACCTGTTCGCCCAGCGTGGTGACGTCATTACCGGTGAGGGCAAGGCCGTAACGGGCGTTGATCATGTCGACGATGCACTGCAGGGCCTCGGGGTTATCCAAAATGGCAAAGGCGGTGAAGAGGCAGAGACCGGTGGAGTCGATGGCGGCGGTGGCGATCTGGAGGTTGCGGGAGAGCTCGATCTTGCCGTCCTTGACCAGGGGATCGGCCCCCCCGGCGGACTTGACGATGTCCACGGCCACGGTGTAACCGGCGGTGTGGTCGCCGCCCATGGGGGAGGTGGCGTAGGTCAGCCCGATGCCTTTCTCGGCCCGAGGGTCGTAGGCGGGGAGACCCTGACGCTTGACCGCCGGCACGCGGTCCACGCCCAGGGCCTGGCCAGTGAAGGCGGAGCCGTTCCCCAGGATACGACCCCAGGGGTCGTCGGTGTAGACTTTTTTAACTGCGGCCAGGGCGGCGGGGCCGTCGCCCCAGGGAATGACGCCACCTTCCATGAGGACGCCCAGGGTGACGCCGGTTTCGATGGTGTCGAGCCCCAAATCGTCGCAGAGGCGATCGAGTTGGGCGATGTAATCCAGATCTCGGATGGTAGTGTGGGCTCCCAGGGCCCAGATGGTTTCGTATTCGAAGCCGGAGGTGAGATAGTTCCCCTGGGCGTCGGGATACATCTGGGAACATTGGATGACACAACCGGGATGGCAGCCCTCCCTGGTCTTGCCCCCCCGGGCCTTGATGAGTTCGGCCATCCGTTCGCCGCTGATATCCTCGGCGAACTCGAAGCGGCCCCGGCGGAAGTTCTGAGTGGGGAGAGCCCCGACTTCGTTAACGATATTAATGAGTACGGCGGTGCCGTAGGCGGGGAGGGCCTGGCCGCTCACCGGGTGAGCCACCAGGGCCTTGGCCCAGCGACCGGCGGCGGCCTTGAATTTTTCCGGGTCAGCCAGTTGGGCCTGGGGGTCCGTGCCGGTGTCGTCCACCACCAAGGCCTTGAGGCCCTTGGCACCCATGACGGCTCCCAGGCCGCCACGGCCAGCAGCCCGGGCGGGACGGCCGGCGGGGTCGGCGAACTGGATGGAGGCGGCGGTGAGGCGTTTTTCGCCGGCAGGTCCGATGACCGCTACCCCGGTTTTGGCCCCCAAGCGCTCCCAAAGGCGGGAGGTGGTGTCGTAGGTGCCCAGTCCAGCATAGTCGGTGGCGGGGAGGAATTCCACCTCGCTCTTCGAGATCCTGACGAGGCTGAGGTCGCCGGGGGCGGCTTGCCCTTCCACCACCACGGCCATGATTCCCAGGCGGGCCAGTTTTTGGGAGAGGATGCCGCCGGAGTTGGATTCCTTGATGCCGCCGGTGAGCGGGGATTTCCCGCCCACGGAGATACGGCCAGAGTTGGCAGCGGGGGCGCCGGTGAGAAGCCCCGGGGCGAAGATCAGTTTATTGGCGGCTCCCAGGGGATGGCAGGTGGGGGGGACCTCGGTGCGGATGATGCGGGAGGTAAGGGCCCGACCGCCCAAGCCGGCGCAGACCGGGGGCGGGTCCTCCCAGGAAAAGGTCTTGTCGGTCAGATGGAGGCGGAGGATTTTCGCCATGGGGTCACTCCTTTCGGTGTCGGGGCGGTGGGACGCCAACCTGATAAAATCTCAAGTTTCTCACCTAATAACGGTTAAGTGATACATAATTAATGCTTTAAGAATAACTCAAGTTGCGCACTCTGGAAAGATGGGTATCCCATTGATTGAATTAAAAAATGATCCTGGCAGACTCTCAAAACTCTCGGCAAGATAGCCCAAACGGTGCATGAGGTTTAAGCAAGCCAACAGGAATTGGCGGAAATAACTGACGATTTTATCCATATAGCCCAAGGGTGCCATGTCCTGCTCTAGGTGAGGGAATAACTCCCCGGTGGTTGACGTGGCGGTTTGCTGCTTATTGAGAAAGGCCAGGTGGTGTCGAAGAACTGCGCCAGGCGTACCGCCGTATCCGAAGAAATGGCCCGCCTGCCACGGATGATCGCGCTGAGGCGCACCCCGGTGATGCCCGGCGCCGCGGCCAGTTCCTTCGGGGTCAGCCCCAAGGGCTCTCCAAACTCATACTGCAGGATTTCGCCCGGTGGCGTGGGACGCCGATGGCGGGGAAGCATGATTATTCTTCTTTTCTAATGATATTGTACCAGTTCCAGACCGAAGACATCGCCTTCTGCAAATCTAAAACATAACCTCCAGGAACCGCTGCGGTTTCCCAATTTTCCTTCTGGCCCCCCGAGGTCACCTGTTTTTATCGCAACCTCAGATACCCTTGGTATAATAACGTAACAGACCGAATCCATTATTTCCATGCATTTTTGTTACTGACCCTGACTACTGTCCTCATGCCCAAACTCCGCTTAGACACCCTGCTGATGGAAAGGGGCCTGGCCCCCAGCCGGGAGCGGGCCCGGGCCTTGATCCTGGCCGGGAAGGTATTGGTGAACGGCCAGGTGGTGAGCAAGGCCGGGGCGCCGGTGGCCGCCGAGGCCGCAGTCAGCCTGAAGGAGCCGGACATCCCCTACGTCAGCCGGGGGGGGGTGAAGCTGGCCGCGGCCCTGAGGGATTTCGGGCTGAACGTGGCCGGGAAGGTGGCCCTGGATGTGGGGGCCTCCACCGGGGGGTTCACCGACTGCCTGCTCCAGGCCGGGGCCGCCCGGGTCTACGCGGTGGACGTGGGCTACGGCCAGTTGGACTGGCGGCTGCGTCAGGACCCCCGGGTCATCAGCCGGGAGCGGCTAAACGCCCGCTATCTGACCGCCGACGCCCTGCCCGAGCCGGTGGAGGTGGCCGTCATCGACGTCTCCTTCATTTCCCTGAAGCTGATCCTGCCGCCGGTTAGCGCCTTGGTAAAACCGGGAGGGGAGATCATCGTCCTGGTGAAGCCCCAGTTCGAGGTGGGCAAAGGCCAAGTCGGGAAAGGTGGGGTGGTGCGGGACCCGGCGGTGCAACTCCAGGCCGTGGCGGAGGTTACGGCCGCCGCGGAATTTCTGGGGCTGCGGGCCGCCGGTTGCCTACCCTCGCCCATTCTGGGCCCCAAAGGCAATCAGGAATATCTCCTACGCCTGAGAAAAAGTTAGTTATTATCTTAATTTTCTTTTTGCCTTTTCCAGGGAAATGCATTAATAATGCAGGTTAGAGGTAAGTTCCCGGGGAGATTGCTTCGACCGAGAGGGGGGGATATCCATGCTCATCCGGTTAGCTTTATACGGGATGCTGGCCTGGCTGGTGGCGGTGGGCGTTCCTGGGCCGGCGCCGGCGGCGACCACCGCCGACCCGCTGGTGGCCCAGGGCATAAAGGATTTTCAGGCCGAGAATTACGACGAGGCCCTGGTGGCTTTTACCCAGGCCTGGCAGGCAGGGCCCCGCACCGCGGAGAAGGCCTACTACCTGGGGGTCGTTGCCAGCCGGTTGGGGCGTTATCAGGAGGCCCGGGGTCATCTGGAGGAGGCGGTGCGCCTCCGCCCCGATTATCCCGAGGCCCGTCTGGCCCTGGCCGATCAGTTGATTAACCTGGACGAACCGGCAGCAGCCCAGGAACACCTGGAGTACCTGGAAGCCCGGGGCTATCAACCGGCCCACACCGCTTTCCTGCAGGGCCAGGTGGCCTTCAAGCAGAAGAACTACGCCGCGGCGACGACCTACTTCCGCCGGGCGGAAACGGACCCCGCCCTGGCCCAACAGGCCAAGATGCAATTGGGACAGGCCCTGGAGGCTCAACACCGGTACTCCGAATCCCGGCGGGTGTTGGAGGAGGCGGTGGCCGTCGATCCCGCCTCCCCCCTGGCCGGCTTCGCCAAACGCCAGATGACGTGGATGGAACAGCGCCAGAAAGACACCCAGCCCTTCCACGCCTACGTGGGCGCCAGTTTTGACTACGACTCCAACGTCACGTTGCAATCCGACGCCGGGGGCGCCCAGGTGGTCACCGGCCGGGGCGACGCGGTCTTTACTCAGGTGCTCAATCTGGATTACCAGTTCTTCCCCCATGATCCCTGGGGACTGATGGTGAACTACGGGCTGTACCAGAATTTTCATCGCCGCATCACCACCTACGATATCCTGAGCCACACCTTCGGGCTGACCCCCTCGTACCGCTTCTCCCAGGGCACCTTATGGGTCCCCTTCAATTTTAATTACATGGACGTGGGTGCCGATAAGTACTATACGGGGTATGTCTTGACGCCCACCTACCTCCACATGGTGACCCCCAAGGTCGGTGTGGAGGTGGGGATGTTCCTGGCCCGGAATTATTACTGGTACCCCCTGCCGTTCCCCCAGGAGGACCGCAGCGGCAAAAATCTTGGCGGGAACGTGGGGGCCTACTATTTTATCAAGAACCAGAAGGGCTATCTCCAGGCGAGGTTCAGTTACCTCCGGGACGCCACCGGGGGCAGCAACTGGGACAGCTCTATGTATAGGCTGTTGTTGGGGGCCCTGTATCCCGTCACCGACAACTTCAAGCTGAACGCCTTTCTGGAGCTGAGCCTGCAGCCCTATGATCACGCCTGGTACAACGGCAACCCCGCCGCCCGGAATCCCAAACGACATGATGAGATCCTCACGGTGGGCCTTGCCGGCACCTATAATGTCTACAAGGGACTGGAGCTGAATCTGCATTACTATTTCGTGCGCGACAATTCCAATTTGGCCCTTTACGACTACCACCGTCATATTATGGGAGCCACCATCGGCTATCGCTATTGATCAGGGTACCGGGAAAGAGGAGGACTCGAGATGCGCCAGACATGCAGTCTATTGGCGTTGTTGCTGTTGCTCACCGTTATGCTGGGCGGTGCGGTCGCGGCCCAGGACAAGGCCGCGGGGCGCTTTACCCAGGTGACGGGGCAGGTGGATGTGCTGAAGGCGGGCAAGCTCCCTGCCACCTCCGCCAAGGTCGCCGACGCCGTCCACACCGGGGACCTGATCCGAACCAAGTCGCAGTCCAAGGCCCAGGTGCAGTTTATCGACGATACACTGTTGGACATCTCCCCCAACAGCCGGGTGGTCATCGACAAATTCGTCTATGACGGCGGCACCGAGCGCCAGGCCACCCTCCGGGTGCTGCTGGGCATGGTCTATACCAACGTCAGCAAGCTCTTCAAGAAAGAGCCGGACTTCACCATTGAAACCGACACCGCGGTCATCGGCGTGCGCGGCACCAAGACCTTCGTGCTGAAGATACCCCAGGCCACCGACACCTACAACGAACAGGGCACCGTCCAGGGCAGCAACATCAACCCGGCCATTCCGGGGATGGTCACCGCCCATGACATGGAGTTCTTCCGGACCGGGGAAAATCAGCCGCCTACCATCCCGGTGCCCTTCTCCATGCAGGACCTGCAAAACCTCAGGAAGGTGCTGAGCGTGGGCCTGGTGCCGACCGCCACCGCTCCCCCCGGCTCGACCACCGGGCAGCCGTCGTACCGGCCCCTGGGGGTGCAACCCGGAATGCAGGAGGGAATGGGTCTGCCGGGCGGCATCACCATTCCCACGATTCCGCCGAGCATACCCCAGAGGGTCGGTCCGTTCCACGGCAGTTGAGCCGGGGACGGCCGGGTGGGCGCTTTTCAGGCCCGCGGTTTACGGATAATGGTGGGGAGGGTGTGATGGTTTCCGGGAGCACCCTCCCCGGGCTTTTTGGGTCCCGGGGATCCCGGGGCGGCGGCTGGGAGCAGGCACGCAGCCTCGCCCCCCCTGCCGGCCGTTTTTACCGGCGGCCACCGGATGGAGAATAATGCCGACAGCCATTGATTTGCGGCGTTCCCATGCCCCCCACGACCCGCCCCCCCTTTAACTTCGCCGCCTGGCTCCCGATCATGGCCCGCTCTTGCCGCGGGGGGGTGCTGATTCTGGCCGGCCTCTTCGTGCTGGGGTACATCGCCGTCGCCCTGTGGCGGATGCCCTATCCCTTTGATCTGGAGGCCTTCGAAGGCGGCACGGTGGAGCACGTCCGGCGGGTTTTGCAGGGGCAGCTTCTCTATGTCAGGCCCAGCCTGGATTTCGTGCCCTTCATCTACGCTCCCCTGTATTACTATGTCTGCGCGCTGCCCACCCTACTGATGGGGGTGGGGTATGTTCCCCTGCGGGTCGTCTCCTTTCTGGCCTCTCTGGGGGCCATGATCCTGGTCTGGGCCTTTGTCAAAAAGGAAGGCGGCCGGAGCCGGCACGCCTTCCTGGCAGTGGGTCTCTTTGCCGCCTGCTTCAAACTGAGCCGCTTTTTCTATGATGTCGCCCGGGTGGATTCCCTGGCGGTGGTTTTGCTGCTGGGGGCGCTCTACCTGATCCGCTTCCGGCCCACGGTTCCGGCCTATCTGGGAGCCGCCCTATTGCTGCACCTCTCCTTCCTCACCAAACAGTCGGCCGCCTTCCTGATCATCCCCATCCTGGGCTACTGCCTGCCCCGCCCCCGGCTGGGGGCGGTCTTCGCGGTGGCGGCACTGGTCTTATTCGGAGGCGGCACCTGGCTCATCGATTATCTTCACGACGGCTGGTATTTGTTTTATACCTGGAGCCTTCCCCTGCAGCACTCTCTGGACACCGCCAAGTTCGTCAGGTTCTGGACCCATGACCTGTTTCTACCCCTGGGCGTCGCCGGTAGCCTGGCCGTTTTCTTTCTGCTGGCGGAAATCGCGGACGGCCGCCGGGAGAGCTTCCGGTTTTACGGGCTCATGGGGGCAGGAATGCTGGCCGTCGCCTGGATGGCGCGGCTTCATGCCGGGGGAATGGAGAACAATTTTCTTTCCGTGTATGCCTTCCTGGCAATCCTGACGGGGCTGGGGAGCACCCGGTTGGGCGGGCTGGTGAACGCCGCCCCCGGCCTCTGGAGCGCCGTCGGCGAAACCGCCTTATCTGCGGCCCTCATCATCCAACTGGCCGCCCTGGGCTACAACCCGGTGAAACAGATTCCCACCCAGGCGGACTGGGGGGCCGGCCAAGTTTTCCTCCAGACCTTGAAAAAGATCGATGGTGAGGTTTTCGCCCCCTACGCCGGCTTTCTCCCCACCCTGGCGGGGAAACGCACCTACGCCCAGGGAGCCGCCATCCTTGATGTTCTGCGTGCCGCGGACGAGGGCCTCCGGGAGGAATTGCTGGGGCAGATCAAGACCGCCATTGCCCGGCAGCAATTCGCTGCCCTGATCATGAACGTGGAACTCGCCCGGGAAGACGACCCCCTGGAGATGGAGGACTATTATATCCGTTATAAGATCTATTATAAAAACAAGAAGATTTTCCTGCCGGTGGCCGGTTTTAAAAGCCGGCCCCGCTATATCTATCTTCCCCGCCGGGAAGGCCCTTTGCTGCCCACCCCCTGAAGGTCGCGTCTCCTACCGTTTATTTGTTGCCGCCGTGACAGGCGCGCATCTGGTTTTTCAGGTCGGCCAGTTCGTGACGGACCATCTCCAGATTTTGCAACTCCACCGCCAGGGCCAGGTTTTCCAGGTGTTCCAGATAGACCTGCATCTCCGGGGCCCAATCCGGCTCCGTGTGCTGGTTGAACTCTTTGGATACATTGATGAACTCCGCCACCTGGGCGACGGTGGGGATAGTTCCCTGACGGACAGCGCGATCCAGGTCGGCAAAGACGCCGCCCAACCGCTTTTTCACGGTCTTGAGAGCCGCCAGCCGGTCTTCCGCCTGGCGGCGCTCCCGGGGGGGTAGGGTTTCCAGGGTGGACCAGCGCATCTTCAGGGAGGCGGTGAGTCCCCCTTTTTTCTCCTTGAATTCCAGTTCGGCGCTCACTTGGTCAGGGACCGGCTGGGGCCGGCCCTTGACCTCCAGAGACCCCTGCCGGAGCTGACCCGCCAGCGACTCCAGCATCTCCGCCAGGGCGACGCGCGTCAGCGGGTGGGCTTTCTTCTCCTCCATGGTGTTCCATCCTTTCGCTTGGCCGGTCAAGGGATCCGGGGAGGCTCCGCAAAGTCAGGCCGGGTCGTTGTTGATTCAGGTGCGCAATTCCTTGCCGATGGCAAAGGCGGGGGCCAGGTAATCGCCGATGCCGTAGTAGGCGCTGCTGTCGAAGGCGAAGACAAATGGCTTGATTTTCTGGAGGTCGGGAATGCCCTCCGGGGTGAGCAGCTCCGCTTCGGCCTTGACATCCAGAATTTCCCCCACGAACTGGGTGTGTAAGCCGATCTCCAAGGTATGAATGATCTTGCATTCCAGTACCACCGGAAATTCCTGGACGTAGGGGGCGTCCACCACCTGGCTGGGCACCGGCGTCAGCCCGGTGACTGCGAACTTGTCCACTTTCCGGCCCGAGGCGATCCCCACGTAATCGGCTTCTTTGACGTAGTCTGCCGGTGGGATGCTGATGGTGAAGGCCTGGCGGGCCATCATGGCCTCATAGGTGTAGGTGGCCTTACGCAGCGAAATGGCCACGCAGGGTGGTTGGGAGCAACAAATGCCCCCCCAGGCGGCGGTCATGATATTGGGCTTGCCATTGGCGTCGTAGGTCCCCACCACCAGCACCGGCATGGGGTAGAGGATGGTCTTGGCTCCCAGAGATTTTTTCATCAGCGCTCTCCTGTAGATGAGGTGAAGGGGGTGGCGCTTCCCCGGCGGGCGGCCGGGGGCCGCGGCGCGGGGAAGCCTCAGGGGGTCTCCCGGGAGAGTTGCACCTCCTGCCGGAAGCGTTCCACCTCCCGGTCGAACTCCCGCTTTTCCTTAAAAAACGTCGGACCCTCGGGGCTGGCCATGATCTTATCCCTATTGAGCTGGCCCAAGGCCCGCTGGTATTCTTCCAGACTCCGGATATAGTCCCGGGCCTTCGCCAGCAACCGGCGTTTTTCCGGGAGGGGCATGTTGGCGTCGGCCTTGATCTTGAGAAGTTCCCGGGAATTTTTCTGCAGTTCCCGGGTATTCTCCCGCAATTCCTGCAAAGCCTGCTGCAGGGTTTGAGTCCCCGGGGCTTCCTCCGGTGAGGCCGGCGGTGGTCCGGCGGCGGCTCCCAAGAGGACCAGGCCCATGACAACCGCGGCGATCTCGCGGCAGGGGCGCAGTCTCCGTGAAGGATGAGGCTTCATGTTGTTCTCCTAACCATAAGCCCTCCGGTGCCCTCCATCAAGGGATGGAGGCCGCGGCGGGCGATTTTCTGCGGCCCGTCCCGCTCAGGACGCCTGGCCTTTTGCCCCTTCTGTTTTCGGCTCTTCGAACAGGCGCGGCACCAGTTCGCCGGCCCGCCCCTGGAGGCTCAGGTCGTAGATATCGCTGTAAGGTGTAGGTTCCAGATTAATTTCCGCCACCCAGGCGCCCCGGCTCTTGGCTTGGCTGCCCAGGGAGGCAGCCGGCTGGACAACCCCGGAGGTGCCGATCACCAGCATGAGCTGGCAGTCATGCACGGCGGTGTAGATTTGTTCCAGCACCTGGGGGTCCAGTTGCTCTCCGAACCACACCACGTGGGGCCGTAATAGCCCTCCACACTCCGGGCAGGCGGGCCGCGGCGGCAGGGGGACGGTCCGGTCCTCCCGGGCCCGCCCGCAAGCGGTGCAGCGCACCCACCAGATATTCCCGTGCATCTCGATGATCCGGCGGCTGCCGGCAGCCTGATGCAGGCCGTCGATGTTCTGGGTTACCAGGATCAGCTCCGCCAGGCGCGCCTCCCCGCGGGCTAGGGCCAGATGGGCGGTATTGGGGGCGAGGCCGCGGAGGAACTCCCGCCGCCAATTGTAAAACTGCCACACCAGATCCGAATCCCGGGCGAAGGCCTGGGGTGTCGCCAACTCCACGGCCCGGTGTTGGCGCCAGAGCCCCCCCTCCCCTCGAAAGGTGGGCACCCCCGATTCCGCCGAAATTCCGGCCCCGGTGAGCACCACCACCCGCCGGGCCTGGTGTAGCCTCTCCCGGAGTCTGCAAATCCCGTCATCCCGAAGCCGGTCGGCCTCTCGGTCGCCGACGCTCATGTCGCCGTCCCCGGGTCTGGGTTCCGGCCGTGCTCCTGGCAGCGTTTCCGGGCCTCCTTACGACAATGTTCCCAAATGATACAGCCCGGACGGAACTTGCAGTAGGCGCACGGATCGGTGCAGGCCCGGCAGTTCTCCAGACATTCCTGACAATAATAATAGTCCATCTTCTGACAATGAATCCGGGCCTCCCGACCCGGATGAAACCGGCACTCCATCGGTGGCGGACCTTCCTTTCGGGCTGAACTGCCTTTTCTGTTTTTTTATTGTAAGATATTCCGCCTCGGGATGAATCTGAAAAAGTCTTCCGGGCCGCTTTACTGCTCCCTTAACTCCGGGGGGGCCGAAAATGCATTTCCTCAGTCTATCGGCCATCCCCAGCGGGGTCAGGTGGGGCTGCGGCGGACAGGTTCCGCAACCGATGCCAGGGCACAGGGGGAGTTACCGGAATTTTCAGGGGGCGCCGCAGGATAGAAGAGATGGGGGGACCCACTCCGGACGTCAAAAAGGTTAGCTCCCCGGGGGATGCTAACCTCATCATGGCATTGGTGCCGGAGGCGAGACTCGAACTCGCACAGGCGCAAGGCCCGGGGGATTTTGAGTCCAGACCCCTGACCTTCCGAAACTCCTCATAAATTAATATCTTTTTGATTTATTGCCACTTTTAACATCCATGTTTTTTCCGATTTTGGATATTACGGCAGATTTTCTTTAAAGATTCACACTCAGATTCACACTCAACATCACCTGCAAGACTTTCGGCATACCCTCCACGATATCAGGTCTCAGTCCTTCCCGCTAGAGCCTTCCCGGCTATCCGATAGTCCTTCCCAAAAAATTAATTATCGTTCCGCGGCAAAACAACAATCGCTTACCCATTGATTTTATGTTGAAATTAATTTGGCATGCCGTGTGCTAATAGCACAGTTGTCACCGCAATTGCCATAAGATAGGCAATGAAGGTGAATCGTTTAATAACATAATGCACAACAATACTTTAAAAGGAGATCGATCACATGGAAACGAAAAAGTTAGGTTCAATAATTTTGGGGACTAAAACCTATTTTGTCACTTATGATGGAAATGACGAACCTCAAGTCTTCCACATCATAGAAATTTGTGGAATACAAACAAAAGTTTTGTTTTTCACTAAACGTGGTCAAACTGTCAAAACTCACTTGCTCGAAAAAGACCATTATCCCATTTTTGTAAGGTGCACCGCTGATGATGGATATTGTCCCAATTGTGAAAAAGGTAAGAAAATCTATCATAGGTTTCTTCTTCCTGTTTATGCAATAGATATTGGCAATTTATCTATATTGCCAATCGATATATCAAATCATCCGAAATCATTGTATACACAATTAATGAAGATATTAAAAACTCAAGTTTCGCACCCCTGAATTGGGGAAAAATGGTTGAAAGAATTGGTGATGG
>CAYRYV010000055.1:0-22682 GCA_964428565.1 uncultured Desulfobacterales bacterium | reverse complement strand
GATCAATGGATTTGGTCGCCGGATCAAACGGCTTCTTTTCCTTCTCGGCCATAAAAAATCCTCCTGAAACTCTTTAAATGGGTTGCCTTCGTGGTCCCTTTGTGCAGGAAACCGTCCGTCGTGCCCCGTACTCCTTATTTGCCGGACCGTTTCCTGTAGTGCTCCCGCCTCATCCCGATCCCCGGTACCAGTGAGCCCGGGCTGCTCCCTTTAGGCGGTCAGTTCGTCGATTAGCGTTTTTACCATCTTGATGGCTTCAGGGTGCCGCATGATCAGCAGGTCAGAACCCGCCAGCAGCAGCGACGTGGCGGTCACCGCCTCCATCAGGATGCCCCGTTGGGTTTGGTCGCCCAATTCCGGCGCCTCGGCGTTGGTCAGCCGGCATTCCTTGACCTTCCACACTTCCTGACCCACATAATTGATCAGGGGCAGCATCAGCTTGTCGTCATCCTGAGTCAGGGCCGCCATCCGGTCGCGCTCCATCACCGAATAGCTGTACTCCATCCCGTACCCCAGACCGCCGGTGGTGGGGTCTACCAAAATCTTGCTCTCCGGCACGCCCAGGTTGCCCAACAGAATGTTGAGCTGCTTCGCCAGGTTGACGTCGATGGGCGTGTTGGCCGACAGCGTGTGCCCGTACGCCAGCGCCTGCGCCCCGATCTTCTTGTAATTCTTGTCCTGCACCGGCCCCAGGACTACTGCTTTGCCCTGGCAGGATTCCGCCACCGCCGCCAACACCTCGGCGTCTTTATCCATGGCGCTGGTCCCGTACACAATCAATGGCACGTCGATGGCGTCCGCCACCTTCTTCGCCGTGGCCGCCGCCGCTTCCGGGGAGGCGTCGTCGCCGTTGGGATCGGTGCTCTTCAGCACCAGCGCGATGGCGTCGGCGCCGAAGTCCTTGATGCACTTCTGGGCCCAGGCCACCGGGTCGCCGGCCACATCCTTGAAAGGCTCATACACGGGCGCCGGCCATTCGTCCTTGGGATTCAGGTCCCAAACTTCCATGGCGATCTTCGGCTTGTTGGGCATCGCCCCTTCAAACAGGTAGAAGGGGTACGACGTCTCGCCGCCCAAAGTGATGGCTTTGCCGCCTGCACCGATGGTTACCGGTTTGATCGCGCCGGAATACTTGAGTGTGGGGATTTCAAAGGCCAATGTCACTCCCTCCTTATCTCTTGGGTTAATTTTTAACCTCTCATGTACACACCAAACTGATCTACCCTTGTGAAAAAATTTATAATCACAGGTTACAATATCTGCAAACCTCTTTGCCTGTCAAGCAAAAAATCATGAGATGAATTGCTTATCTATACCCTTTTGTCGCCCCTGGACGGGATATTTTCTCTCTCTCTCCTAACCCCTTTTCTCCACAGGAAATCCCTGTTTTTCCCCTCCCCGGCTGCGCATCATACCCCCCGCCTTCTCTCTTGCCAGTATCCCCCCGCGCGGGTATGATGATAGGCGACGCCGCGGCGGCCGGACGCCCCCCGGCCGCTGCTTGAGTATCCGGTGTGCCCCCGTCTCACGGAACGAGAACAGGAGACGCTATGCCAGCCCCCCCCTTTGTGCATCTGCATGTCCATACCGCCTACAGTCTCTTGGACGGCGCCATCCGCCTGGACGACCTGCTGGCCCAAGCCCGGGCCTTCGAGATGCCGGCTGTGGCCATCACCGACCACGGCACCCTCTTCGGCGCCCTGGATTTCTACCTCAAGGCCACCAAGGCCGGCGTCAAGCCCCTCATCGGCTGCGAGCTCTACGTCGCCCCCGGCAGCCGCCTGGACAAGGGCGGCAAAGGCCGCCTCGAAACCCACCACCTGGTCCTCCTGGCCCAAAACCTTACCGGCTACCGGAACCTCCTGAAACTCGTCACCCAGGCCCACCTGGAGGGTTTCTACTACAAGCCCCGGGTGGACAAGGAGTTGCTCGCCGACCACCATGAAGGCCTCATCGCCCTCTCCGCCTGCCTCCACGGGGAGGTCGCCGCCCACCTCCTGGCCGGCGACCTCCCCGGCGCCGAACAGGCCGCCCGCCAGTACGCCGACATCTTCCCCGGCCGCTTCTACCTGGAGGTCCAGGCCAACGACCTGCCGGAGCAGCAGCAGGTCAACGCCGCCCTCCTGGAATGGGCCCCCCGCTGGGGGCTCCCCCTGGTGGCCACCAACGACTGCCATTACCTGCGGCCCAAGGACGCCCGCGCCCACGATGCCCTCCTGTGCATCCAGACCGGCAAGACCGTCAATGCCGACAAGCGCATGCGGTTCCGTACCGACCAGCTCTATCTCAAAAGCCCGGCGGAAATGGCCCGGGCCTTTCCCGGCAGGGAGGACCTCTTGGCCGTCAGCGGCGACATCGCCGCCCAATGCTCCCTGGAACTCCCCTTGGGCCAGTTTCACTTCCCCGTCTTCCCCCTGGATAACGGCCAGACCATGGAGGCCCGCCTGGAGGCCGACGCCCGCCAGGGCCTCGCCGCCCGCCTGGAAATGCTCCAACAGGTCCAGGGGCCCTGGCCTCCCGACAAAATCGGCGCCTATCGCCAACGCCTGGAAACCGAACTCACCCTCCTCAAGAACATGGACTTCGCCGGCTACTTCCTGGTGGTGGCCGACTTCATCAATTTCGCCCGCCAGCGCCGCATCCCCGTGGGCCCCGGCCGGGGCTCCGCCGCCGGCTCCCTGGTGGCCTACTCCCTGGGCATCACCGACCTCGATCCCATCGCCTACGGCCTCTTCTTCGAGCGCTTCCTCAACCCCGAACGCCAGAGCATGCCCGACATCGACGTCGACTTCTGCTACGAACGCCGGGGCGAAATCATCGAGTACGTCGCCAAGAAATACGGCAAGGAGTACGTCGCCCAAATCACCACCTTCGGCAGCCTCAAGACCCGCCAGGTCATCCGGGACGTGGGCCGCGCCCTGGAACTGCCTTACCCGGAGGTCGACAAGATCGCCAAACTCGTCCCCGACGTGCTCCACATCAGCCTGGCCGACGCCATCGCCAAGGAGCCCCGCCTCCAGGAACTGCGCGACTCCGACCCCACCGTCCAGGACCTCCTGAACATCGCCGCCGCCCTGGAGGGACTCCCCCGCCACGCCTCCACCCATGCCGCCGGCGTGGTCATCGCCGACCAGCCCCTTTACACCTACCTCCCCCTCTACAAGGGCGCCAAGGGCGAAGTCGTCACCCAGTTCGACATGAAGGGCGTGGAAAAGGTCGGCCTCATCAAGTTCGACTTCCTGGGACTGCGCACCCTCACCGTCATGGAGACCGCCGCTCGACTCGTCCGCACCTCTCACCAACCCCACTTCGATCTGCGCCGCCTGCCCCTGGACGACCCCGACGCCTTCGCGCTGCTGCGCTCCGGCAACACCGCCGGCGTCTTCCAGCTCGAATCCAGCGGTATGCGCGACACCCTGGTGAAACTCAAACCCTCCTGCTTCGAGGACCTCATCGCCCTGGTGGCCCTCTACCGCCCCGGCCCCCTGGAGTCCGGCATGGTGGACGACTTCATCCGCCGCAAGCACGGCGAGCTCTCCGTCGAGTACCTCCTCCCGGAGCTCGAGCCCATCCTCCGGGAAACCTACGGCATCATCGTCTATCAGGAACAGGTCATGCAAATCGCCGCCGCCGTCTCCGGCTACTCCCTGGGCGAGGCCGACCTCCTCCGCCGCGCCATGGGCAAAAAAGACCCGGAGATCATGGCCGCCCAACGCTCCCGCTTCACCCGGGGGGCGGTGGAACGCGGTTTCGCCGCCGATAAGGCCGCAACCCTCTTCAACCTCATCGAAAAATTCGCCGGCTACGGCTTCAACAAGTCCCACAGCGCCGCCTACGCCCTCATCACCTACCAGACCGCCTACCTCAAGGCCCATTTTCCCCTGGAATTCCTGGCCGCCCTGTTCACCAGCGAAATCAACAACACCGCCACCCTGGCCAAACACATCAGCGAGGCCCGGGAGCAGGGCGTCATTCTGCTCCCCCCCGACGTCAACCACAGCGTCCGGGATTTTATGGCGGCTGGCGGCCAGATCCGCTTCGGCCTCGCCGGCATCAAAAACATCGGCGACAACGCCATCCGCGATATCCTGGAGGCCCGCCGCACCGGCCCCTTCACCTCGTTTATGGACTTCCTGGAACGGGTCAGTCAGGCCAAAGTCAATAAAAAAGTGGTGGAGGCCCTCATCCAGGCCGGCGCCTTCGACACCCTGGAACCCAACCGCGCCCGCCTCTTCACCGGCCTGGACTCCGCCCTGGAACGCCTTCAGGCCCTGGCCAAGCTCAAGGCCGCCAAACAGATGTCCATCTTCGGGGCCTTGAGCGAATACAGCCCCGAGGCCGACCTCGACGATCCCCTCCCCCCGGTCCCCGATTGGGACGACGCGGAAAAGCTCTCCCGGGAAAAGGAGGCCTTGGGCATCTACCTCAGCGGTCATCCCCTGGGAAAGTATCTCCGGGAACTCGGGGCCCTCACCGACGGCTCCGTGGCCGATCTCGCCGAGCGGGCCGCCAACGGCGCCGTCAGCCTGGGCGGCCTGGTCGTGGCCCTCAAGGAGACCATGACCAAAAAGGGCGACCGCATGGCCTTCGCCACCCTGGAGGATCAGGAAGGCGCCGTGGAAGTGGTGGTCTTCAGCGATCTCTACGCCAAAACCGCCGCCCTCCTGGCCCAGCCCGCCCTGCCGCTGCTGGTGAAGGGCGCGGTCAGCCTGGAGGAGAAGGGCCCCAAGATCATCGCCCAGGAGATCCACTCCCTGCTGGACGCCGCCGCCCAACTGCCCCCCCGCCTGCATCTGCGCCTCCGGGCCGCCGCCCTCACCCGCGGCGACCTCCTCAACCTCAAAGACGTCCTGCTCCGCCACCGGGGCCCCCTCCCCGCCTTCCTCCACCTCCTGGCCAACGGCCAGGAACACGTCCTGGAACTCCCCCCGGAACTTTCCCTGAAGCCCACCCCCGCCCTCAAGGACGCGGTTAACCACCTCCTGGGCTACACCGCCCTGGACTTCTAACCCCCGGGACGCACCGCCGGCGGTTCAGCCGGCCGCGGCCGGCGGGGCGTCCTGCCGGTCGGTGCTGCCGGCTGATTATCTCTGGTTATCTGCTGGGAATGGGGACGGCGGTGGCGATGATACCGGAATATTTGAGGAATTTACCGAATTGGGCGTCAATCTTGCGGAGATGGTGATCGAACCAGTTCCCGATGAATCCGATCATTTCATCCGTAATGGCTTCTTCGGTATTCATCAGCTTGTCTTCCATATCTAACACTTTTCTCAAAAACTGATCATGCTCTTTCTTATGATCAAAATAGTGGGGATACTTGTACTTGATCATATATTTCTCTTCCGTATGAAAATGATACAACGCATATTCCCGCAATTTTAAGACATCAAGATAGACCTCCATCTTATTCTTCGGTTTCCTTGCACCGCCCCCTTCCTCTCCATACCTCTTATTCACTTCCGCCAACATCCTTACAAAATTCTGGTGTTGTTTGTCTATTTCACCGATACCCAGACTGTAGATCTCATCCCACTCCACCGGCATGGCCAGCTCCTCCTCTCCCCCTTGCCATTACCCCTCAGCAGATATATCGGCACCCCCCGGGAAAACTCCAGTACTCCCTCCGGGGCCGCCGCGGCCGGCGCGGGTTCCTGTTCCCCCCGCTGGCCGCCCTTCTATCTATTCGAAATAATAATAAATTAATCTTTTTGCCGCTTATCTGCAACTTCCCATAAAGTTTACCCTTCGTAATTCCGATTCCTACTTTTACAGTCCCAAACTTATTTTTCCGGGAAGGAGTGATGGCCGCACATCCAACAGCATCTTTATTTCAACTTCAGGGTATCTGGAATAAACATGGTATGCAGCGACTGACCTCAGTCCACCAACACAAGGAGAAAACATGCACAAACGGAAAATGTTCTTTGGGTTTTTAATTGCGGTGTTTCTATTGGGAGCCATCCAGGTCTGCGCCCAGGAAGCGGCCACGCCCAAGGAAGTCAAGCAGAAGTGCGAAGAGGCCGCCAAACTCCTGTCCGAAAAGGGCGAGGCCGCCCTGCCGGAATTCAATGAGAAGGGCAAGTGGGACTGGAAGGATTCCTACGTCTTCGTCTATAACATGGATTGCGTCATTATCGGCCATCCTATCCTTCCTCACTTACGCAACAAGAGCGCCTTGGGGCTCAAAGACGTTCAGGGCAAACTCATCGGCGTCGACTTTTTGGATATCGCCAAAAGCCCCAAAGGCCATGGCTGGACGGAATATCTGTGGCCCAAGCCGGGCGAGAAAGAACCTTCCCTCAAAGTCTGCTACATCCTGAAAGTGCCGGGGAGAGACATGTTCGTGGGAGCTGGTCTGCACGGTGTCGCCTCCAAGGAAGAAGCCATTAAACAAGCCGGGGATTAATCGACTGCATCTGACCATCGGACGCCGGTCTTCCCGGGCCGGCGTCTGCTCCCAAGGAGGCTACCTGTGAGCAAACTTACCATCCGCGGCCGCATCTGGGTCTTGCTGGCTGTGGCCATCATTCCCGTGTTGGCCTTGGGCGGAATTAATTATTTCTCCTCCCGGGTCATGGAAGACGTGAGGAAAACGGGCGAATCCACCAACGGCATCATCAAGGGCATCCTGCAAATCCGTAGCGAGGAAAAAACCTTCGTGGAAAAGATGCGCCGGGAAGAAGCCGTCCAGGTGATGCAAACCATCAAAACCGTGGAAGGGCAGTTGTCCCAGGCTGACTCCGGTAGCGGCAATCAGGCCATCGACCGTCTCAAAACCGAGCTGGTGGCATACTCCGGGATCTTCCAGCAAGTGGCCGATAAAACTTTAGAACTGCGCCAGCAAATCGAGAAACAACGGGATCTGGCGGCCGAAAGCATCAAACTCTTGCGTCACAACATCATCGCGGTGGTTGAAAGGGAACAGGGCGTGACGGGGTTTACCGGCGAAGAAGTCGACTTGAATAAGGTCACGCTGCTGGGCATCGCCCGCAATTTTTCCGAAATCTGCGAGCGTCTCCAGTTGATTATCGGGCATCTCATGCTTTTCGGTAATTTCGAAAATTTTCAGACCCAACAACAGGCTCTGGAAAAAGAGACCAAAGCAAATTTAACCAACTTCGCCCCCCTTATCCGGGTCATGAAAGACCAGGGCATGATCCAGTTGCGGGATAAGTTGCCGGCCCACATGCAGGCCCAGTTCCAGGCCACCGCCACGGTCGCCTCTGTCTGGAAGCAGCGGGAGCAGTTGCGCACCCAGTTGGAAGACCACGGCCGCAGTCTCATCGACGAAGGGGAGAAATTCCTCGCCGCCTCCAACGCCGCCGGTGACCAGTCTCGCCAGCGGGCCGACTTTCTGGGGACCTCCGTGGCCGCCGCCCTCATTGTCTCCCTCTGCATCATCGGCGCCCTGATGGCCCGCTCCATTGTGCGCCCCCTGCTTGCCGCCATCGCCAGCCTGCGCGACAGCTCCGCTCAGGTGGCTTCGGGTTCGGGCCGCGTGGCCTCCGCCAGTCAAAAACTGGCCGCCGGCTCTTCCCAACAGGCGGCCTCCCTGGAGCAAACCTCCTCGTCCCTGGAGGAAATGTCCTCCATGACCAGGCAGAACGCCGACAACGCCGATCAGGCCAATTCCCTCATGACCGACACCGGCCGGGTCGTCGATCAGGCCAACCATTCCATGACTGAATTGACCGGCGCCATGCGGGAAATCTCCCGAGCCAGCAGCGAAACCGCCAAAATCATCAAAACCATTGATGAAATCGCCTTTCAAACCAACCTTCTGGCCCTCAACGCCGCCGTGGAGGCGGCCCGCGCCGGAGAGGCCGGTGCCGGTTTCGCCGTCGTCGCCGACGAAGTCCGCAACCTGGCCATGCGCGCCGCCGAGGCCGCCAAAAACACCTCCGGCCTCATTGAAAATACCGTCGCCAAAGTCACCTACGGCTCCGGGTTGGTCGACAAAACCGCCACCGACTTCTCCCAGGTGGCCAATAGCACCGGCAAGGCCCGGGAGTTGGTGGCCGAAATCGCCGCCGCCTCCAACGAGCAGGCCCAGGGAGTGCAGCAGATCAACAAGGCCGTCACCGAAATGGAGAAGGTCGTCCAACATAACGCCGCCAACGCCGAAGAGAGCGCCGGCGCCTCCCAGGAACTGAACGCCGAGTCCGATCAGATGAAGGCCATCGTGGCGGACTTGGTGACCCTGGTGGGCGGTGGCAACCATGCCGCCGCCGGCCCCGGCGGACAACGCCGGCAACTGGCCGACGGCCTGGCCGCCCGCGCCCTCGGTTGGGTCGGTCGCGGCAACAGGCAACGCCAGGATCTGTCCCCGACGGTCACCGCCGCCCGCCCCCGGATGATCTCCCCGCAACAGGCCATCCCCCTGGATGACGAGGATCTCAAAAATTTCTGATGCTCTCCCCCTTGCCCCGCGCCCTCCTGATCCCCGCCGGGCGCCGGGGGCTCGCGGCGCCGCCCCGATCCCCCGGCCGCCTGGCGCATGGCGGGCCCGGCTTGCGGGTCCCGGCTCCCCCCCTTGTTCCCCCCCGTCCCGCCCGAACCCCCCGACCATGAACCATGAACTACGAACTACGAACTATGAACTATGAACCATGAACTACGAACTGTTTTTGTGACATGTGTCTCATCTGTTCTGGAATCCCCCGCCCCTTTCCGTTACACTGATCTCCCAGGACCTCCCGGAATCGGCGCTCCCCGCCCCCGGCCGGCGGCCCGTACCGGGACCGCGGTACACCGGCGCTCACAACCCCCTTACCCGGTACACTCCCGGTACATACCGGTACCTGTTCCGGCCGGTACCGGGCCCCGGCGTGACGCCGCCGGCCCGTTGACATGAGGCTTGTGCGATGAATAAGACAGAAAATCAAGGCGATATAAGAAAGGTGGCGGCGGCCGCCCCCGGTGTCCCGGGTCCCCACGATTTTTTCCCCGGTACCCGGAACAGCCACTCGCCCCCGGTCAACCCGGTACAGTGGCCCCGGCGACGGCCCCCACCCCGCATCCCTCTACGGGATGGGGGGTGGGAGTCCGGGGGAGGGGGCAAGGGCTGCAAAGCCCTTGTCCCCCTCCCCCGGTTCTCTCCTCGGCCCTTGTCCCCCTCCCCGGTTCTCTCCTCGGCCCTTGTCCCCCTCCCCGGTTCTCTCCTCGGCCCGTGGCCCCCTCCCCCGGTTCTCTCCTCGGCCCGTGTCCCCCGCCCCCGGCTCTCCGCCCTCAGGGCGTCACTTCCCAGCCGCCCCCCAGGGCCTTGTACAGGGTCACCAGGTTGGTGGACAGCGTCCGCCGGCTCAGGGTGAGGGCGTCCTCCGAGGTATACAGGGCCCGCTGCGCCGTCAACACGTTGAGGAAGTCCGTCTTGCCGTGCACATACAGCTTCATGGACAGGTCCACCGCCCGGCGGTTGTTGGCCACCGCCGTCACCAGCGACGTGTAGTGCTCCTGCTCCTTGGCGTAGGCCGTCAGCGCCGACTCCACCTCCTTCAGCCCGGTGATCACGGTCTTCTGGTAGGCGGCCAGGGCCTCTTCCTGCTTGGCGTTCTGGAGCTCGATGTTGGCCACGATCTTGCCCCCCGCGAAGATGGGCCAGCTCACCGTCGGGCCCAGGGACCAGAAGCGGCTGGACCAGTCCGTCACGGAGCTGAAGGCGTTGCTCGACAGGCCGAAGGTGCCGGTGAGCTTGAACTTGGGGAACAGGTCGGCCTTGGCCACGCCGATGCGGGCGGTGGCCGCGTGCAGTTGGGCCTCGGCCCGGCTGATGTCCGGCCGCCGGCGCAGCAGGTCCGAAGGCAGCCCCACAGGAATGGCCGGCGGCGTGGGCGGAATCGCCGCCGCCGGGGTCAGTTCCGTCACCAGGGCCCCCGGCTCCTCCCCCAACAGCACCCCCAGGGTGTAGATGGCGTCCCGGGCGCCGGCTTCCAGAAGCGGTATCTGGGCCTCGGTGGTGGCCGCCTGGGCCTCGGCGTTGGCCACGTCCAGGGCGCTGACGAACCCGGCTTCATAGCGTTGGCGGGTGATCCCGGCGGTGCGCCGTTGGGCCTCCAGGTTCTGGCGGGCGATGGCCAGCTGTTGTTGGAAGCCCCGCAAATTGATGTAGGTGGTCCCCACTTCCCCCGCCATGGTCACCAACACGGCCCGCAGATCCGCCACCGCCGCCTGGCTGTCGGCCTCGGCGGCCTCCACCCCCCGGCGCACCCCCCCGAAGATGTCCAGCTCCCAGGCCGCATCCATCCCCACCTGGAAGAGGTTGCGCTGCTCCAGGCTGACCCCCGTGGGAATGGTCCCCCCGCCGCCCCCGGACGAATCGAACGCCGTGGTGCTCCCCAGGCTGCGTCGGTAGGTCACATTGGAGTTGATCGTCGGCCAGAAGCCCGCCGCCGCCACCCCCCGGGAGGCCCGCGCCTGCCGGATGCGCGCCTGGGCCTGCTTCACGTCCAGGTTGGCGGCGATGGCCCGTTCGGTCAGGGAAATCAGGGTGGCGTCCTTGAAGGTCCGCCACCAGCCCACCAGGTCCGCCGGCTGGGGCGTGGCCACGCTCAGGGGCGCGGCCGCGGCCGTGTCCTGGCTGGCCCACGACTCCGGGGCCGGAGTCTGCGGGGGCGTGTAATCGGGCCCCACTGCGCAACCCCCCAAAAACGCCAGTCCCAGACACACCGCCAGGGCCGCCCGCCGCCCCCGCGGCCGCCCGCCCCCGGCCACTGTTTCCGCTTCGTGTTGGGGCTCCCTCCGCATTTGTCTAAACTTCCTATTATGTAAATATGTTATTTAACGCTAAGCCCCGGCGCCCGTTTCACTCGTAGCGCAGCGCCACGATGGGATCCAGGTGCGCCGCCTTCCGGGCCGGGTAGTACCCGAAGGTCACCCCCACGCTCACCGACACCAGAAAGGCCGCCGCAATGGCCTCCAGGGACAGCTCCGTGGGCCAGCGCAGCAGCGCCGTCACCAGCACGGAGATTCCCCGCCCCGCAATAATCCCCACCGCCCCCCCGCAGAAGCACAGAATCACCGCCTCCAGCAGGAATTGCTGCAGAATGTCCCGGCTCCAGGCCCCCACCGCCATGCGCAGGCCGATCTCCCGGGTGCGTTCCGTCACCGACACCAGCATGATGTTCATGATGCCCACCCCGCCCACCACCAGCGAAATCAGGGCCACGCTCAACAGCAGCTTGGTCATCATCCCGGCGGTGGCCGACAGCGACTTGGTGATCTCCGTCATGTCCCGGATGCTGAAATCATCGGCCTCATCGGCTTGAAGACGGTGGCGCTCCCGCAGCAGTTCCGTGAGCTGCCGGGTGGCCGCGGGAATCTCCGGCGTGGAGCGGGCCGCCACCAGAATCTGATCCACGTTGACGAACCGCACCGGCATGGGGGTGTTCGCCGCCTGGCTCGCCGAGATCTCCGGGTAGAGATTCACCTTGGTGCTGGGGTAAAGCTGGCTCAGGGTGTTCACCTGCGTCGTCGTGCCCGAACTGCTGGCGGAGGTGGTGCTGGCGCTCTGGTTGACACTGGCCATGGAGGCGCCCGTCACCCGGAACTTGATGGTCGTCCACGGCGCCAGCAGAATATCATCCTGATCGATGCCCATCATATTGGCGCCCTTGGCGCTGAGCACCCCGATGACCTTGAAGGAGACGTTTTGCACCCGCACCTCCTCCCCCAGCGGCGACTGTCCCTGGAAGAGCTCCCGCACCAGCCGTTGCCCGATGATGCAGACCTTGCTGGCGTTGCGCACGTCCCGCTCCGTGAACATGTCCCCCTCCGCCATACTCCATTCCCGCACCATCAGGAACTCCGGCGTGGTGCCGTGGATATAGACGGGCACCCAGTTGCGGTTGCCATACACCACCTGCGTCCGGGCCCTGACAATGGGGGCGACGGCCTTCACCGCCGGACATTCCTTCACGATTGCCTCGGCGTCCTGGGGCGTCAGGGTCACATTGCTGCCCGCCCCGAAACTCACCCCGCCGCTGGAGGCCGTCCCCGGTATGATCAACAGGTTGTTGGCCCCCATGCTGGCGATGGTCTTCTGAATGGCGCTGGCCGAGCCCCGGCCGATCTCCATCATGGCGATCACCGCCGCCACCCCGATGACGATCCCCAGCGTGGTCAAAGCCGCCCGCATGATGTTGCGGCGCAGGCCCCTGACCGCGGTGTGCACCATCCTCCGGAAGCGCAGCCCGTAGCCGCCCAGCCGCACCCGCCCGGCGGCGGCCGCTCCCTGCTCCCCGGACGGCCGCGCCGGCCCTTCGACCTCCGCCCGGCCGTCACTGATCCGGACGACGCGCTTGGCCACCCGGGCGACCTCCTCGTCATGCGTGACCAGGATGATGGTCACCCCTTCCTCGTTGAGTCGCCGGAAGATCTCCAGGACTTCCTGACTGGTGGCGGAGTCCAGGTTGCCGGTGGGCTCGTCGGCGAACAGCAGGGGGGGATGATTGACCAGCGCCCGGGCGATGGCCACCCGCTGTTGCTGCCCGCCGGAAAGCTGGGAGGGCTCATAGTCCAGCCGGTCCCCCAAACCCACCCGCCGCAGCAACTCCTGCGCCCGCTCCCGCTGCTCCCGGTCCGTCCAGGAGTTCCCGGCATAGGCCAACGGCATGAGCACGTTCTCTTCGGCGTTGGTCCGGGGCAGCAGATTGAAGGTCTGAAACACGAACCCGATCTTTTCATTCCGTAGCAGGGCCCGCTCATCCGCCGACAGCTGGCCCACTTCCTGGCCGTCCAGCCAGTACTCCCCCGACGTCGGCCGGTCCAGGCACCCCAGGATGTTCATGAGCGTGGTCTTCCCGGACCCCGAGGTCCCCATCAGGGCCACAAAATCACCCCGGGCCACGCTCAGGGAGATGCCCCGGAGCACCGGCACCTCCACCTCGCCCAGGCGATACGTCTTGGTGATGTCACGCAGTTCCAGAAATTCCATTCAGACTCTGCTCGTCCCTCGGGGTCGGTGCCGCCCCGACCCGCGGGCGTTAATGTGGCCGTCCTTGCTTGCTGCCCCCCCGGAAGAGTTGCGGCGCGAAGGGGCTGGCCGCGGAATCGGCCTTGCCGGCCTCTTTCGTCTGCTCGCCCATCACCACCTGCAGCTTTGCCTGCACTCCCTCCCCCTGCACCTCCGTCCAGGAGCCGTCCGTCACCCCCGCCTGCACCGCCACCGGCTTCACCCCCCGCCCTTGGGGGACCCACAGCGTCTTGGTGCCTTTCTCCTCCTCCTTGCCCGCCGGCGGCTGCTGCCGGTACTTCGGGGCCACCTGCTCCGGCGTCGGCGTCCACCGCAAAGCGGCGTTGGGCACCAACAGGACGTTATGCCGCTCGCTCACCAGGAACTTCACATTGGCCGTCAGATACGGCAGCAGCCGGCCGTCGGAGTTGTCGGTGATCACCTCCACCGTGTAGGTCACCACGTTCTGGGTCATGGTGGCGTTGAGCCGCACCTTGCCCACCTCGCCCTGGAAGACCTCCCCGGGATAGGCGTCCACCGTGAAGCTCACCGGCATGCCCGGACGGATGTTGCCGATATCGGCCTCGTTCACCGCCACCCACAGCTGCATCCGCTTCAGGTCCTTGGCGATCAAAAACAGGCTGGGAGCATTCAGGCTGGCCACCACCGTCTGGCCGATGTTCACCCGCCGGTCGATGATAACCCCCTTCACCGGCGATTTGATGGTGCAATAGCTCCAGTTCTGCTCCACCCGCCGCAGCGCCGCCGCCGCCTGGGCCACCGCGTCCTTGGCCTGAACGATGGCGGCCTGGCCCACCGCCACGTTGGCCTTGGCGATCTCGTAGGCCGACTGGGCCGCGTCAAAATCGCTCTGGGACAGGGCCTCGGAGGGCCCCAGCTTCTTGGCCCGCTGCCAGTCCCGCTCCGCCTGGAAGAGTTTGGCCTTCAACTGCCCCAGGTCCGCCTCCGTCCTCTTCAGGGAGGCCTTCGACTGCTCCATCTGGGCCTTGGCCGCCGCCACGTCCGCCGCATACAGGGCGTCGTCGATCTGCGCCAGCACCATGCCCGGCTCCACCGTCGAACCGTAGTCCACCGCCTTGCCGCTGCGGTCCTTGCCGAAGGCCACGATCTTGCCCGCCACCTGGGCCCCCACGTCCACCACTTCCTCGGGCTGCAACGTGCCCGTGGCGCTGATCACCGCCACCAGATCGCCCCGCTGCACCTCCACCGTCCGGAACTCGACGCCCCCGTTGCGACTGCGGTATACACTCCAGACGATCACCAGCACCGCCACCGCCACGCCCGCCAGGACCGCCCCGCCTAATCTGGTGTTCCATCTCATCTGCATATTCAGGCTTGCCTTCGCTAAACTTCCTCTCCCCCGGCGGGGGACAGGATCGAGGTGAGGGAGGGTGCCGGCATCTGCCCCGGGCCCCGCCCGGAAACCAACGCCGCTCTTCTGACCGCCCGGTCAGTGACTCTGCACTCAAAGTATATAACCCGGAAAAAGTTAAAATCCGTCACAAAAAAAATGCAGAATCCGCAAGCTGCCGGGCGCAACTCCCTCCCCTCGCCCCCCGGCTGGCCCCCGGGGAAAAAATGCTTGACAGACAGGGGCGATCCAAACAAAATGTAAATTTGTGATGAAAATAACTTGATCCGGAGCATACCCGCCCACTCGGGCAAGGTCGATTATCCATTACGTGAGAAGGAGGGGTTGTGTTACTCCAAAAAACCTTAACCAAAAGCCCCCGGGCGGAAGCCTGGATGGAGCTGCTGGAGTTGATCAGCGGGCTGTCCCTGGCCTTGTTCGTGCAACTCCACATCCTGGCCCTGTCCAACATCATCCTGGGAGCCGGCGCCTTCGATCACAAATCCCAGCAGATGGACGACATCTATCTCTCCCACGTCTCCATCTTCCTGGTGATCGTGGGCATCCTGGGCCATGGCCTCCTCGCCATGCGCAAGGCCCCCTGGCGGGTCCAGGAGGTCCAGATCGTCTGGCAGCACACCAAACGCCTGGCCCACCCCGAGACCTGGTACTGGCTCGTCCAGATCGTCACCGGCTGCGCCGTCCTGGTGCTGGCCGCGGTCCACATCACCGGCGTGCTCCTCGACTGGCCCATCACCGCCGCCAAGAGCGCCGGCCATGTCCAGTCGGGCGTCTACTTCCCCTTTTACCTCATCCTGCTGGCGGTGGCCGAAGTGCACGCCTTCCTGGGCGTCTACCGCATCTTCATCAAGTGGGGCTGGTGGCCCCGGAAGCCCATCGCCAAATACCTGTCCTATATCGCCCTGGGCTTCATCACCCTGGCGGTCATCACCCTGCTGGTCTTTCTGCTGTTCGTTTCCGCCGGAGGTGCCCGATGAAATGGCAGGACGCTCACATTACTGAAGTTCTGGTCATCGGCGCCGGCCTCGCGGGTGAACGGGTGGCCATCGAGGCCGCCCTGCGCGGCCATGAATGCCTCATCCTCAGCCTGGTCCCCCCCCGGCGCTCCCACAGCACCGCCGCCCAAGGCGGCATGCAGGCCTCGCTGGGCAATGTCGCCATGGGCTACGGCGACAACCCCGACGTCCACTTCGAGGACACCGTCAAAGGCTCCGACTGGGGCTGCGAACAGGACGTCGCCCGCCTCTTCGTCAATCTGGCCCCGGTCGCGGTGCGCCAGCTCTGCCAGTGGGGCGTCCCCTGGACCCGGGTGGTGCCCGGCAGGAAGGTCCTCCCCGATGGCCGGGAAATCGAGGACCTGCCCGAAAAAGAAGGGCTCATCGCCCAACGGGCCTTCGGCGGCACCGCCAAGTGGCGCACCTGTTACGCCGCCGACGGCACCGGCCACGTCCTCCAGTATTCCATGGACTCCATGGTCGTCAAGCTGGGCGTCACCGTCCACGACCGCCTGGAGGCCATCAGCCTCATCCACGACGGCGAACGCTGCTACGGCGCCGTGGCCCGGGACCTGCGCACCGGCCGCCTGCGGCCTTACCTGGCCAAGGCCACCGTCATCGCCACCGGCGGTTACGGCCGTATCTACGGCGTCTCCACCAACGCCGTCATCAATGAAGGCACCGGCATGATCATCGCCCAGGACACCGGCGTCGTCCCCCTGGGCAACATGGAGGCCGTCCAGTTCCACCCCACCGGCATCGTCCCCACCGGCATCCTGGTGACGGAAGGCTGCCGCGGCGACGGCGGTTATCTCCTCGATAAAAACCTCCACCGCTTCATGCCCGACTACGAACCCGCCAAGAAGGAGCTGGCCTCCCGGGACGTCGTCTCCCGCCGCATGATGTATCACATCCTCCAGGGCTACGGCGTCGACAGCCCCTACGGCCCCCACCTGTGGCTCGATATCCGCCACCTGGGCTGCGAGCACATCGAACGCAACCTCCGGGAGGTGCAGACCATCTGCCGCAACTTCCTGGGCGTCGAATGCACCGAGGAGCTCATTCCGGTGCGGCCCACCCAGCACTACTCCATGGGCGGCGTACGCACCAACATCGACGGCGCCGCCTACGGCCTGGCCGGTCTCTTCGCCGCCGGCGAAGCCGCCTGCTGGGATTTGCACGGCTTCAACCGCCTGGGCGGCAACTCCCTGGCCGAAACCATCGTCGCCGGTATGGCGGTGGGCGATAAGGTCGCCGACTACGTCGGCCAGATCGACCTCAACTTCTCCCCCGGCCTGGTGGCCGACTCCGTCCGGACCCAGGAGAAGCGCATCGCCGCTCTGCTGGCCGGCGCCGGCAAGGAAAACGTCTACGAACTGCGCGCCCGGATGGAGGAGACGCTCCTCAATCTGGTGGGCATCTTCCGCAAGGGCGACGACCTGGAGCAGGCGGTGGCCACCCTCAAGGACCTCTACGCCCGCTCTCACCAACTGCGGCTGCGTTCCAACGGCCTGGGGCCCAACCCCGAAGTGGCCGCCGCCCTCAAGCTCCCCGGCATGCTGCGCCTGGCCCTCTGCATCACCTACGGCGCCCTCACCCGCACCGAAAGCCGGGGCTCCCATTTCCGGGAGGACTACCCCCAGCGGGACGACGCCAACTGGCTCAAGCGCACCCTGGCCTACTGGCGGCCCGGGGCCGAGATGCCCGAGCTCCAGTACGAACCCGTCAAGATCACCGAGCTCCCCCCCGGCGACCGGGGCTACGGCGAAGCCACCGCCAAGCTGGGCGATTAGAGGAGATAGGCCATGCGCACCCTTACCTTCAGCATCTTTCGGTATAACCCCGCCACCCCGGAAATCCCGCCCCGCATGCAGGATTTCCAGCTCGACGAAACCATGGGGATGAGCGTCTTCATCGCCCTCAACCGCATCCGGGAGGATCAGGACCCCTCCCTCATGTTCGACTTCGTCTGCCGGGCGGCCATCTGCGGCTCCTGCGCCATGCTCATCGACGGCCGGCCCCAGCTCGCCTGCAAAACCCTCACCGCCGACCTGGGCGACCGCATCACCCTGATGCCCCTGCCCGTCTTCAAACTCATCGGCGACCTCTCCGTGGACACCGGCACCTGGTTCCGGGGCCTCAACGAAAACCTCGAGGCCTGGATTCACACCGACCGGGAGTTCGACCCCCAATCCGTCGAAGAACGCATGGAAAACGCCGTCGCCCTGGATATCTATGAGGCCGAACGCTGCATCGAATGCGGCTGCTGCATCGCCTCCTGCGCCACGGTCAACATCCGCGCCGACTTCATCGGGGCCGCCGGCCTCAACCGGGTGGCCCGCTTCCTCATCGACCCCCGGGACGAACGCTCCCCCGCCCAGGTCTTCACCGTGGTGGGCACCGACGAAGGCGTCTTCGGCTGCATCGGCCTCATGGCCTGCGACGACCTCTGCCCCATGGAGATCCCCCTGCAAACCCAGCTCGCCCTGGTCCGCCGTAAAATGGCCCGGGTGGCCCTCTCCTGCAAATGTAAATAGTCCCTTTCAACCCCCAACAGGGGTTTCCTAACACCCGGGGCGGCCGCCGGCCGCCCCTTTTTTGATTGGCGCGTCACGGAATTATGACACCGGTCCCCCGGTCCTGCCAACATTCCACTTCTACCTTACGTCAGGACAATACGGAGCACCAAATTTCCTTCCCTGCCTGTGACCTGCCCCCCTGAACCTGCCACCGCCCAACCCGCAATTCGCACCTTCTCCCCCCCTCCCCCTCAAGTTAATCCCGGCATCCTCCGAGTACTATGATCAAACCGACAGGCAGCCGGGGCCCCCCGGGCATTCCCGGCCTCCTTCCCGTCAACCCTCGGAATTGTAGCCGGACTACCGGCCGGAGCTGACTATTTCTCATGGCTATCAGACGCACTACCACCCGCCGGATTGTTCCCTCCAAGATCCTTTCCGACCCCAAGATGATCATTCTCGGCGTCGCGGCCGGGGTCGTCACGGGCTTGTTTTTCAAACCCCTCAGCCTCTCCCTCGCCCCCTTCGGCACCATCTATGTGTCCCTGCTGGCCATGTGCATCCTGCCGATGATGACCACCGCCATCATCTCCGGCCTGGGGCACATGCTCCGCACTCCCGAAACCCGCGGCAGTTTTAAAAAAATGATCATCATCTACAGCCTGGGCCTCCTGGTCCCCTGCCTGGCGGGGATCCTGGCCGCGCTCATCGGTCGCCCCGGCGTCGGCCTGGACAACGATGCCCTGGCCGCCCTGGGCCGCATGGTCCTGGCCGGGGAGCACGCCGCCCCGCCTCCCGGGTCTTCCCTGAGCCTGTTGAACTTCGTCGGCAGTATCATCCCCCACAACGTCTTTGCGGCCTTCAGCGGCGGCCGGGTCATCAGCATCGTCTTTGTCAGCATTATCTTCGGGCTGGCCCTGGGCCTCACCCATTCCCACCGGGCCACGGAACTCCTCCACCAGATCAGGGTGGCCTACGATGCCTTCGAGTTGATCTTCTCCTGGATCATCTACCTCCTGCCCCTGGGCATGTTTTGCCTGCTGGCGGGGCTCATGGCCCATCTCAATCTCATCGCCCTGCAGGCCCTGGGACGCTATATCGTGGTCTTCTGCCTGGCCGGAGGCCTCCTCCTGTTCCTGTATCATTGCCTGTTGTGGCGCCTGGTGGGCGGTCCTTTTCCCCTGCCCTTCCAGGCCCTGAAAGAACCCCTCTTCCTGGGCGCGGTCTCCAACAGCAGCATCATCACCATCCCGGTTTGCCTGGAGACCTTGCCGAAAAATCTGGCGGTGGATAAAAAGATCGCCGAGTTGATCGTGCCGTTCGGCATCATCGCCAACCGCCACGGCGTGATCTTCCTGTTCGCCTACACCACCGTTTTCCTGATGCAGATCTACGCCATCCGCCCGGGTATCGACAACCTCTCCATCGCCGGTATCGTGATGATTCTCACCGGGATGGCCGCCGAAGGGCACGGCGCCGCCATGGGGCCCATGTTTGCCGATGCGCTCCGCGAAGTCTTGGTGCCCGCGGTTCTGGGCCCCGTGGTGCTTACGGTGACCTTCGACCTCGTCGGCCGCCTGGAAAACCTGTTGACCGTCTACTCCACGTCCATTCTGGCCGTGTGGGTGGGTAACGCGGCCGGTCCGGAAACGGGGGAAACGGCTCCCCCCGCCGATGACGCGGCCGACCCCCGGACTTCACCTTCATAAAGGGCGGCCGGGCACCTTGTCGTCCGCCGTCCCGCCACGGAGTAACCGAACACATGACCAGACCTGCCTGGATGAGCCTCCTTCTTATCCTGACCCTGGTGGCCGTCAGCCTCCCGGGCGGAGCCCAACCGTTCCCCGCGGATATTCAGCGGCTCCTCGATCAACGGAAAATTACCGTGGCCGTCCTGGCCGTCGACTACCCTCCCTTTCTGATAACCGGGGCCGATGGCCGTCTCCAGGGTTTCGATGCCCGACTTGCCCGCGCCATTGCGCAGGAATTGGGCGTGGAAGTCGAATTCATGCGCACCGCGGCCACCTTTGACGACGTTGTCCGGCAGGTGGCGGCCAGGCAGGCCGATCTGGGCCTTTCCCTGCTTACCATTACGCCCTACCGGGCGCAACTGGTGTATTTCTCCACCCCTTACCTCACCATGCACCCGACCTTGCTGGTCAATCGGCGTCTGTGGCTGCTGGCGCATAAAAACTTCCCCGGACAGGATATCAGAAATACCTCGGCCACCATCGGCGTGGTGAGCGGTTCCTCCCTGGTGCGCACGGCCCGCCAAATCTTCCCGCGCGCCACCCTGAAGGAATACGCCTCTCTGGCGGAAGAAGTGGCCGCCGCCAGAAAAGGGGAAAGCTTCGCCGTGCTTGCCGATGATCTCGTCGTCCAGGGTTTTCTGAAGGACAACCCCGGCGTCGCGGTCGATCTGTATACCCACGTCATTAAAGATCTGCTGGATTATATCGGCATCGCCGTCCGCCCGGACAGCCCCCACCTGCTGGCCTGGCTCAATGCCTATCTCCTTGCCAACGGCCTGAACCTCACCAGCGGCCAATTTTGGGAGAAATTGAGCACAGACTCCCCGCCCGCCAAGTAATCGCCCACGGGCCCTCTGCAACCGTGCCGGGAAATTTTTCTGCTGGGTGGGAGGAGGGGCGCCGGCGCCCGGGGGAAAATGATTCTCGGGCCGCGCCCGCCGGAGATGGGAATCCCCATCCGGCGCGGGGAGGCGTCGGAGTCGGCGCGGGCGTCCCCTGCCGGCTCAGTCCCCGGGAGCCCCCCGGCTGTGCGGCGGCCGCCGCCCCCCTTACAAACCCAGATGCGCCAGGGCGTCCCGGAGGGGCATGCCGGAGACCCGGATCAGCCCCCCCCAGGGGAGATCCAGCTCCATGATCAGAAAGAGCGCCCCCGCGGCCGACAACGCGCAGATGAGCATGACGGTGATCACCGTGGCGTTGCGGGGCGAGAACAGGCCGAAGCTGGCGAAGATGATGGTGAGCCAGAATATCAGGATTATCAGGAAGGGCGTCGGTATTGAACTCTGCCCGATCTGCTCGCTGAGGAGCCAGCGGGCTTCCGCAATGTCGTTGCTGTACTCCAGGGCCTTGGTCTTCAGCCACTGCTGGGAGTCGCCCCGGGGTGACAGGTGCCGGAGGTGGTCCTGGATGGCCTCGAAATCCACCCTCACCGCCCGCGCTGTGGCCAAAGCCCGCTCAGACTTGTCTCGCGGCCATATCCTCTCGACAGCGACGGTGGTGCTGTAACGCAACAGCTTGCGGATCTCCCCCGCCTCCGGGCCGTAATGGGCCAGGGTGCGGTCCAGCAGAATCACCCGCGAGGATATCTGCTTGACTTCGCTGCTCATCGTGTCAAAATTACCCTTTGCCGAGGCGATCAGCAAACCCAGTACCAGGGCCGCCATCGTGGCGATCATGCCGATCCCCAGCTTCACGACATCCTTGGACTCCTCGCTGATGTGGTGCTCCGGCAGCCAGGACTGTAGGCGCATGCCCGCCAGCGTGCCGCCGGCAATGCAGACGAAAGTCACCAGGGAAATTGTCAGTGGGTTCAGGTCCGGCCTCTCTTTCTGGCGCCAGCTGACGCGGCCGCCATCCATAATGTTATCGGCGGCCTTCTCGGTTTCGCGCGGCGGTTGTCCGCTAGCAAACATAATAACATAGAACTTTTCCCTTAAGGTGAACTTTTCCCCCGCACCCAGGGTGTAGCCGACCGCTTTACCCGTCTGCATCCCGGAGTGCGGCCGCCTCTGCTTCTTCCCCCCCCTCGCCCCCCGCCGGCCGCTGTGCCCACGGCGTGGCGGCCCCGGGGGCCGGCCCTCACCCTTCATCCCTCTACGGGCTGGGGGGTGGGGGTCCGGGGGCGGGGGCCAGGGCTGTTAAGCCCTTGTCCCCCTCCCCCGGTCTCTCCCGTTCCCCCGCTCCTGCCGGGCAACGCCATTTGATCCTGGTTCCCAAGTTGTACTTGGGAACCCTGTTTGTTAGCCAAGCTGAGCTTGGCGACCTTATCCCCTCGCTCCCCCAGTTCCTGCTTGGCCTCCTCTGCCCCCCCGGCCCCCCTTCCCGTACCGGTACCCGGTACATCCTCCCCCGCCGCCCGGCTTACGCGCTCATGGTGTGTGTGGGGGCCGTACAAATGTCCTCTGCCGCCCCCCGGCACACCCCCGGCTGTCCCCGACCACGTGTTCTCCCCGCTCCCCAACCCCCGCTCTTCCTCCCCGTTCCCCGGCTCCTGCCGGGGAACGCCCGTGCCCGCCCGGCTCCTGCCGGGCCACCTCAACTGGAAACCGGAAACTGGAAACTGGAAACTTTATTTGTGACATTTGTCCTATGTGTCTCATGTGTTCTGGAAAAATGTCTGGTTTCCTTTATACTGGTGACCATGCGGATGGCGGGGGCGCCGCTGGCGTTCCCCGCGGCTCTTTGACAAGTCAACTTTTTTGCCCCGGTTCCCCGGTTGTCCGCGGGAACCGGAAATTCTGCCAGGCTGGGCCTGGCCGCCTCTGCTTCTTCCTCCCCTCGCCCCCCGCCGGCCGCTGTGCCCACGGCGTGGCGGCCCCGGGGGCCGGCCCTCACCCTTATCCCCTCTACGGGCTGGGGGGTGGGGGTCCGGGGGCGGGGGCCAGGGTCGTCAGACCCTTGGCCCCCTCCCCCGGTTCTCTCCTCGGCCCCTCTCCCCTCCCCCGGCTCTCTCCTCGGCCCTTGTCCCCCTCCCCCGGTTTTTCCCGTTTCCCGCCCGTTTCGGCATGCGGTGCGCGTCCGCGATCATCCGGGAGGTATCCGGGATCGATCCGGAATGAAGCGGAATGGAGC
>CAYRYV010000054.1:0-24140 GCA_964428565.1 uncultured Desulfobacterales bacterium | reverse complement strand
AGATTCCCGGAGTTTTCGGACTTTTTTTCACTCAGTTAACCGGACAGGAATGATTTGTATTATTATTTTGTTGGCTGATACTTTCAGCCCATCCATAAATATTTCCGCCCATCACATCTTTTAAAAAAGCAGTGGTCGAATAATACTTAACCGCTTCACGGCTGGAGAAATCTCCTTTTTGAGAATACTTTTGAGTCTTTTCAGTTAAAAACCTGAATGCTTTAATATCATTTGAAAATTCGGGAGAATCCCAATCCTTGTAGGAAACATTGTTTTCCCCTATTAAATCAGATTCGTACCTTCCACGAAGATTTATAAAAGGATTTAATAAGAGAACTCCATCATTCCTTATCCTCCAGATACCCTCTTTCTCATAAACTTGAATTGTCCCATTATTTGATGCTTCAAAAGGAAGCCAAGCTGATGGTTGAATTGCTATTCCAATCCAGTTTTCTTTCTTTTCTGACTGATATGCCTCGATAAGCGCCTTGCCAAAATACACTTGATGTCTCGATGTAGAATCACTCCTTACCTCGAATTCACCAAAGGTTATTGAGCCTCTTGCGGGTATACCTTTAGAAAGCAAGGCTGACAGAACCATCGCCCCTATAGCGAATATATCTAAAAAAGCCCAGTCACCATATCCCTTGGTCTCTTGATAAAACAGAAAAGTGTCAGAGAAATAAATTGTCTTAAACTGTTTATTTCGCTTTTCCCACCTCAAAAATGCCTGAAGAGCATTATCAATTACCGTATATATATCTTCGGCGCTTCTCTCATTAACTAACGAACTAAATCCAAGAATATCCAAATAGAGCAAATATCGCCCATTCTTTATGGAACTCACATGGTTCTCTTCTTCAACCAAAAACCTCATTTATGACGCCAGTTCAACCGGATGCACGGTCTCTTCGGCCAACCACGCCGCAAACCGCAGCGCCTGCCGAATATCCTCAGGCTCTAAATAGGGATAAGCTTCGACGATCTCTTCGGTGCTCATCCCATTAGCGACCAGATTGACCACCAGGGATACGGTCACCCGCATCCCCCGGATGCAGGCCTTGCCGCCCATGACGCTCTGGTCAAAGGTTATACGCTCAAACTCCAACATAAAAAAACTCCGCCATTAATGCCCAATCACCTTGTTTAACCCCCCATCACCCCCATCACCTGCCGCAACCTCTTCAGCACCTCCGCCTTCCCCAACACCGCCATGATCTCCACGATCCCCGGGGAGGCGGTCTTGCCCGTCAGGGCCAGGCGCACCGGCTGGGCTAGCAGCAGCATCTTGAGGCCGGTGGCCTGCTGCACCTCCGCAAACACCCCATTGACCGCCGCTTCGGAGAGCTCCGGGAGATGCTCCAGGCGGGCGATGATCTCCTCCAGGGCCGGTTTCGCCGCGGCGGTGAGGAACTTCTTCGCCCCCTTCTCCTCGTAGGTGGCGGGCGCCTCAAAATAAAAGCGGGCCATCTCCGCCATCTCCGCCAGGGTGTGGGCCCGGGGCTGGAGGGTCTCCACCACCTGCACCAGGTCCGGACCGCCCGCCGGGTCAATCCCCGCCTGCGTCAGAAATTCCGGCAACAGGCCGGCCAGGTCCACGGTGGCGGTCTCCCTGATATAATGGCCGTTGAGCCACTTGAGCTTGTCCACATCAAAGACCCCCGCGGCCTTGCCCACGTGCTCCAGGGAGAAATACTTCACCAGTTCCCCTTGGCTGAAGATCTCCTGGTCGCCGTGGGACCAGCCCAGCCGCGCCAGGAAATTCATCATCGCCTGGGGCAGAAATCCCATCTCCCGGTAGGCCAACAGCGACAGCGCCCCATGCCGTTTCGACAGCTTACCCTTGTCCGGCCCCAGGATCATGGGGATGTGGGCGAAGTGCGGCGGTTTCACCCCCAGGGCTTCATAGATGAGAATCTGCCGGGGGGTGTTGGGGATATGGTCGTCGCCCCGGATGACGTGGCTGACGGCCATGGTGATGTCGTCCACCACCACCGCAAAATTGTAGGTGGGCACGCCGTCCGCCCGCACCAGCACCAGGTCGTCCAATTCGCCGTGGTCGAAGGCGATGGGCCCCCGGGTCAGGTCGTCCCAGTGGGTGACCCCCTCCCGGGGTCCCCGGAAGCGCACCGCCCGCCGGGGGCCGGGCCCCAGCCCCCGGTCCCGGCAATGGCCGTCGTAGCGGGGCTTCTCCCCCTTGGCCAGGGCCTCCTGCCGCCGGCGCTCCAGGTCCTCGGGGGGGCAGTCGCAGTAATACGCCGAGCCCTGCGCCACCAGCTTGGCCGCAAACTCCCGGTAGGTCTCCTGCCGCTCGCTCTGTCGGTAAGGCCCCTCATCCCAATACAGACCGAGCCACTCCAGGCCCCGGAGAATGTCATCCTCGAACCGCGCCTCGGAACGGGCTACGTCCGTGTCTTCAATCCGCAGGATGAAAAGGCCGCCGTGGTGGCGGGCGAAAAGCCAGTTGAACAGCGCCGTGCGCGCCCCTCCCAGGTGCAGAAAACCGGTGGGGCTGGGCGAAAAACGGGTACGAACTACAGTCATAGGTAAAAAACTCCGCCATAAGATATAATAAATGCTTACCTTATACCACAAAGTCGGCTCCCAGGAAAAGTGCTTACGCCGATGCCGTGGCGAAATCCCTTTGCTTTGTACCACCCCTCAGGGGTGGCAAAACTGTTTTTGGTATCTTTGGGGACTGCCGATAAGATAATTGGCCAATAATATGATATTCCAGGAGGTGTGCTATGCCGCGGATGATCGCCGTCATCCTGGGCTGCATGGGGTTTCTAGTCGCTTTAGCGCCCTCGTGGGCCCAGGATGTCAAGGGGGGCCGTGATCATCCCGCCTTCTCCCGGATGCCCGGGTTTTATCTGGACGACTATCAGGAAACGGATTTCGCCGCAGAAGAGTTCCTTGACCCGGAAAACCCCGATGCCGCTCCGATTTCCGTGGAGGGCCGTAAATATTATCTTTCCTATGTCCTGAAAAAGGGTGCGTCCCTGCCCTCAGAACTCCAAATCACCCGCAACTATGCCCAGGCGGTGACCACGGCGGGCGGGTCCGCATACAGCCCCGCTGACCATCAGGTCTCTATGCGACTCAGGAGGAACGGCAAAGAAATCTGGGCCAAAGTCGAAACCCATTCCGGGGGGGAAGGTTACAGTCTGAATATCTTGGAGAAAAAACCCATGACCCAGGATGTGGTGGTCGATGCCAGCGTCTTGGCCAAGGATATCGCCGCTGGGGGGAGAGTGGCGGTCTACGGCATTTACTTCGACTTCGACAAGGCCGACGTCAAGCCGGAATCGGCCCCCGCCCTCCAGCAAATCGCCCGGCTGCTCACCGAACATCCCCAACTGAAAGTCTTTATCGTAGGACATACGGACAACAAAGGTAACCTGGAGCACAATCTGAAGCTTTCCCGGGCCCGGGCAGAGGCGGTGTCCATGATGTTGAGGTCCCAATACCAGATCAGCGCCACCCGACTCGCGGCCTTTGGCGTCGGGCCCCTGGCGCCGGTGGCCTCTAATCAGGATGAGACCGGCAGGGCGCGTAATCGCCGGGTGGAACTGGTAGAGCAGTGAAATCAGAGGGCTGCATACATATAAAATGGGTCTGAGGTCTCCAATTCCTGGTTTCTTAATTACTGATGGTATGGGCGCCGTTTTTCACCACAAACTGTTCGACCCCGGTTTCCGGGCAACTTTGGTAAACGGGTACTTGGGGTTGGGGGGTGCGTTTGGGTTATGCTTTTCCAGCTTACCGCGGAGTTGATGGCTGCCGAAACAGGTTTGGAAACGGGTAACGCCGTTCCGCATCCTTCTTCCCCAGAGATGGTCATCCTCCTTTCGGCGACTATCGCTCTGTTGATCCTGGCGTCTTGTCTGATCTGCATGTTGATGATGCAACGGCATCGTCTCCGGCAGGCCGGGCAGAATCTCAAAACCCAGGTGGTTTTTCATCAAACCCTCATCGACGCCGTCCCCATCCCAATTTTTTATAAAGATGTTCAAGGTACTTATCTCGGCTGCAACCGGGCTTTTGCTCATCTGTTGGGGGTGAGGAAATCCGCCATCGTGGGCAAATCCGTGTACGATTTGGCCGCTCCCGAACTAGCTGCCATCTATGCCGAAAAAGACCTGGATATTCTCCGATCTCCGGGTGTCCAGGAGTACGAAGCCATCATCCGGGATCATGATGGCAACCCGCGCACCGTAATATTTCACAAAGCTACCTTCCGGGGCGTGGATAACGAAATCTTCGGCATCATCGGCGCCGTGCTGGATATTACGGCGCGGCAACAAGCCGAGGACCAGTTGCGCCTTCAGGCCCAAATCATTGATCAGGTCCCTAACGCCGTCATCGCCCATGACCTGGATGGCGTTGTCACCAGCTGGAATAAAGGGGCGGAAAGGCTTTACGGTTACACTGCGGCGGAGGCTTTGGGCCGCCACATTACCTTTATCTTACCTCCCGAGTTACACGCTTCCGTTCACGAGCTCATCAGGGAACCGCTTGAGGAGAGCGGCTTTCATGAGCTGGAAATGCCCGTCCGCAACAAGAATGGGGAACAATTCTTTGTTCTGCTGTCGCTGACTTTCCTAAAAGACCGGGAAGGTCGGACTACCGGTATAATCGGGTATTCCCTGGATATTACCGAACATAAGCTGGCGGTCCAGGCCCTCCGGGAAAGCGAAGAACACTATCGCCTGCTTTTCAACAGCATTTATGACTTCGTCTTTGTCCATAAACTCATGACCGCCCAACATCCGGGCAGGATTATCGCGGTCAATGACCTGACTTGTCAGACCTTCGGTTACTCCCGGGAGGAATTCCTCCGTCTGCCACCCCAAAAACTCCTGGCCCCTGAATCCCTCGACCATGTCACCGGGTTGATGCAACGGATTGTCACCGAAAAAAACCTCAGCGCCGAGATTGTCCTGCGTACGAGAAATGGCGGCCGGATTCCGGTGGAACTCCACGCAAGTTTAATTGACCTCCAGGAGCAGCCGACGGTCTTGACCATTGCCCGGAATATCACCGACCGGCGGCAGGCCGCCGAAACTCAGGCTAAACTGGAGGCCCAACTCCTTCAAGGTCAGAAGATGCAAGCCATCGGCACCCTGGCGGGAGGGGTGGCGCATGACTTCAACAATATTCTCATGGCCATCATCGGTTATACTGTTTTGGGGCGGGATGCCGTTCCCGCCGACAGCAAGGCCTCTCAATTTCTGCAGGAAGCCCTGAAGGCCTGCGATCGCGCCAAAAATCTGGTGGAGCAGATCCTCACCTTCAGCCGGCCGGGCACCGGCGAGCGTCGGCCCCTGATCGTGAAATATCTTTTAAAAGAAGCCCTGGACATGGTGCGCGGCACCCTGCCGGACAACATCACCATTCATGCCGATCTTGCCACTGAAGCGGCTGTTTTGGGGGATTCCAACCAGGTATATCAGGTCATTACCAACTTATGCACCAATGCCTTGCAATCAATGCAGGATAGTGGTGGCGTCTTGGAGGTGACGCTCCGGGAGATCGACCTGGAGGCCGCGGATGTCGCCGCACTGCCGGAGTTGAGGCCGGGATCGCACGTGCTGCTCACCGTCCGGGATACCGGCAGTGGCATCGACCCGGCCGTCATGGGACGGATTTTCGAACCCTATTTCACCACCCGGGAGTTGGGTGGGGGCACCGGCATGGGCCTGGCCATTGTCCATGGCATCGTCAAAGAACATGGCGGCGCCGTCACCGTGACCAGCTCCCCCCGGGAGGGGACCCTCTTCCGGATCTATTTCCCCCGTGTCGCCGAGCAACCTTTGGTAACCGCCTCGTCGGCGTCTATTGAGACCGATCTCCCCCGGGGCTCCGAACACCTGCTGCTGGTGGACGATGAGGACGTTCTGGCCCAGGTTTTCGAACAACTGCTCACCAAGCTCGGTTATCGCGTCACCGCCTGCACTGACGGTAATAAGGCCTTAAAGATCTTTCAAGCTAATCCCCAGGATTTTGACCTGGTCATTACCGATATGACCATGCCCAGGATGACAGGGGTGAAGTTGGCTCGCAAACTCCTCCGTCTGCGGCCCAATATTCCCATCATTCTCAGCTCAGGCTACAGTGATCTGATTTCGTCCGCCGACGCCCAACGGGTGGGCATACGGGACTTTTTGGCCAAACCCATCAGTCTGGAGAACCTGGCCATTAAAGTCCGCCAGGTGCTGGATGACCGCCCTTCCCTTACCTTCAAACACCATAGGCGTCGTTGAGGGTATACCGGCTCTTTGCCGGGTGATGTGAGCCCCTCAGAGAGAGCCATTTATGGTTGCCGGTGAGCCCCATCCCTGATACACCATTTATTATGATCGACAGAACTGCGGCGCCCTCCCATGCCATCGTTGCCGCCCCATGGCATATGCTTCTGGCAGCAACTTTGTTTCTGGCAACTTTCCTTGGCGGTCCGTTCCCCCACGTCTTGGCGGACTCTCCTTATGCCCATTCGGTTTCAATCCATCTCTTTTGGGCTCACGGCTGCTATCACTGTGAACAGGAAAAGCTTTTCCTTGACATGCTGCAGACGAAGTATCCTCAGATCCGGGTTCATCTATACGAAGTCACTGCCGAGCCGGAAAATCTTGCCCTCCTGAGACGTGTGGGAGAAGAATTACGGATCAACATCTCCGGAGTACCGGTTACCATCATCGGCGATCGTGCCTTCATCGGCTGGTATGACCCCACCACCACGGGTACTGCTATTGAAAAGGCGGTGCGTGCCGGTCTGGAGCAGCCCCTGCCGGACGTGGTTACCACGTTGCGCCTCCCTCCCCCTGTCAGCAATGCTGAGGGCGTCTCGATCCTTCCCGATACCCTCATCCTTCCCGTGGTGGGGGAGATTAGCATCAAGCACCTGTCTCTGCCGGCCCTGACCATTCTTATCGCAGCTCTCGACGGCTTCAACCCCTGTGCCATGTGGGTTTTGGTTTTCCTCATCGGGTTACTTCTGAACCTGAAAGACCGGTTCAAAATGTGGGTTCTGGGCTCGACCTTTATTATGACCTCTGCCTTCATTTACTTCCTCTTCATGACCGCCTGGCTGAACCTCCTCCAGTTTCTGGGACTAGTCCTGTGGGTGCGTCTAGCCATTGGCCTGATTGCACTCATCGCTGGTGGCTATAACCTCAAGGAGTACTTTGCCAACCCCAGCGGCGTCTGCAAAGTCACTGGTAATGCCCGCCGTCAGCGCGTGTTCGGCCGTCTTCAGGCCATTGTGCATCAGAAAAACTTCTGGTTGGCCCTGGTCGGGATTATTGTCCTGGCCTTTGCCGTCAACCTGGTGGAACTTGTCTGCTCAGCCAGTCTGCCGGTGGTCTATATTCAAGTTTTGACCCTTACCCCGCTGCTCCAATGGCAATACTACCTCTACCTTTTGCTTTACATCACGATTTTCATGTTGGACGACCTCATCATCTATATCGCGGCCATGACCACCCTGCAGGCAGCCGGGGTTACCGGAAAATACAGCCGCGGCTCCCATCTGGTGGGCGGGGTGGTAATGTTGGCCATGGGGGCCGTCATTCTCATGCGCCCCCAGTGGCTGGTCTTCGGGTAGCGTCACTACGGCGGTTTCGCAGTTGGTGGGCCGTCTGGTTCCGGCTCCCTGGCGGGACTGGTTTTTGTTCTTTATATTCCCTCCTAAAAAAAGAATTGACAGGCGGAGGGAATTGGTGTGAAATACATTATACCCCCTGGGGGTATCTGGGACATCAAGCCCTACACCCCCTCCGGTAATTCCCGCGGTGGCTATAAAGACAAAGTAAGTTCCATGAAGGAGGATCAACTATGATAGGGACTACCAAGAAGCCTATGGAAGAAATTCTTGGCGCTCTGGAAGGCCACCAAAAGGTGGCGGTGGTGGGTTGCGACGGCTGCGCCAAAGTCTGTCTGACGGGCGGCACTGACGAAGTCGAGGCCATGGCCAAGGACCTGACCGCGCAAGGCAAGCAGGTCATCCTGGAAGTCACCCCCGAACGCACCTGCAACGTCGCCAAATCCGACCCGGTTCTCAAACCGGTGCAAGACAAACTCAAGGAAGCCGACGCCGTCCTGGTGCTGGGCTGCGGCGGCGCCGTGCAGATCACCCGCCACCTCACCGAGGTCTACGGCCTCACCATACCGGTCAAGACCGGCCTGGACTCCGTGGGCCACATGGATACGCTGATACCCGGCACCCTGGCTCTGGAGCAGTGTCAGGAGTGCGGCCAGTGCATCCTCAATGAGACCGGCGGCATCTGCCCGGTGACCAAGTGCGCCAAGGGCCTGTTGGAAGGCCCTTGCGGCGGCGCTGAAAACGGCAAATGCGAGGCCGACCAGGATCGGGACTGCGCCTGGATCCTGATCTACAACCGCATGCAGGCCCTGGGCGAAGTGGATAAGCTGAAACGCTACATGGGCCCCAAAGACTATAGCAAGGCGGCCAAGCCGCGCACCCTGTACATCAAGGAAGGGAGGGTGACCTCATGAAATTGACCGAACTCTTCGCCCAAAAGAAATTCATCATCACCAGCGAAGTGGGACCCGTGAAAGGCTGCGTGCGCATCAACGGCGGCCCGCCTCCGGAATTCCTGAAGGAGGCCCTGGACATCAAAGATTACGTCCAGGCCGTGAATATCACCGACAACCAGAGCGCCTTTATGCGTCTGGGTCCGTTGGCCGGCTCCATCCTGTTGAAACAGTACGGCATGGACCCCATCTTCCAGATGACTTGCCGGGACCGCAACCGGCTGGCCCTGCAGTCCGACCTGCTCAGCGCCTGCAGCCTGGGCATCGACAACGTCCTGTGTCTCACCGGCGACCACATGAAGTTGGGTGACCACAAGGCTGCCAAACAGGTCTTTGACATCGATTCCGTCCAACTCCTCCACATCGCCCGGGGATTGAACGAAGGCCACGATATGATGGGGCATGCCCTCACCAAGGCGACCAATCTGGCCCTGGGGGCCGCAGTCAACCCCAACTTCGTGCCCCTGGACCTGCAACTCCTCAAGATGGAAAAGAAGATCGCCGCCGGGGCCCAGTTTTTCCAGACCCAGCCGGTCTACGATGTCAAGCTTTACGACGACTTTGCCAAAAAAACCGCTGGCTTCGGGGTGCCCGTGATGTTCGGCATGGTGGTGATCAAATCACCCAAGATGGCCAGGTTCATCAATGCCAACGTCACCGGCATCACTGTCCCGGAATGGCTCATCAAGGAAATGGAGAGCGTCCCCAAGGAGCAGTACAAGGCCAAGGCCACCGAGATCACCATCCGCCTCCTCAAGGACATCGCCCCCATGTGCCAGGGCATTCACTTCATGCCCTTCGGCTGGTCCGACATTATCCCCCAGGTGCTGGCCGCCGTCCGTCCTTAGCCCCGGAAATAGTCAGGGCCGGGTCAAACCGGCCCTGATCTCCTGCTAACCGGGATTCCTGGCAAGCCTCTGTCTTTTTCTATTATGCCTATCAGCGCAACGAAGCTTTACTTTCTTTGAATCTCTCATAATTTTCTGGCCAGCGCGACGAGGCCAAGTAAGGTTATGAAAGAAGGACTATTGCCTGCCAGGTTCCATCAATTCAATTTTATTTATCAATTCCTGTGCATAGAGGACATGGGCAAGGGCATTCGGATGGACATCCACCAGGATGCCATCGTGAAAATGTCCGTACTCTGCTATCGGGTTTTTTCCGGGGTGCAGTTTCCGGCGCAGTGCCGGAGTAGTATCTATCAGTTCCGCGCCCGCGAGGCCCGCCAGTAATTCTTTGTCGTATCGAGAAATATCTTCGTTAAGATCAATGCTATCCATTGCCAGGATATAAACCCTGGCATTGTTGTCATTGCAGATTTTCACTAGGTTTCGGTATACGTGAAATAGGATCTTGCTTCTATCCTGAATCGGTTCCGGCAACAGGCATACGTTCTTTTTGATTTTCACCCAAAGCTCATTACCGTCATCGTGCAAGGCCAAGGGCAGTCCGATACCGGCAAAAAAGCCTATTTTATCCAGAAGGCCCGGCCTTGTCCGTCTGAACCGATCGAAATCAAAAGAAAAGATGATCGTCTTATAATATGCGGGATGAATCGCCAGTGCACCGGTGGCGTCGATAAAAAAATACGGAGAGGGGAGCTTCCCAAAATACGTGGGTAAATATCCGGTTTGCGCTCTCTCCACCAGCCAGGGCGAATACTGCACGATAACATGGTCGGGTTTGTATCGGGGAATCAGCTCCGCCGCCAGTACATGGATTTGCGCCAATCCGTAACTTCCCACCCCGGCGTTAAGACCCTGGCCATGAAAATGTCGGGCGATCAGGTGTGTGTAGGTTTCTTCCGCCAGACAACTGGAACCGTAGGTAAATGAACATCCCAAGCTTAAGAACAATGGCCGTTTGAAGCCGGCGTTGTTCGCCTCACCCACCGGGATGCGAAAGCCCAGCTCGGAAAAACGAGCAGGCACAGGGGGCGCCGATGGATAAATCTCTGCCGCCTCCGCTCCCGGCTTAGGTTTCATACCCAGAGTTGGGTCGGAAATATAGGGATTGCCGCGCCATCCCCGACCGTTGGATTTGATATAATGATATAAGCCATTAATCTCTTTAGCCTTATAAGCCATATAACAAATAAGGAAAAGCGCGAAAGCGACAGATAAGACGAGGGCACCGGCAATAATGTAGTGGATAAATTTGCCCTGAATAATGGGACGAAACAGATTTGCAGGGCATTTTTTCAGTGAATTACCCACGTCAGCCATTACTAGCACGCACCTGGTTAGCCCTCAGATTTCCGGGTCACTCCCGGCATGGTGCCATTGTGAACTTGACACGGAGATCCAAGCCCCACTTTTTCCTTAGTGACGTAGGGCGCCTACCCCTTCAGCAGCGGGGCCTGGCTCCGGGGTCGTCCTCCTGGTGTTCTGGGGATCGGTTCACCCCGTCAGTTCTCTAACCCTCAAGGTCCGAACCGGAAGTCGGGGAGCCTCCTGCCTTCTGGGCCTGGCGTTGCATCTGAATGCTCATAAAGTCGCAGTGTGACGAACTCTCCACCGGGCAGCTGTGGTCCAGCTTGTACAGGAAACAGAGCACCACCACGGTTCCCACAAACATCCATTGCGGCCCGAAGAGCCACAGGGTGAAGATCACCGCCAGGTAATAGGCGCGCATTCCCAGGGTGTAGTGCATCATGCCGATGTTCAGAGTATGAGCGATGTAATCGGCGCTGAGCATGGGATCGCATTCCAGGGGCACGTTGATCATAAAGTTGATGTGGTTCAGATACCGGATGGACAGGCAGAAGCTGTAAAAGGCGAAGAAGAAGTTTACGATCAGCAGCATCAGCTTCACGGCGAACAACGTCCGCATGCGAGTGAAGATCTGGGAGAATTCAAAGGGCAGTTCATGGGTGTAATCCGGGCGGAACCATAGGCTGAGAAGGCCCAAACCGATCAGGATGGCAGTGGAGGCCAAAAAGCTGGAGGCCATGGTCCAGTTGCGCAGGGTCTGCACCGCCAGGATATCCCGCTTTTCCGCCATCACCGATTCCACCCACATGCGGCGCAACCGTTGGGTCACGCCCTGGTAAGTCTTCATGGGCGCCTTGCGCATCTGATATACCCAGCGGATATGATAGATCATTAAACAGCCGAAGGAGATGGACGCGAAAATAATTTCATCCCATTGGATGCTGGACATTCTTTTACCCCACTATTCTTGGGTTGCGGCTTGCAGCCAATTGCATTATAAACCATAGGCGGATAATTCATTCAGCGGTTTTTTCAGCTTAAGGACGGATATGGAATATCTCCAGGGTCAACTCGGCCGGGTTTTTATGGTCAAATTCGCCCACGGCGATGACGTGCTGGCCGCCCTAACGGACCTGGCCATCCGGGAGAGTATCCGGGCGGCCTGGATTCAATTTCTGGGGGCGATACACAAAGGCGGGCTGGTAGTCGGTCCCGCCAAAACGGAGCTGCCGCCGCAACCGGTATGGCACATGCTGGATCAGGCCTGGGAGGTCGTAGGGGTGGGCAATCTCTTCTGGGAAGGCGACAGCCCCCGGCTGCACCTCCACGGAGCCCTGGGCCGGGGGCCCGAGACCCTCACCGGCTGCCTGCGGAAAGAATCCCAGGTCTATTTGGTGGTCGAGGCCCTGATTCTGGAGCTCACCGGAGTGAACGTCAGCCGCCGTCTGGACCCGGATTTGGGGGTTGCCTTGCTCCGGTTCGACTAGACAACGCGCGGGCAACGGCCTCAGGTCCCGGGCCCTTCTTCCGCGTCCTCCGGTTTCTCCATTTCTGCGGCCAGGCCGCGGGCGATGGCAAGGTTACGGGGATCGTCTGCCGGGGTCTTTTTGGGGGTCTCCAGGATCACCGCTTCCACCCAGCCCGACACCCGGCGCAGGAAACAAGCCAGCCCCGGGGAGCCGATGGCCCCCTGCTCCAGATGCCAGTGGCGATCCCGGTGAGATTGCCGGGGGTGCCGGGTTTCATTGAGGTGGACCACTTTCAGGGTTGCCAGCCCCGGTCCGGCGGCGACCTCCCGGAGGAGGCGCGTCACGCCGGCCGGCGTTCGCAGGTTATACCCAGCCGCGAAGGCGTGGGCCGTATCCACGCAGAGACCTACCGGGGCCTTGCACCGGGAGATGATCTCCTGGAGTTGGGCCACGGTCCAGCCGATCTCGGTGCCCTGCCCGGCGGTGTTTTCCAGCAGCAGCTGCGGCGGCGTCGGCACACCCGCGGCGGCCGCTTCCAAGGCAGCCGCCACCTGGAAAAAGCTGGCGTCTGCCGCGGGTCCATGTCCGGGATGACAAACGAAATAGTCGACTCCCAGGTGGTGCGCCAGCTCGAATTCGGCCCGCAGCCGGGCCACGGATTTACCATACAAATCCGGGTCTGCAGCCGCCAGGTTGGGGAGGTAGGATAAATGGGCCACCACCCGTCTGATGCCGGTTTCCCGACGCGCCTGCCGGAATTTCGCCGCCTCCGCCATGGATACCGGCCGCCAGCGCCAGCCCCGAGGGTTCTGGAGGAAGATTTGCACTGCGCTGCAGCCCAGGGCCTGGGCTCGCCAGAGGGCCTTATCCAGCCCCCCGGCGATGGAGAGATGCAAACCGATATTCATGCTGGTTTTCCTGGTTTCCGGCGTCAGCGCCGAGATTGCCGGATAGAGCAGATCGGCCGATTTTTAAACCGCCCGCCGGAGACCGATAAACAGAAAAAGGCTGACAAGCAAACCTCCGCCACCGACGAATAATGTCCCAGATGAGCTCGACACTTCTGCTGATCCGCCCCTTTAGCATTTTGGAACGCTATGTAACGAGGGCCTATCTTAAAAATTTCTGTCTGATCCTGCCCTCATTTACGGCGATTTACCTCATCGTGGACTTTTTCGAAAAGATTGACCGGCTGCTGCGGGCCCATGTCCAATTCATTACGGTCGTAGCCTATTTTACCACGAAGGTACCCCTGGTGGTGGGTCAGATCATGCCCGCCGCGGTGCTGCTGGCGGTCATGATCACCCTGGCTATCCTTTCCCGGCATCATGAAACTATCGCCATAAAGTCCTCCGGCATCGATATTCTTCTCCTTTTCAGGCCGTTATTGGTTATGGCCGGGGGCTTTTGCCTCGTACTCCTCACCTTGAACCTCTACCTCATCCCCTGGGGGAACCAGAAACTCCATACGATCTGGGAGACCGAGGTGGAAAAGAAGCCGATCCGCAGTCTGGTCAAATTGGAACGCTTCTGGTACAAAGGCGACCGCGCTATTTATAATATCCTGATGTACGATAAATTTGCCCAGACCCTGGAAGGCGTCAAGATTTATCTGTTCGATGAGAAATTCCGGCTGCTGCAACTGTTAGTGGCCGACCGGGCCCGGTGGACCGGTCAGGATTGGCTCTTCGCGCAGGGATTCGTCCAAAATTTTCGGGACGACGGCACCACCAGCGGCGAAACCTTCGAAACCCGCCGTCTCACCCTTACTGAAAGGCCGGAGAACTTCGGCACCCTGGAGAAGAAGGTCACCGAGATGGACATCTCCGAACTTGCAGCCTATATTCGGCGGTTGGAGCGGGATAAATACGATTCCACCCCGTATTGGGTCGATCTCCATGGGCGCTTTGCCGCCGCCTGCACTCCCTTGATCGTCACCCTGATCGGCGGCAGCCTGATACTGCTGCGGGAGAAGAGCAGCATGGCTGTGGGAATTACCGTGGGTATCGGTATTGTCTTCTTCTACTGGTTGACGATGGGATTTTTTTCCTCTGTGGGCCAAGTGGGGAGATTGCCGGCCATGTTGGCCACCTGGCTCCCGAACATAATCTTCGGCGCCGGCGGGCTTGGATTGGTACTCAAAGTAGCTCGGTAACCCAGCGCCCCCGATTTTTTTTCGGTTCATCCTTTAAAAATCTCTCATGCCGCAGATTTTCCGACTATGTGGGCTTAGAAGGATATCTGCCAAAAATCATTAAAAAATACAGTTAGCTTCCGGCCATTTTGCCTATCTCCCTGCAAGTATTATTTTTCACACATCCTAAAAAATGTTTTTTGCACAAATTTTTTATTGTCATCATAACTACAATTGTGCTATGGATAAGGTATTTTCAGCACCATACGGTTCTGTGCATCCGACTCGTCTGAAATTTTAGGTTGATTTTATCTCCCGGAGGCGCCTCCTCCCTATATACCTTCAGAGGAGGAAAGATCTGAGGGGTCCGCATTCCGGGTTGGCGGTCCGCCTCAGGAAAAAGGCCCCCGTCCCTTTTTTGTCGAGGCGACTTCCGCGCCCTGGTTGGGACCGGTAACTTTGGATATGCTCGCAAGGCAACGCCACGTATCAATGAGTTATGAGCCCGATGCATTTCTGCAAGGTAAAATCCCAAAGGGGAAAGGGGGAACGCGCAAACGTCAATTCAACGGCTAGGGATGGAAGTGGTACCAACGCAACGTCACACTTTAATCAATACAGGGGGATAAAATTATGACGAAGGCTGAATTGATTTCGCAAGTAGCGGCTGAGGCTCAGGTAAAAAAGGTCGATGCTGAAAAGGCGGTGAATGCCTTTATCAAAACGGTGACCGGCACCTTACAGCAACAGGGCCGTTTGTCCCTGGCCGGGTTCGGCACTTTTGTCGTGGCTGAAAGAAAAGCCCGGGAGGGCCGTAATCCGCAGACGGGCGAACCCATAAAGATCGGGGCTTCGAAGGTGGTGCGCTTCAAACCGGGAAAAGCCCTGAAAGATACAATTAAATAAATGCCTTGTTTTCCCCCGGCGAGTTTGGGGGAGCACCAGCATTTTATTTTTAGCCAATTTTACTGAAATAAGGGGACAATATTTCTTTAAACAATATTTATATTGTTATAGAGGAATGCAGTCCATACATATAGAGGGGGAAGCTTTACACCCCGGTTTACCCAAGGCGGACCAACGACCAACCTGGGTAGGGTGGCGTTCACGCTGACGGGAAAGATTTACCCACCTTCCATCTGTGAGGGTAGGCAAGTGCCAGGGCTAAGTAACTGCCAGGGGAGGCCAAGGCCTCCCCTGAGTTTTTCTGAGGCCGGTGCAGGCCGAGGCCGCTTTTTTCTTGCGCCCTCCGGCGACCCCACGGCAATCTTCCGGGCCCCCGCCCGGCCCGCGGCGATATCTTTCCAAACTTTTCAGGACGTCCGGAGCGGAGCGGTAGTCCGGGGTTTCCAGAGCTGGGACACGACCTCTAGAAAAAGACCCTCGTCTTCCGGCAGCAGGGTGCGGACGTCCAGGAGCAGACGGTCTTTCTCCAACCGGCCGATGACGGGGGTCGAGGCTTGCCGCAGGCGCTCCTCCAGGTGATGGGCCGCCAAACCCGGGTCTTCCAGGACCAGGGCCAGGCTGGGAAGCACCAATTGCGGCAGCGCGCCGCCGCCCACCCGCGCCTCGCTGGGCAACAGGCGCACCGTCACCGTGGAGGGCAACCGCCGGCGTAGCCGTCCCGCCAGGCGCCGGGCCCGTTTCTGAAGTTCGACTACAGGACAGGTCAGCATCCACAGGGTGGGTATATCCTGGACCGCCCGGCTTTCCTCCCGATAGAGGCGCAAGGTCGCTTCCAGGCCGGCCAGGGTCATTTTGTCGGGGCGCAGGGCCCGGGTCAGGGGATTGCTTTTCAAGCGGTCCACCAGGGACCGGCTCCCCAAGACAATCCCCGCCTGGGGTCCGCCCAGGAGCTTGTCGCCGCTGAACATTACCAGGTCGGCCCCGGCTGCCAGGGCCTCCGGGACGGTGGGTTCAGCCTCCAGGCCATAGCGTCCCAGGTCGATGAGGCAGCCGCTGCCCAGGTCTTCCACCACCGGGAGCTGATGCCGCCGGCCCAGGGCCACCAGTTCCGCCAGGGGCACTTCCCGGGTAAAGCCAAAGATGCGGTAATTGCTGGTATGCACCTTGAGGAGCATGGCCGTGTCCGGGGAGATGGCGGTTTCGTAATCCCGCAGGTGGGTCTTGTTGGTGGTTCCCACTTCCCGGAGGCGGGCGCCGCTGGCGGTCATGACGTCGGGCATGCGAAAGGAGCCGCCGATCTCCACCAGCTGTCCCCGGGAGACGATGACCTCCCGATCCTGCGCCAGGGTGTTCAGGGTGAGCAGCACCGCCCCGGCGTTGTTGTTCACGACCAGGACCGCCTCCGCGCCGGTCAGTTCCTGCAGAATGCCCTCCAGGTGGTCGTGGCGCGACCCCCGGCGTCCTGCCGCCAGGTCGTATTCCAGGGTGGAATAGTGACGGGCCACCTCGGCGATTTCCTGGACCACGGCCGCCGACAGGGGGGAGCGTCCCAGATTGGTATGAATGATCACCCCGGTGGCGTTGATCACCCGCCGCAGATGGGGGAGGCGGGCGGCCTGGGCCGCCTGGTGCACTGCGGCCAGCACCCCGGCCATGGAGATCGCTGCCGGCAGGGCCGCCGACTCCCGTTTCAGGACCGCCCGGCGCATATCATCCAGCGTCTGCCGGATGAGACGCATCACCAGATTTTTCGGCAGCCCCGCAAACGCCGGCGAATTCCGGCACTCCTGCCAGAGATCGTCCACCTTGGGGAGCTGACGCAATAACAGTTGCCTCTGTGTTTCCATACGATCCTTCAGGCGGCCCGGCAGGGCCCCGGCGATTTGCAAAAAGTTATTCAAGTATCAAAGCGTTAAATATATATCATACTATCTCCCCGGTTGATTGTGAATAACTAATCCACCCCGCGCCGGAAATTACGGCATGTCGGCGGCTGAACGGCCGGGATGAGCCGGCTGCCGGGAAGGGGGTTGGAATTGTCATTGAATTTTTTTCCCCAACAATGATAAGATTACCAAATTATCACAGCAGCGGTGTCTGGGGGCGCGGGTTTGAAAAGACTCTTCTGGGTAGGAGCGCTTGTCATTCTGCTTTGCGGGACCACCTCGGGGTGGGGGAAGGAACTGGCCCTCTTCCAGGATGAAGCATTGCAGGGTGAGCCCTGGACCCTGAAGGCCGACAACCTGGTCTACGAGGCCAACACCCAGACCTATGAGGCCACGGGCAAGGTGGTGATCCGCCAGGGCGACCGCCGCATTACCGCCGACGCCGTCCAGGTGAATGTCCAGACCAAGGTCGCCCGGCTGCAGGGTAACGTCGTCATCGTCCTGGAGGAGGATATCCTCACCGGTCAATCCGGGCAGTTCAATCTGGCCACCCAAAGCGGCGAGATGACCGACGCCCGCCTGTTTGTCAAGAAGAACAACTTCCATGTGAATGCCGGGCTGATGCGCAAGACCGGCGAGAACACCTATCACGCCGAACGCGCCGTGATCACCACCTGCGATGCCGACCGCCCGGTGTGGAGCTTTTACAGCCGGGAAATCGACGTCACCCTGGAGGGCTACGCCACCTCGGTCAACACCGTGATGCGTCTGGGGCCGGTCCCCGTCATGTATCTGCCCTATGCCGTGCTGCCGGTGAAGACCACCCGCCAGTCCGGCCTGCTCATGCCCCAGTACGGGCAGCACCGGGCCGGCGGCAGCGTGGTGGAATTGCCCTTGTTCTGGGCCATCAACAACTACATGGACGCCACCCTCTACCCCATGCTGATCAGCTCCCGTGGTTTCCTGTCCGCCGGCGAGTATCGCTATGCGGCCAGCAAGAGCTCCGGCGGGACTATCCGGGGGGGGTATATCCGGGACGGGAAGGATGACACTCCCACCCCCCACCGCTATTTTCTGGAAGGCATGGTCAATCAGGAGCTGGCGCCGGGGCTGTGGGCCAAGGGCACGGTGGACATGACCAGCGACTTCCGCTATCTCCGGGACTTCAACTTCGGCTATCTGGGGCTCAACCGTTATTCCCAGACGCTGTTGGACGACTACGGCCGCAACCTGGAGCAGGACGATGTCAAGACCCGGGTTTCCAACCTGGTGCTGAGCAAGAATTTCTCCCAGGCCAACCTGAGTTTCTTCGGCAATTACTATCAGCGCCTGCTGAGCAACGATCCCCGCCCGTTCAACAAGGCGCCCTCCCTGAATCTGACGACCATGCTGCTGCCTGTTTTCCGGGACTGGCCGGTCCACCTGGACCTGGATTCCGCTTACACCCATTATTACCAGAACCTGGGGCTCACCGGGCAGCGGCTGGAGCTGCACCCCAAGTTGAGCGTCTCCCCCCGGCTGTTCGGGGCGCTGGATCTCTACGGCCGCATCGGTTTCCGGGAGACCGCCTGGCGGGTGGATAACCATGGGGATCAAGGGCAGTTGCCCGACTGGCAGAGCCGCCAGCTCTACGATGTCAAGACCGGGGTGGGGACCTCCATTTTCCGGGACTACGGCCGGGACGCCGGCGCCGGAAAGTATATCCGGCACGTGCTCCAGCCCCAGGTTCTCTACTGGCAGTCGCCGCGCTTCAACCCCGGCAATTTTCCCTGGTTCGATCCCCGGGATCTGAGCTGGATCACCTTCGTCAACCGCAATCTGCCCATCCTGGACGGCTATGAACCCCTGGGCAGCGTCAACGCCCTGACCTATTCGCTGAGCAACCATATCCTGTATCGCTACACCTCGGCGGGCGGTCTGCCCCAAACCACGGAACTGTTGTGGTTCCGGCTGAGCCATAGCACTTTCTTCAATACCACCACCATTGGCCTGGACGGCACCAACCTGCGGCATAACCGCTTTTCCGACATCCTGGCCGAGGTCCAGTTGTCGCCGGTGCGCTATCTTTCCGTGGGCTTTGATCTGGGCACATCCCCCTATAGGGAAGGCTTCAACCGGGTGGATCTCAAGTTCTCCCTGCACGACGCCAAATGGCGTAATTTCCTCCACGTGGATTATCTCTATCTGAAGAATTACGCCAACCAGATCAACAGCCAGGTCTTCGTCGACCTGTTCAATTCCTTCAAGGTCGGCGTTACCAATCAGCATACCTTCATCACCGACAAGCAACTGGAGACCAACTACGGCATTATTTTCCAGCGGCAATGCTGGGGGGTCAGTCTCAATTACGCCGACCGGTCCGATGACAAGCGGATCACCTTTACCCTGTTCATCCCGGGCCTCATCGAGAAATTGCCCCGCGGCCCCATGCGGCAACAGGTTCCCCGGCTTACCCGGGATGAATATCCCGAGTATCTGAATTAAGGACGGGGGTCGGCGGCCGGGCAGCTAGCAGACGCCAGGGAGCCGCCGCGGGCGGTTAATCCACCGTAGTGCTTGCATTATCTCCCTTAATAGCTTAAATTATCGGATTAGCTGAAAGCCGGCTTCGGGGAGCCGGTCGCCGGCGTGAATCTTTCCCAGTCAGAAAGGAAGTCCTGCGTATATGAAACTAACCGTCATCGGCACAGGGTATGTGGGTCTGGTCACCGGCGTGTGCTTCGCCGAAATGGGCAACGACGTCATTTGCGTGGACGTGGACCTCTCCAAGATCGAGATGCTGCAACAGGGGCAGATCCCCATTTACGAGCCGGGCCTGGAAGACATGGTCAAGCGCAACGCCCAGGAAGGCCGGCTGTCCTTTACCACGGATATCGCCAAGGCGGTGGATAAGAGCCTGATCTGTTTCATTGCCGTGGGCACTCCCCAGGACACCGACGGTTCCGCGGACCTGCGGTTCGTACTGGAGGTGGCCCGCAGCATCGGCAAGTGCATGAACTCCTACAAGGTCATTGTGGAGAAGTCCACCGTGCCCGTGGGGACCGCCGAGAAGGTGCGGCGGGTCATCACCGAGGAGTTGCAGGCCCGGGGCGTGGAGCATGAATTCGACGTGGTCTCCAACCCCGAATTCCTCAAGGAAGGGACCGCCATCGACGACTTCATGAAGCCCGACCGCATCGTGGTGGGCTGCGACAACGTGCGCACCGCGGAACTCATGAAGGAACTCTACGCCCCCTTTGTGCGCACCAACCACCCCGTGGTGCTCATGGACGTGGTGTCCTCGGAACTGACCAAGTATGCGGCCAACGCCTTTTTGGCCACCAAGATCTCCTTCATCAACGAGATGGCTAACATCTGCACGCGGGTGGGCGCCAATATCACCTATATCCGCCACGGCATCGGCTCCGACCGGCGCATCGGCAACCAGTTCCTCTTTCCCGGCCTGGGTTACGGCGGCTCCTGCTTTCCCAAGGACATGCAGGCCCTCATCAAGACCGCCAACGACTACGGCTATAAACCCCGCATTCTGGAGGCGGCGGAGGAGGTCAACAAGGATCAGCGGCGGATATTCATCCAGCGGGTCGTCGATTACTTCGACAACCAGCTCCAGGGTAAGGTCCTGGGCTGCTGGGGGCTGTCCTTCAAGCCCCTCACCGACGACATGAGAGAGGCCCCCGCGCTGACCCTCATCGAGCGGCTGACCGCGGCCGGGGCCCGCATTCAGGCCTATGATCCGGTGGCCATGAAGGTGGCCGCGGACCTGCTCCGGGACAACCCCGCCGTGACCTTCGCCGCCTCGGGGTATGAGGCGCTGCAGGGGGTGGACGCCCTGTTGATCTGCACGGAGTGGATGGTCTTCCGGGAGCCGGACTTCGAACGTATGACCGGCCTGATGAAGGCGCCGGTCATCTTTGACGGGCGCAACCTCTATGATCCCGTGAAGCTGCACAAGCTCGGCTTCACGTATTTCAGCATCGGGCGCTAACCATACGGGGGAGGGCAGGGGCGCGTCGCCGCCGTCCCCCCCCTGAGGCGCCAGCCCCGCCGCCGGGGTGGAGGAGAGACCCGCTATGTGGCGTTGGTATGACCACACCGCCTGAAGACAGCTTCACTTCACAGGACCTCCGCGCCTTTGCCGGCCGGCGGCTCCTCGTGGCGGGCGACTTCATGCTGGACGAGTACCTGTGGGGCGAGGTCTCCCGGATCTCCCCCGAGGCGCCGGTGGTGGTGGTCAATGTGGCGCGCCAGACGCAGGTGCTGGGGGGCGCGGGCAACGTCGTCAACAACCTCGTGGGCCTGGAGGCGCGGGTGGAAGTCCTGGGCCTGGTGGGGGACGACCCCCCCGGAGACGCGGTGCGCCGGGAGCTGGCCCGCCTGGGGGTGGATGACGCCGGCCTGTTCACCGACCCCGCCCGGCAGACCACCCGCAAGACCCGGGTGGTGGGCAGCCACCAGCAAATCGTCCGCATCGACCGGGAGTCCCGCGGCCCGGCGGAGCCCTGGTTCGGGGCCGCCGCCCGGGAGCATCTGGCGGCCCGCCTGCCCCATCTGGACGCCCTCATCGTCTCCGACTACGGCAAAGGGACCCTGACCGACGCGCTGCTCCGGGAGCTCATCACCCAGGGACGCCGTCGCGGCCTGCCCGTGGTGGTGGACCCCAAGGGGACCGATTTCTCCCGCTACCGGGGGGCCACGGTCATCACTCCCAACCGCAAAGAGGCCGAGGCGGTGGCGGGCTACAGCCTCGCCGACCCCGAGCGGGTCCGGGAGGCCGGGGCGGCCCTGTGCCGGGAGCTGGACACCGAGGCCGTCCTTATCACCCTGGGGGCGGCGGGCATGTGTCTGTGCCCCCGGGAGGCTCCGGCCCGGCAGATTCCGGCCCGGGCCCGGGAGGTGTTCGACGTCTCCGGCGCCGGGGATACCGTCGCGGCGGTGCTGGCCCTGGGGCTGGCGGCCGGGCGGGATCTGCTGACGGCGGCCAGGCTCGCCAACCTGGCGGCCGGCATCGTTGTGGGCAAGGTGGGCACCGCCCCGGTGCTGCGGTCGGAACTGGCCGCGGCCCTGGACGAACGCCGGCCGGGGCCCGCCGACAAGATCGTCAGCCTGGCCGAACTCCGGCTGCGCCTGCCCCGGCTGCAGGCCCACGGCAAGAGAATCGTCTTCACCAACGGCTGCTTCGACCTGTTGCATTGGGGCCACATCAAGTTTCTGGAGGATTCGCGCCGCCGGGGCGACGTCCTGGTGGTGGCCCTGGATTCCGACGACTCCGTGCGCCGGGTCAAAGGCGAGGGCCGGCCGGTCATCGAAGAGGCCCAGCGCCTGCAGATGCTGGCCGCCCTGAGCGCGGTGGACTACGTCACCGTCTTTGCCTCCGAGGAGCTTCCCCGCCTGCTGGCCGACCTCAAACCCGACGTCCTCACCAAGGGGAGCAACTACCCGGCGGCGGAGGTTGCCGGCTCCGAGTTGGTCCGGGGCTACGGGGGCGAGGTCATTCTGATCCCCGTCACCGATCCCGTCTCCATCCGGGGCCTTATCGACCAGATCCGCGGGGCGGACTGAAGGCCCGGGACGGACCGACGTTGCGGGGGAGGGGGCCGGGGACTTACAGCCGGCGCCCACTTCCCAACAATAATCGCCCAAAGGAAAATCACATCATGTCTGGACAAAAACTCACCAGCGGTCCCGACGGCGCCTTGCAGGTGCCCGATAATCCTATTATTCTCTACATCGAAGGCGACGGCACCGGCCCCGATATCTGGCGCGCCACCGTCCGCGTCCTGGATGCCGCGGTGGCCAAGGCCTACGGCGGCGGGAAAAAGATCGCCTGGCAGGAGGCCCTGGCCGGAGAAAAGGCCTACCGGGAGACCGGCAGCTATCTGCCCGAGGCGACCCTGACGGCCATCCAGGACTACCTGGTGGCTCTCAAGGGCCCTCTCACCACGCCGGTGGGGGGCGGCTTCCGCTCCATCAACGTCACCCTGCGCCAGGTCCTGGACCTGTACGCCTGCATCCGGCCGGTGCGCTATTACCGCGGCGTCCCCAGCCCGGTCAAGGATCCCGAGAAGGTGGACATGGTCATCTTCCGGGAGAACACCGAGGACGTCTACGCCGGGTTGGAGTGGCCGGCGGGCAGCCCCGAGGCCAGAAGACTCATCGACTTCCTTAACTCCCAGATGTCGTGCCAACTTTCGGGGGACGCCGGCATCGGCATCAAGCCCATGACCGCGGCCGGCTCCCAGCGACTGGTGCGCATGGCCCTGAACTACGCCCGGGCCCACGGCCGCCCCAGCGTCACCCTGATGCACAAGGGCAACATCATGAAGTTCACCGAAGGGGCCTTCAAGACCTGGGGCTATGAACTGGCCGCGGCCGAATTCGCCGGGACGGTCATCACCGAGGACGAACTCTACGCCCGCCACCAGGGGAAGGCCCCCGCCGGGGTCGTGGTCCTCAAGGACCGCATCGCCGACTCCATGTTTCAACAGGTTCTGCTGCGCCCGGAGGACTACAGCGTCATCGCCACCCCCAACCTCAACGGCGACTACCTCTCCGACGCCCTGGCGGCGCAGGTGGGGGGCCTGGGCATGGCCCCCGGGGCCAACATCGGCGAACGCTTCGCGGTCTTCGAAGCCACCCACGGCACCGCCCCCAAATACGCGGGGCTCGACAAGATCAACCCCTGCTCCCTGATCCTGTCGGGGGCCATGATGCTGGAACACCTGGGCTGGCAGGAGGCCGCCGCCAGCATCCACCAGGCCCTGGCCCGCACCATGCAGGCCAAGACCGTGACCTACGACCTGGCCCGCCAACTCCCCGGCGCCACCGAGGTCTCCTGCTCCGGCTTCGCCAGCGCCCTCATCGACCACCTGTAGACCGGGGTAGGGGGCCGGGGGCCGCGGGAGGAGAGAGACCGGGGGCGTGAGAAGATGGCCGGGGGAGGGGGCCAAGGGTCTTACGACCCTTGCCCCCTCCCCCG
>CAYRYV010000053.1:0-24582 GCA_964428565.1 uncultured Desulfobacterales bacterium | reverse complement strand
ACTATTCTACCAAGGGCAATGTCAATCCTTATACCGGCCAAACCGGTCATGTTAACCCAGATCCTTCTTTTTCTTCTTATGGCGGAAGGTTCGGGCAGCCTTCAAAATCAAAGAGGATTAATTCGTTTCTGGGATATTAGTATGAGTTTTTTATCCAAGCAAACATAATATGTTATCTTGAATTAATTTTTAACTAATGAAGAAAAATTAGATGTTATTACAAAACGCCCCCAATTTCTCTTTTATAATTCTGCGCATCTGGAGGTTCGCAATGTCTATTCTGCGGACAACTCTAATGGTTGTTATCTTTTTACTTTCATTGAAGGCCGGGAACGCCCAAGCAGAAAATTTCACCAGCTTACAGAATTCGATTAAAAAGAATGGATTCACCTACGCTGGTACAGTTAATGGATTTGAGATGCATAAGAAAGGGGACATCTCATTAATGGTTAGGAATTGTGGTGGATATTTATGTGAGGGAATGATTGTTGCCAAGCCGGTTTCCAATGAAATATTGGCAGAAAATTTGATTATTCTTTATGGATGTCTCCAGAATACTTTTTTAAACCACCCCAAGAGTAAAACCAAATGGGTGGAACCAGACCAGTGGCGAACCAAGACATATTCTTTAATCGATAATGTCATGAGAAACTTGCAGACAGCCAATCGAACCGAATTCGCATTCGATAATATTAATGTAAGAGGCCAATGTGACCCTGTTCCAGAAAAAGATTTTAGATCTGGGAAACGTCCAGTTTTGATCATAAAGCTTTGGATTCCCAAAATCTAATTTATATTGATAGCTGAGAAAAAAAAAGAAGTCAGAAGAATCAACTAATTAGAATAGGTTCGAAAATTAAATAAAGATAGCTTCGGATGGCATACAAAAGACCATACTGCCAAAAGTGTAAGCTGATTTGGGACGGAATAGCATTGGCCAAATAATTAATTGTCCACAGTGCAAAAAGCCTTTAACGCTCCGGTCGTTTAACCCATGTCTAAAAGTTATTGCCGGAATCGGAATCATCGGCGTCGGAGGCCTTACCATTTTTATCCAACAAATACCCCTGATCTGGATCGGCGGATTTCTTTGGGGTGGTTTCCTTCTCATCTCTGCGATTCATCAATGGGTAAAAATTGTTCAGCTCGATAAAAATGATGCAAGGATAGCTCCTAATAAGAATATTTTTCATGACGATTCGAAGTCTCTGGTCGTCACCTGTGGTCAGTGCTCAACTAAAATTATGGTAAAGAAAGGAAGGGGACTCATAGTTGTTACCTGTCCAGGCTGTAATGCTCAACGACGTATTATGACATAGCTGATTTAAATATTAATGTAAGACATAAAGCACATGAAAATATTGAGGGCTTTTCTGAAAACTGACACTCGCGTTCCCATAACAGTTTCAATATTTATTTTAGGGACTGGGCTCACCCGCCTTGCCCTCTACCGGCTTAGGAAGCAGAAAGTAAGGAGCTAACATTCATGCGAATCATCATCGTAATCGTTGCTATCGGTTTTCTGGCATCCGGGTGCGCTTTGGGAGTGTTAGCTGGCGGGATTGGTTATGCTGTTAGTTCTTCCAAGAGTGCTGATGCAGAGCAGACAAAAAGTGATGCTCTAATGGCAGAGAAATATAATCAATACCGTATCGAAATGGAAAAAATCAATCTGGAGAGAGAAAAAGCGAAGTTAAAGCCACAGCCTATAATGGAGTATTCAGAATGGGTTAAACAAACGCAAAACACGACCCCACTTCAAGTTCCCGAAGCTAAGAAACAGACTGCCGAGTCTGAGGTTGTTAGTCAATAAGAACAATTATAAACGTTAGAGCGAACCAATAACCCCGATCTTCCTCCAGGCAGGGACATGGAAGGCCCTGCTGCCCCCATACTCTCCTTACTTCTACACTCGAAACACCTTTGCAAGGCTGACTGCATGGAGAAATTTCCGCACTCAGGTTATCCCTGAGTTATCCCTTGCCTATTTTTCTAAATTTAATGTTTGTAAGTAACTGATATTATAGTGCCCCCGGCAGGACTCGAACCTGCGGCCAACGGATTAGGAATCCGCTGCTCTGTCCTCTGAGCTACGGGGGCGTGATCGGCGGAGAAGAAGAGACAATTTCGGGAGGGTCCCGGCGCCGGCGTCCGCCATCCGGTTAGGGAGCCATCCTGCCCGCGGGCAACGGGGTTATTGCAATTCGATATTCTCGGCGGTGAGTTGGAATCCGGTTTTTTCCCGCGCCGAAGGTGCAAAAGTCCCGGTCGCCACCACCATGCCCGGCCAGTCCTGGCTGATCAGACGCTGCACCGTGTTTTTTTCCGGCAACTCGGCGAAGAGCACCTCCAGCATCCCCTGCTGACCTTTAAGAAAGAAGGATTTGCGATGGATCAGCACCAGGCCCAGGCGGCCCTGCACCGTCACCCGGCCACCCAGGAACTGCTCCTTTTGCTTCAATAATTGATCCACTGTGAGGACTTCACCCACAGGCGGCGGCTCCGGCGCGGCCGGCGGGGTCAGCGGCACCTGGGCCACCGCCGGTCCCGGCGCCGGGCCCTGGACTTTTTGGAGAACGGCCTCCAGATTGGTCACCCGGTCCTGCAACCGGGCCACTTCCTCCTGCAAACCCTTCACCTCCTGGGTGAGGGCCGACACTCGGGAGGCCTCCCGTTCACACGAGACCGCAACCAAGGCCCCCACCAGAAGGACGACACCGAGGCCCCCCAGCCGGAGTTTGCCCCGTCCGGAAGCGGAGTTCTGACTGACTGCCATCATAATTATCCTCAACAAAGGCGCGCCCGCATCGCCAAAACCACGAAATTAAATTGCCTGCCGGTCTGACACCTTACTAATCATCGGTGATCCGAGCGCGGCTGTCAATTGGAAAATACTGGACATTTGCCAGTGAATCGGCATAATTGTTTAGGCGAGGCCCATACGAGGAGACCGATATATGGCACGAATACTGGTTACCGGCGGAGCCGGCTTCATCGGCTCCCACCTGGTGGAACGACTGCTGGCCGGGGGACACGAAGTCATTTCCCTGGACAATTACTTTACCGGGAGTAAACAGAACCTGCAACATCTGCGGGACAACCCCCGTTTGGAGCTCGTCCGCCACGACGTGGTCAACCCCATCATGGCGGAAGTCGATCAGATCTATAACCTGGCTTGCCCGGCCTCCCCGGTCCATTATCAGTATAACCCGGTCAAGACCATCAAGACCAACGTGCTGGGCACCCTGAACATGCTGGGGATGGCCAAGCGCGTCAAGGCCCGCATCCTGCAAGCCTCCACCTCCGAGATCTACGGCGATCCCACCGTTCACCCGCAGCCGGAGGAATACTGGGGGAACGTCAACTGCACCGGCATCCGCAGCTGCTATGACGAAGGCAAGCGGGTAGCCGAAACCCTGATGATGGATTACCACCGGCAAAACGGCGTGGACGTGCGCATCGCCCGGATATTCAACACCTACGGCCCGCGCATGGCCATCAACGACGGCCGGGTGATCAGCAACTTCATCGTGCAGGCCCTCACCGGCCAGGAAATCACCGTGTACGGCGCCGGCCGGCAGACCCGCTCCTTCTGTTACGTCTCGGATCTGGTGGAGGGCCTGGTGCGCCTGATGAACAGCGAGGAGTTCAACGGACCGGTGAACCTGGGCAACCCCGAAGAGTTCACCATCGTGGAGTTGGCCCAGAAAGTCCTGTCGCTCTCCGGCAGCCCCTCGCCCCTGGTCTTCAAGCCCCTGCCCCAGGATGACCCGCAACAGCGCTGCCCCGACATCACCAAGGCCCGCACCGGCCTGGGATGGTCGCCCACCATCCCCCTGACCCAGGGGCTGACCACGACCATCGCCTATTTCCGGGAGAAACTGGAGCACTTGGGCTATGGGCTGGCCGTTTAGGAGCGCCGTCGCCCGGGGGCTGGCGGTCCTCTGGGCGATAACCGTCCTGGCCCTGGGGTGCGCCCCGGACACCCGGCCGCCCGCCACGGCCACGGTGCAACGGGTGATCGACGGCGATACGGTGGAACTCAACGACGGCCGCCGGGTGCGCTACCTGGGGATCGACACGCCGGAGACGGCCAAAAAGGGACGGCCGGCAGAGTTCCTGGCCGAGGCCGCCAAAGACGCCAACGCCCGGCTAGTGCTGCAACAGCCGGTGCGCCTGGAGTACGACGAGGAGCGCTACGACCATTACGGGCGCACCCTGGCGTATGTCTTTCGGGAGGACGGCCGCATGGTCAACGCCGAACTGGTGCGGGCCGGCCTGGCCCGGGTGTATCTGATCCCTCCCAACGTCAAATACCGGCAGCTGCTGGTGGCTAGCCAGCGGCAGGCGATGGCGGCCCGGGTGGGGCTGTGGGAGCAGCCGCTGACGGCCGATGAGCGGGTCTATCCGGGCAACAGCCGCACCTGGCGCTTCCACCGCCCCGCCTGTCCGTCGGTCAAGGGCATCGCGGCCCACAACCGGGTGCAGTTCGCCCATCCACACGAAGCCTACAGCCAGGGCTACAGCCCCTGCCGGAACTGCCGACCCTGAGGGACCGGCGTCGGCTGCCGGCGGAACTTCCTGCCGGGCGGCGATCACCTTGGCGGCGAAGCCGTAAGACACAGTCTGCGGCGTCAGTAAAACGATACCGCGGGGTGAAGTCTTTACGGGGCCTGGGGGGCTCCGGGGGGAAGATAAAGCCTGATATTAAAGCCGATTTTTCCAGTACCCGGGCTCGCGATGCAAGTGCATCACCGCCAGGATAAAGATGGTATCCTCATCCTGGGAATAGATAAGGCCATAGGGAAAACGGCGAAGCTGGCACCGCCGCAGATCGTCGGTAAGGAGGGGCCACGCGTGGGGAAAACTTATGATGTTGTCGACCGTGGAAAGGACTTCGAGGGAGAAATCATCGCCGAGGCCCGGCCAGCGTTGTTCATAGTAGTCGATGGCAGCGAAGAACTCGGCCCTGGCTTCGGGATGAAAGGCGTATTTCATTTGCCAAGACGCTTAAGTACTTCGGAAAACACCTCCTCGCCGGGAACCGCTTGGACTTGGCCGGAACGCAGCTCTGCCAGCCGGCTTTGGGCCACGGCCACCCATTGGGCGTCAATGGCGGCGTCAGGCGTATTGAGGCTGCGCAAAAGGGAATCTGCAAGCACCGCCCGCTCCTCGACCGGGAGGGAAAGAGCTTCTTCTACGAGTTTTTTGGTTTTCATGATGGGGTAACTCCCGCAGGGGATGAATGGATCATATTGAATCTATGACTTAAGATAGCAAGTCGCAGGGGCGGCGGCAAGGGGTTTTAGTGCTAAGCTTCTGTGACCCGAGGAGGAAAGAGGTGGCCAAGCGGGAGCCTGGCGGGTAATGGCGTTACCAAGTACAACTTGGGAACGAGGGGAAAGAAGCTTTTAAAGTTACACTTCGTTATATCTTCACCGGTCTACTCTTAGATTAAGGATATTTTTCAATTTCTTTTATTAATTCAGCCAATTTAACGTCTATCTCTTTAAATATTTTCTCGATCATGCTCTGAAGCATTTCAACATCTGGCCTCAAGAGCTTAAAAAATGGTGCATTAAGTATGGCAGTAGGAAATCCATTTATAGAGAATGGTTGAACCTTATATGAGGAGTCGTCAGAGTGTGCATAAACTTTATGGCGAAGCTGGATTAATTTGTCATGTAAAGTATGTTCAAGGGCATTATATTTTAACAATCTTTTTGGAAAGTCTGGCAATCCTTTGCTGCGAGTAAAAGGTCGACTATAGAAGATAATTAGAGACGATGTAAAGGCAGATTGCTGTAAATAAATGGTCCCTCGCCGCTCCCAAGGATTGTTGTGCCATCCCTTCTTTAGGATGAATGCAGCAAATTGAGCGGCCATTCCCAAATCTTGCCTCGTGATGTAAAGTCGCTTAAAAAAACGCTCAAGGGATTCTTTCTGTTTCATGCTGAACTCATTCAACGATATTATGCATAGTACAAGAAAATGGGGAAAAGGCCAGCGGTGGGAGATTGCACAATGAGAACTTTCAAGCTATCGGAACCTAACCTATTGTAAGGCCAGGGGGATAGCGAAGTCAAGCAGTGTAACATGCACCTTGCCAAAGAACGTCACCGGCATTAAGATACTGACAGGGTTATAAAAATGGTTCACTCGGGGTTTCGGCCGGAATTTGCTCATGGCAAATTCCGGCCGAACAGCCGCCCCCCTCCCCCGGGTTGGGGGTGGGGGGCGGGGAGGGGGCAGGGGGCGTAGCCCCCTGGCCCCCTCCCCGCCGCATCTGCTTATTGGGAGGCGCGATGACGTCCGCGCAGTCTGAGGCATTCACCCCCCTGGTGCGTCGCATCCTGGAGGAGCGCTATTTGCGCCGGGACTCCGAGGGTCGCGTGGTGGAGGAGCCGGAGCAGATGTGCCGCCGGGTGGCGGCCGCGGTGGCCGCCGTGGAGGAGCGTTGGGGCGGGGAGGCGGCGGTGCGGCGCTGGGAGGCGGCCTTTTTTGAGGCCCTGGCGGGGTTGAAGTTTCTGCCCAACACGCCCACCCTGATGAACGCCGGGCTCCCCCGGGGGCAGTTGGCGGCCTGTTTCGTCATTCCGGTGGCCGACGACCTGCGCAGCATCCTGGAGGGCGTGCGGGACATGGCCCTCATCCACCAGACCGGCGGCGGCACGGGCTTTTCCTTCAGCCGCCTGCGACCCCGGGGGGACCAGGTGCGCAGCACCGGGCGGGTGGCTTCCGGGCCGGTGGGGTTCATGCGGATCTACGACACGGCGACGCAGGTGGTGAAGCAGGGGGGCCGGCGGCGGGGGGCCAACATGGGCATTTTGAGCCACGACCACCCGGACATTGTGGAGTTTATCACGGCCAAGGGCGACCCGGGGATGCTCACCCAGTTCAACCTGTCGGTGGCGGTGACGGACGACTTCATGGGGCAGGTGGCCCGGGGGGAGGATTACGCCCTGGTCAACCCCCGCACCGGGGGTGAGGTGCGGCGGCTGCCGGCCCGGGAGGTCTTCGACCTCATCTGCCGGATGGCCTGTGCAACCGGAGATCCGGGGCTGATCTTTGTGGACGCCGTCAACCGGGCCAACCCCACCCCGGCGCTGGGGCCGCTGGAGGCCACCAACCCCTGCGGCGAGCAGCCGCTGCTCCCGTACGAGGCCTGCAACCTGGGCTCCGTCAACCTGGCGCAGATGGTCAGGAGCGGCGCCCCGGACTGGGAGGAACTGGCCCGGCTCGTCCGCCTGGGGGTGCGGTTCCTGGACGACGTGATCGAGGCGGGGCACTATCCGTTGCCGCAGATTACGGCCATTACCCGGGCCAACCGCAAGATCGGCCTGGGGGTGATGGGGCTGGCGGACTTTTTCATCCAACTGGGGGTGGCGTACGATTCGGAGGCGGCCCTGGAACTGGGCGAGCGGGTCATGGCCTTTATCGGGGCCGAGGCCCGGGCCGCCTCCGAGGAGCTGGCCGCGGCGCGGGGGGCGTTTCCCAACTTTCCCGGCAGCCGCTGGCACGCCCTGGGCCATCCGCCCCGGCGCCACGCCACCGTCACCACCGTGGCCCCCACCGGCACCATCAGCCTCATCGCCGGCTGCTCCAGCGGCATCGAGCCCCTGTTTGCGGTGGCTTTCCGCCGCCGGGCCCTGGAGGGGGAGGAGTTCGACCTGGTGCACCCGCTCTTTGCCCAAAAATTAACGGAACTGGGCCTCTCGGCAGAGGCGTGGCTGCCCCGGGTGCTGGCCGGGGGGCGGGTGCGGCCGCTGACGGAGCTCCCCGCCGAACTGCGGCGGCTGTTCCCGACGACGTTCGAGGTGAGCGTGGACTATCAGGTGCGGATGCAGGCGGCCTTCCAGCGGCACACCGAAAACGCCGTCTCCAAGACCATCAACCTGCCGCCGGAGGCCACGGCGGCGGACGTGGCCCGCGCCTTCACCCTGGCCTTCGAGCTGGGCTGCAAGGGCATTACGGTGTATCGCTACGGCACCAAGGCCGGGCAGGTGTTATCTCTGCCCCCCGGAGGCGTGACCCTTTCCCCCGACGCGGCGGAAGAGTGCCGCTTATGTTCGGTATGAGGCGCTGCGCACCGCGCTCTCCCCCCGGTGCCCCGACCGCGACGGTTTTCCCGTGGCCCTCCCCGCCGGCTTTCCCCGGAAAAACTGCAATCCGGAGGAACTTCTGATATAATCCCCCCCATGGAGTTGGCGGCGGCGCTTTTGGATCCCGCGGCCTACCCGGAGGCCACCTCCCGGGTGGAGCTGATCCAGACCCATATCTCATACGTGTTCCTCACCGACCGGCACGCCTACAAGGTGAAAAAACCGGTGAACTTCGGGTTCCTGGACTTCTCCTCTCTGCGTAAGCGCCACTATTACCTGGAACAGGAACTCGTCCTCAACCGCCGGTTAGCCCCGGAGATTTACCTGGCGGTGCTGCCCGTGGTGCTGCACCGCGGCCGGGCCCGGGTGGGCGGCGACGGCCACCCCGCGGACTACGCCCTGCAGATGCTCCGTATGCCCCAGGACCGCATGATGGACGAAGTCGCCGACCGCGGCGAGCTGACCCCGGAGGTCATGGACCGCCTCATCGCCAAACTGGCGCCCTTTTACGCCGCCGCGGCCACCGGCCCCCGCATCAACAAATTCGGGGAGCCGGCGGTCATCGCCGCCAACCATGAGGAAAACTTCGCCCAGACCGCGGCCTTTGTCGGCCGCGCCCTGAGCCGCCGGGCCTACGACGACATCGCCGCCTACGCCCGGGGTTTCCTGGCCCGGGAGGGGGAACTCTTTGCCAGGCGGCTGCGGGAGGGCCGCATCCGGGACTGCCACGGCGACCTGCACATGAAGAACATCTGCCTGGCCGACGGCATCTATATCTATGATTGTATCGAGTTCAACTATCGCTTCCGCTACGGCGACGTGGCCGCCGATGTCGATTTTCTGGCCATGGACCTCGACTTTCACCGATTGACGGAGCTCAGTGATTATTTTATAAAAAACTTTGCAGCGGCCGCCGCCGACCCGGAGCTGGTGCGCCTGGTCAATTTCTACAAGTGCTACCGCGCCTGCGTGCGGGGCAAGATCAACGCCTTCGCCGCCGACGAGGCCGAACTGGACGCCGCCGCCCGCACCCAAGCCCTGGACACCGCCCGGGCCTACTTCGATCTGGCCTGGCGCTACGCCCGCCAGGGCTGACAGGGACGCCCCCATGCTTCTCATCGTCTTCGGCCTGGTGGCCACCGGCAAGTCCACCCTGGCGTCGGCCCTGGGCCTCAAACTGGGCTGGCCGGTCATCTCCAGCGACCGGGTGCGCAAGGCCCTGGCCGGGGTGCCCCCCGCCACCCGGGTATGGGAGTCCTACGAAGCCGGCATCTACGCCCCGGAGTTCTCCGGCCGCACCTACCGGCAGATGCTGCGCCAGGCCCGGGAATTGCTGGCCGCGGGCAAAAACGTCATCCTGGACGGCTCCTATCGCCGGGCCGCCGACCGCACCGCCGCCCGGGAACTGGCCCGGGAGACCGGCGCCCGGGCCGTCTTCATCCATTGCACCGCCGGCGACGACGTCATCGCCCGGCGGCTGGCGGCCCGCCGCCGCGACCCCCTGGCCGTCTCCGACGGCCGGGAGGAGCTTTTGCCCCGGCAGCGGGCCGATTTCGAGCCCACCGCCGACCTGGCCGGTGAGCCGCTGTTGCTCCTGGACACCGGCGCCCCCCCGGAGGCGGTGCTCGGCGCCGCCCGGGAGTTTCTCTACACCTTCCAGCCATCACTCAGAGAGGAGCAGATGACCAAAGAAGACATCATCGCCCGGGTGAAACAGCGGGCCAAGGACAATTTCAAGATGGGCATGAACTGCGCCGAAAGCGTCTTTTCCGCGGTCCTGGCGGAACAGGACTGGGGGCTCCCCCCGGAAACCATGTGCGTAGTCACCGGCTTCGGCTCCGGCGGCGGCCTCTTCGGCGGCACCTGCGGCTCCCTCAACGGGGCCATCGCCGCCGTGGGCCTGGCCTACGGCCGCCGCACCCCCCCCGCCGGCTCCATCGACGAAAAAAAGGCCCAGCTCTACGGCAAGCCCGGCCTCTACCGCATCTTCAACCGGGTGTCCAACGAGTTTCAGCGGCGCTTCGGCACCACCCTCTGCCGGGAGATCACCCGGCCCTGGCACGGCGACTGGTTCTGCAAGGACCGCCTGCGCAAATGCCTGGAGACCGTCACCACCATGGCCGAAGTGGCCGCCGGCATGGTCTTTCCCCAGGACCTGGAGCTTTGGGGCTCCCAACCCTTCGGCGAGAACATCAAGGGCGACACGGATTGAGCCCCGGAAACGGGGCCGCCACCCTGAACGCCCCTCACCTCCCCCACTAGACGCATAACTGGTAAACGATATGGCGAAAAAACGCATTCTCAGCGGCATGCGGCCCACCGGCCGGCTCCACCTGGGCAACCTCCACGGGGCCCTGGACAACTGGGTCAGGCTCCAACAGGACTACGACTGCTATTACTTCGTGGCCGACTGGCATGCCCTGACCACCGACTACGAACAAACCGAAGGCATCCGGGACCACACCTGGAACATGGTCATCGACTGGCTGAGCGCGGGGCTGGACCCCGAAAAATCCACCCTCTTCGTGCAATCCGGCATCCTGGAGCACGCCGAACTCTTCGTGCTCTTCTCCATGATCACCCCCATCGCCTGGCTGGAGCGCAACCCCACGTATAAAGAGCAGCTCCAGGAGCTCTCCCATAAGGACCTGCGCACCTTCGGCTTCCTGGGCTACCCCGTGCTCCAGGCCGCCGACATTCTCATCTACCGGGCCGACGGCGTGCCGGTGGGCGTGGACCAGCTCCCCCACGTGGAGCTCACCCGGGAGATCGCCCGGCGCTTCAACTTTCTCTACGCCCCGGTCTTTCCCGAACCCGACGCCCTGCTCACCGACATCCCCAAGCTCACGGGCATCGACGGCCGCAAGATGAGCAAGAGCTACGGCAACTGCATCTACCTCAGCGACTCCGAGGACACCATCCGCAAACAGGTGGGGGCCATGGTCACCGACGTCCAGCGGCCCCGGCGCAAGGACCCCGGCGAACCCAGCCGCTGCCTGGCCTTCCCTTACCACCGCCTCTACCTCCCCGGCGACCTCCTGGAACAGGTGATGGTGGACTGCCGGGCCGCCAAACTGGGGTGCGTGGACTGCAAGAAGATGCTGGCCGAGGCCCTGGTGCAGCGCCTGGCCCCCATCCAGGAGAAACAGCGCTATTACCGGGACCACCCCGGGGAGGTGCGGGCCGTCATCGCCGACGGCAACGCCCGGGCCGCGGCCGTGGCCCGGCAAACCATGACCGCCGTGCGCGACGCCATCGGGATTTGAGATGCATTTTTGGAGGGGAGGGAAGGGACCTGAGATCCCTCCCCTCCCCCAACCCCCCCTCCCCACCCGCTGAAGGGGTTGGGGGAGGGAATGTGAGGGAGGGGGCCGGGGGCTGCGCCCCCTGGCCCCTCCCCTCACATCCGTTACCCAACGACATGGAGCGCTTGCACAAATTCCTGGCCCGGGCCGGGGTCGCCTCCCGCCGGCGGGCCGAAGAGTTGATCCGGGCCGGCCGGGTGAGCGTCGACGGCCGCGTGGTCACCGAGATGGGGCTGAGCATCGACCCCGGCCGCGCCCGGGTGCAGGTGGACGGCGAACCGGTGGCCCTGCCGGCGCGCCTGCTCACCGTCATGTTGCACAAGCCCCCGGGGTACGTCACCACCGCCCACGATCCCCAGGGCCGCCGGGGAGTCCTGGATCTCCTCGCCGGGCTCGGCGTCCGGGTCTTTCCCGTGGGCCGGCTGGACTACGACGCCGCCGGGCTGCTCCTGCTCACCAACGACGGCGAGCTGGCCCACCGCCTCATGCACCCCCGCTTCAAGGTGGCCAAAACCTACCGGGTGACGGTGCGGGGGGAGGTGACGGCGGCGGCGGTGCGCCGCCTGGAGGCCGGGGTGGCGGTGGACGGCCGCCCCACCGCCCCGGCCCGGGTGCGGATGCTGAAAGTGACCCCGGAGAAGAGCGTCTTGGAACTGACCATTCACGAAGGCCGTTACCATCAGGTCAAACGCATGGGCGAAGCGGTGGGACACCCCGTGCTGAAGCTCAAACGCATCGCTTATGGGCCTTTACGGCTGGGGCGCCTGCCCCGGGGGGCCTCTCGGGAACTGACCGAGACCGAGCTCCAGGCCCTGCGCCGCGCCTGTAACCCCCAGGGAGATTCCGAGCCCGATCATGCCTGAGGATTTTTTTCCCTACCGGCCCCCGGCAGACCCGGGCCGCCCCCCCGACTTCATCTTCCCGCCGCCGCCGCCCCGGCGCCGGATTCCCCCGGTGCATATCATTCTGTTCCTGGCCACGGTGGGCACCACCCTGCTGGCCGGGGCCCTGCAGCAGGGCGTCAATCCCTTTACCCAGCCCGCCCAGATCGTCAAGGGGCTGCCCTTTTCCCTCACCCTCCTGGTGATCCTGCTGTCCCATGAAATGGGGCACTACCTGGTGGCCCGCCGCCACCGCCTGGATGTCAGCCTCCCCTACTTCATCCCGGCCCCCCCCATCCCCTTCCTCATCGGCACCCTGGGGGCCTTCATCCGCATCCGCTCCCCCATCCGGGACAAGCCCGCCCTGCTCGACATCGGCGTCTCCGGCCCCCTGGTGGGGGTGGCGGTCAGTCTGCCTTTGCTGGCCCTGGGCCTGCACCTCTCCGACATCCACCCCGTGACCGCCGCCGACCCGGAACTGGAGGGCATCGTCCTGGGGGAATCCCTCCTGTTCAAGCTGGTCGCCTGGCTGGCAGTGGGCCCCCTCCCCCCCGAGGACCAGATCGTCATGCACCCCGTAGCCTTTGCCGGCTGGATCGGCCTGCTGGTCACCAACCTCAACCTCATTCCCATCGGCCAGCTCGACGGCGGCCACGTCTCCTACGCCCTCTTCGGACCCCGCTCGAAGCTGGTGGCCAAACTCTTCTTCGGCTTCCTCATCGCCTGCGGCCTCTGGGGCTGGACCGGCTGGCTGGTGTGGGCCGCGCTCCTCTACATCATGGGCTTTGTCCATCCCCCGCCGCTCCACGACTGGGTGCCCCTGGACCGGCGGCGACGACTCATCGGCCTGCTCACCGTCGCCGTCTTCGTCCTCACCTTTATGCCCGTGCCCTTCAAAGGATTGTAAAACGCCATGCCCTATCGCCTGGACCTCTATAAATTCTGCCCCACCTGCGGCGGCCCCCTCCTGCACAAGCGCCTGGAGCCCAAGGAGCCTCCCCGGCTGGTCTGTTCCGCCTGCGGCTTCGTCTTTTACCTGGATCCCAAGCTGGCCGCCATCGCCGTCATCCCCCTGGACGGCGGCGTGGTCCTGGCCCGCCGCGCCATCGCCCCGGGCTACGGCCTCTGGGTGGCCCCCGGGGGCTTCGTCGACGTGGGCGAACGCGTGGAGGCGGCGGTGGTGCGGGAGGTGCGGGAGGAAGTCCTGCTGGAGATCCGTGTCGACCGGCTCCTGAACGTCTATTCCTACGCCGGCCGCACCACCGTCATCGTGGGCTACCTGGCCGTGGTCCTGGGGGGCCGCCTGGGCCCCGGCCACGAAACCCTGGAGGCCCGGGTCTTCCCCCCCGACGCCATCCCCTGGGAAGACATCGCCTTCCCCAGCACCACCGACGCCCTCCGGGACTACCTCAGCCTCCGGGAGTAAAAGACGCCGGACGAAAGGCGCCAGGCGGTGGCAGGGGACGCTTTTCGGGCCCCGCCGGCCGGGCCTGCTTTCCCGCGGGGGGGCGGCCGCCGGGCTGACGGCGGATGGGAGGCGGGGTGTACCGGCTGCCGGTACGGCTGGCGGCAAACCGCGGACCTCGGGGTAATCAAATTAAACCAAAGGGCCAAAGATTCCGATAATTCATAAGGAGAAATCTCATCCAGCCGGCGGGCGGCGGCGTTTCCGCCCGGCGCTGGCCTCACCCCGGGCGTTCCTCTTCCCGGAGCCCCGGGACTCGGCCCCCACCGGGAAAAGGGGGCTCGCCCGCCGGCGCGGGCCGGAAAAATACAAGGAAACAGAGCTGCGCATAATGTGCGGGACCGGAGACCATTCGAAAAATATTTCGTTAATACATAAATATTGATAAAATTATATTTGTCATAAGGGATCGCCCGGTTTTTTGTGTGATTCGCTCGCCTTGATCTTCTCTCTCCAACCCTGGCAGTGACAATCCCTCGACAATTTCGGCAGTAAATATACTGGAGTCAGGCATGAAAAGCATTGGCACCCGGTTCCTGGTACCTTTCGGGCTGCTCGCCGTTCTCGGTTCCGTATTCGTGTTGTATCAAACCTATCAATCCAGCCGGAGGCACGCCGAAGAGCTCCTGAGCCAGCAGGCGGCCATCGCGCTGGAATTCAACCTGGCCATCCGGGACTATGCCGGCCAGAAAATCCGGCCGGCCATGGAGAAGCTGGCGGGCAAAGACACCTTCGACCCCGCGACCATGTCCACCTCCTACATCTCGCGCCGGATCTTCGAAGAAGTGCAACAGCGTTTCCCCGACTACATCATCCGCTTCTCTTCGGAGAACCCCCGCAACCCCGTCAATCTGGCGGGCCCGGACGAGCGCCGGATCATCGAATTCTTCCGGCAGAATCCCCAGGTCAAACGGCTGACCGAAGAGATCAATATCGAGGGGAAACCTTACCTGGCGAATTTCTCGAGCCGGTGGTTCCGGCCGGAGTGTATGCAATGCCACGGCGACCCGCGGGAGGCGCCGGTGGAGCTGGTGGAACAATACGGCGACACGGCCGGCTTCCACCGGCAGGTGGGTGACGTGGCGGGGCTGGACGTGGTGGCGGTGCCGATGACGGCGATCACGGCCTCGCTGATCTCCAACCTGCGCTCCCCGACCTTGATATTGGCCGCGGCCCTGACGCTGCTCTTCGTATCCATCTTTTTAATCTTCCGGTTCGTAGTGACGCGGCGGTTGGTGGCCATGGCGCAGCACTTCGACGCCATCGCCGCGCCCGCGGAAGGCCCCTGGATGACCCCGGTGGCCGTGACGGGCAATGATGAGATCAGCGTGGTGGGGGTGGCCTTCAACAAGCTGGTGGAGCAGTTGCGCGCCAGCCGGGCCTCGCTGGAGCAACGCGTCATCGACCGGACGGAGGAATTGCGGCAGGCCAACGAGCAGTTGCAGGCGCAGTTGCGGGAACGGCAGCAGGCCGAAGCGGCCCTGCAGAAGTCCGAAGAGAAATACCGGAACCTGATGGAAACCGCCAGCGACGCCATCTTCGCCGCGGACGGGGAAACGGGGATCATCATCGACGCCAACCAGAAGACCGCGGAATTGTTGGGCCTGCCCCCGGACCAGATCATCGGTCGGCACCAGAGTGAGCTGCATCCCCCCGAGGAGGCCGACAGGTACCAGAAGATTTTCCAGAGCCACGCCGCCGGGGGGGGACTGGTGGGAGAGGATATCTATGTGGTCAACGCCGCGGGACGCCGCATCCCGGTGGAGATCAACGCCAGTGTGACGGAGGTGGGGAACAGACGCCTGGTGGTGGGGATTTTCCGGGACATCTCCGAGCGCAAGCGGGCCGAGGAGGAACTGCGGAGCCGGCAGGCGGAACTGACCAGCATCTTCCGGGCCGTACCCGTGGGCATCGGGATGACCGTCAACCGCATCATACAGGAGGTGAATGACCGGGTGTGCCACATCACGGGGTACAGCCGGGAAGAGTTAATCGGCCACAGCGCCCGCATGCTGTACCCGACCCAGGAGGATTTCGATTTCGTGGGGCTGGAGAAGTACCGGCAGATCCTCCGGCAGGGGGTGGGCACGATGGAAACCCGCTGGCGGCGCCGGGATGGCGTAATCATCGACGTCCTGCTCAGTTCCACGCCCATCATGAGCGGGAATGTTTCCCAGAAGGTGTTGTTCACCGTCATGGATATCACCGAACGCAAGCGGATGGAGGCGGAGCATTACAAAATCGACAAGCTGGAGTCCCTGGGGATCATGGCCGGCGGCATCGCCCACGATTTCAACAACGTGCTGATGACCATTCTGGGGAATATCAGCCTGGCGGCCCTGGACGGAGCCCCGGCGGACATCGCCGACCGGTTGAAAAACGCCGAAAAGGGGTGCCAGCAGGCCATGGTGCTGGCCAAACAGTTGTTGACCTTCGCCAAGGGGGGGGTCCCCATCAAGGAACCCCACCGCGTGGCCGATATCCTGGAGGAAGCCGCGGGGCTGGCCTTAAGCGGCTCGAAATCCCGGTACGAGTTCGCCTGCCCGGAGAACCTCTGGAACGTGCAGGTGGACCGGGGGCAGATCCATCAGGTGTTCAGCAACCTGCTGATCAATTCCGACCAGGCCATGCCGTTGGGAGGAGTGGTCAGCATCCGGGCGGAGAACGTCGAGTACGAGGACAGCGCGGCGTCGCCGCTGCCCGGGGGCAGATATGTGTTGGTGACGCTGACCGACCAGGGGGTGGGCATCCCGGCCGGGCAACTTGGAAAGATCTTCGATCCCTATTTCACCACCAAACAGAAGGGCAACGGCCTGGGGTTGGCCACGGCCTATTCCATCGTCACCCAGCATGGCGGCCTGATCAGCGTGGCATCGACACTGGGGGCAGGCACCACCTTCCGGGTGTACCTGCCGGCGGTGGCGGCCCCCGTGACGGTGAATGACCAGCAGGAAACCGAGCCCCCGGCGGGTCAGGGCCGGGTGCTGGTGATGGATGACGAAGCGATGGTGCGGGAGGTGGTGGGCAAGATGCTCAAACGCCTGGGCTATGCCCCCGTGTTCGCCCGGGAGGGGAAAGAGGCCTTGGAACTGTTCGCCGAGGCCCTCAATACCCGGGAGCCCTTTGCGGCGGTCATCCTGGACCTGACCATCCCCGGCGGCATGGGGGGGGAAGACGTGATCCACCATCTGCGGGCCCTGGACCCCGGCGTGAAGGCCGTGGTCTCCAGCGGCTACGCGGATGACGGCATTATGGCGGATTACCAGGCCCTGGGCTTTCAGGGGGTGATCGCCAAGCCGTATACCATCGCCCAATTGGGTGAAGCGCTGAAAAAGGTCATCGCCCCGGCATATCACTAAGGGGAGCGGAACCGCATCCCCAGCTAGCCATCCGCTCGCGCCGGGGTCGATACCGGTCCGCGGGTACGCGGCAACCTCGCGGGGAGAGCCGGCGCGCCGCGCCGGGATAACCATCAACAGCCTTTCACGACGTCCTGATCCCCCCCATCGGTTCCAGCACCGCCCTGCCCCCTCGACGAGTCTTTATGAACTCCAATCTAGTGCCTCGGCACTATATCGGAGTTCACGATTTCCTTCGGGGGGGTGTGGTATTGTCCCCTGCCCACACCTTGTTAAATAACCTGACGCTGAGGACGCGCCGGTCAGCAACGGTCCCGGTCTTGAGGGCCGGGAGGTTGCTCAAATCGGCGGGGCGATGGTGACCAGCAGGCGCAGGTCGGTTGCGGCCCGCAGGCCGTGGGGTTCGGCGATGTCGCACACCAGGACGTCGCCGGGCCGGGCCGGGAGGGTGGCCCCGTCTTTGCCCAGGAACTCCCCGGTGCCGGAGATGATCACCATGCTGACCTGGCCCTCGATGTCGTGGGCGTGTACCGGCAGTTCCTGTCCGGCCTGGAAGTTAAAGTTGATAATCTTGAAATACGGCGAATCGTGGACCAGCAGGCGGGTGAAGCGGCCGGGGTCGAAGGCGCCTTGGTCCAGCAGGTTGGTTTTTTTCATGGTCGTGCCTCCCTTGCAGCTTTTTCCTCCAATATAATACCGACAACCGCCGGTGGCCTTGACTTAGGTCAAGGCGGCGGACGCCGGCGAACTGTATAGTTCAGGACACAGAGGTCAGGCACCTCTGATCTGCGCCTGTCCGGAGGGCAGCATATGGAACGACCGGAACAGTCCCCCCCGCCGGAGTCGGGTCCCCGCCTGGAGCTGACCGACGCGGACGTGTACGCGGCCATGAAACTCATTCCGGGGTATCTGGATATCACGCCGGGCGATTTCCAGGAAATATACCGCCTGGCCTTCCGGCAGGCCTGGGAGCGCCTCCAGCGGGCGACCTTGGCCCGGGACCTGATGACCCGGGAGGTGGCCTGGGTGGGGGTGGAGACGCCCCTGGCCGAGGTGGCCGCGGTGATGGGGGCGCGGGGCTTCTCGGGAGTGCCGGTGCTGGCGGCGGACGGCAGGGTCGCCGGGGTGATTTCGGAGAAGGATTTTTTAAGATCCATGGAGGTCCCCGAACCCCGCAATTTCATGCGGCTGGTGGCGGAGTGCCTGGCCAGCCGCCGGTGCCTGGCGCGGCCGGCGAAGAAGCTGCAGGCCAAAGATCTCATGAGCGCCCCGGCCGTCTGCGTGGCGGAGGAGACGCCGTTGGGGGACATCGCCCGGCTGTTCACCGCCCGGAAGATCAACCGGGCGCCGGTGACCACCCCCGCCGGCCGGCTGGCGGGACTGGTGAGCCGGGCGGATATCGTCCGGGCGGCCTGGGGAGGAGGGCGGCCATGATCCGGGAGTATGTCGCCAAAATGCGGGGGGTCACGGTGAGCCCGCCCCGGGTGAGCTGGGCGGAGATCGGCTGGAGCTGGCTGGGGGCCCTGGCGGGCATCGGGGCGGTGGCGTATGTGGACGCCTGCTGGCTGGCGGGCACCGAGCTGATCCTGATCATCGGGTCGTTCGGGGCCTCGGCGGTGCTGATCTTCGGGGCCCTCAAAAGTCCGCTGGCCCAGCCCCGCAATCTGCTGGGCGGCCACCTGATTTCGGCGGTCATCGGGGTGAGCGCGGTGAAACTCCTGGCCCCGCACCTGTGGCTGGCGGCGGCAGTGGCGGTGGCCACGGCCATCGCCGCCATGCACGCCACCAAAACCCTGCACCCGCCCGGGGGGGCCACGGCCCTGATTGCGGTCATCGGGGGGGAAAAAATCCACCATTTGGGCTATCTCTATGCTATTATACCGGTGGGGGCAGGGGCGTTGCTCATGCTGATCATCGCCTTGCTGATCAACAATATTCCCCGGCAGCGGCGCTACCCGGAGTTCTGGTAGCCGAAGGCAGGCCCCCGATATCATGGAAAGGAGCCGTGCACCGCGACCATGGGCCCTCTCCCCGCCGCCCCCGGACCGGGGCGCCGTCCCGCCTTTCGCTTCCCCCTGACCCTGGAGGACGTGCGCTGGCCGCTCCTCAGCCTGGCCGTGGGAATCGTGGCGGGCTTCGGCGCCATCCTCTTCGACGAGTCCCTGAAATTCACCTCCCAGTGGTTCATCGCAACGCCCACCGGCTACTCCGAACCGGTGGCCGGGGCGCTGCCGTCCCAGATCGTGGACATCCTGTCCCCCTACCGCTGGCTGTTGTTGATCATTCCGGCATTGGGGGGTCTGCTGTCGGGGGTCATCGTGTTCCTGGTGGCGCCGGAGGCCGAAGGCCACGGCACCGACGCCATGATCGACGCCTTCCATCAGAAGGGCGGCCTGATCCGCAAACGGGTGCCCTTCGTCAAGATCATCGCCTCGGCCATCACCATCGGCAGCGGCGGCTCCGCCGGCAAGGAGGGCCCCATCGCTCAGATCGGGGCGGGGTTCGGCTCCTTTCTGGCCTCGGTCCTCAAGCTGAGCGCCCGGGATCGGCGCATTCTGGTGCTGGCGGGGGCCGCCGGGGGAATCGGGGCCATCTTCCACGCCCCCCTGGGAGCGGCCCTGTTCGGCCCCGAGGTTTTGTACCGGAAGACGGAGCTGGAGTACGAAGCCATCCTGCCGTGCGTGGTCTCCGCCATCACGGCGTACGCCATTTTCTCCCAGGTCTATGGCCAGTTCGCCTTGTTTCTGCCCATCCACGTGGACTTCGCCCTGCCTCACGAACTCATCCCCTACAGCCTTTTCGGGATCCTGTGCGCGGCGGTGGGCTGGGTTTACGTGAAGTTCTTTTACGGCATGCGGGACTTTTTCTTCCGCCGGCTGCCGGTCCCCAAGATCCTGCGGCCGGCGGTGGGGGGCCTGATGCTGGGGGGCATCATCTTCTTTTTCCCCCAGGTGATGTCCGGGGGCTACGGCTGGGTGCAAATGGCCATGGAGGGCAAGATCTTCTGGGGATTGATGCTCTGGCTGGCCTTCTGTAAGATCGCGGCCACCACCTGCACCATCAGTTCGGGGGGCAGCGGGGGGGTGTTCGGGCCCTCGGTCTTCATCGGGGCCATGCTGGGAGGGGCCTTCGGCTATTTCGGCCACCAGATCGCGCCGGAGTGGGTGGTGCACCCCGGATCGTATGTCCTGGTGGGGATCGGCGGTTTCTTCGCGGGCGTGGCCAAGGTGCCGTTGGCGGCCATCATCATGGCCTGCGAAATGAGCGCCAGCTACAATCTGCTGGTGCCCCTGATGCTGGTGTCCACGGTTTCCTACCTGCTCTTGGGAAAGGTGAGCCTGTACGAAAAACAGGTCCCCACCCGGGTGGCCTCCCCGGCCCACCTGGGGGAATTCACCCGGGCCATCCTGGAACGGGCGCACGTCCACCAGGCGGTGCAGATCCGGCCGGTGACCACGGTTCCGGCCGCCCTGCCCTTCGACGAGCTGGTCCAAATCATGACCCGGGCCCCGGATACCTATTTCCCGGTGATCAACGCCCAGGGCAAGCTCTCCGGCATCGTATCCATCAACGATGTGCGGGAGTTCCTGTTCGAACATGACATGGCGGCCCTGGTGCGGGCCCAGGACGTGGCCACCACCCCGGTGGTGGTGGCTTCTTGGCATGAAACGCTGCAACAGGTCCTGGACAAGATGGCGGAGCTGGTGGTGGATGAACTGCCGGTGGTCAAAGACGAGGCCCCGGACGAAATCGTCACCATGATCTCCAAACGGGAGATCATCAGTTTCTACTACGCCCGCAGCCTGGAATAGCGCCGGCGGGGGACGGCCGGCGGGCGGCCCTGGCCGTTAGCCCCGGGGACTTCGGGCAGTAGGCGATATACCAGTCGCCGTCCTTTTCAATGATGGCGGTGAATTCATGGCGCCTGGGGTTGCCGGGATTATTGAAAAATAGTTTACACAACTGTATGATACAATATGATCAAGTATAACCATACTGCATATTTTGAAAATGAGGTCTGGCGCAAACGGCCTTGATGCAATTCAAACCATGAAGCTGGCCTATTATCCCGAAACCGATTCCTTGTATATTGATTTTGCCGCCAAGCCCAGCGCCGCCAGCCGGGAGGTGTCCGAAGGCGTGGTGATCGACTACGACGCCGGGGAGAAGCATGTCCCGAGTTTCAAGTGGGCCGGGGCGTTGAAAGATTTACGGGACCGATATACCTCCGGGGAGTTGCAGCACAAGGCCAATGACTGGAGGAGCGGGGAAGAGTGCGGTTCCTGGCGGCGGCCGGGGGGAGGGATCAAAAGCCTCACCGGTAGACGTCTTTGCGGTGGCCCACCTTGACCACATGAACACATAGATCCTGGTCGGCAATGCTATAAAGGATACGGTACCGCCCACATCTGAGGCGGTATTTATTTTGCCCGGAGAGTTTTTCGCAGCCAGGCGGGCGGGGATGGTCGGCGAGACCGGCGATGGCCAGGGCAATCCTGCGGCGATCCCGTTTCAGGGGGATGGCTTCGATCTCTTTGACCGCCGAGGGCTTGATCAGAATCCTATATCTTGCCACGCTGCCGCAGGTCTTTCAGGACGTCCTCGAAGGGGAGATCGGGCTCGGCGGCGCGGGCCGCGAAGGCCGCCAGGTCGGCGGCGTCTTCGGCCAGGCTAAGTTTGACGGCCTCGTTGACCAGCTCGGAGACGGAGCGGTCGGTTTGGGCGGCCTTGAGGCGCAAGGCCCGGTGCAGATCGGGGTCGAAGTAGATGGTGGCTCTTTTGGTGTCCATACGCCTAATATAGCGTTAAGGCGTTATGACGTCAAGGGGTAGGGAGGGGGTGGGAGGTGGCGGGTCTACATAACTCGCCGGTCTTCCAGGATCAGGGAGACGGCCGCGGCCAGGCTGGCCTTGCACTCCTCGATGGTGCGGCCCTGGCCGTTGGCCCCGGGGACCTCGGGGCAGTAGGCGATGTACCAGTCGCCGTCTTTTTCGATGATGGCGGTGAATTCGTTGCGCATGGTCTGACTCCGCAAGCTTCCGGCAAGCTTATTGAGAAACATCTAGTAATGTTATCATGATATCAGGATTGGAGACGGAAATCAAAAGAGGGAGAGGAAAAGGTCGCACCGGCTTCCCGCCTGTACTCTGATACACAGACAAGATGCCTGTGCCACCAGGGTTTATAGGCTGAATGGGGAGCGAGGAGGAGGTGGGGGGGGCAAGGGTATTCCCCAGAGTGGGCCGGGGAATGAGGGTTAAGAGCCAAGCACAGATTATCACCATTAGGCGTGTGCAAGTACAACTTGGGAAAGCGTTTTAATCAATCCAATATTTTGACATCCTTAAGATAAAAGATATAGTTATCGTTGTGTAAATTAATTTTATTCAATGTCCCCTCAACCTTAACCCACTGCTTTTTATTAAGCTTTATAGCCAGTTCTTTATTCAAATAAAAATATAACATATTATCTATATTTATCAATAATTCACTAATATTATCATGCTCTTTATTAATTGTAACATCATTGACTAGCCCAATATAATATATAATTTTATTTTTTGATAGCATATCATTGACATATTCTACAAATTGAGCTCCTGTCATATTTTTTCTGTTGTAATCTAGTTTATCAATAAAATATTGCAAACAATAATCATCATATTTATCATTATTATATTTTATTTTAATATCCTCATCTTTTGAAAAAACGTTTTTATTATGCATAATATCCAATTCTATTGTTTTAAAAAATTCATTATCTATATATTCTTTATCAATAAATTTTGTTGGCGGCCCATCACTTTTAACAAAAACAATTGGACTTTTTTCGTTTGTTACAAGATTTTCATGAACCCCAACATAGAAAAAAAGTGGTTGCTTTCTTGTAACTAAAAATGGTCGTCCATGTGCAGAAATTTTTTCTATTATTTTTTTGCCCGCATCTTCATAAATATCTATAAAATAATTATCCTGCCTAATTAGATATTTTATTAAATATTTTTTTGATGGGTTGTCCTTATAATAAAAATATTCTTTTTGTCCAAACATAATTGATATCATATTTTTATGATTAATTATGCCGTTGTATTCTTCTGCAATTGCATAATTTATAACTACGCAAATTAATAATAAAAAAGGCATTATAGTATATTTAGTAATTTCTTTCATTTTTTTTACCAATAATTTCATATTCCCATATATATAGACATAGTATTATCTTGCCCCGGCTTTTTCAAGAATCTTCACAATATCATAATTATTTTTAATTTTCGCATGAGACAACGCTGATACCGGTCCTGCTGATGACATGGCTGAAATATTTGGGTCGGCCCCTTTAATAAGTAATAACTTGACTACCTCGACATGTCCACCCCATGAAGCATCCATCAATGCCGTACTACCATCTCTGCTTCTTGCGTTAACATCGGCACCATTTTCAATTAGCAGTTTTACTATTTCTATATGACCTTTCAAAGAAGAGTACATTAATGCTGTTTCACCAAAATTGGTTTTGCTATTAGCACTTACACCCTGATTCAATAACTTCTGAACATTTTGTATATCACCACAGAATGCCGCATCTACTATCGCTGTATATTGAACTTGGCCATAAGAAACAAATGGCATTATAAAAACGAAAATCCAGTTTAATAAAATCTGACAAACCATATCTCTATTTATCATTAAAATATCTTTTAATTATGAATAGTTACCCAGTTACTCCCCATAATCATCAATAATTTTCATCCCCACCAAAAAACACACTAACACAAACAGAACCAGAACAACAAGGGAAATCAAGCTTTCTAAATTATATACCGGCCAGCGCAGGAGGTGGTTGGTGTGGGTCATCGGCGGCCCCGCCAGTAGAAGGGGCGGCGGCGGTGGTGGGAGACGGCCAGGAGGCGAATATCACTGCCCACCACGGAATAGAGAAGGGAATAAGGGAATTTCCGCAGCACCTTGCGCCGCACCCGCCCCTGGACGAGGGGAGCCGCTTCCGGGTGCGCCGTGATTACTGTAAGGGCATGTTCCAGATCGTCCAGGAAGGCGGCACCCAGGCCGGGTGAGGCGTTATCCAGGAAGGCGGCGGCGTCGTTGAGTTCGGCCTCGGCGTCGGGGTGAAACCGGACCGAGAAGCTCATGGGAGCTTGGACCGGGCATCCTGGAGCACAGCCGCGGCGGGGCGCAGGGACACCCGACCTGCCTCAATCTCCTCATCCCGCCGCCGGGCCTCTTCGGCCCACAGCTGCTCAATTTCGGCCGGGGGCAGATCTTCAAGACTGGCCAACAGGGCCTGGGCGAGTTTGGCCCGGGCCCCGGGGTCCAGCTTCAGGGCCGCATCATGCAGTTCTTTCAGGCTCATGGCATCCTCCACGGACATTATACCACATTTTACCAGACCCCCTCACTCCCCATACCGATCAATAATCCTCACCCCCACCCCAAAACACACCACCACATACC
>CAYRYV010000052.1:0-24761 GCA_964428565.1 uncultured Desulfobacterales bacterium | reverse complement strand
CCTTGTCCCCCTCCCCCGGTTCTCTCCTCGGCCCTTGTCCCCCTCCCCCGGCCATTAGGTCTTTTCGGTGACCGCGTAGCCCCGGCGGGCCAGGGTGTCCATGATCTGTCGGCCGTGCTCCTCCCCCTTGGTCTCCAGGTCCACTTCCACCCGGGTGTCCTCCAGGGGCAGGGTGCGGCTGCGGCGGTCGTGGTAGAGGTGCAGGATGTTGGCCCCCAGTTCCCCCAGCAGGGTGGTCAGGCGGCCCAGGGAGCCGGGGGTGTCCGCCAGCACCACCCGCAGGGTGAGCAGGCGGCGGGCGTTGAGCAGCCCCCGCTGCAGCACCCGGCCCAGCACCGGGATGTCGATGTTGCCTCCGCTGATGACCAGGACCAGGCGTCGGCCCAACGCCTGCCCCGCCAGGGGGCCCAGCAGGGCCGCGGCCGGCGTCGCCCCCGCGCCTTCGGCCAGGACCTTCTTCTTGTCCAGCAGCAGCAGCACCGCCGCCGCGATGGCCCCCTCGCTCACCAGCTCCACCCCGTCCAGGTAGCGCTGGAGCAGGGGAAAGGGGTGCTCCCCGACGCGCCTGACGTTGATGCCGTCGGCCAGGGTGGCGGCCGCCGGGACGCTCACCGGCTGCCCCTGGGCCAGGGCCTGGCGGGCCGCCGGCACCCGCTCGGCCTGCACGCCGATGACCCGGATGCCGGGCCGGCCCTCTTTCAGGGCCAGGGCCACCCCCGCGGCCAGGCCGCCGCCGCCCACCGGCACGATGACGGTGTCCGTCTCCGGCAGGTCCGCCAGGATCTCCAGACCGATGGTGCCCTGCCCGGCGATCACCTCCGGGTCGTCATAGGGGTGGATCAGGGTCAGCCCCGTGGCCGCCAGTTCCTGGGCCCGGGCCAGGGCCTGGGCCAGGTCCGCCCCCCCCACCTCCACCCGGCCCCCGTAGCCCGCGGTGGCCAGCTGCTTGGAGATGGAGGCCCACTGGGGCATGACGATGGTGGCCGGCAGGCCCACCCGGGCGGCGGCGTAGGCCACCCCCTGGGCGTGGTTGCCGGCGGAGGCCGCCACCACCCCGGTGAGCCCGCCCCGGGACTGTAGCAACTGAATCTTGTTGAGGGAGCCCCGCAGCTTGAAGGACCCGGTGGTCTGGAGGTTCTCCAGCTTGAGGAAGACCTCCGCCCCCGCCAGGCGGCTCAGCGTCTGGGAATAGACCACCGGGGTGCGGATGATGAGCCCCGCGAGCCGGTCCCGGGCCGCGGCGATATCCTGGAAAGTCACCATGTTGCGCTGCTCGAAAGTTATTGCGCCGTGCCCCCCGCCATCCCCTGACCGGGTGGGGTGGGGGCGCCGGGGGGCGGGCCGGGGGGGGTGCTTCCCGGCCCTCCCCCGCACTAGATCGGCACATCCTCTTGATAACGGCTATGGCCAGCTACTGTAGCACGATCAGCCGTTGGCGGCAAGCCGTCCCCCCAAAAAAAGGGGGGCCTTGCCGCCGGCCCCCGTGGTCGTCAAACCCTGTGCTGCCGTGCCGGTTATTTGAATCGGACGGAATCGATGATCTGCTGGAGCACCGCCCGGTGTTGGGCGAACTGGGAGGGCACGCAGTGGGCGATGAAGGTGTAATAGTAATTCTGGCCGTCATAGCACTGCCACTGGATACGCTGAAAGCCGCCGGAGCCCTTGGCTGATTCGATGGTCTCCCAGCCGATGACGCCGGTCTTCTTGTCGCCCTGGTCCCGTCTTTTCACCGCGATATACTTGCCGATGCTCATCTCTTCCTTGGCGTGCTTCAAAGAGGCGTCCACCGAGGCCGCCCGGGGGAAGCTGGGCACCATCTGGGTGAAATGAAAGGTGAATCCCGCCGTGGTGCCGGGTTTCATGAACTGCGCCCGCTCGCCGGTGGGGTCGCCGCCGCCTTCCTGCCGCCAACCCGCGGGGATGGTGTAGGAAAAGGGCCTCACCCGGTTCTGGAAGGTGGTGGTCTGCGCCAACCCCTTGCCGCCCACCTCCTCGGTGGCCACGTTGTGCTCGCCGGGTTCCGCCGCCGGTCTGCTGGCGCTCTCCGACGCCTGCGTCGCCCGCCGGGCCGCGTCGATGCCGGTGCCGATGGCCCCCCATTGGGCCATGCTGTCCAAAGGCGCCATCAGCAGGAACATAAGCCCCACAAACCCCAGGATGCCGCCGATCAATCCCAATTTCCGCATGCCGCCACTCCTTTTCTGCAGTAAGATCTCAAAACCGGTTTTGCTCCTTTATCGGAACCTGTGGCCGATAAGATTAACTTTTTTGGTTCCCTCTCAGGTATTCTGGGCCTTGCGCCAACCCGCGGCCTTCAGGGCGGCCACATGCTCCAGCATGCGGCTCTTCATGGTGTTGATGTACAGGAGGCGGTCCCGGGCCAACAGCGGCGCCAGCTCCCGGTGCAGGTCGGCTCGCTCGTCCAGGTCGCCCGGGGTCAGGCCGTTCCAGCTGCAGTAGCCTTCGTCGAAAATGAACTCCGGCGTGATCTCCCGGGCGATTCCCTTTTGCCAGAAGAGATACTGGGCCTCCTCCATATCGAATTCCAGCAGCCACCCCCGGTCCTCGATCATGGCGGCCCGGTCGCCCGTTGCCCGGGAGCAGCATCGGGGGCAATACAGACCCACGAGGATATGGGCCGGCAGCACGTTATCCCGGTGCATGAACTGGGCCTCGGCCGCCCCGCAGGCGCACCGGCGTTTGATGCTCATACACATGCCGAACCTCCGATTTTTCCGGTAGGGCTCTTTCCAAATGGAGCTTTCCGGGTATAATGGCAGGATAGGCTGATTGCCTGTCTGAGCCGCTCTCTACAGAACAGCGAGGTTATCATGTCATCGACGCCCTCCCCCTCCCCCTGGCAATATGTCGCCTTTCCCCTGGTGAGCGCCTGGCGGGACGACTTCTGGTCTTTGCCGGTGTATTTCCCTGACCTGTGGCTGGGGGACATGACCGGCCGGCCCGCCGGCCTGCCGTTGGGCTCCCTGCCGCTGCCGCCGCGGCAGGAGGGCCTGGCGGACCCGAGCCGGGATTTCCGGCCCGGGGAACTCAGCCAGTGGCAGGCATACCTGAAGTATTCCCAGCGCCCCGAGGAAGAGCAGGGGGATATCGTCCGCTCCCTCAAGGGGCAGCCGCCCCGGCCCCGGACTGCCGGCCCCGACCCCGCCGCCTTCTGGACCCTGGACTGGCGCCTGGAGAAGTCCTTGGCCGAGGCCACCGCCGACCTGGGGCAGGTGGCGGCCCGGCAGACGTCCCTGGACGACATCCTCGCCCCCGAGGCCTGGGAGGAGGATTCCCGGCGGCAGGCCGCGGCCTGGCAGGATCCCGCCCTGGCCCCGGTGGACCGGCTGGACCCGGAGTTGCTCAAGCTGCGTCTCCAGTTCTGGCTGAAAGTGGCGGAGCCGCACCTGACGCCTCCCTGGGTCCCGGTTTGTCTGGACCGGGGGGTGTGCCGCCACCTCAGCGGCTGGCTGGAGCAGCAGGCCGCCGCCGGCGAGGGCGTCTGGTGGACGGCGGTGTCCCTCCCGCTGGTGCGGTCGGCCGCGGTCCTGGAAGCCCGGCGGCCGCCCGGCGCGCCTGCCGGTGGGGCGAACGGCTTCTCTCCGGCCTGGGCCGCGCTGTTGACGGCCGTTTCCGGGGGGCCGCCGGGGGTGACGGAGGCCCGCCGCCGTCTGGAGGACCTGGTGAGCCGGGAGGGGCAGCCGGCCGCGGGCGCGGAACCCTACGCCCCGCTCCGGGTGATCGTCTGCCGGGCGGCCGCCGACCCGCAGAGCGCTGACTTCCTGCCGGCGGGGTTTGACGCCCCCTTACTCCTCTGGCTCCCCGGGGAGTAAACAGGGAGGTTCCCGCAGGACCTTCTCCGGCTCCGCCAGCAGCACCTCACCGCTGGCGATCTCCCGCAGGGCGGTGACGATCTCCTTGTTGCGGACCCGCTCGATGAGCACCGGGGCCCCTTTATAGAGCTGCCGCACCCGGGCGGCCCCCAGGTGCACCAGGGCGAAGCGGTTGGGGACTTTTTGCAGACAATCTTCAATGGTGACTCTGGCCATGTATTGATCTCACTCTCTCGGTCAGGGCGTTCAGGCTTCCCGCTTGAGGGGGCGGTGTGGCCGGCTGCAGGCGCCGCGGGCCCTCTCGCCCACCAGGCGGCGCACCTCGTCTTCCGTATAGTTATAGCCGCACTCCAGGCAGCGTACCTGAAACCCCTTTCAGGTAAAGCAGATATTGACGATACCTTTGCCGCATTTTATACACTTCATCGGTCGCAGCGCTCCTTTAAAGATAACGGGAGAGCCGGGGCAGGGCGGGATCGACCTGCCGGGCCTCCCGGATGAAGGCGTTGATATAGAGCCAGGCGAAGCTTAAAAGGAACTCCGGGGCGTACTTGGCCGCCCCCCGGTCATCGAAGGCCACCCCCACTTCGCCTCCCTGCACCGTCAGGCGCAGCCTCAGGTCGGGCATGATGGGCAGGGCGACCTCCCAGCCGGCGGCCGCCGTCTCCCGGCACTCCCCCCGGTCCAGGCGCCAGAGGGCCGCCGCCGCCACCTCCGCCCGGATGTGGGGCAGAATCTCGCCCCGGCCCGTCAGGGCGTATTGTTTCAGCGGGGCCCCGCTACGGGCCGCGATCTCCTCGAAGGTGATCCAGCCGCTGCCGGGCCCGCCCCCGGCCAGCCCGAACTCCCGCCGGCCGTAGCGGGCCAGGAGCGCCAAAAAGTCCCAGCCAAAGGTATAGGCGTCTTCGGTGGGCACCGCCAGGCTGCCCCGGCTGTAGAAGAGGCGCAGGGCCGTGCCGAACTCCGCGTCGCTTTCCAGGAGAAAGAACAGCTCCAGGGGCCGGAAGGGCCGCACCCGGATGAACCACTGGACCGCGGCGTGCGGCCGCTGGGGCAGGGCCTCCCCCCCCAGGCAGGCCGCCAGGGCCGCGGGATCGAGCCCCAGCAGGCCGGCCAGATCGCGGCGGTATTTTTTCCTGGCCAACCCGGTGAGTTGGGCGTCCCACCCCCAGCCGGCCTCAAAGTCCCGCAGGGTCACCAGGTCGTAGGGAAAGTCCCGATGCATGCGCCGGCGCGGGAATCAGGACGCTCCCTTGGCGTTGACCTTCTGCATGAACTTGTCGGCATTGATGATGAACCGTTCGTGCACGGCCTCGCCGATCTTTTCCTTTTCATCGAAGGCTTCCAGGCTGAAGGTCAGTTTCTTGCCTTCGATCTTGGTGATCACGGTGACCACCCGCACCTCCATGCCCAGCGGGGTCGGGGCCATGTGCTTGAGATTCATGGAAATGCCCACCGACTGCTCGCCCTCCTGGAGAAACTCCGCCATCAGCTCGGCGCTGGCCGTCTCCATCAGCCCCGCCAGGAAGGGCGTGGCAAAGGCGTCCGGCAGGCGGGGGAAAAAGGTGCGGGCGGAGTGTTGGGGGCCGGTTTGCAGCCGCACTTCGTTGGTCATGCCCATTTCAAAGAGTGACATTCTCCCGATCTCCTCTTGATATGATAAGGTGCGTAGGGGTAATCCGCCATGTCAAAGAACCGTCTGGTCCGCTCGGGACCGCTGCCTATTGCAGGTCGCTCACCAGCGGGAAGAGCTTCACGGGCCCCACCTGTTCGCCCCGGCCGATCTTCTTCCCCAGTTGTTCGGCCTGATCCAGCACTTCGGGTTTCTTCAGGATTTCACCCTTGCCATCCACCTCCCGAACCAGGATCTCGGCGGCGTATTTGACGTTGATGGCGTCGAAGAAATAATAGGTGGTGAGCCGGGCGCCGACAAACACGTGCTTGCCCTTGGTGGCGGCGGTGCTCAACAGAATCCCCTGCCGCGCGGGGCCGGGAAAGTCCTCCTTGAGGACGTAACGCCGGGCCCAGAAGGCCTGGGTGCGGTCGATCAGGGCCTTGGCCTGGGCGCTGAGGCCGTAAAAGAAGATGGGGGCGGCCAGCACCACGGCGTCGGCTTCCAGGAGCTTGGGGTACAGGGTGAGCATGTCGTCTTTAATGGGGCAGGTGCCGTCCTTGAAGCAGTGGTAGATCTCCAGGCAGGGGGAGATCTTCAGCTTCCGCACATCGATTCGTTCCACTTCGGCCCCGCCCGCCGCGGCGCCCCGCAGGAAGGCGTCCAGCAGCACTTCGGAATTCCCCCCCGGTCGGGGACTGCCCCAAATTCCCAGAACTTTCATGACGGCCTCCTGGCCCTGAGCGAGCTCGCGCATTTTTATCAAACCTCTTGATAATAAATAATAAGGGGTATATTTGTCAAGGAGGCCGACGCCCTTCCCGGGTTGATTTACCGTATGTCCATGGTTATGATGAAGGGGTTCGCGGTCCTCAGTCCACGCCCCGGGGAGAAGAAGATGTCCTGCCCACCCGCCATGTTTCGTTATTGCCCCTGTTGCGGCCAGTTGCTGACGCGGGCGGCGCAGGCCGGCCGGCTGCGGCCGGTTTGTCCCGACTGCGGCCGCATCATCTATCACAACCCCGCGGTGGGGGTGGCCGTCATCGTCATGCAGGACGGCCGGATTCTGTTGGGACGCCGGGCGGGCGGCCGCTATGCCGGCGCCTGGTGCATTCCCTGCGGCTATGTGGAGTGGGGGGAAGAGGTGCGCCAGGCCGCGGCCCGGGAATTCGCCGAAGAGACCGGCCTGCAGGTCAGGGTGGGGGAGATTGTCGCCGCGCATTCCAATTTTCATGACCCGGACCGCCTCACCGTGGGCCTGTGGTTCGCCGGCCAGGTGGTGGGGGGGACGCTGGCAGCCGGCGACGACCTGGACCGGGTGGCCTTTTTTCCCTTCACGGACCTACCCCCCAACCTGGCCTTTCCTACGGACCGGCTGGTCCTGGCGGAGCTTTACCGGAAAACAATTCTAGGGTTTCCAGTTCCTTGAGAGCCAACAGGGAGATCATCTCCACCCGGCGACGGGGGAGGTCCAGCAGGGCGAAGCTCAGGGTGGGGAAGCGACCATCTTCGAAGGTGAAGGCCCCGGGCACCACCAGGTAGACGGAGTCGGGCTGCAACTCGATATAGGCATGCTGCCGCTGGAACAGATAGGGGCGCACCGCCAGGTTGCTGTAGATGATGCGATTCAGGCGGCGGCCGTAGCGGGAGAGGCTGGGGGTGTGGGTGTGGCCGTGGCAGACGATGAGGGGGGGGCGGTCGGCCTTCTCCCCGTGCAGATAAGACGAGATCCGGGGCTTGAAATGGATGAAGGCGGTGGCCCGGGTGTGGGCCATGATCACCTGGCCGTCATCCACCGCCAGGGCCAGCCCCCGGCGGCGCGCCGCCGGCAGATCCGGTCCATGGACGTCGTATATCCAGTAGAGCTCCTGCGCCGGCCCCAGTGCCAGCCAGGGGGCGAAGGGTTCGGGGGGGCAGTCTCCCAGGCAGGCCAGCCGGCGAATGCCCCAGCGGCGCAGGAAAGCCAACAGCGCGGGAATGCCGGCCCGGTAGTCGTGCGTGTCCGCAAGCAGGGCCAGGACGCCCTCCGGGGCGAGGCGCGGCATGTCTTTACAACCCCTTCATGGTGGGGTGGGGCGTCGCCGCCCGGGAGCGTCCCCGCCGGCTCCGGGGGATGAGGCGGTCGGCAGTCCGGAGTTGATGGTGGTCGATCACGACTGGGCTCTCTTCCGTGGCGGCCCCGGGGGTAGGTGCGGCCGCATTTTTCCCGTATAAATGAGCAAAGATTAAACACTGGCAGCGGACCTGTCAACGGTAATCGGCCCCGGGCGGGAAAACGCCCCGGGCGGAGAGCCGCCCGGCAAGTCTCCTGCCGCCAAGGAGAAGAGTCATGGCGCGCTGGCAAAGCATCTTCGGACAGAGAACCCCGCCGCCCTGTTGTCCTTTTTGCAGGCGGGCGGTGGCCCCGCCGCAGTCCCTCGATGATCCCCTGACTTATGAATTCGACGGCGGCAGTTGCGTCTGCGGGGCGGTCTACAGCTTAGATCCCACCGCCCGCAACGGCGGGGCGGTGCTCCTGGAGGCCCTGGTGCACGCCTTCGGCGGCGACTGGGAGCAGGCGATGGCGGCGTCTCCCCAGACCGATTACGACGATGCCGTCGTGACCGAATACAACAGCCGCACCCATCGGGTGGGGGAAGCCGGGGCCTTTGGCACCCTGTATTTCATCCGTCTGAAACGACCCGGGGAGGAGCCGGCGTCCCGGTTCCGGCAGTAGCCGGAGAAGAGACCACCCTGCCGGAGTCCCGCCCGCCGTTCCCAGGGGGAGCGGAGACCGCCGCCGCTCTGGGGGCGGCGCTCCCGCCGGTAAAGGAAAAGCGAAATTGACCGATAAGGGTTATGACGGGGGCGAGGAGCCGGGACGGCAGAGGTGTGCCGGTGCGGCCGTTCGGCGGCCGCCGACCCTGGTCGGGCATTCATTTTCCTAACATTTTTGGAGGAAGAAGACGATGGACAGCAGCATGCTCTCATCCCGGGAGCGGGTCGCGGCGTTGCAGTCGGAATTCATGCGTCAGGTCTATAACTGGATGGGGCTGGGTCTGGCCCTGACCGCGGTGGTGGCCATGTGGGTGGCCTCCAGCCCGGCGGCCGTGGAAGTCATCTTCGGCACCCCGTTTCTGTTCTTCGGGCTCATCATCGCCGAACTGATCCTGGTCTTCACCCTGAGCGCCGCCCTGGGCCGCCTGAGCGCGGCCACGGCCTCCCTGATGTTCTTTGTCTACGCCGGGCTGAACGGCTTGACCCTGTCGGTGGTCTTTCTGGTCTACACCCAGGCGTCCATCGCCCAGACCTTCTTTATCACCGCCGGCACCTTCGCGGCCATGAGCATCTACGGCTACACCACCAAGCGGGACCTCACCAGTTGGGGCAGCTTTCTGTTCATGGGGCTCATCGGGGTTATCCTGGCGTCGCTGGTGAATCTGTTCCTGGCCAGTCCGGCCATTTACTGGGTCATCACCTACGCCGGGATCATCGTGTTTGTGGGGCTGACCGCGTATGACACGCAGAAGCTGAAGGAGATGGCGCTGCGGGGATTCGGCGACGAGGAGACGGCCCGCAAGGGCGCGGTCATGGGGGCGCTGGCGCTCTACCTGGACTTCATCAATCTGTTTCTGATGCTGTTGCGGCTTTTCGGCCGCCGCGACTGAGCCGCCGCCGGTTTTCCAAGGGCTGGCCGCCACTTTCCGGCAGCCGCCGCCGATGGCCCATCGGCGGCTCAGTGCCGTTGGTCTCAGGTGCCGATAAAGCGGATGAATTTGTTGAGCAGGTCGTGATCGTAGATCAGTCCCTGGCGGCCCCGCTGGTTCCGCATGGCCGTCAGGGCCTCGAAGGGCTTGAGGCCGGGCTGGTCAGGGCGGTGAATGGTCATGGCGTCGTAGGCGTCCACCATCCGCAGGATGCGGGTGAGGGGATGCTGCCGCCGCAGATCCAGGCTGTAGGGGAAACCGGAGCCGTCGGCGTTTTCATGGTGCTCCAGGACCAGGCGCAGGGCCAGCCCGGGGAAGGCGCGGTAGCGCCGGAGCAGGTCGTGGCCCAGTTGGGGGTGTTTCTTGTATTCGGCCTGCTCGATCAGGGTGAGAGATTCCGGTTTCCGGGTGACGGCTGCCGGGAGGCTGAGCAGGCCCATGTCGTGGAAGAGGGCGGCCATGCCCATGGCCTGGCAGTCCGCCCGCCGGTGGCGCAGGGAGACCATGAAGGCCGTGGTCATGAAAAAGACGTTCACGGAGTGCCGGTAGATGCTGTAATCCCGCAGCAGGGCCTCCCACAGGAGGTGGAAGGGCAGGTTGGCGGCGGCGAATCTGGTCAGGATGCCGTCGACCTGACGGGAGATGAAGGGGAGGTAACGGTCCAGCATTTGGGGCTGGGCGGCGCTGATCAGGCTGAGGTGCAGGTGATCGTAGCAGATCGCGACTTTTTGGGCGGCGCTGATCTCCGGGGCGGCCGCCACCGCGTCGAGGTATTGTGCGAACACCTCCAGCCCCGCCGGCATCTCGTCTTTCTGGAGATATAAACAGGTGATGCCCAGCGTCTGGAGGCCGGCGAGCCAGTCGGCCGCCAGGAACTCGCCGCCGCCCAGGAAGGGCAGGAACCTGACCTCCCGGTCGTCCTGGGTGACGGCCTTGAAATAGAGGGAAAACGGCATCTGCACCGCCGGGTGCAGAGAGCGCACGGGCAAGGGATAATACCCCGCCCGGTCATCCTTGGCGGTGGTCCGGTGAACGACCTTCAGCTTTTGGGCGAAGATCTGCTCCCGGTTGGATTGTGCTTCGGAAAAGCCTGCGCGCTGCGTCATAACGTCATCCCGTGGGAAGGGGGGAGCGGCGCCGGGCTTGCCGCCCGCCGGCGGCGAGGCGTCGCCGCGGCGTATTCCCGGCGTATCTGGCCCCCTCGCTTAGTCATATCGGCACGGCAGGGGATTTTCTTTAATTTTTGGTTTAATCAGGTTGCCGGGGGATCGGGGGCGGGAGCGCCGGGACGGCCGGGGAGTGGTGGGGAGATGCAAAGAGGTGGACAGCCGGAGCCGGCTGGCCACCTCTTTGCCGTTGGTTCATGGTGATGGTGGAGATGACGGGATTCGAACCCGTGGCCTCTAGCATGCGAGGCTAGCGCTCTCCCAGCTGAGCTACATCCCCCCGTAGCCTTTATATATTCCATGGCCGCGCCGGTGTCAATAGGCCGGGGGGATAAATAGGCCGCCAGGCTCGCCGGCCCGGGCGACGGCGCCCCGCAGCGGCGGCCGTTGCCTTCAGATCCGCAGGTTGCGGTTCCGGAGGCGCGGGTGCCGGAAGACGTCCCGGAGCCGGAAAAAGGTCTGGGATTCGTCCGAGGCCCAGGAGAGGCGGCCTTCCGCCAGCAAGTCCAAAATCATTTCCCGGGAGATTCCCAACATGCCCGCCATGTCGGCGATAACCAGATCCCTGGCGGCGCCATCTTCTTTCGGGGTCCCGCCGGCGTTACTTGTCTTGATCATAAGGAGCAACCTCGCTACGGCCTACTGTGCCAGCGGCGGATTATGAAACGGTTGGGGGAATGTTAGGATTGTGTTAGAAATGGCGCGTCGGCGGCGGGAGCCCCCGGAGGCCGTCCCGGGGCTGCCGGGCAGTTGTTGACCGGCCGGGGGGCGGTGCTTACTATACTTACAAAGATGGTCAATGTGAGTAAATCTGGGTTGGTGGCATGGCCACCGGGGAAAGGAGGCCGTAATGGAAGTCTTTGTCACCCAGGCGGACAAGCAGGAACTGACCGAGGTGTTGGCGGCCGAGGGAGTGCTCTTCGAGGTGGGCGGCAGCGCCAGCACCCGGGAGTTGGGCACCGGCAGTTATGAAGTGGCCAGAATCAGCGCCAATCTTCCGGAGGTGACGGTGCCGCCGCGGTATCGGGAGAGCACCGGAGACATCCGGGCCTTTCGGCTGCCCTCGGGCAGGTTGATCCTCATCGACCTGGACGGGAATCTGGAACGGATCGTCACCCCGCCGCCGGAGGGTTGAGCGCCGCCGCGCAAGGGGGAGCGGGGGGCCGGAGTCGGCGACTCCGGCCCCCCGCTCAGCAAGGCGCTCCCTTCGGGGAGAGGTTGGGTCAGGCGCTTTTCTTGTAGATGGGCGACATATCCCGCAGGGTCTGGACGATTTTGGGCATGACTTCCAGCACCCGGTCGATCTGGGCGGCGGTGTTGTCCCGGCCCAGGGTGAGGAGCAGGGTGCCCTGGGCGGTGGCGTGATCCAGGCCGATGCCCAGCAGCACGTGGGAGGCCCGCAGGGCCCCGGAGGCGCAGGCGCTGCGGGTGGCCACGATGATCCCCTCTTCGTCCAGCATCAGCATCAGGCTCTCGCCTTCGATATAGTTCACCGACACCGAGATGAGGTGGGGCAGGCAGTGGGTGGGGTGGCCGTTGATGACGATGTCGGGGATGCGGTCGGTGAGGCCCTGCAGCAGCTTGCGGCGCAGGCCCTGCACGTGGGCCAGGCGCTCCGGCAGTTCCCGGGCGGCGAGGTGGGCGGCCATGCCCAGACCGACGATGCCCACCAGATTTTCCGTGCCCGCCCGCTTGCGGTTCTCCTGGACGCCGCCCTCCAGAAGGGGCCAGATATTGGTCCCCCGGCGGACGTAGAGGGCGCCCACGCCGGAGGGGCCGTAGAACTGGTTGGCGGCCAGGCTGAGGAGGTCCACGCCCAAGGCCTGGACGTCCACGGGGACGATGCCGGCGGCGGCCACGGCGTCGGTGTGGAAGGTCACCTTATGTTTTCTGGCGATGCGGGCGATGTCGGCGATGGGCTCGAGGGTGCCGATTTCATTGTTGGCCATCATCACCGAGATGAGCACGGTTTCGGGGGTGATGGCCTTTTCCACGGCGGCGGGATCCACCAGGCCGTGGGAGTCCACGTCCAGGGAGGTGATGTGGTAATCCAGCAGGCGCAGGGTGCGCAGGGAATTGAGGACCGATTTGTGTTCGATGTTGGAGGTGATGATGTGGCGGCCTTTCTCCCGCAGGGAGAAGGCGACGCCCTTGAGGGCGTGGTTGACCGATTCGGTGCCGCCGGAGGTGAAGACCACCTCCTCGGGGGCGGCGTTGAGCAGGTGCGCCACCCGTTCCCGGGCGGTCTGCAGGGCGTCGGCGGCCCGCTGGCCGATCTGGTGGTCGCTGGAGGGGTTGCCGAAGATATGTTTAACGGCGTCGATCATGGCCTCCTGCACCTGGGGATGGAGGGGGGTGGCGGCGTAGTGATCGAGATAGATGGGTTCCATGAGAGCACTCCTCTTGCCCGGGGGGCGGGGGGTCTTAATGTTCGTGGGGCAGGTCGGCGCCGCAGGAGACGCAGAAGGGGGCTTCGCCCTTGACCTCCATGTCGCAGTAGGGGCAGTAGCAGGCGTCGATCTTTTCGGGGTGATGCTCCACCTTTTCCTTGTCGGTATCGACGATTTTGCCGGCGGCCCGGTCCATGTAGTTTTTGATGGCGGCGTGCAGGGCGTCGGCCCCCAGGTTGGAGCAGTGCAGTTTGTTCTTGGGGAGGCCGCCCAGGGCGTTGGCCACGTCGGCGTTGGTGATCTTCAGGGCCTCCTCCAGGGTTTTGCCCTTGGCCAGTTCGGTGATCATGCTGGACACCGCGATGGCGGCGCCGCAGCCGAAGGTCTTGAAGCTGACGTCTTCGATGACGTTGTCTTTGACTTTGATATAGACGTTCATCATGTCGCCGCACACCGGGTTGCCGACCTCGCCGACGCCGTCGGCTGCGGAGAGTTCGCCCACGTTGCGGGGGTTCTTGAAGTGATCCAGGACGATGGGGGAGTAGGCCATATACGTTTCCTCTCTTTCTGGAGTCTGAACACGATTTTGTTTAAGGTATCGCCAATATAATAACTCCGGAAGGTGAGGTCAAGGGGGAGGGGGGCGGAGGCGGCGGGGGGCCGGGCGTCCGGGAAAGAAAAGCGGCAGGTGCGAGACCTGCCGGCAAGAGGTAAACGGGAGCGAGATCACCAGGAGGCGAGGCCGGGGGGCCGGCCCCCGGAAGGCCAGGGAGGGACTGCCCGCACCCTCCCTGGTGCGGGTGACGCCGGGGCGGCGGGGTTAGAAGGCAAAGGTGACACTGACGCCGCCGTAGACGTGGTTATGCTGGTTGTCCCAGGAAAGGCCGGTGAAGCTGTTGCGGCCGCCACCGCCCAACAGGTAGGTGGACTTGCCGCCCAGGGCGTACCAGAAGCCCACCTTGGGGGAAATGGTGACATATTTGTACACCGGCAGATTGAGGGTGGCGTAGAGCTGACCGGCCAGGGGATCGCTGAAGGCCCGGGCCCGGAGCGGTTCATCGGAGGCCAGGCGCCGGTCCTGGGGATCGGGGTAGGCGGCCTGATCCCGGGAGAACAGGAAGAGGATGTTGTTGCCGACCTCCAGGGTGGCGCCCTCCAGGGGAACGAAGGGCAGCTCGAAGACCCGGGAGATGCCCAGGGTCAGCCAGACGCCGGGATAATGGAACATTTCGTAGTTGGCGACGGCCGCCAGTTTGAACCAGTTCACGTCCACGGCCAGGCCGGTGTAGAGTTCAAAGGAGTCGCCCTGGGGGTTGGCGGTGCCGTCCAGGACATAGTAGATGCCCCCGACGCTGACGGTGACGGCCTTGAGCCAGTCGCCGTTGTAGATATCCCGGCTGTAGCCCAGGGTGAAGTCGGTTTCATTCCACTTGCCGCCGCGCCAGGGCGGGCCGATGAAGGGGTTCTTCTCATAGGTGTCGAAGTTCCCCCAGATATTGACGGAGAAGCCCTTCCAGCCCACGGTCACGGAAGGCTGGAGGACGACGCTGTCCCGGCTGAGGGCGAAGCCCCGCCAGATGTACTGGCTCATCAGGTCCACGGCGAAGCTGGCGGTGGGCTTGTCCTCCTCGGCGGCCTGGGCCTCGGCCTTGACCACGGTTTCGCCGGTGGGGGCGGCGGGAGTTTCAGCGGGATAATCGGCCCGGGCGGCGGAGAGGGCCCCCCCGGCGGCTCCCCAGAGCAGGCAGATGGTGAGGATGATGGTCAGACTGCGCCACGTTACGTAGATGCGTTGCATAGTGCGTCCCCCTTAAGATAGTGAAGATATAAATGATTCGGGGTCAGGGGCGAGGGCCGGAGCGGCCGGTGTCGCCCCCTGGCCCGATTAGACGGCGCCTTCGCCGGTTTCCCCGGTGCGGATGCGGATGACCTCCTCCACCGGATAGACGAAGATCTTGCCGTCGCCGATGCGGCCGGTGCGGGCGGCGGTGATGATGGCCTCGGTGACGGCCTTGACCTTGTCGTCGGGCACGACGACTTCGATTTTGACCTTGGGGAGGAAATCCACCTGGTATTCCATGCCCCGGTAGACTTCCCGGATGCCCTTCTGGCGGCCGAAGCCCTTGGCTTCGGTGATGGTCATCCCCTGGACGCTGATGGCGTGCAAGGCTTCCTTAACCGGTTCCAGCTTGAAGGGCTGGATGATTGCTTCGATCTTTTTCATAAAAAGTATCCTCCCGGATATATGGCGGTGTGCGGGTGTGCCGCGGTGCCCGGCCGGGGGGCAGGGCCGCGGCGGCGCTTCAGATGGTGTAGCCGACCTCCTGATGTTCGGCCTTGTCGAGTCCTTCGACCTCCTCTTCCTTGTCGACCCGGAGGCCCATGGTGGCGTCGAGGATCTTGAACAGGATGAGGCTGACCACGAAGGAGTAGACCAGGGTGACGAGGACGGCCACCGCCTGAATCCCGAACTGGGCGGGATTGCCGAAGAAGAGGCCGTCGGCGCCGGCGTCGTTGACCGCCTTGCTGGCGAACAGGCCGGTGGCCAGGGCGCCCCAGAGGCCGCCCACCATGTGCACGCCCACCACGTCCAGGGAGTCGTCGTAGCCCAGCTTGGGCTTGACCAGGACGGCCAGGTAGCAGAAGACGCCGGCCAGGGCGCCGATGATGATGGCGGACATGGGGCCGACGAAACCGGCGGCGGGGGTGACGGCCACCAGCCCGGCGACGGCGCCGGAGGCGACGCCCAGGGTGGTGGGCTTGCCCCGCACGAGCCATTCAATGAACATCCAGCCCAGGGCTGCGGCGCAGGTGGCCAGGTGGGTGTTGACGAAGGCGATGGCGGCCAGGCCGTCGGCGGCCAGGGCGCTGCCGGCGTTGAAGCCGAACCAGCCGAACCACAGCAGGCCGGCCCCCAACACGGTCATGGGCAGGTTGTGGGGAATGAAGGCCTCGGTGCCGTAGCCGGTGCGGCGGCCGATGACCAGGGCGGCGGCCAGGGCGGCGACGCCGGCGTTAATGTGGACGACGGTGCCCCCGGCGAAATCCAGGGCGCCCAGGTCCTTGAGCCAGCCGCCGTCGGCCCACACCCAGTGCGCCACCGGGTCGTAGACCAGGGTGGCCCACAGCAGGCTGAAGACCAGGAAGGTGCTGAACTTGAAGCGCTCCACCCAGGCGCCGATGATCAGGGCGGGGGTGATGATGGCGAACATGGCCTGAAAGATCATGAAGGCCTGATGCGGGATCTTGTCGGAATAGGTCGCAAAGGGCTCGGGGCCGACGCCGGCGAGGCCGGCCCAGTCCAGGTTGCCGATGACGTGGCCGACGTCCGGGCCGAAGGCCAGGCTGTAGCCGAACAAGGCCCACTGCACGCCGATGAGGCCGATCATGATGTAGTTCTGCATCAAGGTGTTGAGGATGTTTTTGCCGCGGACCATGCCGCCGTAGAACAGGGCCAGACCGGGCGTCATCAGGAGTACCAAAGCCGCTGAGGCCAAGACGAATGCTGTGTCCCCCGAATTCATACGAACCTCCTAAGTAAGGAAAATGATTTCTGCCCAGGCGATGGAGCTCATGTTGTCGACGCCCTTAGGCAAAAGCAAGGGGCGTGCCAGGGAGAAAAACCAGCAATATCGGGGTTTAAAGCGCAGAGGGGCAATACAATTTTGTAAAACCAGGTTTGGCGATTGTTTCAAAAATGTAATGAAAAGATGACATTTCGGTGGGAGCGCCGGGAAAGGGGCCGGGGGCGGTGAGAGCCGGGGGCACAAAAAGGGTGCCGTTCGGGGGAGAAATCCGCGACAATGGCCTTACAATCACGAGAGTCAAGGGAGAGCGATGTATCCGGTGGTGACGATCATAGGGCGGGCCAACGTGGGGAAGTCCACGTTGTTCAACCGGCTGGCGCGGCGGCACCAGGCCCTGGTGGACAACCGGCCGGGGGTGACCCGGGACCGGCAGTACGCCGAGGTGCGTCTGGAGGACCGCATATTCACCCTGGTGGACACCGGGGGGTTCGAGTACGAGGGGGGGCCGCTGACGGCCAGCGTGCGCCGGCAGGCGGAGAAGGCCCTGGCCGAGGCCGATGTGGTGGTGTTCCTGGTGGACGGCCGGCAGGAGGTGCAGCTGGCGGACGAGGAGGTGGCGGCGGAGCTGCGCCGGGCGGGCAAGCCGGTGCTGCTGGCGGTGAACAAGATCGACGGGGCCCGGCAGGAGGAGGGGCTGGGGGAGTTCTACCGGCTGGGGTTCAGCCCCGTGTACCCCGTGTCGGCGGCGCACGGCACCGGGGTGGGGAGCCTGCTGGAGGCCCTGGCGGCGCTCCTGCCGGAGGCGGCGGCGGGGCCGGCGGAGGCCGGGGCCGTGCGGGTGGCGGTGCTGGGGCGGCCCAACGTGGGCAAGTCCTCCTTCATCAACCGGGTGCTGGGGGAGGAGCGCCTGGTGACCAGCGAGCTGCCGGGGACCACCCGGGATGCCATCGACACGCCGCTGCGGCGCCAGGGGCGGGACTACGTGCTCATCGACACGGCGGGGCTGCGGCGGCGGAGCCGGGTGACGGAGAAGCTGGAGCGGGGGATGGCGTCGCAGTCCCGGCGGGCGTTGGCGCGGGCGGAGGTGGCGCTGCTGCTGCTGGACGCGGCGGAAGGGGTGACGGAGCAGGACCTGAAGATCGCCGGGGAGATCATGGCGTCGGGGAAGGGCTGCGTGGTGGGGGTGAACAAGATGGATCTGCTGGCCGGGGGGCCGGGGGCGGCGGACTACATGCTGGCCCGGCTGCGGACGGCGCTGGAGTTCATGGCCTATGCGCCCATTGCGCCCCTGTCGGTGCGCACGGGCAAGAACGTGGGGCGGATTTTCGAGCTGATCGACGAAGTCCACCGCCAGTGCGGGCGGCGGGTGGGGACGGGGGAGCTGAACCGGATTTTCGAGGACATCACGGCGGGGCACAGCCCGCCCCGGGCGGGTCGGCGGGCGGTGCGGCTGCACTACGCCACCCAGGCGGAGGTGCACCCGCCGACGTTCATCGCCTTTGCGAATGCGCCCCGGGCGATTCCGGAGAGCTACCGGCGGTATCTGGCGAATCAGTTAAGGGAGCGCCTGGGGTTGCCGTATGCGCCCATCCGGGTGTATTTCAAGGGTAAAGAGAAGCGTCGGCCGGCCGCGGGAGGCGGCGGCAGGGGGCGAAGCACAGAGGGAGAGGAATAACCTGGTTACTTGACGACACGCAAGCGAGCAGCTGGTGCGGCGTTGTCCTTCTGGAACAGGTGGATGATCCCTTTTTTGAGGGTATGGGCCTGGGCCAAATTATTTTTCACCCGGAGGGCGTTGATGAGAAAGAAGGCGACAACGGCTCGTTCCCATTCCGGGCTGGGGGTGTAGTCCTCCATGATTTGTTTGTAGTGGGGCAGGATTTTGGCGACTTCGTCTTCGTCGAGGGTAAGGATTTGATCGGCTATCTTCTCGATAGATTTCCGTACCATACAATCCCTTTCTCCGCAGGTCGGTCTGCATTAAATGGCTCATCATAAGCTAGTGCCGGGCGGTTGTCAACAGAATACGCATGAAAAAAATTTCATTAATGTCCGCCGGGGCGGGGGGGGCGTCCGGCGGCGCCAGGGCCTTGATTTTCCGGTCAATCCTGGAAGGCGTCCAATTCGCTGACGAGGCGGGCGATGAAATCGGCCTCCAGATCGAGGAGGCGTTCGCCGGCCTGGGGGCTGGCGGGGCCGGGGTCGCCCCAGACGCCGCCGGGCCAGAATTTGCGTTTGCGCCGGGCCAGGATGAACCTGGGGAAGGACGGCCATTCGGCGGGGGCGGTTCCCTTCACCAGGTGAGGGTGCAGGGCCTGGATGAGGGAGGTTTCCACCTCGCCGGCGTGGGCGTCGCCCGGGGTGGCGACGAGGCCGGGGTGGTCCCTGAGGACCGCGGCCAGGACGTCGAGGATGTTGACCACGGCGACGTTGAGGTCGGGCAGGTCAACCAGGAGCTGCTCGCCGGCGTCGATGAGGGCGGCGGTGTGGGTGCCGCCGGCGTGGCCGGTGAGGATGAGCAGGCGGCGGAGGCCCTGGCGGTGAAACTCGCGGCCCAGCTCCACCACCAGGGCGCGCAGGAGGCTGCCGGAGAGGCTGATGGTGCCGGGGTGGTCCCGGGTGGAGCGGCAGAGGCCGTAATAGAGGGGGGGCGCCACGAAGACGGGCACCCGGGCGGCCACCCGGCGGGCCACCTCCAGGGCGTGGAAGGTGTCGGTCCCCAGGGGGAGGTGAGGGCCGTGCTCCTCCACGGAGCCGCAGGGCAGGATGAGGCTGACGGTGCGGGCCAGGCCGCGGGTGAAGTCGGGCATGGTCAGGTCGGCGAGTTCCATGGGCAGATCCACTATAGTCCAGAGGGTGAGAGGGGGAGGGGCGACCCGATATAAGGTACTTATCGGACGGCACCCGGGAAAACTTGAGGCGGCGGCCGCCGCCTGAGGGAAGGGTAACATTTGGGGAGGCGGTTGCCAAGGGCCGGGGGGGGAAGCAGGGGAAGAGCCGGTGTTGAGGGGAGGGCCGGGGGGAAATCGGGGGTGTGGTTTCGCTTGCGGAGCGGCGGGGATTATGTTAGCAATAAGTACGCGGGAAAATAGGACAGATACCGTTTTCCGGCCGAGACCTCACCAGGTATGGAATCCATGACGAAAATGCGCAAGCAGGCGAAGAAGCCGGCCCTGGCGGTGGTGGGTCACCAGCCCCAGGCCCGGGAGAAGATCCGGGAGCCGGCGGAGCTGGCGGAGATCGCCCGGCAACTGCGGGTGGACATTCTGAGGATGTTGCACGCGGCCGGCTCCGGGCACACGGGGGGCTCGCTGTCGGCCATCGACATGCTGACGGCCCTGTTTTTCGGCAAGCTGAACCACGACCCCCAGGCGCCGGGATGGCCGCAGCGGGACAAGTTCGTGCTGTCCAAGGGGCACGGGGCGCCGGCGTATTATGCGGTGTTGGCCCGGGCGGGGTATTTCGACCGGCAGGAGCTCTTCACCCTGCGGAAGTTCGGGAGCTGCCTGCAGGGCCATCCGGACTCCCGCTGCACGCCGGGGGTGGAGGTGTGCACGGGTTCTTTGGGGCAGGGGTTGTCCATCGCCAACGGCATGGCGTTGGCCCACAAGCTGAACCACAACCCGGCGCGCGTGTACGTGCTGCTGGGGGACGGGGAGGTGCAGGAGGGGCAGGTGTGGGAGGCGGCCATGAGCGCGGCCCATTTCCGGCTGGACAACCTGACGGCGCTGTTGGACAACAACCGTCTGCAGATCGACGGGGCGGTGGACGAAGTGATGAGCATCGAGCCGTTGGGGGCCAAGTGGCGGTCCTTCGGCTGGCACACCATCGACATCGACGGCCACGACATGGCGGCCATCCTGGCGGCGTTGGACGAGGCCGACGGGGTGAGGGGCAAGCCCACCATCATTCTGGCCCGGACCGTCAAAGGCAAGGGCGTTTCCATCTTCGAAAACAAGGTGCAATACCACGGGGTGACCCCTTCGGACGAAGAGCTGGCCATCGCCCTGAAGGAGCTGGGCGAGGGTTGATGAGCCTTCGGGAAGGGGGGGCGAGCCCCTCGCGAGGCGCGGTTTGACCGAGAAACTGAGCACCCGGGTCGAGTATGGCAAGGCCCTGGTGGAATTGGGGAAGAAGTACAAGGATATCGTGGTGCTGGACGCCGACCTGTCGAGTTCCACGCAGACGCACCGGTTTGCCAAGGCCCATCCGGAGCGGTTTTTCAACATGGGGATCGCCGAGCAGGACCTGATGGGGACGGCGGCGGGGCTGGCCCTGTCCGGGAAGATCGCCTTCGCCAGCACGTTCGCCATCTTCGCCACGGGGCGGGCCTGGGAGCAGATCCGGCAGGCCATCGCCTATCCGTCGGTGAACGTCAAGGTGGTGGCCAGCCACGGCGGGGTGACGGTGGGGGACGACGGGGGGTCGCACCAGGCCATCGAGGATCTGGCGTTGATGCGGATCCTGCCCAACATGGTGGTGCTGACGCCGGCGGACGGCATCGAGACCCGGGCCATGCTGGAGTGGATGGTGGAGTATGAGGGGCCGGTGTACATGCGGACGTCGCGGCTGGCCTTTCCGGTGATCTACCCGGAGACCCACCGCTTCGAGCTGGGGCGGGGCTCCCTGCTGCGGGAGGGGGCGGACGTGACCCTGGCGGGCATCGGGCTGATGGTGCACCATTGTCTGCAGGCGGCGGACATGCTGGCCCACGACGGCATTGCGGCCCGGGTGCTGAACCTGTCGTGTCTGAAGCCGCTGGACTGGGAGCTGGTGGTGGAGTCGGCCCGCCTGACGGGCGCGATGGTCACCGCGGAGGAGCACCTGGTGACGGGCGGGTTGGGCACGGCGGTGAGCGAGGTGCTGGCGGAGCATTGGCCGACGCCGGTGAAGCGGGTGGGGATCAAGGACATTTTCGGCATTTCCGGCAAGCCGGAGGTGCTGTTGGAGTATTTCGGGCTGATGCCCAAGGACATCTACGAGGCGGCGCACCAGGTCCTCAAGCGGAAGGCCGATTGAGGGCGCCGGGGCCGGAAGAGACACCGAGGACGCGAGTGAAGGCAACAGGCAGGACAGAGCCCCGGCCGGTCCGGGGATGGCGAGCGAGATGGGCAGGGGCGGGGCTGGCGGCGCTGGTGTGGCTGGCGGCGGCCCTGGGCCCGGCGGCGGCGGCGCCGGTCAACGCCTATGGGCAGTTGCGGCTGCTGATGGAGGCGCTGCACGAAGTGGAGCAGAAGTACGTGGGGCAGGAGCAGGATGCGGACCTGATGTACGGGGCCATCCGGGGGATGGTGATGACGCTGGACCCGGCCTCCTCCTTCCTGACCCCCCAGGAATATCAGGAGCTGACGGCGGCCAAAGGCCAGCGGGCCACCGCCGCCATGGAGCTGGCCCTGAAGGACAACGTGCTGACGGTGATCGCCCCGGAGGAGGAGGGGGCGGCCTGGAAGGCCGGGGTGAAGGCCGGGGACCACATCCTGAAGATCAACAACCAGTCCACCCGCAACCTGACGCCGTTGGAGGCGGAGCAGCGCCTCACCGGGGAGCCGGGGACCAAGGTGACCCTCAACATCCTGCGCAACGGGGCGTTGAAGCCCATGGACCTGACGGTGGCGCTGGAACCTGCCGTCGGGGCCACGGTGGCGCACAAGGCGCTGGAGGGGGGCTACCACTACCTGCGGGTGCGGGCCTTCCGGGAGAGGACGGCGGCGGAGCTGGCGGAGGCGTTGAAGGCCATCCAGGGGACGGCCGGGGCCCAGGGGGTGGTGCTGGATTTGCGGGAGACGGCCAGCGGCACGCCGGAGCAGGCGGCCCAGGCGGCCGGCGTCTTTATGGGCAACGCGCTGGTGTATTACACCAAGGGCCGGAGTCCGGAGCCGCGGCAGGCGCATTACGGCAAGGAGGCGCAGCCGGGGAAGCGCCGCCTGCCCCTGGCGGTGTTGGTGGACGGCGGCACCGCCAAGGCGGCGGAGGTGCTGGCGGGGGCGCTGGCCAACGCCGGGGAGGGGGTGCTGGTGGGCTACAAGACCTTCGGGCTGGCGGCGGTGGACCGGGTGTTTCCGCTGAAGGACGGCTCGGCGCTGGTGATGCCGGTGGCCTACGTGCTGACCCCCAAGGGCCACCAGATCCAGGGCAACGGGCTGGAGCCGGAGGTGGCCGGGCCCGCCAAGGATCAGTGGGATAAACAGGCGGCGTTGCCGGACAAGGGCAAGCCCAAGGAGACGGCCGCGGCCCGGGACCTGAGTCAGGACCCCCTGATTCCCGAGGCGTTGAAGGCATTGAAGAACTGGGGCAAACCGCGGAGCGCCCGCGCCGGGGAGCGGACCGAGGCCGTCCGCAAGGGCAAGCAGGGCCGCTAAGGTCCGGGGAAGATTACGGAAGACGATGAAGACAGGACAACCAACCGAGAGCAGACGAGGGTGGCGCTACGCTTCGCTGACAAGCCTGATCCTGGGCATGGCGGGGCTGCTGTGGCTGGCGCTGGTGGCGGCGGGTTCCGACCCGGTGCGGGCCGACCTGGGGAACAGCCCGGAGAAGCTGAAGGTGTTCGCCGAGGCCCTGGCCATCATCGAAGACCATTACGTGGAGCCCAAGGACACCAAGAACCTGGTGTACGGCTCCATCCGGGGGGTGGTGGGCAGCCTGGACTCCCACTCTTCGTTCATGACGCCGGAGGAGTTCCGGGAGCTGCGCATCGAGACCCGGGGGAGCTTCTCGGGGATCGGCATCGAGATCACCCTGAAGGACGGGCTGCTGATGGTGGTGTCGCCCATCGAGGGGTCGCCGGCCTACCGGGCGGGGTTGCAGGCCGGGGACCGGATCATGAAGATCGACGGGGCGATCACCAAGAACATGACGCTGCTGGATGCGGTGAAGCGCATCCGGGGGCCCAAGGGCTCGCCGGTGACCCTGACCATCATGCGGGAAGGGGCCAAGCAGATGAAGAGCTACACCCTGACCCGGGACATCATCCCCATCAAGAGCGTCAAGGCGCGGTATCTGGAGGACGGCATCGGCTACATCCGGGTGACCAATTTCCAGGACCAGACCGACGGCGACCTGCGCAAGGCCATCAGGGAGTTTCAGACCAAGATCAAGCCCTTCCGGGGGCTGGTCCTGGATTTGCGCAACGATCCCGGGGGGCTGCTGGACCAGGCGGTGCGGGTGGCGGACGAGTTTCTGGCCGGAGGGATCATCGTTTACACCGAGGGGCGCAACAAGGCCCAGACCATGAAGTTTTACGCCCACGCCAGCGACAAGGCGCTGGAGTCGGAGATCCCGCTGGTGGTGCTGATCAACGAAGGCAGCGCCTCGGCGTCGGAGATCGTGGCGGGGGCCATCCAGGACCAGAAGCGGGGGCTGGTGGTGGGGACCAAGAGCTTCGGCAAGGGCTCGGTGCAGACCATCATCCCGCTGGAGGACGGCTCGGCCCTGCGGCTGACCACGGCCTTCTACTACACGCCGTCGGGCAAGACCATCCACGAGAAGGGCATCATTCCGGACCTGGTGGTGGAGGCGTCGCCGCTGGCGGACGACAAGTCCCTGAAGGAGATGCGGGACGAGGCCCTGGAGAAGCGGATGCGGCGGCAGGGGCTGACGGACAAGCCCTGGAGCCAGCCCGTGACCGCGGAGGAGCTGAAGGCGGACCCGCAACTGGCCAAGGCCCTGGAGGTCATCAAGAAGATGCCGCCGCGGCCGGGGTCCGGGATGGCGCGGCAATAACGGGGCCGCACCCGGAGACGCCGGCGGTGAGGGCGGTGGACCTGCGGGAGTTCGCCCGCCGGCTGGCGGCGCTCAACCAGCCGCAGTTGGCGGGCTTCGCCCGCTGGCTCTTCCCGCCGGGGACGCAGTTCGGGGCCGGCGAGCTGTGGTGGGGGGCGCGCCAGCGCCGCCCGACGCCCCATGAGGGCGTCGACCTGTACATGTTCCAAGACGTTCACGGCCGGGCGCGGCCCGTGGACGCCACCCTCCGTATCCCGGCGGCCGCGGCCGGGGTGATCGCCCTGATCAGCGACGACTTCCTGGGCAAATCCATTTTTGTCAGACACGCGGCCACCGACCCCCACGGCCGGCGGCTGTACACCATCTGCGGGCACACCCGGCCGCGGGCCGGCCTGGCGGCGGGAACGGCCGTGCGGGCGGGCGAGGCGCTGGGCCGCCTCGCCCCGGGCCCCGGGACCGCCAACGCCCCGCCGCCACACCTGCACCTGAGCGTGGCGTGGGCCCCGGCCGCGGCTACGGCGGCACAACTGGCCTGGCCGAACCTGGGCCGGGACCCGGCCATCACCCTGCTGGACCCTGAAGAACTCCTCACCTGAGAGACCGCCCCGACCGGCGACGGAGGAAGAGCCGGGGGAGGGGCCCAAGGGTCTGCGCCCCTTCCCCCCTCCCCCGACCCCCCACCCCCAATCCCCCGGAGGGATGGGGATGAGGGCCGCCGGGCCCTGCACGCCCCGGGCCCCCCCCCGCCCCCCCCGTCTGCGACCCCCCCCCCCCCGAGCCGGCCGCGCTTTTCTGCCCCCCCCCATCGCCCCCCGGGTACCCCTG
>CAYRYV010000051.1:0-25365 GCA_964428565.1 uncultured Desulfobacterales bacterium | reverse complement strand
CCCTCCCCCGGTCTCTCTCCTCCCGCGGCCTTGGCCCCCTCCCCCGGTCTCTCTCCTCCCGCGGCCTTGGCCCCCGCCCCCGGCCATCTTCTCCCGCGGCCCCCCGGCTCTCTCTCTGCCGGGCGCCCCTAGTCCGGGTAGAGCAGGAACTGCCGCCGCACCTCCAGGAACTCGGCCAGCCGGCGCTGCCAGAAGGCTTCCAGGTCCCGGGGCGCGATCCCGGCCTCCAGCCCGGCCCGGATGGCCGTATCCCCGGCCAGCAGGTCGAAGGCCAGGCGTTCGGTCTCGTATTCGTAGGGTTCGGTGCGCCAGTGGCACTCCTCGGGGTAGAGTTCCCGCACCGCCGCCAGCAGCGTCAGGGTGGTGAGGTAGGGTTTGAAGCTCCGGCGGTCGGTGACGTGCAGTTGCAGGCCGCCGCAGACCTCCCCGGCCCACTTGTGGAAGGTGGGCTGGAACCACGTGGGCCGCAGGATCACCCCGGGCAGCTCCTCCCGGGCGACCTTCGCCTTCACCGCCGCCGGGTTGATGAAGGGCGCCCCCCACAGCTCGAAGGGGCGGGTGGTCCCCCGCCCTTCGGAGATGTTGGTGCCCTCCCACAGCACCTGCCCCGGGTAGACCAGGGCCGTGTCCAGGGTGGGCAGGTTGGGGGAGGGCATCACCCAGGGCAGGCCGGTCTCGTCCCCATACTGGCCCCGCCGCCAGCCCTCCGCCGGAATCACTGTCAGTTCGCAGCCCAGCCCGAAGGTCTGGTTGAAATAGCGGGCCAGTTCCCCCAGGGTGAGGCCGTGGCGCATGGGCAGGGGATAGGGTCCCACCAGCGACGTCAGGGCCGGGATCAGCAGGTTGCCTTCCACCTGCACCCCGCCGATGGGGTTGGGGCGGTCCAGGATGACCACCCGCGTCCCCGCCTGCCCCGCCGCGGCCATGGCGTAGGCCATGGTGGTGGCGAAGGTGTAGACCCGGGTGCCCACGTCCGGCAGGTCGATGAGCAGGGCGTCCAGCGGGCGCAGCATCTCCGGGGTGGGGGCGAACCGCTCCCCGTACAGGCTGTACACCGGAATCCCCCGGGTGGGCTCGGTGAAGTCCGGCGAGGCCACCATGTTGTCCTGCTTTTCGCCCCACAGGCCGTGTTGCGGGCCGAACAGCGCCTGCAGCCGCCCGGGGCAGGCCTCGTCCACCAGCTCCCAGGCCGGCCGGTACCCCGGGCCGATGCTGGCCTGGTTGCACAGCAGCCCCAGTTTCTGCGATCTGGCCCCTTCCGGCGGGTGGGCGACCAGAACCTCCAGGCCGGTTTTCACTCCCCTGGTCAACGCCGCGGCCCCTAAAACTCCGCCTCGTCCCTTTTGACCACGGGGCGCATCAGCAGGACCACGTCATGGGTCATGCCGTCTTTACGCAGGAAGTAATCGTCCAGGGTGCACTTGATGTCGAAGCCCTTGGCCCGGAAGGCCTTGATGACCTTTTTATGGTCGGTGAGCACCTCGGCCTTCAGGATCTGCAGGTTGAGCTTGGCGGCCAGATTGATGAGTTCATCCAGCAGGAGGCCGCCCACCCCCTGGTTGCGGAAGGGCCGGGAGACGAAGATGCGGATCTCGCCGATGTGTTTGGCGGCGTGTTGGCCGCGGTGTAGCGTGGCGTCCGCAGTGAGGTGGTTGTCGTCCAGATCGACGGCCACCAGGGGGACGACCTTGTCATAATTGATGTTGTCGATCCAGGACTGGATGAGTTTCGAATCCTTAACATCCTGTTTCAAAAAGCGCACATCTTCTTCCGGGGCCTCCTGGAATAACTGCAGCAGGCCGTCCCGGTCCTGCGCCTGCAGGAAACGGAACATGATCCGTTTGCCGTTGCGCAGGGTGACGAATTTCCGGTAGGTCGTATAATTGATCATCCCTGACCTCGTGGTGCGTGAATGTCTCAGTAGGTATGTATGATAGCCGATGCACGGTTTTTGTCAAGGTTTCGCCCATGTGAAAATGCGCCCGTGGGGCTGCTCCCGGGCCGGGCGGCAAACCTTTCTCAGATTGACAGAACTCGCCGGCAATTGTCGACGGCATTCTCAAACGGCGCCTCCCGGGGCCGGGACCGCCACGGGGCAAAAGCCGGGCGGCGGGCGGGCCGTCCCGGCACGATCAGGGTCCCGGGACCACCCATGGTTTTAGGCATGAGAATTGCATTAAGATAATGCAAGCAATTACTCTTTACATCTAGTGCCCGAAGGTGCGGCCATGGAATTGAAGGATATCATCGCCACCCTGATGCTCAGTGAGTTCTATTTTTCTGTGCCCCTCAAGGAGCGCAAGGCCATTGTCTACCGCCTGCGCGACTATTACGGCCGTTCCCCCGCTCCCTACGGCCTGACGCCCCGGGAACTGCCCGCCTTTTCCCCGGCCTTCTTCCCGCCCTCCTTCCACTGCTAACCGCGGCAGTAATTCGGCACATTTCCCCGATCACGTGGCATAACTGACACGAGGCCCCCTCGGCAACCCTCCGGCGGTCGGCCCGTCCGTGCTATCTAACTTGATTGTCAGGATAATTCTGATAATCTGGCGGCGGCAACTTTTTCCTCACATCGTTCGAAAAGCAATTTCAGACCATTAGGTATTTTTCCTTGGAAAGAATCACCCCGGTTACGAAAAATGGCAAAAAAGAGAGCAATCGCGAGAACGCTCGGGCGCTCCCCGACTCGCGGCCGGAGCAAATGTGACCGGGAATACAAGGGTTACAAGAGGTGAAAAGCGACGCTATCTCTTTGGGTTAACAACCGGCTGCAAAAATTGGATTTTTTTTCCATACAATCTACACAAATGCCGCTTTCCGGGCTTCCCGACCCTAAGTGTTATTTCAGGGTCAGCGCCTTTGACTAAAAATATCCGCTTCGATATATTGTGACCCCATTGAGACGGCAAAATATTGACGCCTCTGCTCACTTTCATCCGGACATGGAAAATCAGGCGCACTGCTCGATCGACACTGTTTTGCCGTCAGTACAAGTCAGAGACGGACGGCAGGAGTCGGCGCGGTGGCAGTACATAGAAGCACGGGGGTATTTCTTCTAACCTCACAGGACGTGGGATGCTGGCGGCCCCGGGGAAACCGGCGACGCCGCCGATGACCGACGCCCGTGCCCTTCGAAGGGGAGTGGCGCGGCCAAAACCGGGCAATGCACCTTTCCCAGGATTTTCAAGCAAGGGGAGGCTATGGAAAGCCGTTGGGAAGAAATCAAGGCAAGTCTCAAAAACCGTATTCCTGCCGTCGGGTTTCAGCTTTGGATTGAACCGCTCTCCGTGCGGCCGGGGGGGGAAGGCAAACTCATTCTGGGGTGTCCCAACGCCTTTTGCCTCCATTGGGTGCGCACCAACTATTTCCCCCTCATTCTGGACGCCGCCCGGGAGGTTCTGGGACCGGAAAGCGTCGTCCACCTCATCGTGGTGCCCGCCACCTCCGAGCGGGACGAACTCACCCGGCCGCTCCAGCAGAACCTGCCGTTGCTGGCCGCGACCCCCGGGGCCGCCTCCAAACTCAACAAATTCTACACCTTCGAACAGTTTGTGGTGGGCGCCTCCAATCGCCTGGCTTATCAGGCCTCCCAGGCCCTGGCCGCCGATGCCGTCCTCTACGGCCGCACCCTGTTCCTGACCGCCATGCCCGGCTTGGGCAAGAGCCACCTCTCCCAGGCGGTGGGCAACTACATCCAGGACCAGCGGGGCCCCAACCGGGTCATGTATCTCACCGCCGAAGACTTCGCCAACGAAATGGTGGTGGCCCTGAAAACCAACAAGATGGACCAGTTCAAGGACAAATACCGCCGCCACTGCGACGTGCTGCTCCTGGAGGGCGTGCACTTCCTCAGCGGCAAGGAGAAGATCCAGAGCGAGCTCTGTTACACCCTGGATTGCCTGGCCGATCAATACAAAAAGATGGTGTTCACCAGCCCCTACCTGCCGTCGGAAATCCCCAGCCTGAAGAATGAGCTGGTCTCCCGCCTCTCAGGCGGGGTGATCACTCCCATCGAGCCCCCGGACTTCGCCACCCGGGTCAACATCCTGGCCCGCAAGACGGACAACCTGCGGGTCAGGGTCCCCCGGGGCGTCCTGGAACACCTGGCCACCTACCTCACCCAGGACGTCCGCCTCATGCTCAGCGCCCTGGACAACCTGTTGACCAAGTCCATGCTGCTGAAGGAACCGGTGAATATGCAGCTGGCCGACGAAGTGCTTCGGGATTTCCAGGCGGCCACCGCCGGTCTCAGAATCGAGGATATCCAGAAGCTGACCTGTCAGGTCTACAAGGTGAGTCTGGGGGAGTTGACCGGGCGTTCCCGCAAAAAGATCCTGGTGAAAGCCCGGGGGCTGGCCCTGTATCTGTGCCGGCATTACACCCGCCGGAAACTCAAGGACCTGGCCCGGGCCTTTAAACGCAGCCACTCCACCGTGCTGCACGCCCTGGACAAGGTGGAGAAGGATCTGCAGATTTCGGCGCCGCTGGCCCAGGAACTCAAATACCTGGAAAATAGCCTGCAGAAACGCCGGCGCACCTGGTCGGCGCCCGCCGAACCGCGTTCACCGGCCGGGCTGAAAGCCGGCCGTGTCCGGGAGATGCCGGATAACCTTCCCTTCGACGATAAACACGATATCCTCGCAGATATTGGTGGCTAAATCGGCGATGCGCTCCAGGTTGCGGATGATGATGATGTAATGGACGGCGCGCGCCACCGCCGGGGTATCCTCCAGCATGTAATTCAACAGCTTCTGGATGTTGGCGTCGTCCAGGGTGTCCACCTCCACGTCCCGTTGCCAGACCTTCAGGGCCAGTTGCGGGTCCTGGTTGATGAAGGCCTGGATGCCGGTCCGCACCATCTCCAGGGAAATGTCGGCCATGGCCTTGAGATCGAAGGGCAACTGCAACGGCGGCCGCTCATTGAGCTCCAGGGCCCGTTCAGAGATGTTCACCGCCTGGTCGGCGATGCGCTCCAGCTCGTTGTTGATGCGCATGGCCGCGGTGATCAGCCGTAAATCCCGGGCCAGGGGTTGTCGCAGGGCCAGCAGCTTCAGACACAGCTCATCAATGGTGTTTTCCATATCATTGATGACCGCGTCCCCCATGATGACTTCGTTGGCCAACTGCGAGTTGCGCTCCAGCACCGCCGCCACGCTCTTGTTGACCGCCTGTTCGACCAGCTCCGCCATCCGGGTGATGTTCACCCGCAGCTCGGCCAGTTCTTGATCGAATCGTCTCTCCATTGCCCTTTCCTCTCCCGGCCCCTGATGTGCTAGGAGGTTCGACCATTTCCACTGTTAACTTTAGTCTTTTCCTCTCCTTATCTATGGTAGAATATTCAACAACACAGCGGAAGTTTCAACCAAAATCTGAATGAAAAACTCACTTTCCGCCAACGCATCGGGGGTTTGCCCCCCGGGGGCGGAATTTCCGGATTACGGCTTGCCTCCCGCCGCCTTTGGGATATAATGGGACAGGCTGCGGCAAGCCCGGAAGGCGACCTCATGACTGCACCGGCAGAGCCCGCCCGGCCAGGGCCGGGCTGCTACCATTTGTGTCTGGCGCCGGGGGAACTGGCCCCCTATGTGCTGACCTCCGGCTCTCCGGAAAGGATTCGGCGGCTGGCCGGCTGGTTCGACACCATCCGCCTGGAGCGCCGGAACCGGGAGTTCCTCACCCTCACCGGGGACTATCAGGGGGTGCCGGTGTCGGCCCTGGCCACCGGCATCGGGCCCGACAACACCGCCATCGCCCTCATTGAGGCGGCCGGCGTCCAGCCCCGGGCTACCTTCATCCGGGTGGGGAGCTGCGGCAGCCTGCAGCCCGGCATCCGCCTGGGAGACCTGATCATCAGCTCCCGGGCCTTGCGCCGGGACGCCGTCACCCCGTTCTACGCCGGGCCCGAGGTGGAGGCGGTGGCCCACCCCGAAGTGACCGCGGCCCTGGAGGCGGCGGCCCGGGAGGCGGGGTATCCCTGTCACGTCGGGTTGACCTGCACCACCAACGATTTCTATCATGCCCAGGGGCGGCGGGCCCCGGGCTTTCCCGGCTTCGACCCCGACCTGCTGCCCCGCCTGCAGGCCCAGGGCGTCCTCAACCTGGAGATGGAAATGGCCGTCTACCTGACCCTGGCCCGGGTTTCCCGGTATCCCTTGCGGGCCGGGGGCCTCACCGCGGTCTACGCCGACCGCTGCCGGGAGATCGTCGCCTCCCCGGAGGACATGGCCGCCGCCGAAGAGCGCGCCTGCCGCACGGCCCTGGCCGCCGTGGTGCGGCTGGCCGCGGCCGCTCAGACCCGGCAGTCACGCGCAGGAGGATAATCTGAAGATCGCCGTTGTGGGGCCCGGGGCCATGGGTTGCCTGTTGGCCGGCCATTTTATCGCCGCCGGGGACGATGTCTGGCTCCTGGATTATCTGCCGGAGCGGGCGGCGCACCTGGAGGCCCGGGGTATCGAGATCACCCGGATGACCGGCGAGACCGTGCGCTTCCCGGTGCACTGCACCTGCCAGGCCGCCGCCATCGGCCCCGCCGACCTCACCCTGATGGTGGTGAAAGCCTACCAGACCCGGGCCGCGGCCGCCTGCCTGCCCGTGCTCCTGGCGGGGGGCGGCGTCGCCCTCACCCTGCAGAACGGCATCGGCAATCTGGAGGACATGGCCGCCGCCGCCGGCCCGGAGAGCCTCCTGGGGGGGGCGATCATGCACGGCGTCACCTCCCTGGGCCGGGGGCGGGTGCGCCACGCCGGCCGGGGGCCCCTCATCCTGGGCATTCCCGCGGGCTCCCGGGTAAGCCCCGCCCGCCGGGACGAGGTGGCCGCCCACTTCACCGCCGCCGACCTGGAGTGCCGCACCAGCGACGACATCGAGGCGGTGCTGTGGGACAAGCTCCTCATCAACGTCGGCATCAACCCGGTGACCGCCCTGACCCGTCTGCCCAACGGCAGTCTGCCGGACGCCCCGGGGGCCTGGCAGGTGACCGCCGCCGCCGTGACGGAGGCCGCTGCGGTGGCCCGGGCCCTGGGCGTGGCCGTCAGCCCGGAGCCCCTGGAACGGGTGCGCCGGGTCTGCCAGGCCACCGCCGCCAACTTCTCCTCCATGCTCCAGGACGTGTTGGCCGGACGGCCCACCGAGATCGACGCCATCAACGGCCAGATCACCGCCCGGGGCCGGGAGCGGGGCCTGCCCACGCCCGTCAACGCCACCCTGACCAACCTGGTCCGCTCCCTGAACCCTCCCAAACCCGCCGCCGCCTGACCCCGCCCCCCCGCCGGGCGCGCAGCATAAACCTGGCAGGCTACCAGCCTCTTCAAATCAATCGGGCGTCAGGGAAAGGGGATAGAGAGGGATTTTGCTCGTGGGCCAGTCGACTCATTTATTGAGAAAAGTCAACGTTTACCATGGATAACAGCCAAGATTATTGTTTTATACTCTGTAGATCAATCTATAACTATAAACGCATCGCTCACGGATAGTTTCGTCCGCAAGTTACTCAACCGCCCCTCAACCTCTTCCTGCGTCAGGGTCCCCTGTGAGCAGGATTCCACTTCCGCCTTTGCGGTATTCCTCAAACGACTTACCCCAACAACTTATACACACTCGTCGCCTCACTCCGCCCCCGCAGCACCACCGGCGGGCAGGGCTCCAGGCGGAAGAACTCCCGCACCTCCCGGTAGCTCTCCGGGCCCACCAGGATATTGGCGTCCAGTTCCCGGGTCAGGGCCTGGATGCGGGAGGTGACGTTGACCACGTCCCCGATCACCGTGAAGTCCATGCGCTGGCTCGAGCCGATGTTCCCGACGATGGCCTCCCCGGTGTTGACGCCCACGCCCATGCAGTTCAGCGGCACCTCGCCTTGCAGGTACATCTCGCTCAGCCGGGCCTGCATGGCCAGGGCGCATTCGCAGGCCTTGCGGGCTGCCTGGGGGATCTCCAGGGGCGCGCCGAAGACCGCCATCAGGCCGTCGCCCAAAAATTTGTCCAGGGTGCCCTCATGGGCGAAGATCAATTCCACCATGGCGCTGAAAAACCGGTTCAGGACGGCCACCACCTCCTCCGGGTCCAGTTTTTCCGCCATGGTGGTGAAACCGCAGATGTCGGCGAACAGGATGGTGATCCGCCGTCGCTGTCCCCCCAGTTGTAATAAGTCAGGATTATTCAGGATCTCCTCGCACACCGAGGGGCTGACATAGCGGGCCACGGTTTCCCGCAGCAGGTGTTTTTCCTGATAGAGCCGCAGGCGACTGCGCAGTGAAGCCTCATGGCCGGCCTCCTCCTGGGCGATTTCATTCAGGAGGCGCTGCAGCTCGGGGTCGTCGGCGTCCTTGGCCAGCTCCAGGTAGCTGCGGCGAGCCTCCAGCTCATGGGCGATGGCCAGTTCAATGGCCTGAATGATGTCGATCTCCGCCACGTGTGGCTCCTTACCCAATCTGCCGGTCCGCTGGCCCCGAAGCTCACGAAACCTTGCGCCTACCGGCAAGGCTCACGTTCTGGGGGGCGTCCGTCCTTTATTTAACACGGGTGGGGAGGGGGGTGCGGGGGGCGGGGGCGGGGGCTGCTTGTTCCAGGTCAGGCTGAGGAGGTAATCCCGCAGGTACTGTTTGTCGAAGCTCTTCTGGGAGCGTCCCGGCCGGTAGTCGTCCCGCGGCCAGAAGCGGGAGGAATCCGGGGTCAGCACTTCGTCGATGAGCACCAACTCGCCGTCGATCAGGCCGAATTCAAACTTGGTGTCGGCGATGATGATGCCCTTGGACTCGGCCTGCTCCCGGGCCCGCCGGTAGATGGCCAGGCTGACCGCCTTCACCTTGTCGGCCGCTTCCTTGCCGATCAGGGCTTCTGCCTGGGCGAAGCTGATGTTCTCGTCATGACTTCCCAATGCCGCCTTGGTGGAGGGTGTGAAGATGGGCTCCGGCAGCCGGTCCGACTCCTTTAGACCCGGGGGCAGGGCCACGCCGCAGATGGCCCCGGTCTGTTGATAATCCACCCAGCCCGACCCGGCGAGGTAACCCCGGACGATGCACTCCACCGGCAGCGGCTTGGCCTTCTTCACCAGCATGCTGCGTCCGGCCAGCACCTCCCGGTAGGGTCGGCAGACTTCGGGAAAGTCGGCCGGATCGGTGGCGATAAGATGATTGGGGGTCAAATCCTGGCAGGCCCGGAACCAATAAAGGGAGATCTGGGTCAAGATGCGGCCCTTGTCCGGGACAGGTTCGGCCATGACCACGTCGAAGGCCGAAATGCGGTCGGAGGCCACGATCAACAGACGCGACTCATCCACCTCATAGACGTCCCGCACCTTGCCCCGACGCACCGGCCCCACGCCGGTGAAATCTGTTTCGCGTACGATCATAGATGTTATCGACTCCTATATTCGATATCAACTGTGGGGGGCAGAGGGGCGGAGATCAGCAAACCCCAGCCTGCTGCCATACCCTTTCCCGGGGCTGATGACGGGAGGGTAGGGGAGTGACTGCCCCCGCTCCCGCTACGTAAGCTACCTGGCCGACTCCCCCGTCAGTTTCACCACCCGGGGCGTTACCCCCAGGGAGCCTTTGATGGCCTTGGCGGTGGATTCCGCCTTGGCCTTGGTGGGCAGGGGGCTGATCCACACCTGGTAGTAGGTTTTATTGCCCCTGACGCTCTTGAGTACCGTGGCCTTCCCCTGCTTGACCTTATCCGCCAGCTTGCGGGCGTCGGCCTCCTTCTGGTAAGTGCCCACCAGCACCCCGAACTGCTCCTTCTTGGGGGCGGCGGGTTTGGCCGCGGGCCTGGCCGGCGCGGGCTTGGCCGGCTTCTTGACGGCCCGGGTGGGCGTGGCGGCTGGTGGCGCCGGGGGCCGTCCCGCCTCGGTGGTGGCCGGGACCATGGGGAGCGCCGGCAGCGGGGCGGGGGCGGTCACCGCCGGCCCGGTGGCGGTCGGCGCCCCCGGAGCCGCAGGGGTTCCGGACGACGGCGGCTCCGGCGAGGCCGCCAGCATGGCCGTGGGGGTTCCGGGTTTCTCTACGGCTTCCAGCGGCACTTGCGGTGCGCGGGAATATGATTCCTCCAGAGGTCGGTCCTTTACCACGGATTCGATGGGCAGATAAGTGGATCGTGGCCAGGCGAGATAAATCACCAACAGCAGCACGACAGTGACGCCGGCTCCCAGGCCCGCGAGGGTGTATTTGTTCCACCGGAAGTCCTGCCACGCCCTGGCCCCCAAGCGGTCGCGCAGCCACTGCCAGGCTTGTCGGCCCCGCTCCTGCCAGTCGGCCAGGAAATGCCCCCGGTGCGGCTTGTCGTAAGGTTCTTCTGCTGGCAGCCAGTCGGGAATGATCTGGATCTCCGGCTCCCGGCCGGTTTGTTCGGCGCGGCTGCGCGCCGGCGGCGGCTCAGCGACAGCCGCGGCCGCCGGGGCCGTCTCCTTTTCCGGTTCCGGGCTCAGAGACAAAGGTTCGGCGTCTGATTCCAGCAACTCCCGGCTGCGCCCCAGCCAGACGAGAAATTCCGTCAGGCTCTGGAACCGTCGGTCCCGGGCCTCTTCCAAACATTGGCTCAGGACCGGCTTGAGGGCCGGAGGGATGTGCTCCATTTCCAGGTGCCCGGAGGCGCCCGGCGTCGGTAGCTCCCCCACCAGCATGCGGTAGCCCAGCACCCCCAGGGCATAGATGTTGCCGGCGGGTGTGATCCGGTTCCCCTGGACTACCTCCGGGGGAATATAGGCCCGGATCTCTGCGGAGACTTCCCCGCCGTCCGGCGGGAAGGCGAAATTGGCGATCTTGACCCCTTCGGTGGCGGAAACCAGGACGTTCAGGGGGTTGAAGTAGTGGTGCACCACCCCCTGTTTGTGGGCATACGCCAGACCCTTGGCCAACACCTCGATGAAGTAGAGGGCGTCGGGGATGGTCAGCTTTTCCCCTTTACCGATCAGTTGCAGCAGCGTGGTGCCGGCAAAGGACTCCTGCACCAGCACCAGTCCCTCCGCCGCCTCCTCCAGGGTGTGCACCCCCAGGATTTGGGGGGAATGCAGCCTCATGCCCCAAATGGCCTCCTGGCGGTACAGTTCAAAGGCGGCGTCGAAATCCGGATTGTCCCCTGGAAAAACCTTGATGCCGACTTCCGTCTCCAGCAGCTGATCCCGTGCCAGGGCCACGTCGCCATAGGGCTCCTGGCGGAGCAGGCGCACCACTTCATAGCGCTGGCCGATAACCGTTCCCGGTTGTAGGGGGCCTTGCCTGTGCATGGGGAGTCTTCGCCTCTTATCGTGGGAGGTTGCGGTGAATCCCGGGAAAGGCAGCGTCCGGCAGGGGGGCGGCGCCCGGATCGGGCGGTCCGTCCTCCGGCGGCCCACGCCGGTCGGCGTCGGGGCGCGGGTGCCTTCCCGGGGGCCAGGGAGGGGTGACGTTCAACACGTGCCGCCCGGTTACTCCGGCCGGTGGGCGGCGATGAAAAAAATCTGGAACCTGTCTGAAATATTACCTATAAAAGTTTGTTACAGCATAAATGATCTTCCCCGGAAAATCAATTCCCCTGGGCGGTGATCGCTGATTTTCGGTTGCCGCCGGTTGGTGCGCTGACCTCACATATCCTTGAGAATCCGGATGTGTTCTGCGACGCAGTCTTCCAGGACCTCCAGGTTGTAGCCGCCTTCCAGGACGGTGACCAGCCGTCCCTGGCACTGGGCCTTGGCGAAATCGGCCAGCACCTGCCCCATCCGTTCGTAGCCCCGGTCGGTCAAACGCATATGGGCCAAGGGGTCGCTGGCGTGGGCGTCGAAGCCCGCGGAGATCATGACGCAGTCCGGCCCGAACTTCTCCATCGCCGGGACGATGTCATGCTCCATGACTTCCATATATTCCTGGTCCCCGCTGCGGGGGGGGAAAGGAAAGTTCAGGGTGTACCCGATTCCCGCCCCCTTGCCCTTCTCCTTCCGGTGCCCGGTGCCCGGATAGCACATCTCGGGGTCTTCGTGCAACGAGATGTAGAACACGGTGGGGTCTTCCTCGAACAGGTGCTGCGTACCGTTGCCGTGGTGCACGTCCCAGTCGACGATGACGACGCGCTCCAGACCGTATTTCTTCTGCAGATAACGCGCCCCCAAGGCGATATTATTGAAGAAGCAAAACCCCATCGCGCGGGCATGTTCGGCGTGGTGGCCCGGTGGCCGCACCGCGCAGAAACAGTTGTTCACCTGGCCGGTCATCAGCGCGTCGCACCCGGCCAGCACCCCGCCCACCGCCAGCCGGGCGATCTGGTAGGATTCCGGGCAGATGCCGTTGTCGGGCGACTGAAAGATACGCCAGCCCTTGGTGCAGGCCTCTTTAAAAAGTTTGATGTACGCCGGGTCGTGGAGGGTCTCGATCCACTCCAGGGGGGCCTCGTAGGGCTCGATTTTTATGAGTTCATCCATCAATCCGGAAAAAACCAGCCGCTTATGAATGGCCCGCAGCCGGTCAGGCCGCTCCGGGTGATAAGACCCGGGGTCGTGGGCCAGATACCGCTCATGGTACGCAAATCCCGTTACCGCCATATTTTCACCTGCCTTTGAAATCAGGCCTTTTCAGGCCTTTAGTAAGGTACCCCGGACTTTCGGGGCTGTAAAGGTTTTTTTCCGCGCCCCGCACTCCGGCAAAACCGCTGACGCCTGAGACCTGCGGGATTTTTTTTAGCGCTTCCCAGCCCTCTCCCCTTAACATTTCTATGTTTTTCCGGTCTAATCAAGGAAACCGACCGCCACCGGGAGAGCGCTGTTGACGGAAGCCGATCTTGTCGCCCGGGCCCGGGCCGGACACCTGCCGGCCTTTGAGGCCCTGGTGAAACAGTACCAACGCCGGGTCTACGCCTTCGCCTGTCGTCTGCTGGCGGACCGGGAGGAGGCCCGGGACCTCGCCCAGCAGACCTTTCTCCAGGCGTTCCGCGGGCTTCCCGGTTTCCGGGGGGAGGCCGGGTTCGCCACCTGGCTCCTCAAGATCGCCGCCCATCTCTGTTACGATCACCTCAAGGCCAGACGGCGGCTGGGCGACCCGGTGGAGATCGACGATCTGCCCCTGGCCGGCAACTCCTCCCCGGAAGAGGACCTGCTGGCCCGGGAACGCCGCCGGCGTCTGCACCTGGCCTTGGTGCATCTCTCCCCCAAACAACGCGCCGTCATCAACCTGCGCCTGGAACAGGATTTGTCCTACGAAGAGATCAGCCGGGTCCTGGGAGGCTCCGCCGGCGCCGCCCGGGTGCACTACTCCCAGGCCCTCAAGGCCCTTAAACACCTTTTACAAGCCGAGGAAGACCATGAAGCGGCAGTGCGCTAGACTACAGCCGTGGCTGCCGGATTATGCGGCCGGCGATCTCTGGGGCTTCCGTCGGATGCAACTGGAAGCCCATCTGGAATCCTGCCCGGACTGCCGCCGGGAGCTGGACGAACTCACCCGGGTGGTGCAGGAACTGCAGGCCCACCCCCTGCCCGAACCGCCCCCGGGGTTCTGGGCCGACTTCGACCGGGAACTCCACCTCAAACTGGCCCAACTGCCTCCAGCACCGACGCCTCCGGCCCGGCCCCGGTGGAAACTGGTGCTGTGGGCCGCTCCCGTCCTCACCGGATTGCTGTTGTGGGTATTGGGGCATCCCTGGCTCACCCCGCTCACCGACCCCCCCGGACTCCAGCCCCCCCCGGCGTCCCGTGACTTCGCCGTGCAGATGTCCCCGAAGCCGGCCCCCGAATCTGCTCCCCCGGCCGCGCCGGCCCCCCCCAAGGCTTTCTCCCGGGCCGCGGAGACCCCCGTTGTTACCGGCCTGTTGCCGCCTCCGCCCCCTGAACCTGCCCAGCGCGCCGCGCCCCTGCCCGCCGCCGACCTGGCCGCCAAGGTCTTGGCGTTCACCCCGCGGAAAAGGCCGGAGACCCGGGCAGACCGGCATCCCGGCCCCCTGGAGTTCTACGACCCCCTGGTGGGCTGGCGCCCGGAGGATATCCTGGGGGGGCTGTCTCCCCGCCAGGTGGAACTGGTCTTCAAGCGCCTGCATTACGTCAGAGGTAAGTAACATGCGCCCACTTCTCGGTATCATTTTCAGTATCGTCATCGGCAGCGCCGCCGCCCCGGCCCTGGCCCAACCCTACGGCGGGCCCGCCACCCAGGTCTACCTCCTGGAGTACAAACGCCAGCACCTGGCCGCCGCCCTGCGCGTCGACCAGACCCGGGTGGACCGCCTCCTGGAGGTGGAGCGCCGCTTCAACACCCGGGTGCGCCCCCTTCGCCAACAACTCAACCGGGATATGGACCGCCTGCGGACCCTCTTGGCCTCATCCCGGCCCGACGACGCCCAGATCAAAGCCGTCCTCGACTCCCTGTACCGCACCCGGGAACAACTTCATTCTCTGCGCCGCCAGCAGGACGCCGCCCAGGCCGCCCTCCTCACCCCCACCCAACAGGCCCGCTACCTCATGTTCCAACAGGAACTCAACCGCCAACTGCTCGACGAATCCCGACATCTCCCGGCGGCCGAGGAGGTGGGGGACAACGGGGGAGGGGGCCCGGGGCCCGCGGCCCCCTCCCCCGCACCCCTGCCCCCCACCCGGTAGCAGCAGCAGACGGATCGGGGCGTGACGCCCCGATCCGCCCACTGCGTTCCCTGCCCGTAAAGGATTGAGCGCGGGGGCTGGAGGTGTCTCTTCATCTCCCGAAAGCATACGGACGGCGGGGCGGCTTTGCCGCCCCGCCGTCCGTCGCGTCCCCGGGGGTGGGGAGGGGGTGCGGGGGAACTGGTTCCCCCGGCCCGCCCCCGCCAGCTTTCCCTACTCCCCCCCTATAGCCGCCCGGCCGCCGCCCGGCCCGCGATCAGGCCGGAGGCCGAGGCCTGCAGCAGTCCCCGGGTGATCCCGGCGCCGTCCCCGATGATGAACAGGTTCTCCACGGTGGATTCCAGGTCCGGCGTCAGCCGCAGCCGGTGGGAGTAGAACTTCACCTCCACCCCGTAGAGCAGGGTGTGCCGGGAGTTGATCCCCGGGGCCAGCTGGTCCATGGCCTCCAGCATCTCCAGGATGTCTTTGAGATACCGGTACGGCAGCACGAAGCTCAGGTCCCCGGGGGTGGCCTCCTTCAGGGTGGGCCGGGTCAGGCAGCGGGCCAGCCGCGCCGCGGTCGTCCGCTGCCCCGCCTGCAGGTCTCCCAGCCGTTGCACCAGCGCCCCTTTGCCCAGCAGGTTGGCCAGCCGGGCGATGTACTGCCCGTAGCTGATGGGGTCGTCGAAGGGCTCGGTGAAGGTGGAGCTCACCAGAATGGCGAAGTTGGTGTTGTCCGACTTGCGGAAGGTGTAGCTGTGGCCGTTGACCGTCAGCAGCCCCTGCAGGTCCTCCGCCACCACCTCCCCGTAGGGGTTCATGCAAAACGTCCGCACCTTGTCGTCGAAGGTCCGGGAGTAGTAGATCAGTTTGGCTTCGTAGGCCGCCTCGGTGAGGGGGGCCAACACCGTGGCCGGGGCCTCCACCCGCACCCCGATATCCACCGGGCTGGGCAGCGCCGGCAGGTTCAGACGCCGGGCCTCCTGGCTGATCCAGGCCGCCCCGGCCCGCCCCGGCGCCGCGATCACCACCGCGGCCGTCGGCTCGGAGCCGTCGGCCAGCCGCACCCCCAACAGCCGACCGCCTTCCACCCGCAGGCTTTCCGCCCGGCAGGCGGTGCGGATCTCCACCCGGCCCTCCAGGTGCACCCGCAGGTTGGAGAGCAGGCGCTGGCAGTTCTCCGTGCCGATGTGGCGCAGGTGGGTGGGCACCAAAATCATCCCGGCTTTCCGGGCCGCCACCTCCAGCTGCTCCAGGGTCTCGGAGTCGCCGCCGTAGAGGCGGTCGGGCGCCCCGAACTGCACCCACAGGCCGTCGGCCTCCTGGATCAGCTCCCGCAACTGGTCCGGGGGCACCAGCTCGCTGAGGAAGCCCCCCACTTCGCTGGAGAGCACCAGCTTGCCGTCGGAAAAAGCCCCGGCCCCGCCCCAGCCGCACAGCAGGTCCCGGGGTTTGGCGGTGAGCCGGGCCTGGATGTCCAAACCCTGCTCCACCAGCAGCACCCGGCCCACCCCCGCCGTGCTCAGACTCAGGGCGGCGAACAGCCCCGCCGGGCCCGCCCCCACGATGATGACGTCATACCGTCCGCTCATATTGTCAACCAGGATGACCGGCTAACCCGCCGGAGCCGCCGGTGGGTTGGGGGGGAGGGGCGGCGCCGGTTCCGGGCCCGTTGCCGCTGCTGCTTCTTCCCGCGGCACCCGCCGGCCGCACTTCGGACAGAAGGTGAAGTCCGGGCTCAGGGGTTGGCCACAGGCGGTGCAAAACCGGATGTCGTAGGGGCTCGGGGTCTTCGTGGGCGGCGCTAGCTGCGTCGCCGGCGCGTTCATGGCCTGCTGCAGGTTGGCGCTGGCCTCTCTGAACTTGCGCACCAGCCGCCCCAGCTTTTCCCCGATCTCCTGCATCTTCTGGGGGCCGAAAAGGACCAGGGCCAAAATCAAAATGACCACCAGCTCGGGAAAATCGATGCCGAACATGCCTATCCCTGCTTGGCGGCCCCGGCGCCCTCATTCGCCAGTTTGGTGCCGCAGTGGGGGCAGAAGGCGGCCTCGCCGGATATCTCCTTGCGGCAGTGGGCACAGGTCTGTTGGGCCGCGGCGCCCGCCGCCGGCTGCTCCTGGGCCTGGGCCCCGGGCAGCGGCTCCGGCTCCCCTTCCGTGGCCTTCTTGAAGCCCTTGATGGCCTTGCCGATGCTGTCGCCCAACTCCGGCAGCCGCTTCGGCCCGAAGAGCAACAGGGCGATAACCAGAATGATGACCAGAGTGGTGATGTTATATCCGAACATGGCGGAGTGTGGCCTCCTTAGAGGGCATTATTTCAATTTTCTTGCCAGTATACCAGAGATGGCAGAGGGTGACAATAAAACTCCCCCCGGTTTCCGGGGTGTCCGCTTCCCGCTCTGGCAAGCTTTCGCAAGGTCTGCATGGTGGCGCCGCCGCCCCCCCACCTTGCCAAACCTACCCGGAATCATTAGCTTATTTTTATATAAACCTCGCGGTCTTTACCCCCCGGCCCCCCGGGCCGGCAAATCTCTGCTGCTCAGGAGGATTACTTCATGGCGCGCTTTGTGGTCACGTCTCCCGGGTTGCATGTCCGGCCCCGGCCCGACGCCGACAACACCCCCCTGGGTGAGGTGCCCCGGGATGGCGTGGTGGAAAAGCTGGGCGAGAGCGGCAAGTGGTTCTTCGTCAAAATTGCCGTGCGCGCCGACAACTTCATCGGTGACCTCTACGGCTGGATGAGCAGCGCCAAGCTGGCCCCCGCCGCCCCCGCGGCGGCCCCCGAGCCCCCGCCGTCGGCAGAGCCCGCGCCTCACCCGCCGCCGACCCCGCCCCCGCTTCAGGGGCTCCCGTCCGAGCCCTTCAGCATCGACAGCAACCTCAAAACCCGCCCCTCACCCCTCACCGCCGCCCTCATCGACAAGTATCTGCGGCAGCAGAAGTCCCCCCTGGCCGGCCTGGGCCAGGCGGTCATGGCGGCTGCCCGCAAGTACGGCATTAACGCCACCTACATCCTCGCCCACGCCATCCACGAATCCGATTGGGGCCGCTCGCGCATCTGTCGGGATAAACACAATCTCTTCGGTTGGGGCGCCAAGGACGAGGATGCCTACAATTCCGCCTGGGAGTTTTCCTCCCCGGCCGACTGCATTGATGTCGTCATGGGCCGGGTTGATAAAATCTACCTGACCGACGCGGGCGCCTACTTTGCGTCGTCCCCCTGCCTGGGCAAAAAAAGGAATGGCCGCGGGTACGGCATGTCGGTCCACTATGCCAGCGATAACCGGTGGGCGGAAAAAATTGTGACGCACGCCCGGAACATCGAATCCTGGGCAGCCTCCCACGCCGGCCTCCCCGGCGATGCCCAGCCGGACTCGACGCCCTTGTCCGCTTCCCCCGACGCCCAACGCCTCCTGGACGCCGTGGCGCGCGTCAACCCGGAACAGCCCTATTATCAAAAACGCGACATCACCGGCGATAACCAGCCGGAAACCTTCTGCAACTGGTTCGTCGCCGACGTCCTGGACTCTTTGGGGATCGAGCTGCCCCGCTATGACGCCAGCGCCGGGTATTATCCTATGCCGCATCCCCTCTACGGCTATGAACATAAGGAAAAGCCCTATATGGCCACGCAGTTGCACCAGTACTTCAAAAAAGGCGGTGCTGGTCACTGGCAGGAAGTGGAGCGCACCGCGGCGGTGGCTCATGCCAACCGGGGCGCAGTCGTCGTGGCCTCCATCCCCGGCCATGTCGGGCTGGTCATTCCCGGGGGCGAGGGCGACCACGTGCGCATCGCCCAGGCCGGCCGGGTCTGCGGCCGGGATCTGCGGCTGGCGGAGGGCTTCGGCGACGCCGCCGTCCGGTTCTTCCGCTACACCGGCTAAGCCCCCGGCAAGGGGACCGGCAGCGCCCGCCGCCGGCCGACAAAAAAGGCAGAGCCGCTTGCGGTTCTGCCTTTCCTGTCGGTCTGTCTCTTTTGTAAAACGGCTTACTTTTTCAGTCTCAGCCGCAGGCCGGTCAGGGCCGCCATGCCGGTCAGCAGGAGCACCACCGAGCCCGGCAGGGGGACATAGGTATATGAAAACGTGTACAGTTGTCCGATGCCCTCTCCAATATTGCTGGCAGCATCGGCATTGAAGTTGATGAACAGCTGATCGTCGGTGAAGGACAAAATCGGATCGACAGGGGGTGGAAAGCCGCTGATGGAGACCAGGCTTAAAGAGGTGAACGCGGGGATCGTGCCGAAGACGTCGGTGAAAATAAAGCCGTTGAACCCCGACGTCCCGCTCCAGCCATAAGTTTGATTCTCTATGGTGATCTGGCCGTCCTGGACGTTCACTTCCCCCACGCCCATACCGGGGAATACGGACCCGGCGATCACCACATTCTGTGAGAAGATTGAAGTTCCTATATCAGGATATCTCCAATCCACATTCATCGTTTCTCCCACGATGGAGCCGAACGCCGGGGACGTCAGGCACACGAACACCATCATCAGGACGCCGACAAGTCTCATGATTTGTTACCCTCCTCTTCTGTTATGTGAGTTTGTCCTGCCTCTAACCTATCTTTGCGGCCTGTGGCCGACATCGGTTTCCAGGTGACCCGTGGCTGTGTCAGGTGGTTCCCGGCGAAGAGGCTGGGTTCGCCTGGGCAGATAGGTCGCCTTGTCCACAAAAGTTGTCAGGGATTACTCGCTGGCGTCACCCCCTCGTCCCGAAAATATATAATGTTCTAATTTTGCAATCCCTGTGCCACTATTAACCTATTGAAATAGTTAAGTTGGTTAGAAAAATTGTTAAGAAAAATTAACATTTATCCAAGAAAATGTTTAATTGTTCAAACGTAATTCTATTTCTCATGAAAAATATTTATATGCGCACGGCCATAATTATTCTCCTGCTTCGTTGTGATGTCCCACCTCCTGCGAGTGTGCGCCAGGGTATTTTTTCCCCTCGCTCTGGAGCGCTTCAGGGCTGCCCCTCGCCTGATTTTATATGAGCATGGCCCCTGCAGTCTCCGTCCCGCTCCCCGGTACACCCCCCGCCGCCCGGCTTACGCGGCCCCTGGTGGTGGGGCCGTAAAGATGTCCCCTGCCGCCCCCTTTCGCCCTTCGCCTTTGCCCTGCTCTTCTCCCCCCGTCCCGCCCCCCGGTACACCATCCCGGCGGCCGCCCCCGCCCCCGCGTCGCCGGGATGGCGCTTTTTCTCGTTCCCCAGCTCCTGCTGGGGAACGCCATTGCCCGCCCGGCTCCTGCCGGGCCACCTCTTTCCGGTGGCGCCGGCATCTTGCGTGTGCGCCACCTGACCTCCACCCTCCTCCTCTCACTCCCCTCCTTGCTTGAACAACGGCTCCTGCTTCTTCGCCGCCCGCTCTATCTCCGTCCCGGCTTCCGGCTCACAGCCCTCCAACGGCGCTCCCCGCAACTCGAAACCCTGAACTATGAACTGCGAACTACGAACTACGAACTATTTTGTGACATGTGTCCTATGTGTCTCATGTGTTCTGGAAACGCCCCCCCTTTTCCGTTACACTAATACCCCAGGGCGGCGAAGTTCGGTGCCCCGGCCGCGCCGCCCCGGTGCCCCCGGCACCCGGCCTGTACCGGTACAGAGGTACACCGGCGCTCGCAGAACTTACCCGGTACACCCCCGGTACATACCGGTACAAGTTCCGGCCTGTACCGGCCCCCCGGCGATCCGCCGCCGGGTGCCTTTCAGGAGGGGATACAATGAATTGCAAGGAAATACAATGTGATAGAAGGAAAGCGGGAAGTCCCGGCCCCGGTGTACCGGCTATCCGCGTTTCTTTCCCGGTACCCCGGTACAGCGGCGCTCCCCTTGTCAACCCGGCGCCGTGGCGGCGCGGACGGCCCCCCCTCCCTTCTCCGGCCGGGATGGGACAGACACCGCCGGCTCTGGCCCTCCGCGTCCCTTTACTTTTCCCATGCTGACCGCGCCCCCTGCACCCGGGTTCACCCCCCTGGCCGCCCGCCTGCGGCCCCGGACCCTGGACGAGTTCCTCGGCCAGGAGCACATCCTGGGGCCGGGCAGGCTCCTGCGCCGGGCCATCGAGGCCGACCGCCTGTTCTCCTCCCTCATCTTCTACGGCCCCCCGGGCACCGGCAAGACCACCCTGGCCCATATCATCGCCGCCGCCACCCGCAGCCACTTCGCGAGCCTCTCCGCGGTCCTGAGCGGCGTCAAGGAGGTGCGGGCGGTGGTGGCCGAAGCCGACAAGCTGCGGTCGGCCGGCCGGCGCACCCTCGTGCTCATCGACGAGATCCACCGCTTCAACAAGGCCCAGCAGGACGCCCTCCTGCCCCACGTGGAGGCCGGGACCGTCACCCTCATCGGGGCCACCACCGAAAACCCTTACTTCGAAGTCATCGGGCCCCTGCTCTCCCGGGCCCGGGTCTTCGTCTTTCAGCCCCTCACCGAGACCCACCTCCTCACCCTGCTCCGGCGGGCCCTGGCCGACCCCGAACGCGGCCTGGGGGCGGAGCCCGTGGCCGCCGACGCCGACGCCTTGCTCCATCTCGCCCGGATGGCGGGCGGCGACGCCCGCCACGCCCTCAACGCCCTGGAACTGGCGGTGCTCTCCACGCCCCCCGGCCCGGACGGCAAGGTCCATCTCACCCTGGAGGTGGCCCAGGAGTCCATCCACAGGAAGGCCGTCCTCTACGACAAGGAAGGCGACGCCCACTACGACACCATCAGCGCCTTCATCAAGAGCGTCCGGGGCTCCGACGTCGACGCCGCCCTCTACTGGCTGGCCCGCATGCTCGACGCCGGCGAGGACCCCCGGTTCATCGCCCGCCGTCTCTTGATCCTGGCCTCCGAGGACATCGGTTTGGCCGACCCCTGGGCCCTGGTGCAGGCCGTGGCTGCGGCCGACGCCCTCACCTGGGTGGGTCTCCCCGAAGCCCAGTACCACCTGGCCCAGGCCACCATCTATCTCGCCCTGGCCCCCAAGTCCAACTCCACCGGCGCCTACTTCAAAGCTCTGGATGCCCTCCGGGAGACCGGCGTCACCAAGGTGCCCACACACCTCCAGGACGCCTCCCGGGACGCCAAGGCCCTGGGCCCCGGCCGCGGCTACCAATATCCCCACGCCTTTCCGGGGCATTGGGTTCCCCAGACCTACCTCCCCCCGGAGCTGGCCGACAAGGTCTTCTACCGGCCTGGGGACCAGGGCGCCGAAAAGACCCTGGCCGACCGCTGGCGCGCCCGCCGGCGGGAGAAGAAGTGATGGGTTTCCGGGGAGGGGGCGGGGCTTGGCCGGCCGGCCCGCCCCCGCATCTTTCCGCGATGGGATCGGCCGGCCGCAGTATCCGGCCTCCCGGCCATCGGCTTACTGCCGGTATTGCAAAACCGGCCTGACGCCTTACCTTTGAGGAGAGGGAACGACTTTGCGTTTCCCCATCTTCAGAACACAGGGAGGATGTTTATGAAGGACAAGGTAATTTTCATGTTGGTGGCCGCGGCCTTGGGTTTTCTCCTGGTCGGGTGTGGTCAGCAGGAGGAAAAGCCCAAACCCCGGGAGCAGGCGACCGCGGGAGAGGTCAAGCAACAAGCCGACAAGACGGCCGAACAAGCCGCCGACTATCTTAAGCAGCAGAAAGAGGAGTTTCAGAAAGACGCCGAAACCCAGCTGGAGGCCATGCAAAAAAAGCTGGATGACTTAAAGGCTCGGGCCCAGGACGCGGCGCCGGAGATGAAGGCCAAAATGGATGAAATGATTAAAAATCTCCAGGGAACAACCGATACCCTGAAGCAACAGCTTGCGGACATTCACAAGGCCACCGGCAAGGCCTGGGACGATTTTAAAGCCAGCATGGGGAAAGCCCTGGACGATATGAAAAAGAGCTACGATCAGGCTGTGTCGCCATCCCCATAATGACTGGCGGGCCGCGTCGGCGTCGTCCTGGCCCATCCGGACAAGCACAACATCCTCAGAATCAACATGAAAGACATGGACTGCGGCCGGCAGATGCGGGCCCGGCCCTCCGGGACCCTCACCTACACCGGGAAGGGTGCGGAAAAGATCGTCGGCCATCGGCCTCTGCCGGAAACGGGCTGGCATATCGCCGTCAGCATCGCCACCGTTGAGCTGTTGGCCGGCGCCCGGGTGGTGTCGCCGGAGCAGGTCATTCCCCTGGAAGAGGCTGAATTTAAGGGCTTTTAAAGATGCCGCCGCGGGGGCTGAGGGCGCTGATCTCAGCCCCCGCGGCGGGTGCCGCGGTTTACGGAGACTGGCGGCAAGATTGCCCGGCCAGCCGCCGTCGGACCGCCAGCAGCGCCAGCAGGGTCAGTGGCACCGCCAGATCGTACAGCCAAAGCACCGGGCCGACATTGTTGACGGCGTCATTGTGCATGGTCAGCATGTTCCTGATATGGCCGTAAGCGCAGCCCAGCAGGAAGATGGCCCACCCCAGGGCCGTGGCCAGCCAAAAGTCGCCCCGCCGCCAGATGCACAGGATCCCCAGGACCCCGAAGGCCAGGTTGGCCATGGCCACCTCGAACTGGAAGGGGCTCCCCGGGGCCCAGCCGATGGAGAGGGCGATCTGCCGGGCATGGAAGGTGTGCCCCAGCGCCCCCACCAATCCCCCCACGCCCGTGAAAAACACCAACAGGTAGAGGATGGCCACGTCCACCGCCACCAACGGCGTCAGGGTCCGCCGTCGCATCCATAGATGCAAGGCGCTGGCGAGGATCACCGCCGCCAGATAGATATAAAATATCATACCCGGATAATCTCCTCTTTCCGGGAGCCTCGGGATAACCACCCGGCGGCCGGCTTGCCGTTAAGCCTCGAACTTCTCCCCCGCCTGGGGTCCCACCGCCTTGATGAACTCCTCGGCCTTGACCTTCCCCAGCGTCTTGGTGCGCACCCGGGTAACCACCACCGCCCCGCCGTTCACTGCGATCTTCAGGCCCTGGGGGCTCACCTCCAGGATTTCCCCCGGCGCGGCGGTGTGCGCCGTCGGCAGGAAACTGGCGTTGAAGAACTTCACCGCTTCGCCCTTGAATTTGGCCGTGGCCCCGGGCGCCGGGTCGCAGCCCCGGATGAAGTTGTAAACCTGACGGCCGTCCAGGTGCCAGTTGATCCCCGCCACCCGCTCGTCGCAGGGCGGCTCGTAGGTGGCCTTGGAATGGTCCTGGGGGATATGTGGCGCCTTACCGGCCTTGATCAGGTCCACGGACTCCACCACGGCCTCCACCCCCAGGGGGAAGAGTTTGTTGAAATAGACCGCCCCGGTGGTTTCATCGGGACCGATCTCCACCTCCTTCTGAAGCAGGAGGTCGCCGGTGTCGATGCCTTCGTCCACCCAAAAGATGGAGAGGCCCGTCTTGGTGTCGCCCTGGATCACCGCCCAGTTGATGGCCGAGGCCCCCCGGTGCCGGGGCAGGATGGAGGGGTGGTAGCAGATGCTCCCCAGCCGGGGCACCGCCAGCACCCGCTCCGGCACGATGTCGGTGACGAAGGCCAGGATGGCCAGGTCCGGGGTCAGCGACCGCATCTGCTCCAGGGCCTCCGGGTCCTTCATGCGGGGAGGCTGGAAGACTTTTACCCCGGCCGCCTGGGCCGCCTCTTTCATGGGGTCCACCTTGCCCTTGGGGGAATCCGGCGGGCAAAAGACCCCCACGATATTCTCCCCCCGTTCGTGCAGCTTCTTGAAGACCTCGGCGCCAAAGGCCGCTTGACCGATAAGTGCGATGCGCATGACATCCTCCTTCATAACCGTGCGGTTTTCGGTGTGCGGTGCAGAAACTGCCGAATTCCCTTGCGGGCCGTCATCGTGCCGCCCCAGGCGGCTGCCGGCTCAGTCCTTAGTGGTGGTGATGGTCGTCGTGGCTGGGCTCCGGTTGGGTGGTGGAGGCGAACAGGGCGATCGCCGTGGCCGCCAGCACTGCGCCCAGGGTAATGATCCAGCTGAAATTCAGCGCCGCCACCCCGAAGCAGCCGAAGATCAGGATGACCAGCAGGCCCTGCTTGACCTTATAGTTGTCGTGGGAACTCATGGATACTACCTCCTTAGTCAAATGGATATCAGCTTCTCTGGAGTAAGTAACATGCAAAGTTCAAGTAAGCGACCATTAGGGGCTTGGAGCATGCTCGACACCCGTGGCCGCCTGGTCAGTGTCAATGTTTTGTTGGACAAGTCTTTCACGGAGAAACTCCGGGGCGAAGTCCGCGCCGTTCTGCCAGGAAAGCGTGTTATAGCGCACCAGGAATTGACGAAAGACCTCAACGTCTTTGAGCGGCTCAAAAATCGGACCCTCCAGTTCGCCGGACAAATCCACCTCACCGCAGACGCCATCATCAAATCTGAGCCATACCTTGTGGCCTCCCACATGCCTGGCTTCGATAACATGAGAAATCATAATCTTACTCCAAGGGGAGAATTGGGTTCAGAGGCAGCTTCTGCTCGGCGAGTTCCCAGTTAGTCAACAGTTCCGGCTTATGCAGCAGCCACCATTCCAGCACCAGCCCCAGAGCCCTTCTGGGAAATCGCCCCGACACTATGCCTGAGTCAATCTCCACCGTGATTTCAAATTCACCGTATACCGCATGAAAGTGCGGGGGGCCATGATCACGATAATACATGTAGATCGAGATGCCCAGGAAGTTGCATATCTCCGGCATAGGTGTTCTCTATAATTTTCGATTAACTACGGCCATCACGATTTAGCAATCCTATATCACCGGTGCACCGGCATAAATTATCAAATATGCACCATGTGTTTGTGGGCCTACGGACATGTCAATGTTAGACATTTGTATTCAATTCTGTCCGGCTAGGCCAGAGCAAGTGATAATTGTTTAGAATTCATGGTG
>CAYRYV010000050.1:0-25702 GCA_964428565.1 uncultured Desulfobacterales bacterium | reverse complement strand
TTGCAGCCCTTGCCCCCTCCCCCGGACCCCCACCCCCCATCCCGTGGAGGGATGACGGGTGAGGGCCGGTCCCCGGGGCCGCGGCAGCGTTGGTACACGGGCGCGTGCCGGTGTACCGGGTACCGGGGAAAAAAACGCCGGGAGCCGGTACACCCGGGGGCAGTTGCCGTTATCTTTCTTGTATCTTCTTGATTTACTTTATTATTCATCGCACAAGCCTCATGTAAACGGGCCGCCGGCGTCACGCCGGGACCCGGTACCGGCCGGAACGTGTACCGCCATGTACCGGGGGCGTACCGGGTAAGGGGGCGTGAGCGCCGGTGTACCGCGGTCCCGGTACGGGCCGGGAGCCGTAAGCGGTGAGCCGGGGGCGGCCCCTGGGGAGAAAGTGTAACGGAAAAGGGGGGGCGTTTCCAGAACAGATGAGACACATAGGACAAATGTCACAAAATCAGTTTCCAGTTTCCAGTTTCCAGTTTCCAGTTGAGGTGGCCCGGCAGGAGCCGGGCAACGGGGAGAAAGAGCAGGAGCTGGAGAACGAGGAGAGGGAAACCTCTGGTGGCGGCGCCACCCCGACAACACGTTGTCGGGGCCACCCGGGGCCACCGGCCGCCGATGAATTTGACCGAGAGGGTTGCAGGGCAGAAACACGTGGGCGGGGCCGGCCGGCGGGGCGTGCCGGGGAGCGGTACGGGGGGGGACAGAGCAGGGAAAAGGCGAAAGGCGAAAGGGGGCGGAAGAGGACAATTGTACGGCCACCCGCACCAGGAGCCGCGTAACCGGGGCGGCGGGGGCACACAGGAAAGCGAGGCGGCCCGGCAGGAGCCGGGCAACGGGGAGAAAGAGCGGGGGCGGGGGCCGCCGGGGGGTGTACCGGGGAGCGGTACGGGGGGAGGATACCGGCAAAGCTCTTGACAGGGCGGGGGAATTGCGATTTATTTAACTATTCGGGCCGCCCGGGGAGGGTAATTTTCGCCCGAACGGACGCATCATGGAACTACATGGGATTGCTTATAAATTCGGTGACGACATCAATACGGACGAGATCATTCCGGCCCGTTACCTGAACACCTCCGATCCGGTGGAATTGGCCAAGCACGCCATGGAGGACGCCGATCCGGAGTTCGTCAAGAAGGCCCACCCGGGGGATTTCATCGTGGCGGGCAAGAACTTCGGCTGCGGCTCGTCCCGGGAACATGCTCCCATCGCCCTGAAGGCGGCGGGGCTGTCCGGGGTCATCGCCGGGAGTTTCGCCCGCATCTTCTACCGCAACGCCTTCAACATGGGGCTGCCGATCTTCGAGTCGCCGGAGGCGGCGGCGGAGATCAAGGACGGGGACGAAGTGGGGGTGGACCTGAGCGCCGGGGTGATCACGGACATCACCACGGGCAAGACCTATAAGATTCAGCCGCTGCCGGATTTCATGCAGGAGCTGATCGCCGACGGGGGGCTCATCGCCCACGTGATGAAGAAGATGGGAGCGACGCGGACATGAACTACAAGATTGCAGTGCTGCCGGGCGACGGCACCGGCCCGGAGGTGGTGGCGGAGGGGTTGAAGGTGTTGCAGGCCCTGGAGGGGCCGGCGGGCCTGAAATTCGATTTCACCCACTATGACCTGGGCGGGGAGCGCTACAAACGCAGCGGGGAGATCCTGCCGGACTCGGTGGTGACGGAGTTGCGGGGGTTCAACGCCATTTACCTGGGGGCCATCGGGCATCCGGACGTCAAGCCGGGCATTCTGGAGAAGGGGCTGCTGCTGCGGCTGCGCTTCGAGCTGGACCAATATATCAACCTGCGGCCGGTGATCCTCTACCCCGGGGTGGAGACGCCGTTGAAGGACAAGGGGCCCCAGGACATCGACTTTGTGGTGGTGCGGGAGAACACCGAGGGCCTGTACGCCGGGGCCGGGGGCATCCTGCGGGAGGGCAGCCCCTTTGAGGTGGCGGTGCAGGAGTCGGTGAACACCCGCATGGGGGTGGACCGCTGCCTGAAGTTCGCCTTCGAGCTGACCCGGAAGCGGGACAAGGCCAAGAAGCTCACCCTGTGCGGCAAGACCAACGTGTTGACCTATGCCTTCGGGTTGTGGGAGCGGGCCTTCAAGGAGATGGCCAAGGATTACCCGGACATCGCCACCGACTACGCCCACGTGGACGCCACCTGCATGTGGATGGTGAAGAACCCGGAGTGGTTCGATGTGATCGTGACGGACAACATGTTCGGGGACATCATCACCGATCTGGGGGCCATGATCCAGGGCGGCATGGGGATCGCGGCGGGGGGCAATCTGAACCCCGAGGGGGTGTCGATGTTCGAGCCCATCGGCGGCTCCGCCCCCAAATACACCGGGATGAACATCATCAACCCGCTGGCGGCCATCGCCGCGGCCCAGATGATGCTGGAGCACCTGGGCGAGGCCCGGGCGGCGGCGGCGGTGGAATTCGGCATCAAAGAGGTGCTGGCCAAACACCTGAAGAGCATGTCGGCGGGTCAGATGGGTTACTCCACCAGCGAGGTGGGGGACCTGGTGGCCGAATACGCGGCGGACAACGTGAAGGCGTAGTTGAGGGAGGGGGGCAGGGGGTCAGGGCACCTGCGGCTGATCCCCGCACGTGAGCAGATCAGGAAAAACCTCGGAGAAAGATTATAAATAATCAGTCAGGTTGACTGGGAGAATACGGCAATGGCGAAGAGTTTCAATGTGGCGGTGGCGGGGGCCACCGGGGCGGTGGGCACGCAGATGGTGCAGTGTCTGGAGGAGCGCAACTTTCCGGTGAAGATGCTGCGGCCGCTGGCGTCGGAGCGGTCCCTGGGCAAGGCGGTGTCTTTTCACGGGCAGGATATCCCGGTGGAGGTGCTGACGGAAAAGTCGTTTGAGGGCATCGACATCGCCCTGTTTTCGGCGGGGGGCGGCACCAGCCTGAAGTTTTCGCCCATGGCGGCGGCTTCGGGAGCGGTGGTGGTGGACAATTCCAGCGCCTGGCGGATGGACCCGGAGGTGCCGCTGGTGGTGCCGGAGGTGAACCCGGGGGACATCGCCCAGTATAAAACAAAGGGCATCATCGCCAACCCCAACTGCTCCACCATCCAGATGGTGGTGGTGCTGAAGCCGATTCACGATGCGGCCCGGATCAAGCGGGTGGTGGTGTCCACCTACCAGGCGGTGTCGGGCACGGGGCAGAAGGCGGTGGAGGAGCTGGCGGGCCAGGTGCGGGCGCTGCTGTCGGGGCAGGACCCAGAGATCAAGGTGTATCCGTACCGCATCGCCTTCAATGTTTTCCCCCACATCGACGTGTTTCTGGAGAACGGCTACACCAAGGAAGAGATGAAGATGGTGCTGGAGACCCGGAAGATCATGGGGGACGACACCATCCGGGTGAGCGCCACCACGGCCCGGGTGCCGGTGTTCTACGGGCATTCGGAGTCGGTGAACATCGAGACCGAGAAGAAGATTTCCCCGACCCAGGTCCGGGAGCTGTTGGCCCAGGCCCCGGGGGTGAAGGTGGTGGATGATCCGGCCAACCGGATGTATCCTATGCCCCTGGACGCCGCCGGCCAGGACCTGACGCTGGTGGGCCGCATCCGGGAGGACGCCAGCATCGCCAACGGCATCGACCTGTGGATCGTGGCGGACAACATCCGCAAGGGGGCGGCCACCAACGCGGTGCAGATCGCCGAAATCCTGGGGGAGAAGTATCTGTAAGAGGTTTTAGGTTTTAGGTGTTAGGGTCGCAGGAGGAGAGCGGGTGACCACAGGGCACCGGGAGGGGTGCGGTTCAGGCCCCTGTCCCGGCCGGGGGCCAAGATGCGGCAACTTCGCAAGCTGGCAACCAGGAAGAAGATCCGGCGGCTGCTGGCGGCCCTGGAGCCCTACCGGCCGGAGCGGGTCTAGGTGTTCGGCTCCTGGGCCCGGGGGGAGGCGGATAACTTGAGCGACCTGGATGTGGTGATCATCAAGGAGACCGCCACGCCGTTTCTGGAGCGTCTGCTGGAGGTGGGCCGGCTGTTGCCCCTGGAGTTGGGGGCGGTGGACGTGCTGGTCTACACTCCCGGGGAGTTCGCCCGGATGCTCGCCAACGGCAACATCCTGGCGGAGACCGTGAGGGAAGAGGGGCGCCTGATTTATGGCCAGCCGGAAAGCTGAGGCGCGACGCTGGTATCAACAGGCCCGTTTCGATCTCCAGGCCGCCCGTTGGAACGCGCGGGGTGCATTTTACAATACGGCCTGCTTCCTGGCCCAACAGGCGGCCGCAAAGGCTTTAAAATCCCTGTTGTATGCCGTGGGCGCCAGAAAAGAGGCCCTCCTGACGCACTCCCTGAGCACCATGATCCAGAAAGCCGGCAGGCAGGTCCCGGCGCTGCTCGATTGCCGGGAGGGGGCGCGGCAGCTTGATTTGCACTACGTGCCGTCCCGCTATCCCAACGGCCTGCCCGACGGCATACCCCACCTGTTTTACGGGGAAGCCACCGCGACGGGGGCGATAACGGCGGCGGAGGCCCTGGTAAGCAAGGTGGAGGACTATTTCGTTTCCCGGGGATGCGAGGATATTTTAGCGCCCCTGGAGGAGGGGTTGGCGCCCGTTTCCCTCCGGGGGCCTGAGGTTATAAGGAAAATTCCGGCAATTTCGTCGACGGCCTGACTCCGGCCGGAGAGGAGGAAGCGCATGAGCACCGCCGCCCTGGAAAAAGTTTTGGCGTTACGCCCGGCCCACGTGTTGGCCAAACTGCCGTCCGGCAGCCGGGTATGTCTGCTGAATTCCAAGGATATCCTGACGGCCCTGAAGACCGAGCCGGTCATCGTGATGGCCTGCAACACCCGCATCAAGCACGTCATCCCGGGGATTATGCAGGCCGCGGAGGAACTGGACGCGGTGGTGGGCTTCGAGCTGGCCCGGAGCGAATGCAGCCTGGAGGGCGGGTATACCGGTTTCACGCCGGAGCTGTATGCCCAGACGGTGATGCAGTACGCTCAGGAGACGGGATTCAGCAAGCCCTTTTTCATCCACGCGGACCACATCACGGTGAAGAGCACGGCGCCGGAGGCCATCGAGTCGGCCCGGGAGCTGATCGCCGCGCAACTGGCGGCGGGCTACACCTCCTTCGCCATCGACGCCTCCTTCAACGAGCTGCCGGACAACATCCGCATCACCGTGGAGCTGGCCCAGCCCATCGTGGCCAAGAACCTGGGGTTGGAGGTGGAGGTGGGGGAGATCAAGTCGGCGGGGCAGGAGGCGGAGATCACCACGGTGGCCGAGGCCCGGGAGTTCATCACGGGACTGCGCACGCAGGGTATCCAGCCGGACCTGCTGGCCATCAACAACGGCTCCAAGCACGGCAACTACCTGGAAGGGGAAGAGATCTCCATCGACCTGGAGCGCACCGGGGAAATCTACCAGGCGATCAAGGAGTATGGGGTGTGCATCGCCCAGCACGGGGTGACGGGGACGCCCCTGCATCTGGTGGGCCGCTTTGCGGACTACGGCATCCGCAAGGCCAACGTGGGCACCCAATGGCAGAACGTGGCCCATGCGGGCCTGGAGCCGGAACTGATGGCGGAGATGCGGGCCTGGGCGATCGAGAACAAGAAGGACATCAAGTTCGCCACCAAACCCTTCAAGGACAAGATCGACAACATGCCCCAGAAATTCCGGGAGCGCATCGCCTATGCGGCTTACGATGACGCCAAGGAGTTCCTGAAGGCGTTCCGGTCCCCGGGCACGGCCGCCAAGGTGATCGCCGCCCTGGGGCGGTAGGAGGAGGCGGCCTCCCCGGAGACGGCCATCATGAGAATCATCGCGGGGCGGCTCAAGGGCCGGCGGCTGGCGGCGGTGCGGGGGCCGGTGCGGCCCACGGCGGACCGGGTGCGGGAGGCGGTGTTCAACATCCTGGGGTCGGCGGTGGAGGGCGCCCGGGTGCTGGACCTGTTCGCGGGTTCCGGGGCGATGGGCATCGAGGCCCTGAGCCGGGGGGCGGCGACGGCGGTTTTTGTGGAGGACCACCCGGCGGCGGTGGGGGTGCTGCGGCGCAACCTGGAGCTGTGCGGACTGACGGCGGCGGGGCAGGTGCGGGCGCAAGCGGCGGCGGCGGCCCTGAAGGCGCTGAGCGCCCAGGGGCGGCAGTTCGAGGTGATTTTCTGCGATCCGCCGTATGGCCGGGGGCTGGCCGCGGACAGCCTGGCCCGGCTGGCGGCCGGGAGTCTGGCGGCCCCGGGGGCGGTGGCCGTGGTGGAGCACAGCCGTCGGGAGGAGCTGGCGGCGGTTTATGAATCCTGGGGGCGCCGCCAAGAGCGCCGCTATGGGGACACCGTGGTGTCCTTTTACCGCCGGGAGGCGGCGGGGGCAGGGGGCCCCGATATTTCGGAAGGAGCATAACAGCCCATGGGCAAAGTCGCCATTTATCCCGGCTCGTTCGATCCCATCACCAACGGCCATCTGGACCTCATCGAGCGGGGTCTGAAGATCTTCGACCAAATCATCGTGGCCATCGCCATCAATCCCGTCAAGCAGCCGCTGTTCACCATCGACGAGCGGGTGGAGATGATCCGCCAGGTGCTGAGCGACCATCCCCGGGTGAAGATCGACCACTTCACCGGCCTGTTGGTGGATTTCGTCCGCCGGCAGGAGACCAACGTCATTCTGCGGGGGTTGCGGGCGGTGTCGGATTTCGACTACGAGTTCCAGTTGGCCCTGATGAACCGGCGGCTGGCGCCGGAGATCGAGACCATGTTTTTGATGACCAGCCTCAAATGGGTCTTCCTGAGTTCCTCCATCCTGAAGGAGGCCGTCAGTCTGGGCGGCGTCATCCAGGATATCGTGCCGCCCATCGTTTTTCAGAAGCTGCGGGAAAAATTCGGGCTGCCGTGAAGCACGGCGGCCAGGGACGTTGGACCACACCGTCAGAAGAGGACTGCCATGGACGCCCGCCGCGACCGTCTGCTGGCCCTGCTCCGGGAAAAATCGTACCAATACCGTTCGCAGCCGCCCTTGTTCAGGCTGGCCTCCGGCAAGGAGTCCCCGTTTTACATCAACTGCCGGCCGGTGACGTTCAGCGCCGAGGGCCTGGCCCTGGTGGGCGAGATTATCTTCGGGATGATCCAGGACCGGGGGATCGCGGCGGTGGGGGGGCTGACCATGGGGGCCGATCCGTTGGCCCACGCCACGGCCCTGGTGAGTTTTCTGAAGGGTCGGCCGGTGCAGTCGTTTTCGGTGCGCAAGATGACCAAGACCTACGGCACCGGCGGGCAGGTGGCCGGGGCGACGGCTCCGGGGGACCGGGTGGCGGTGCTGGAGGACGTGGTGACGACGGGGGGCTCGGCCTTGCAGGCCGTGGCCGCGGCCCGGGACTTCGGGCTGGAGGTGGTGCAGGTCATCGCCCTGGTGGACCGCCAGGAGGGCGGGGGAGAAAGCATCGCCGCGGTCGTTCCCGATTTTCAGGCAATCTTCACTCTGGCGGAACTGGCTGAGACCTCATGACCATAGCCATCAGCGCCACTGACAGCCAACGCTGGCAGGAGTGGCTGGGGGGGCGACCGGCGGGCTGGCGCCTGCGCCTGGAGTGCCCCGAGGGGGCGGTTCAGGCCCCGGTTTTTCGGGAATTTGCCGCCGCCCTGCAGGCGGCGTTTCCCCAGGTGACCATCACCACGGACATAATTGCCGGCCAGGGCCCGCCCGCCCTGCGGTTGGGGGACACCTGGCGCTGGCACGGCCTGCCGGCGGGCCCGGAGCTGCCCCTGTTTCTGGAGGCAGCGGCGGCCGCGGAGGACGGCCCGCCGCCGCTGCCGGCGGGGGTGGCCCCACGGGTGGCGGCGGTGAGCCTGCCCACGGAGCTGGAGATTTTTATCAGTGAGCACTGCCCCTTCTGCCCGGGGGTGGTGCGGCAGCTGATCCCCCTGACGCTGGCGCTGCCGCGGGGCAGGGTGCAGCTGTACGACTGCGGGCTCTTTCCGGAGGCGGCGGCGGCGGCCGACGTGAAGGCGGTGCCCACGGTGATTCTGAACGGCCTCTACCGTCTCACCGGGGCCCTGAAGCTGTCGGAGGTGGTGGACCTGCTGGAACAGGCCGATCCCGCGGAACTGGCGACGGCGACGTTGGAGCGGCTGCTGACGGAGGGCCAGGCGTCGCTGGTGGCCGAGATGATGGTGCGGCAGGGGAAGATCTTCCCCGGGTTCATGCCGCTGTTGAGCCACGAAGAATGGAACGTGCGCCTGGGGGCCATGGTGGCGGTGGAGACGGTGGCGGCGGCGGCCCCGGAGCTGGCCCGGGCCGTGTTGGCGCCCCTGTGGGAGGGCTTCGCCGCCCAGGATACGGCCGTGCAGGGAGATATCCTGTATCTGGTGGGGGAGCTGGGAGACCGGAGCTGGCTGGCCCGGCTGGAGACCTACGAGGCGCCGGCGTCGGATCCGGACCTGGCGGAGTTGCTGCAGGAAACCCGGGAGAAGCTGGCCGCGTCCTGATCCAGGGGGAGCGGGGCCGCCAGGAAACGGCGCCCCCCCGGGGGCGCGAAGGGGGGGGAGCTGCGGAGCTTGCGCCCCTCCGGGGGAGGACACGGCAACGCCGGCAGGACGGTCATGCCAGTTGCGAGGTGCAGTGGGGGCAACGGCTGGCCTGGAGGGGAACGGTGGAGAGGCAGAAGGGGCACTCTTTGGTCTCCGGGGCCGCGAGGGGCTCCTCTTTTTTGAGGCGATTGAGGCCCTTGATGACCATGAAGACGGCCCAGGCGACGATGAGGAAGCTGATAATGGAATTGATAAAGACGCCGATGTTGATGGTGACCGCGCCGGCGGCCTGGGCGGCGGCCAGGGAGGCGTAGGGGCCGGCGGCCTTGCCTTCCTTGAGGACGATAAAGAGGTTGGAGAAGTCGACATTGCCCAGGAGCAGGCCGATGGGGGGCATGAGGACATCGCCCACCAGGGACTTGACAATGGCCCCGAAGGCGGCGCCGATGATGATACCCACGGCCATATCCACCACGTTGCCGCGCATGGCGAATTCCTTGAATTCCTTAAACATGCTTGCCTCCTGCAAGAGAATTACACCCGCACCCCGCGGGCGGTGATGCCGTTACCTTAATTACCCGGAGCATGTGCAAATCTAACTTGAGGGGCGGGCGTTGGCCCCCTGCCCTGTCTTGCCCAAACAGCTCTTCCCGGTTCTGCAGTCATCTCTTTTCCGACCTGCGTACAAGAAAAATCGAAACCCAGGCATGTCCGGGCCGCCGACATCCGGTGGGCCGGGACGCCCCGGGGGCAAGGAAGCCCGGGAGGCTCTGGGGAAAGACACGGGGAAGGAGAAGGGCGTCCCATGGCCGTGGAGTAGGTTAGGGGGTTAGCCGGCGGTTTCCTTCAGGACGTCGTGGGTCCAGCTGAGGGCGGCGGAGACGGTGGGGAAGCCGATGGTGCTGGTGAGCATGAGGAGGGCATGGTAGACCTCCGCGGGGGTGGCGCCGGCCTGCAGGGCCCGTTTGACGTGGCTATGCACGGCGCCCTGGGAGCGGTTGGCGGCGGCGGCAGCCAACTGGATGAGGTGGCCGGTTTTGGCGTCCAGGGGGCCCTCGGCGCGGACGGCCTCCCCCAAGGCTTCCAGGGCGGCCATGAATTGGGGATGCTTGTCCTTCAGGTAAGAGTACCAGGGGGGGAATTTTTCCGACATGGCGTCGACCTCCGCAATGGTTAAAGGGACTGTCAGGGATCAGGCGCTTTGCAGAAAGAGCAGGAGGATATCGGTTTCGGTGATCAAGCCCACCAGCAAACCGTCCTCCACCACCGGGACGCAGCCGATCTTGCGTTCGAGCATGAGACGCACGGCATTCTTGAGGTCGGCGTCGGGGGGTACGGTGACCACTTTCGTGTTCATGATGTCCCGGATGCGGATGGCCTTCATCAGGTTACGGACCGAGAGGGAGTTTTGCCCCAGGGCGGTGGCCAGGGAACTGCGAAACAGGTCCCGTTCGGAGATGATGCCCACCAGCTTCTTGCCATCCACCACCGGCAGGTGGCGGATGCGGCCCAGCTTCATGATGTCGTTGGCCAGGGAGAGCTCGTCGGTGACTTCCAGGGTGGCGACGTCCGTTACCATGATGTCGCGAACTTTCATGGGGTCCTCCTGCGGGGGCGGCCAGCCGCGACGCGGCGGTTACAGTTCCGAGAGCAGACGGCGTCCCCGGGCGCTTAAATCGGCCACCACGGCCAGAGCGGCCTGAGCCTGGGCGGGGGCGAGGTAACCCAGGCCGCAGGCCGCGGTGAAGAGCACCCGGGGCAGCACCACAGAACGGGGCAGGCCCCGGGCCGCCAACCGGGCGAGCTGATCCAGGAACAGGGTCCAGAGGGTGTCGGCGGTTGCCGCGGGGCTATCGGGGGTGGTGGGCACCAGGCCGAAGGCCAGGTAGCCGCCCCGGTCCAGGAAGCCCCGCACGGCCTCCTCGTAGAGGATCAGGGTGTCGAAGAAACCGTAGGCGTCGAAGCTGAGGACGTCGATGGGGGTGTCCAGCAGCAGGGCCCAATCGGTATTGCCGCAGCAATGGATGCCGGTGAGGAGGTCACCGTGCTCCCGGGCGGCCTGCATGGTTTCGGTGAGGGCGGCGACCACATCCTGACGGGAGATGGGCATGAAGGCGGAGCCGAAACCGGTGAGGGAGGGCTCGTCGAAGAAGATCAGGGCCGTCTTGCCCCGCTGACGGAACTGGGCAGCCTGCCAGGCGGCCTTGAGGCCGATCCCCCGGTTGACGGCCTGGAGGAGTTCGGAGTCGGCGAGCAGGGCCTTGCCGTCGGCGGTCTTGACCGTGGCGGCGAAGGTGACCGGTCCGCAGAGGTGTCCCTTGCAGAAGGCGGAGCCGCCGCCGGCGTCGAGGAGGGCAAAGAAGCCCCGGGCCTCCTCCGGCGCGAGGGCGAAGGGAGCCAGGTCGCCGGCCAGGGCCACCTCATAGAAGCGGGTGAGGGCCTCCTCCCGGTCAAGGGCGTCGTTCACCCGGACCACCTTCCGGTCGTCATCCCGGACCAGCAAAGGAGCAAACCCCCCGGAGCCCTGGGCGACCATGTCCTCCCGGAAGCCCAACTTGACCAATTGCGGCCAGAAGGGGAGTTCGGGGGCATATTGCAGGATAAGCCCCACGGCCGCGGCGGGGTCGGTGAAGGGCACCGAACCGATGCCGGTGGCGGCGCAGGCGGGCAAAGCAACCGTAGACACCTCAATCCTCCTTGAGCAACCTTCGGGTTATCCATACGGTAGAACTTTTTGGCGGCATTGTCAATGAACAAGGGGGGGAATAGTGCTGAAGGGGGTCACGGCGGTCCGGCAACTCCGCCGGCCGCCGGGCGACCGAGACGGCGGCCGCGACGCCAAGATCAGGGCCGTTAAGCAGCGGGCGTGCGGCTATGGGGATAAAGAACATTGCCAGACTGCCATCGACTGCTTCTGTGGGGGTCTGGAGCCATACCCAGGCCAGAACCGGAAGGGCCGGAGATAATACCAGGGGGGCGGGCCGGGAGGCTCGCCCCCCTGGTCGTTCAGGCGGGGTTAGCGGCCAGGAAACTGCGGACCTGGTCTTCCGGGGATAGGGAAGGATCGCCGTCGGCCACCTGGATGTCCTTGCGGGTGAAGACCTCCCGGGCGCCGGGTTTGATGCCGGGGGCGAAGAGGTGGGTGACGCCCTTCTGTTCCAGCCAGAGGGGCCAGAGGCCGGGGTGGGGGCTGGTGGGGGCGATGGTCTCCTGACCGTCGATCCGGCCGGCGCGGACGGTGACGAGGGCGAAGGCGTCGCACTGGGGGAACTGGGCCGCGGGTTGGCCATCCTGCAGGGGGACGGCGAACCGGGAGACGCCCGGCTCCCGCACCGGTTTTTTGGCCAGGGGGACGACCTGGTTGACCGCTTCCAGGATGGTGTCGACGATAGCTTCCAGGGCCTGGACAAAGGGGCTGTCGGCGGGGGCGACGTCCACCAGGCGGCCGGCGTCGGCGGCCTCGACGATCTGGTGGTCGAAGGGCAGGGACCCCAAGAGCGGGATGCCGGCGGCCTGGGCCAGGTTGCGGGCGCCGCCGGAGGGAAAGAGGCGGATGTCCTTGCCGCAGTCCGGGCAGACCAGGCGGCCCATGTTTTCCACCAGGCCCACGATGGGCATGTTGACCTTGGCGCAGAAGTCGATGGACTTGCGGACGTCGGCCAGGGAGATCTCCTGGGGGGTGGTAACGATGAGGGCCCGGGCGTCGGGGATGGTGTGGGCGACGCTCAGGGGTTCGTCGCCGGTGCCGGGAGGAGCGTCGATGATGAGGAAGTCCAGGGGGCCCCAGTCCACTTCGGTGAGGAACTGCTCGATGACCTTGTGTTTCACCGGGCCCCGCCAGATGACGGCGGCCTCCCGGTTTTTCATCAGGGCCTCGATGGAGATGACCTTGAGGTTGTCCATGAGGGGGCCGGGCAGGCGGAAGAGCCCGGAGGTGACATTGAGGGCCTCGCCCAGGCCCAGCATACGCAGCACGTTGGGGCCGTGGAGGTCGACGTCCATGAGGCCGACGGCGAAGCCGCGGCGGGCCAGGATCAACGCCAGGGTGACGGCCACGCTGGATTTGCCGACGCCGCCCTTGCCGCTCATCACCAGAAGCTTGTGGCGGATGGGGTCCAGGGCGGCCCGGAGTTTGACATCCTGGGGGGTGGCCTCGGTTTCCGGCGGTTTCAACAGGTCGCAGCCGGCGCAGGAGCCGTCGTCTTTCTTGAATTCACAGTCAGTCATGTTAAAGGTGTCCTCCTAGACATCTTGGAAGGTGTAAACCTTACGGATTTTTTGTTGCACTTCCCAGGTGCAGCTCAGGCCCCGGGGGAATTTGACGAGATCGCCGGCGCCGAACTCCACGACCTGGCCGTCCGGGCAGGTGACCTTGACCCGCCCTGCCAGGACGTAGGCGGTTTCATCGGTGTCGTAGCTCCAGTCGAAGGTGCTGGGGTCGCACTCCCAGGGGCTCCAGGTTTGCACCCGGAGGCGGTCGAGCTTATCCTGGGTGGGTTTTTCCACGGTTATCTTGGCCATGGGGGTCTCCTTGGGGTTCAAAGTTCGTAGTTCATAGTTCGTAGTCGGTGGCTCGAAAGCCGCCGCCGGTTTTTACCCCCGCGAACTACGAACCATGAACTATGAACTGTATTTCTCTCAATCGAGGCGGTAATTGGGGGCTTCCTTCATGATGACGACGTCGTGGACGTGGGACTCCCGCAGGCCGGCGGCGGTGATGCGCAGGAAGCGGGCCTTGGCCATGAGTTCGGGGATGGTGCGGCAGCCGACGTAGCCCATGCCGGAACGCAGCCCGCCCATGAGCTGGTAAATGAGGTCGGCGAGCCTCCCCTGGGAGGGCACCCGGCCGACGATGCCTTCGGGGACCAGTTTGGACTCGAGTTCGACGTCGGCCTGGCCGTAGCGGTCCTTGCTGCCCTCCTTCATGGCCTCCAGGGAGCCCATGCCGCGGTAGACCTTGTAGCTGCGGCCCTGGAAGATGATGGACTCGCCGGGGGACTCGTCGGTGCCGGCGAAGAGGCTGCCGATCATGACGCTGTCGGCCCCGGCGGCGATGGCCTTGGTGATGTCGCCGGAGAACTTGATGCCGCCGTCGGCGATGAGGGGCACCCCGTATTCCTTGGCGGCCTTGGCGCAGCTCATGATGGCGGTGATCTGGGGGATGCCGACGCCGGCGATCACCCGGGTGGTGCAGATGGAGCCGGGGCCGACGCCCACCTTGACGCCGTCGGCGCCGGCGCGGATGAGGTCGAGAGCGCCGTCGCCGGTGGCGATGTTGCCGGTGATGAGCTGCATCCGGGGAAACTCCTGCTTGGAGGCCCGGGTGGCGTCGATGACGCCCTGGGAATGGCCGTGGGCGGTGTCGATGACGATGACGTCGGCGCCGGCCTTGAGCAGGGCGTCGATGCGTGCGGCCCGGTCGGGACCGACCCCGACGGCGGCGCCCACCCGCAGGCGGCCGTAGTCGTCCTTGCAGGCCTGGGGGTACTTCTTGATCTTTTCGATGTCCTTGATGGTGATGAGGCCCTTGAGGTTGAAGTCGTCGTCCACCACCAGGAGCTTTTCGATGCGGTACTGATGGAGGAGGGCCTTGGATTCCTCCAGGGTGATACCCACGGGGCCGGTGATCAGGCGCTTGCTGGTCATGACCGTTTTCACGGGGCGGTCCAGGTTGGTTTCGAAGCGCAGGTCGCGGTTGGTGACGATGCCCGCCAGGCGTTTGCCTTCCACCACCGGGATGCCGGAGATGCGGTAGCGCTCCATGAGGGCCAGGACGTCGGCGATCTTCTCTTCGGGACCGATGGTGACCGGATCGAGGATCATGCCGGATTCGGATTTCTTGACCTTTTCCACCTCCAGGGCCTGGGCGGCGATGGACATGTTTTTATGGATGATGCCGATGCCGCCCTGGCGGGCCATGCTGATGGCGGTCTCGGATTCGGTGACGGTGTCCATGGCGGCGCTCAGCAGGGGGATGTTCAGGGTGATCTCCCGGGTGAGGCGGGTTTCGAGATTCACTTCATGGGGCAGCACCTCGGAGGCCCCGGGCACAAGCAGCAGGTCGTCGAAGGTATAGCCGGTCTGGATAAGGGTTTCATCGGTCATATAGGATCTCCTACGCAGAGGGAAAATTATGTTCAGCAGAGGGCCGAGTCGGCGACCAGGCGCTCCAGGACGCCTTCCAGGAGGCCGGCATCGCTGACCACCAGGCGGTCCTGGCGGAAATACGCCAAAATGGCCTGAACCAGCACCGCGCCGGCGACGATGACCCCGGCCTTACCGGGCTCCAGGCCGGTCACCCGGGCGCGGCGGGCCGCGGTCTGGGAGGCCAGGGTGGCGGTGAGGCGGTCGATGGTCCGGCGATCGAGAACCAGGTTGTTGACCCGGCCGGGGTTATAGTCGGCCATGGCCAGGGAGATGGCCGCCAGGGTGGTGACGGTGCCGGCGGTGCCCACCAGGGCCGCGGGTATTATTTTATCAGAAGCCAGGCCCCAGCGGGAGGGGAGACCCTCCAACTCCCGGGTGACGGCGGTCCGCAGGGCCGCCAGGGCGGCGGCCGGGGGCGGGTCGTCGGGGAGCCAGACCTGGGTGAGGCTCAGGGCCCCCAGGGGGAGACTGGCCAGGGCCGGTTCCGGAGCGCCGGTAAAAACGGCGAATTCGGTGCTGCCGCCGCCCAGATCAAAGACCACCAGGGGGCGGAGGGCGGCCACCGCCGGATCCAGCACGGAGAGCACGCCCTGCAAGGTGAGGGCGGCCTCCTCCGTGGGGGAGATGATCTGGACGTCCATCCCGGTGCGGTCCTTGATCTGCGCCAACAAGAGCGCCCGGTTGTCCGCCCGGCGCACCGCCTGGGTGGCGACGGCCCGGACGTGGGCCACCTGATAAGCGGCACAGGCGGCGGCGTCGGCGGCGACGGCGTCCAGGGTGCGGTTCAGGGCGGCGGCGGATAACCTGCCGGTGCGCTCCAGGTCTGCCCCCAGGTGGGTGATGAACCGCCGGCGATGGATGATTTTCCAGCCGGCGGGCGGGACCGTGATTTCGGCGACGGCCAGGCGTACGGTAAGGCTGCCGATATCCAGGGCCGCCAACCGGAGGGGGGGCCGTCCCCGATCAGTCAATGGTGATCTCGGGAATCCGGCGGGGGGCGGCCGCCGACGGTTGCTGCTGCTCCAGGCGCTCGAGCCGCGCCAGAATCTCCTCCAGCAGGGCCAGGCGCTCGTTAATCTTCCAATACCAGCAGTTAAACTCCCGGAGCGCCAAAAATAATATGACCACTCCGGCGATGATAATCAAGTAAGTGAAGTCAAAGGCAAAGTTTTTCATGGGTGCGGTCCTGCCAGGAAATTTCCGGGGGCGGGCCGGGGCCGGGAGGCCCCGGGTGGCCGGGGGTTGACGCTAGGAGAAGACCAACTCGTAGACGGCCGGATAGGTGCGGTGATCTTCGGCGTAGTCCAGGCCGTAACCCACCAGGAACCCCTTATCCACGGAGAAGCCGACGTAATCCAGGGGGACCTCCACGGCCCGCCGCTCCTTTTTGTCGATGAGGCAGCAGATCTTCAGGGAGGCGGGTTCGTGGGAGCGCAGGTGCGTGATGAGGAAGTCCAGGGTGAGGCCGACGTCGACGATGTCTTCGACGATGAGCACATGGCGGCCCTTGAGGGTGAGCCCCACATCCTCACCGATGCGGACTTCCCCCGAGGATACGGAGCGCTCGCCGTAACTGCTGAGGCGGACAAAGTCCACCTGCACGGGCAGGTCCAGGGCCCGCACCAGGTCGGCCATGAAAATGAAGACGCCCTTCATGACACCCACCAGGACGAGGTCCTGGCCGGCGTAGTCGCGGCTGATCCGGGCGGCGAGTTCGCCGACCCGCTGGTGAATCTGTTCCGGGGAGAGTACGAGGCGCTTGGTGACGGGCATGGAGTATCCTTTGGGATGAGTTAACGATTAAAAATTAAACATAAAAGATCGGCGGGGACCTGTCAAATCGAAAAGTTAGGAGAGCGCGGTCACGTTCCTCCCCCCGGCCGCCGGAAGCCCTCACAGATAGTAGATGACGTCCAGGAAGGCGTTGACCCCGGCGCACAACACCAGGCTGAGGACGGCGGCCCGGGAGGTCTGCCGGGACAGCCCCCGCAGCCCGCCGGAGGCGTGCAGCCCGTAATAGACGCTGACTGCGCCGATGAGCATGCCGAAGCACAGCGCTTTGCCCAGCCCCACGACCAAGTCCGGCCAGTCCAGGGCCTTCAGGAAGGAGAGCCAAAAACCCTGCCAGTAGATGTCGGTGAAGAGCTGGGCGAAGAGAAAGCCCCCCAGAATGGCGGTGAACAGGGAGATCACATACAGAGCGACCAGGGAGATGGTGAGGCCCCAGAAGCGGGGGACGCCCAGGAGCCGGTCGGGGTCGATGCCCAGCATTTTAAGGACGTCCAGCTCCCGGGTGATGGTCATGGCCGCCACCTCCACGGTGATGGCGGCCCCGGAGCGCAGGATGAGAAAGAGGGCGGTGAGCAGCGGCCCCACCTCCCGGACCACGATCAGGACCAGCAGTTGGCCGATGTACTCCTCCCCCTGGATCTTGGCCAGGTGACGGGTGGCGTGGACGATCACCAGCAGGCCCAGGAACAGTGAGGTGAGGGCGACCACCGGGCCGCCCTTAACCCCGCAGAGGTAGATCTCCCGGCCCAACTCGGCGCGCATCAGGGGGGCGCCCCGGGTGCCGGTCAGGGTGGCGCCGAGAAGGCGGCAAAAGAGGCCGCACAGATCAGCCAGCGTCTCCAGGGGGGCCCGGAGGGCGGCCCCGACGGCCTGAGGGAAGTCCCGGGCAGGTAAAATGCTAGGCCGGGGGGGCATCGCCAGTTCCCGTGGGCAGGGCGGCCGTCAGGTCCGCCTGGAAGACCAGGCCGCCACCGGGCCGGGGCGCGGCCGTCAGGTTGCCGCCCTGCTGGCGGAAGAGGGCGGCGGCCAGGGCGGGCCCGTCGCCGTCCGGGTCCCCGGTGGGGGCCGGAAAGGCCGCGAGCAGGCGGGCGGCCGCCTCCGGAGTATAACGTTCCCCGGAGAAGCCCACGGTGAGCCGCGTCCCCCCGTTGTGGGTCTGCGACTGCAACAGGAGGTCGCCGGCGGTGGGGAGGCGCTCCCGGGCGTAGTCCAGGAGCAGGAGGACGGCCTGGACGAGCCGGGCCGGCGAGCCCCAGACCGGGGGGGTCGCCGCCAGTTCGACCCGGGCGTTAACCGACGGCGGCAGCTGGGGCTCCACCAGCTCCCAGGCGGCCTGCAGCAGGGGGTGGAGATTGACCTCCCGCCAGGGATGGTCGGGGGCCCCCAGGAGGGCATCGAGATTATCCAGGAGGCGGTGGAGGCGCCGGCGGCCGGCGTCGTCGGCAACCTGCCGGAGTTCGGGTCCCAGGCGGGCGGCCGCCCGGCCCCCCAGGCGGTCGAGGGCGGCCCGGGGCAGGGTTTCCCCCAGGCGCCCGGCCAAGTGCTGCAATCTGGCGGCGAGCCGCCCCATCGCCTCCCGGGCGCTGAGCACTTCGCTCATGCCCCCGTGGTCCAGGCGCTCAAGCTGCACCATCAGGGATTCCACGTCGGGGCCGGGCTCGGTTTGCAGGGCGTCGGTGAAGCGGCTGAGATGATGCAGGGGCTGGGTCAGCCGGCGGGCCCAAAAATTGAAAAAAACCAGGATAACGACGCCGGAGACGATCAGACACAGAAAGAGGCGGTAGCTCAGTTTATACCACAGGCTGCTCTGTTCCTCCTCCTGGAGCAGCAGGAGGCGCCGCAGGCTGTCGGCATCGACGCCGATCTTGGCCACCCCCCAGTAGATGGCCCCCATTTCCGGCACCGGCACGTAGAGGGGAAGATACCGCAACAGCATTTCCCCTTCTCTTTTGGGGCCGCGGTTGATGGCATCCTGCAGGCCCTTGTCGACCCGCTGTTCCCGGTTGATGAGGTCGATCATCTCCCGTTCCAGGCCGGAAAAACTCTTCAGGAGCTGCTGCGGCCCGTCCATGGGTTTGAGTTCGGGGGCGGTGCGGCGGTAAAACTGGAAGGTGAGGTGGCGGCCGTCGCCGGTGGCCTGGGCCTGAATGAGTTCGATGCCCTGAATGGCTTCGTTGAAGGTCACCTTTTCCCACAGGAGCCTTTTCAGTTCCTGGTCGATCTTGCCGGGGGCCTCGGGTTTGAGGGTAAGAAGATCCTGGAGGTGAGAGAATTCCAGGACCAGCAGCCGGGCGATGGTGGTGGCTTCGCTGTCCTTCTGCTCCTGGCTGGACTTGATGGACTGGTCCAACAGGCCCTGGAGCGAGAAATGCAGGACCGGAAAGAAGAGCAAGACAATGATGAACAGCCAGAAGATGAAGGTGGCGCCCTCCAGGGTCTGGAGGCGGTAGTGCAGCGAATAGCGGCGTGAGGGAGGAGTCGGGGCCACGTCAATCCAGCCTGTCGCTGCGGCGCAGCTCCGCCACGGCCCCGGAGATGGCCGCGGCGGGGGTCAGTTTGCCGTACAAGGCGTCCAGGAGGTATTTTTCCAGGACGTTGTTGATGCGGCGGCTTAAGGGGCGGGCCTTGAGGACGACGTCGGGGGCCCCGAAGATAGATTGGTAAACCCGCCGGACTTCATCATCCTGGACATGTTTCAGGGCGTCCTGCCGGGTGGGGACCTGCCCCAGGGTCTTGGCGGCCAGCACCTGGAAGTTGACGTCGGTGACCAGATCGATGAATTCCTGGGCCAGGGTGATGACGGCGGGGTGGGTGATGGCGAAGCGATTGATCCCCCAACCGAAGGAGCCGACATTGGAGAAACGCTGGGGATTGCCGGGCTTGCAGGGGATGGCGGCGAAACCCACCTGGCCCAGGGAGGCGAGCCCCCCGGGACCTTTGGGTTCCCCCCGGGCGAGCATTTCCTTGAGGTCCTGGAGGCGGGTGTTCCAGTTGATCATGAAGAGGGCCTCTCCCCGGTAGAAGGCCCGGCGCAGACTCAGGGGCGGCTCCAGTTCCTTCAAGGCGGCCGGCCCCGGGGCGATGACGCCCTGGAGGGCGCAGACCTGGCTCAAGGCGGCGACCGCGGCGGCCTGCTGGTCGGTCTGCAACAGGGCCAGATTGCCGGCGTCGTCCAAAATCTCCCCTCCGAAGCCCCAGAGGATGGGATAAAAGTCGTTGGTGAAATTACTGGAATGAAACAGGAGGCCGTATTTGAGGGAGCGTTCCCTGGGCAGAATGACGCGGCAGATGTCCACCAACTGCTGCCAGTCCCGGGGAGGCTTGAGCTTGTAACGGTCGAGCAGATCCCGGCGGTAAAAAAGGATGTTGCCTTTGATGGAAGTGGGGACGGCCATCAGTTCCTTGTCCACCCCGCCGCTCAAGGCGGGCCGGGGCACGGAAAAGGCGTTGGCGATGGCGGGCACCAGCCCGGTGCGGCTGAAGACGCCGGTGCGTTCGATTTCGTAGAGCCAGTTGGCCTCGGCATAACGGCGCACCCAGGGGGCGTCGAGGAGCAGGACGGTGGGCACCTTGCTTTCGGTGGACAGCCCCAGGACAAAGGGCTCGTAGGGCAGCATGAAGCCCGGGACGAAGAGGCCCTTGAAGCGGCGGTCGAACTGCTGATAGGCCGGCAGACGCTGGGTCTGGGCCAGCAGATCGATGAGGCCCCGGGTCTGCTCATCGAAGGTGTAGGTGATGGTTTCCCGGGAGGCTTCGGGAGAGGGCGAGCAGCCGGGAAGCCAGGGCAGGATCATCAGGAGCAGTCCCAGAGGCACAAGGAGGGCGAGGGAAGCGCGGCGACCGCGGGGGGACCTCCGGCGGCGGGGCCGGGGGGCAGTCAGGGGCGGCGGCGGGGGCTGGGCGGCGAGGCGTCTCATCGGGGCTCCCGGGAGGAAGGGGGGGAGAGGGGCGCCACCCCCGGTTCGCCGACGGGGGCTTCGCCGGGGAGCAGCTCCGCCAGACGCCGGCGGTATTGGGGCTGGTTGAGGGCGGCCAGCAGGAGCAGACTGGCCAGGAGCCCCCCGGCTTCCAGGAGGAACACCAGCCCGTAGGAGGGGGCCGCGGCTCCCGTGATCCGGACGGCCTGCTCCTGGAGGAAGCCGCCGAGCATTTCCCCGGCCGCCAGGGCCAAGCCGCTGATTAAATTCCACAGGCCCATAAAAACCCCGCTGAAAAGGGGATGTGCCAGATTCATGGTGAGGAAGGAGATACCGACATTATACAATCCTTTGGAAAAACCCAGCAAGCCGAGAGACGCCACCACCAGCAAAAGACCCGGCGACCAGGCCGATAACCCCAGGGCGGCGAAGGCCACGGCCCCCAAAACCAGGCTGAGGCTGAGGATGGTTTTATCCGACAGCGGCCTGACGGAGCGGTGGACGACATAGACGGCCAGCATACCCGCCAGGGTGCCGTAGGAAGTGATCACCCCGAACATGGCGGTGTCGGCCACGGAGAGGCGCAGGGCCTCGCCCCCGTAGGCCGTCAGGATGAAGGTCTGAATGGACATGAAAAAGACGGTGGCCGCCAGAAAGGCGAAGAACAGGAGGGCCTGGCGGTTCTTGCCCAGCAGCCGGAGCACGGGGACCAGGGCCAGGGCCGGGGGCGGCGGGGTATCACAGGCGGAGGGGGAATCCTCCACCCCCCAGGCGCCCCACAGCGTCAAGGCGGCGACCGCCAGGGTAAAGGCCAGGAAGATGTCCCGGAGGAGCCAGCCGTCATAGACCGGCAGAATCTTCCGGAAAAGCGCGGCGCCGACGATGAACCCGGCCAGGGTCAGGATCCAGACGAAGGACAGGGCGACGCCCCGTTGCGCTTCGGGGACCTGATCCACCAGCAGGGCGTTGATGGCGGTGGCGGAGATGGTGGTGCCGGCGCCGAACAGGGAGAAGAGCAGGATGCCCTCGTACAGAAAGGCGCTGTCGCCGGGCGCGGCCCCCCAGGCCTGGGCCCAGGAGGGAAACAGGGGCATGACCGCCAGGGACAGGGCCATACCTCCCAGGATATAGGGAAGCCGGCGCCAGCGGCCCAGACAGAACTTGTCGGAGAGATAACCGCTCACCAGGCCGACGGGGGTCATGACGTGCTGGAAGGCGAAGCAGAAGGTCACCAGGGAGGCCGGGACGGCCAGCTCCACGATGAGGACGCGGTTGAGGACATGGGCCAGCAGGACCACCAGCAGGGAGGTGGCGAACCGGATGAGGCCCAATTTCAGCACGATGAGGGAGATCATAACGCCAAACGCGTACTCGCGGCCGTTCTGCCGGGGCGTCAAGCCAGCCGGCGGTAGAGGTCGAGATAGGAGTCCACCATCCGCTCCAGGGAGAAATTGGCGGCCACATGCTCCCGGCAGCGGTCCGGATGCAACCGGGAGAGGCGCGCCAGCCCCCGGCGCAGTTCGTCATAGTTTTGGGCCAAAAAACCGGTTTCCCCCGGGACGACCACTTCGGGGACGGCCCCGCGGCCGTAGGCCAGGACGGGGGTGCCGCAGGCCATGGCCTCCAGCAGGACCAGGCCGAAGGCCTCATCCACCTCCAGGGGCAGGACGAGGGCCTTAGCCCGGGACAACAGCCGGGTCTTCAGGGCGAAATCGGCCGGCCCCCGGTAGAAGATGCGGTCCTGGTCGATGAGGGGCCGGATCTGCTGCTCGAAGTAGGGCTGATCGGGGGCGAAGACGGGCCCGGCGATGACCAGGCGTTCTCCGGCTTCCCGGGCCAGGCGGATGGCGGTGTGCAGGCCCTTGTCGGGATAGATGCGGCCCAGGAAGAGCAGATAGTCGTCCTTGTGGGCCTCGAAGGGGTAAGCGTGCACGTCCAGCCCGTGGGGAATGAGGCAGAGGCGGGGATGACCCGCCAATTGCCGGCGCTGGAAGTCGCTGACGGCCACCAGGGCGGCCCGGGGGAAGCTCAGGAGATAGTCCCGCTTGATGTCGGTGAGGGGGGTGTGCAGGGTGATGACCAGGGGCGCCAGGGCGGCGGCGGCCCCGAAGCCGGCGGCGTTTTCCAGGTGCGAATGGATAATGTCGGGGGGCCGGTCCCGCAGCGCCTCCCAGGCATAGGCCAGCTGGCGGTTTTCCGAGAACTTGTCCGGGGGCCAGAACGAGGCGGCGTAGGGGCCCCGGCGGGGCACCGGGGCGGTGGAGTCGCCGGAGCAGAACAACTCGACCTCGAGGCCCCGGGCCGCCAGTCCCCGGATGAGCAGGGCGACCATGAGCTCCGTGCCGCCATAGGTCGGCGGCGGCACAGGAATCCAGGGGGGGGCGATCTGCGCCACCTTCATGGGGCCTCTCCGGCGGCCAGCAGGGCCCGGATTTCCGGCAAAGAGCGCAGGGGGGGGAAGGTGCGTTCCCCCACGGAGACCGTCAGCCAGTCCGGGACGAGCTCCCCCCGGGGCGGCAGGGGAATCCGGAAATCGGGGACCGCCGCGGGCGATCCCCAGGACACCAGACCGGCCTCCTGGAGGAATGCCACCAGGCAATGAAAGATGTTGCCCGCCATCTGGTCCAGCCCCCGCCGGGTGCGGGTGGAGGTGACGGGGGCGTGGCGGTGGTCCATCCGGCCCACGTAGACCTGCACCAGGTGGGCCAGGTCGGGGGTCCCCGGCGTCAGGCGAAGCCGGTCGCAGGCCAGGGACAGGAGCAAGAGGAGCTCCACGCCATAGCCCCCCTTGAAGGGGACCGCGGCCCAGAAGCGCAGGGTGGCGGCGATTTCCCCGGAAAGCAGATAGACCAGCTTTTGCAGGCTCTGCAAGCGGGGCTCCGGGCATTGGGCCAGCAAGGCCCGCAGGATGGCGTTCAAGCGGCCGCCCCGGGGGCGATGGTAGACCACCTTGGCGGCCTCCACGGCGCGGAAGCGCAGCACCGCGCCCACCGGGTCGATGACCCAGCGGGGGGAGAAAAAGGCCGGGCGGATATCGGCGTCGAGGAATTGCACCACGGCCCGGGGATGGCGCACGCCGACGCGACTCACCAGGTGGTAAAGGATGGCCCGCATGACCGCGCCCTTGCCGGTCCCCGGGAAGTTCTGGTCGGCGGGCCAGTGGTTCCGGGCCACCCAGAGTTCCACGCCGGGGTGCCGCGCCGGCAGGCGCGCCAGGGCCCCCGGCCGGCGGCCGCCGAAGGCCAGCCAGATCCGGTCGATGAGGCTCCCCTGCAGGGGGGCCAGCATCCCCAGGAGGCGGTCCAGATTGGCGGCCTCCCAGGCCCGGCCCACCGGAAAGACCAGGTGCACCGGAAGCGCCTCCCGGGCCTTGGCGGCGAGCAGCGCCTCCAGGGTGAAGGACCCGGCCGGCACCAACCCCAGGGGCGGGAGGGCGGCGTCGGGCTCCCAGGCCTCGGGGCGGATGGTTACGGGGGGGGCGCTCACGGGGCCTCCCAGACGGCCCGCCGGGCGGCCGCGGCCACCCGGGGGTCCGCCAGCCAGTCCTGGAGCGACCGCCAGGCCCCCGCCACCTCGAGATAGGCGGCCAGGGGGTCGCCGGGGGACGGCTCGTCCCGCAGGACGGCGAGACTTTCCAGGGTGTGGCGGGCGGCCTCGGGGTCGCTCCGTTCCAGGTAGTCCAGGGCCACCCGGGTATGGGCGCGCAGGGCCCGGAGCTCCAGGTCGTCCCCGAGGAAATTGCCGGGATAGGGCGCCAGATCCCCGGCCCGCACCGGCGCCAGCTCCGGCCGGCGCGCCAGCCCCGCCAGCTTGCGGCGGGTGTAGACGAAGCGGGTCAGGTCCTGGCGCAGCCGCAGCCACAGGGGATGCGGCTTTTCCGGGGGCAGGTGCACCACCCGGAGGCCCGGGTCCATGAAGAAGGGCACGCCGAACAGCCGGGCGTTGAGCACGTAATCGAGGTCTTCGCCCCGGGGGATGGCCGGATCGAAGGGAATGGCCCGGAAGACGGCGGCGGGCACGACCATGTTGCCCCCCAGGGCCAGGGGCGTGGCCGGCAGGGGCGCGGCCGCGGCCAGCAAGGCCGTAAAGGCGGCATTCAGCCAGCGGACCTTGGGCCAGTCGGCGGCCCAGGGGTCTGCGGGTTCGGGCAGCAGGACGGTGCCGTCGGCGTTTTCGTAAAGCCCGGCCAGCCCGAAACGGGGGTGCTCCCGGGAGAGCGCGGCCACATCCGCGGCGATCCGGGCGAAGAAGCCCCGGTCCCGGATGACCTCGTCGTCGTCGAGACTGACCAGCAGCCCGGCCTGCAGGAGGTTGGCCGCCACCAGGGTGAGATTGCGGATCGCCCCGTAACCCGACAGACTGAGGAGGGGCAGGGCCGCCGCCCGCCCCCGGCCCCGGCAGAACTCCCGCAGGCGGTCCAGGTGCACAGGGGAGAAGCAGCGCACCGGACAGGGAAGCCCCACCGCGGCGACCAGGGCGGCCACCCGGTCGGCCACCGCGGCCTCGAGATCGGGATGCGCGGCCGCGGCTACCACCACGACCGTGATATGCTCGTCCACCAGGGGGCCCAGGCTTTCCAGGGTGCGGCCCAAGGTGCCGGGATCGTCCAGGGGGGTGGGGTGATCGTAGATCGCCGCCACCGGCCCCCGCCCCTGCGCGTGGGTCCAGTAGGTGGGAATGGCCAAACAGATCATCATGGTTCGGTCCAGATTATCCTCTGGGGCACCGACAGTCAAGGCCATTACCGCTGGTTAAACGGCGGCGGGGGCATTATAATAAACCAGCAACCCGATAACACTCAAGGAGTCCGTATGCCTCAGACCTTTCCCGCCTCCACCGGCAACGCCATCCTGGGCTTTCACCTGGCCGACCGGCTGAAATCGGAACTGATCGTGGCCTCCCGCCTGCTTACCTCGCTGATGCAGATGCAGGGCGAGCAGGAAGAGGGCGCCCGCCAACTGTTCATGGAATACCTCAAGGCCCTGCTGCAGGATGTGACCCTGTGCGAGTCCATCATCAGCGAACAGGAGATGATCCGGGTGCGCACCGTGTTCCACGGCCTCATCGGCCTGGTGGCGGAGGGCCAACTGGCCGACGTGCAGAACAACCTGACCTGGATCCTGACCATCATGACCACCTACGCCCAACGGGGCATGCAATACCTGTACAAGGAGAACCTGCTCACCCCCAGCCCGGGGGCCGGCGGGTAAGACCGGCAGGCGACGGAGCACCGGGGGCGGGGGCCCAGGGAGAAGATGGCCGGGGGAGGGGGCCAAGGGTCTTACGACCCTGACCCCCGCCCCCGGACCCCCACCCCCCAGCCCGTAGAGGGATGAGGGGTGAGGGCCGGCGAC
>CAYRYV010000049.1:0-26087 GCA_964428565.1 uncultured Desulfobacterales bacterium | reverse complement strand
GTGCTGCTAAGATGGAATCACGATAATTCAGATATTCTATATACTTATCATCATCTAGGTTTTTGGTCAACTCTTTAAACTTTTTAATAAAATCCATTTGCCTCCCCACAAGGCCTAATCCCGGCTACGGGCGGGTTGTGGGCCCCGCCCGCTTACCCTGGTGGCCACCAGAGGCCGGGAAACCCTTATAAATCCTATGTTTTAATTATTCTGGCCTCTAAAATCCATCGCAACTGACGCAACTTATCCAGTTTTCGTTTAGGTAATTTTGTCCGACCGGAAAACCACTGTGAAACGGCCGAAGATGAAACCCCGAAAAAGTCTGCAATCTGACATTGCTTGATTTTATTGGCCTTGAAATATGCTTTTAATTCTATGATTTCTTCTGCTTGCTTCATTTTAACCTCTAAAAAGTTTAGGTACTTTAATTATAACAAATTTGCAGGCCAAATGCACGCATAATCGTAAGCATAAGGACTAGTTAGGTCAATTAACCCGGTTTCCCTTGAGGAAACCGGGTTAATTGATATGTGTTCGATTATTGGTCATATTAAAGTATTTTTGACTGATAAATGTGATAATGGTCGCTATTTGTGCTTGTGAAGAAGCTAAAACCCCCCGGCAGGATGTTTCCTGCCAGGGGGGTTTGGTTGGTCAGCTTTAATGGCTTTAAAAGGGGTTTGTCAAAAGTTACCCATGGGTTTGCATGGGTGGCTACGCGTTCGGCGATTCTGGGCGATTCTGGCGCTTCCCAGAGAAGGTTTCTACCACCTTTTTCGGCCTGCCAGGAGTGCTAGCCTGTGACTCTCAGAAAGACTTCTTTTCTTCCTGGCACCGGCCATCTCCGCAACCTGCTTGAAAACGGATTCCGGGAATGTAACCGTTGATTCGCCGTCCAGAATTTCAATCTGGCAACCGGGGATGGTGGCATAATTATTTCTTACGTTTCTAACGTGGGGCAGGTACAGGCGAAATAAACGTGGTTTCTGATTACGATACAAGTAAATGAAACCATTGGCTTTTGTGGGTATAAGCTCATAGAAAATCTTTTCCTCTGCCAGTTTTTGGCCTAGTGTTAGTGCCTTCCAGCTTTCATCTAATGTAATTTTATAGGGGCCTAACTCTGATAGTGACTTCAAATAGGTATGTCCTCACAAATAAAGCCCCGGATTGTCGCCCCGGGGCAGGCGGGCTGCATATTTACCAGGATATGCAGCACTTGGAACCACCTTGCTCATAACAACTGGCAAGGTATCCGCCCGGCAGACAATCCGCCGGGGGAAGATGTGCTATCGTTTTACGCCCGATAGCACGGCATTGGCTAAAAGGCCTGCTTTGGAAATCTTCTCGATGGAACCACGTTAACCGCGGGGAAACCGCCTGACCGGCCATTTGTGGCGGCGCCCTGAAAATTTCCCGGTGCAGGTACCGTTTGATGAACGGACGCCAATTTTACTTTTTCAAAAGGTTTGAAGTATTGGGAAGCATGTTTTCAATAATGGCATTCTCTTGATACATGGCGAAATCCGGGTCATCTACAGGTTGCTCCATGCTTGGGTACATTTTTCTGTGCAATTTGGCCTCTTTGACCTCATAACTATTTTCATGCTCAAGTTCAGCTTCCCGTTCATCTATGGCAGTTTTAATGGAGTCTTTTATGACTTCCGTAAAAGCTTGGCCAAGAGAGTTATTATTACTGCGGTTAGCCATAATATCACTGAGGGCTGTGCCCAATTTGTCATTTGTATCAGCTCCAATGCCATACTTTAATCTGATTTCTTCTTTATGTTTGGCTTCCCAGGCGTCGGCCGACTTCTGAATGTTAAGTAACGCCTTCTCGAAATACGTCATTTCTTGTTCCAGTTTTTCTTCTGTGGGCTTGGCCTCTTCTTTGGCCATACTCGGGTAAATCGTCTTTAATTCTTCAGGTGTTAGTTCCATTACTTGTTCCTCTTGTGAAATTAGTTCTAGTTTTTTGGTTTTTGTTGGGAGAACCGATTCACTCAGAGTATCGGCTAGCGCCGATACTCTTCGTTTCGTGGGTACGCGTGTTATTTATTACGCCTTTGAAAATCATACATTGCCTCACTCGATTCAGTGTTAGGTAAAATGATTTTTTCCATAATCTCCGCCCTAGTCTTCTCAACAAAATCATCATCTACAACAATATCATTAACAATCACGGTATAGCTTTTGGTAGGTAATTTATTATAATAAATTATTTCATCGAAAAACCTCCTGACTAGGGACAGTTTATTATTTATATAAATGTTGTTTGATACTGTTCTATTACGCAAATGTATGGCGATATCTTCCAAACTGGCAGTTGCGTTAATTAACGATTCTAGCTTCAGGACTCGATTCAGTAAGGTTCGAAATCTCGCCATAGTAATTCCCTCTCATTTGTGATTCCAATTGTGTGACCTTTTCATGTAATGCTTGCATCCCTTCTAGTTCAGCAGCCTTTAATATCACCAGGCAAAGGTACCCAAGCTTACCAGCTACCTTGTCGGAAATGTTCCCTTTCAATACCTGTTTCGTTAACCAGCCGCAGAAACGCCTTACATCGGCTGGGGTTTTCAATCGTCTTTCGGCCATTACCGTATCCCCCACTTTAAAAATTCTTTATTGATAATAATTATCATTTGCTTATTTGTCCTCCGATTTTACAAAAATGTAAGTTTTATTCATCTTGTTATGTCAAAAAAAGCATGTTATGCAGCTATCTTCTGTCGCCTGGTCCTAACATTGCCGGATAGCAAAAAGGGTAAATACGCAATATCCATTGAACGCCATGCACATCACCGCCAGCGTCTTCATCAACGACGACGAGTCCGGCCTGCACCACGATTACGAGGTCTGGCTGGAAAAGCTGGCGCCCCATGCGCCGGTGGGCCAGTACCGCCACAATGTGGGGGAAGACAACGCCGACGCCCATCTGAAGCGCCAGATCATGGGGCGGGAGGTGGTGGTGGCCGTTACCGCCGGCAAGCTGGATTTCGGCCCCTGGGAGCAGATATTTTACGGCGAGTTCGACGGCGGCCGCAAAAAACGGGTCCTGGTGAAAATCATCGGGGACTAGCGGCCCCCGGACCCGCGGCCGACAGTCGCGTTACGGATCGGCGCCCGGCGGCGGACCGCCGGTCAGCCGGGGTTGCCGGGGCAGTTATGGTTCAGGGGGACCGCATATTCCCCCGGGGTGATGGCGGAGCCGTAGCGCCGGGCGAACACCTTGGTGAATTCCGCCCCCACAAAGAATATCTGGGCCGAATAATAGACCCACAGGAGAATGACCACCAGGGAGCCCGCAGCCCCGTAGGCCGAACTGACGCTACTCCGCCCCAGGTACTGGCCCAGCAGGAGCTTGCCCACCGTAAAGAGCAGGGCCGTGACCGCCGATCCCATCCAGACGTCGCTCCAGGAGATCTTCACATCCGGGAGAAACTTATAGATCAGGGCGAACAGCAGGGTCACCAACGCCAGGGACAGCAGAACGTCCACCATCTGATAAAGGCCCAGGGGAAGAGGGATGGCGCCGTCCATGATCTTGCTGACTGCGGCCAGGGCGGCGCTGGCCAGCAGGGAGAGCGTCAGGAGCAGCCCGGCGAGCATGATCATGCTGAAAGACAGGAGCCGCACCCGGATGGCGTTGAAGAAACCGGCCGCGGGATCGGTTCTGACTCCCCAAACCCAGTTGAGGGCGTTGCGCAGAGATTCGAACACCCGCAGGGCGCCCAGCACCATGAGGCCCAGGCCGATTAAGGTGGCGGTAAGCCCCCGGCGGGGATGGTAGCCGGTTTCAATGAGGCGCTGCAGGGCGGCGGCGCTCTCCGGGCCCAGGGCCTCACGCGCTTCGGCCAGGATATGGCTTTGCACGTCCGCCTTGCCCACAATAATACCGACGACGCCTATGATGATAATGAGCAGCGGGGCGATGGACAGGGTGGTGTAGAAGGCCAGGGCGGCGCCCAACATGGGGGCGTTGTCAGCGTTCCACTCCCGGTAGGTCTCCCGGAGCAGTTCCCACAGCCCTCTCGGATTGAGCCTGGGGCCGGTGGCCCGTTCCGCTTCTGCGTGCGACTCCGACATGAATCCTCCCCCGGTGGCGGCAGATGTTCAGGACGGCTGTTACGCCAGTTCAAAAGGCAGGATGCGGGTGAGGGTGACCGCGGGGGGGCGCACCGCGGCGGCCAGGACCAGGATCTGCACCCCCTGCCGCCACACCGCGGCCAGCTCCCGGGCATAGGCCGGATCGATGGCCGCGGCCGGCCGCATCAGGGCCGCGTCATCCCGCTGCACCACGAAGACCTGCCAGGCGGCGTGGCCCTGACGCACCAAAGCGGCCAGCCGGTCCAGATGGCGTCGCCCCCGGGCGGTCACCCCGTCGGGAAACAGGGCCACCCCCTCCTCCACCCAGGTGATGCTTTTAACTTCCACAAAAGTCAGGCCCCCGGCGCTTTCCACCACAAAGTCCAGGCGGCTGCCTTCCGGCAGCCTCACCTCGGGGCGCACCCGCTCCGGAGTCGCCAGCCCGGGGAGTCCCGGCCCGCCCAGGGCCGCGGCCACCAACCGGTTGGGGACCAGGGTGTCGACGCACACCCAACCCCCCGGCGTCCGGCAGAACCGCCAGGTGTGGGAGGTGCGGCGCCCCGGCCGGCCATCCTGGGTGAGGAGGATCTCCTGGCCGGGGAGGTTGCAGCCGGTGAGGGCCCCGGAGTTGGGCACATGCACCCAGAAGCGGGAGCCGTCCGCCACCTCCACCTCTGCCAGAAACCGCTGCTGACGCCTCAGAAAACGGGCTGGGATCAGGGGGCCGGGAAAGCGCACCGGGGGGCAGTCCGTCACCGTCGGGGTCTGCATCTCTACCGCTTGTCACCCCGCCCGGGCTTTACTCTTCCAGGACCCGGGCGCTGATGATGGTCACCGGCTCCACCGGCACATTTTCATGGCCCCCCCGGGTGGTGGTGGCCACCGCCTTGATCTTGTCCACCACCTCGGTGCCCTTCACCACCTTGCCGAAAACTGCATAGCCCCATCCCCGCACGTTCTTGCCGGAGTGGTTCAGGAACTGATTGTTGGCCACGTTGATGAAGAACTGGGCGGACGCGGAATGGGGATCCGAGGTCCGGGCCATGGCGATGGTATAGGGTTCGTTCTTCAGCCCGTTGTCAGCCTCGTTGGGGATGGGGGGGCGCGTCGGCTTCTCGTTCATCTGGGCGTCCAGGCCCCCTCCCTGAATCATGAAGCCGTCGATGACCCGGTGGAAGATGGTGCCGTTGAAAAAGCCGTCTTTGACATATTTGACAAAATTGGCCACCGTCTGGGGGGCCTTGTCGGCCGCCAGCTCCAGCACGATATCCCCCTGGGAAGTCTTCAACTCAACCATGGTCTTTTTCCTTTCCGCCCGGGCGTCCTGCCCGGTGCCTAACAGACAGCACAACAGTACGGCGATCGCCGCCAGCCGGAAACTTTTCAGAACTCCTTGCCACCCGGTTGTCATCCCGCCTCCCCCTTCCTCATGGGAAATTTACGTCTGTCTCCAATCTATCGCAGTCAGGGCCAAAAGCCAACCCCTTATCAAGGCCGCGGCCCGGGGACAGTAACGGTTGTTCCTGTGTGGTAAATCTCTTGTTCTCCACGACAAATATTCCTTCCCTCCGCGGCCGGAAACATGGTATAAGGGAACTATCTCCTGTTCGCCGACAGGGGGCTGACGCCCGCCGGGCGGCGGACACAACCTCTAACTGACACAGACTGACCTGCTGGCTGGGTGTATACACTGCCGTCGCCCTATACGTATGAGCCCGAACGGGAAAACAGGCAGATGGTTGGAGATCGGCATAATCGCCTTGCTGGCGCTCGGGGGGCTCGCGTGTGGCTTGGGCTTGTGTCTTCCACCCTTCCCGGGCTTCACTGCCGCCCAGACCCCCTTCCTGCCTTTCGGTTTCTTGCCTCCCTCCTGGTGTTGCCTCGCCACCGCCGTTTTTTTTGCGGTCGCGGGGCTGCTATCTTCGCTGTTGCGCCAACGGCCGCTGAAAAAGACCATCGACCAGCTATCCACTACCTACCAGGCCATTTTTGACCATTCCGGGATAGCCACGGTCATCGTGGAAGCCGACACCACGATTTCCCGGGCCAATAAAGAATTTGCCCAGATGACCGGCTATGCCCGGGAAGATCTGGAAGGCCGCAAGAGTTGGACCGAATTCGTCCATCCGGGGGATTTGGACCGTCTGCTCTCCTATGACCGTCAGAGCCGCGTCGATCCCCGGGCGGCTCCGAATCGTTATGAATTCCGCCTCATCAACCGGTCCGGGGAGATCAGAGAGATCGCCATCAATGTCACCCATATCGCCGACACCCAACAAACGGTGGGGTTTCTCCTGGACATCACCTCCCAAAAAATGGAGGCGAAGGCCCTGGTGGACAGTAAAGACCGCTTTCAGGCCCTGGTGGAGACCACCAGTGACTGGATTTGGGAGATCGACGCCCATGACCGGTACACCTACGCCAGCCCCAAAGTGAAGGATTTAATGGGCTACGAGCCCGAAGAGGTGATCGGCAAGCAGCCTTATGATTTTATGCCTCCGGCGGAAGGGGAAAGACTGGCCGCCCTCTTCGCCACCATCAAAGAGGCGCGGTGGCCCTTTGCCGGCCTGGAAAATCTCAACCGGTGCAAGGACGGCCGGCAGGTCGTCCTGGAGACCAGCGGCGTCCCCATTCTGGCTCCGGATGGCCGCCTCCTGGGATATCGGGGCATCGACCGGGATCTCACCAGCCGGAAGCTCATGGAGGAGGCCCTGCGCAACGAAAAAGCCCGCTACCAGGCCATTGTCCAGGCCCTGGAAGGTTTCATCTATATCTTTTCCGAGGACTACACCCTGGAGTTTATGAACAACCGGGCTTATGAATATCACGGTCGTTACCCCTTGGGAGAACAATGCCACCGCATCCTGTACCGGCGGGAGGAGCGCTGCCCATGGTGCCGACTGGAGGCGGCCCTGGCGGGCGACACCGGTCACGTCGAACTCCTGAACCCCCTGGACCAGCGTTGGTACCAGATAGTCTTCACACCGGTGACCTACGGGGGCGGCCGGCGTGCCGCCATGGTGATCCACCAGGATGTCACCGAACGCAAAAAGCTCGAAGAGGAAGTCATCAAGACCTGCAAGCTGGAATCCCTCAGTATTTTTGCCGGCGGCCTGGCCCATGATTTCAACAATATCCTGACCGCCATTCTGGGCAATATCAACCTCATGCGCCTCCAGGAGGGTCTGCCCGCCGAGTTGCAGGACCGGCTGACCGACGCCGAACGGGCCTGTATCCGGGCCAGCGGTCTCACCCAGCAGTTGCTTACCTTTGCCAAGGGCGGCGCCCCGGTAAAAACCCTGGCCTCCCTGCCCGACCTGCTCAGAGAATCAGCCGGGTTTGTGCTTTCGGGCTCCCGGGTGCGCAGCGACTTCTTCCTCCCCCCCGACATCTGGCCCACCGAGGTGGATCCCGGGCAGATCAGCCAGGTCTTCAACAACTTATTCATCAACGCCATGCAGGCTATGCCGGAGGGCGGCGTCATCAAAATCGCGGCTGAAAATCTCGCCCTGCCGGAAAACGAACCGGACACGCCCCTGCCTCCGGGGCGGTATGTCAAGATAGCCGTCAAGGATCAGGGCCTGGGCATCCCGGAAAAACATCTGCCCAAGATCTTCGACCCCTTTTTCAGCACCAAGCAAAAGGGTAATGGGCTGGGACTGACGACGACGTATTCCATCGTCAAGAAACACCTGGGACTGATTCGGGTGGAATCGGCTCTGGGCCAGGGAAGTACGTTTTATCTGTATTTTCCGGCGGCACACCCCAAAACGGTCCTGGAGAGCAACCAGGATGAGATTGTACTGACGGGTCGGGGACGGATTTTGGTGATGGACGATGAGCCCACCATCTTGCAGATGCTGGGACTGATGCTGGAAAAGCTCGGCTACGAGGCGGAATTTGCCGCCGACGGGGCCGAGGCCCTGAAGCTCTATGAAGTCGCCCGGGATCGCGGCCAGCCCTTTGACGCCGTCATCATGGACCTGACCATCCCCGGCGGCATGGGAGGACGGGAGGCCGTGCACATGCTGCGCCGCCTCGATCCCCAGGCCCGGGCCGTGGTCTCCAGCGGCTACGCCGACGACCCGGTCATGGCCGATTATGAGCACTACGGCTTTGACGGCGCCATCGCCAAACCTTACCGCGTGGCGACGCTGAGCCGGGTGCTCAACCGTCTGCAGGCGGCCTCGTCCGTCGGGGTTTAGGCGGCAGCCGCACAGCTTGCCGGCAGGCGGCGGATTCCGCCGCGTCGCTCTGTGGCTCAGTCGTAGCCGTATTTTTTTCGCTGTCCGGGAGACAAGGGCTTATCCAGCTTTTTGCGCTGCCCGGGGGGCAGGTAATCCCCACCCCAGCCGGTCTTCTTGCCCCGGGCCCATCCCGGCGGTGATTTAAAATACTGGGATTCCACGCCGTAAATGGCCTTAGGCGGCTGCGACAGGGGATCCCAGGGGCCGGCGACGTGGCGGCCCTGGTACCATTTCCCCTGGTTCAGATAATAATACTTGCCCGCCAGCCGGAAGATGTCCTGACCCAGATTGGGGGCATAGTCAACCCCCGGGGCCCCGGGCACCGCGGTCCAGCGGGGCGCCGCCCCACCGGACATCTGGGCCTGCGCCCCGGTGCTCAGCCAGGCTACCACCAGCAACATTAACAGACCAAGTTTTCCCTGCATCGGTGTCCTCCTGCACCCCGGGAACGTCTGCCGGGATTTTCCGTAAGATTACAGGACCACTTTCAGGAGCAGCCCCAAAAACAGCGACGCCGCCACCCCCAGGGGAATGGTCAGCCGCAGGATCCTGCCCTCCTGCCCCACCGCCCCGCACATCGGGGTGGCGATGGCGATCTTGAAGGGCGAGGAAATGGAGCCCAAAGACGCCCCCACCGCCAGGCCGGCCGCCAGCCAGGTGGCCGATACCTGGAGAAATTCCGCCGCCCGCACCTGGAGTTCCCCGAACAGCATCAAGGACGCCACCCCATACCCGGTCAGAAAGGTGCCCACCCATCCCAGGAAGGGCACGAAGAGGGGGTACCAGTCCCCTGTATAGGTCTTCAGGCCCTGGGCCAGCAGCCAGGGGATATTGGCGGTGGGCGTCAGGCGGCTAAAACCTTCGGCGTATCCCGAGTAGGCGATGATCTGACCCATGGCCCCGAACAGCGCCATGGCGGTCAGGGCCCGCCGGCCCTGCCGCAGGCCGGCGCTCCACACCCGGCGCACCGTCTCACGGTCCACCTGGAGGACCGCCACCGCCAGGCCGAAGGCCGCAAAGAGATAGACATAGGCTGAATACAGGGGCTGAAAAGTGATGGTGTGGACGGGGACCACCTGGAGGCTGAACACCCAGCGTTGGGCCGTCAGCTCCCGCAGCCCCGGAACGATGTTCACCAGCAACAGCGCTGTAAAGACCACGGCGAACGGCAGCAGGTCCCGGGCCAAGGCCCGATGGAAGGTCGCCCGCCAACGGCCCCCCGCCAGCAACGCCATCATGAGCGCCAGCCCCCCCACCATGCCGGAGACGGGAAGGCTGAGGTGCAGGGCGGTGGCCAGGGCCGCCAGACTCACCAGCAGGCCGCTGGCCAGCAGGAAGGGCAGCCGCCGGGCGTTGTCCCCCCAGCCCCCCGGCAGGAACCACGGCATGCAGATCACCATGGCCAGGGTGGCGGGCACCGACAGCCAGGCAGCGGCCGCCCCTAACCCCGCCTCCGGCAGTCCGGTCACCAGGGCCAACACCGTGATGATGATGCCGGTCATCTCAATGGTCATCAGCCCGGCATAGCCCACGATGGACAGGGCCGCCGCTCCCGGCGGCGACACCCCGCTGGCCCGCAGCATGGGGGCCACCAGGGGCTCGGCGATCACGCTGGCCCCCTCGAAAAAATTGGCGGTCCCCAGGGTGATGAGCACGTGGCGGTGGCGGGAGTCCCTGACCCCGCCCCGGAACCATTCCACAATGCGGTTGATGGCCCCCGCCTCCACCAGCAGGTTGGAGAGCAGGATCCCCGCCTGAATCACCAGCAACAGCGGTATGGTGGTGACGATGCCGTCCAGGGCCGCCCAACTCACCACCGACAGCGGGGTGCGGAAATAGGTGGCCGCCAACAGGGCGGTGCCCCCCACCCCATAAAGGGACAGTTCCAACGCCGGTCTTTTGCCGACGACCGCCAGGGCCGCCAGCAGCAGGACCGGCGTCCAGCACACCAGAAAGTCAACGCCATCCATCCCGGTCCCTTAGGGAGTCGCCGGGGCTTTGGCAAAAAACGTCACTTTCAGGCGCACGCGGCTCACCTCACCCGCAGAAGCCGGGAACCTGACTTTTTCGATGGCCTGCATCAGGCAGTTCTCCAGGGGCTTGGCGTTAAGCGGCCATTCCACCACCTTGATCCAACTCACCCTGCCGGCGGAGTTGATATTGAACCGGATGATGAGCCACCCGGGCAGCTTCCCCCGCGGCTCACTGTGGGCGCAGGCCGCCAACGTCGGGAGGGCCTTTTCCAAAACGGCGCGCACCACGGCTTCCTCCAGTTCCCCCTCCACCGATATTTTCCCCAGTTGAACCCGCACGTTCGGCGGCGTGGGGCCGCCGGCGGCCAGGTCCGGAACCACCTGGGCGGCGTAGGGCATTTCCTGCACGCGGTGCTCGCCGGCTCTCATCGCCGGGGAGAATGCCAGCTTGGCGCTCACCAAGCCGCGACCGTCGCCCACGGCCAGATCGGAGACGCCTTCCGGCAACGGCAGCGGCTGCTTCACCGTCACCACCTGGCCGTCGGCCCGCTTCACCTGATCCACCGCCACGAAGGAAGTGTACGGGGTCAGCAGGTTGTATTTCAACCCCAGGGCCATAACCTGACGTTCCCGGGCCTCATTTTTGGCCACATAATTGAGGTCGCTCAACCGCTTGATGCGCTCTCGGGCCCACAGCAGCCGCACGGCGGCGTGGTCCTCCCGGGCCGCTCCCTTCGCCGGCGCCAGCCGTTTTTCCCAGACGCCCTGGGGGGTCTTGCCCGTCACCACTACCACCCCGTCGGGAGTCCCCCGGTATTTCCCCAAGACCGTCAGCGGCCGCTGGGCGAACAGATCCGGCACCTTTTCCGGCTCCAGGTCGTAGATCTCAAATCCTTCGCCCTTGACGGCGATTTCCGTCAACAACGGCTGGGCCACATATTCCTGGAAACGCCTGACCTGGGCCGCCGCCTCCCGGGGCTGGAGCACCACGAAGGGCTCCCCCCGGCCCGCCCGGGCCATGCCTTCGATCAAAAAACGGTTCACGCTGCGGCCGACGCCGAAGGCGAAGAGGTTGGCCTCTCCCAGGCTCCGGTGGATCAATTCAAAGGCCGCCTGCTCCACGTGAACGTAGCCGTCGGTGATCACCACCACCGTCCGGGCGGTCCCCGGCGTCTTGGGCAAGGCCAGGGCCTGGCGCAGGGCCGCCAAAATCTCGGTGCCGCCGCCGCCCGGTTGTTTTTTAATCCACTCCAGGGCCTTGGCTTTGTTTTCCTCGGTGGCGGCCACCGAGCCGCCGGGAGAGAGAACCGCCGCCTGGCTCTCAAACAGGAGCACGTTGAGGAATTCCTGGGGGGTCAGCCCCCGGAAGATCTCGGCGGCCAGGGCCTTGGCCGTATCCAGGGGAAAACCGTGCATCGAGCCGGAGACATCCACAATGAATATGTACTCCCGGGGCAGCACCGCCTCCGCCTTTACCCGGGCGGGCGGCTCCACCATCAGCAGGAAATGATTGTCCTCCTTGCCGGGATAGAGCAACAGCCCCGTTTCAATCTGGCCACCGGTGAGGTTGTAGCGCAGCACGAAATCCTTGGTGGCCGCCCTGGCTTCGTCCTTGATCCGGATGTCGGCCTGCGTGGGGCTGTGGTACTTCACATCCACCTCATGGCTGGGGCTGGTCAACGCCGCGATGGGCACGGCGCTGCTCAGGCTGGCCCGCAGCCCGAAGTTGAACGGCGCCGGTTCTCCCTGGCGCAGATAGGGGTTGGCCACCCATTTTTCCGTCTCCGGCGCGCCGGCGGCCGGCATGCTGGAGTAGCGGGGCCCCACCACCGTGGGCAGCACGAATTCATAAGTGGCCTGCTGGGGCACCACAAGCTCGAAATACCTGAGTTCCACCTTGATCTCGTCCCCCGGCAGGATATTGCCCACGTTCATCTGGAAGACATTGGGCCGCTGCTGCTCCAACAGCGAGGTGGTCTTGCCCTCCTGCTTGGCCGTTTCATAGGTCTGTCGGGCCTGGGCCCGTTCCATGACCTGAGCCTCGATCACCCGGCTGCCGATGGTCATCCGCAGGGCGTGTACCGCTGCCCGGGTAGAGGCCGGAAAGACGTATACGGCTTCCAGGGTCTTCTTTCCCTGATTCCGGTAGACCTGGGTCAGGGCGACCTCCGCGGCCACGCCGGCAATCTTCACGTCGGCCCGGCTGCTCTTCAGCGGCAGGGCCTCCACCGTGGGGTCGTCGCTGGCCACCCAAAAATAGGGCGCCAGCGTTTTATCCCCCTCCGGCCCCGGGGCCGGTGCCTCGCCCTTCAGGGGCGCCATTCCGGTAACCGTCAGCACCATCATGATCAATCCCAGGCATGTCGTCAGCACTCGCATGACGTTCTCCTCCTTGCCACGGTTTTTTTCTCACCACCTGCTTCTGGGTATAATGACGGCCTGCCGGACGATACGTTAAGCCCGTCTCCGAAAAAAAGAAGGCCACGGCAGCTTCGCCTCAAGCTTGCCATGGCCATCGCTCGTCATGGAGGTCACCGGCTGGATGCCTGCCGCGGTTATTGCATCAACCTTCGGCCTACATCCTCCGCCTGCCGCATGACGGCGTCTTTCTGGGCTACCTCCCCGGCTTCCTGGACGCCGGGAGCCCGAATCAGGGTCGTATCGGAAAAACCATAGTTCTTGAGCCAGTAATCGTAGCGCGGGAAGATATCCGTATACATGGATTCGTCGGGCTGCCCCTGGCTCAGGATAACCACCACTTTTTTGCCGGGACGCAGCCGGCTGGTAAAATCCGGGTTGAGGAAGGAATATGTCCGGTCGAAAAAGCCTTTCAACTGCCCCGAAATCTCCCCGAAATAGACCGGGGACGCCATCACCAGGGCATCCGCCTCGCGCACGGCGGCCAACACCGGGGCCAACTCGTCCTCCACGACGCAGTGGTCCGTTTTCGTCTTACAGACATTGCAGCCCTGGCAGCCCTTCACCGCCATCTTGTTGAGCACGAAAAATTCGGCCTGCGCCCCCAGGGCCTGGGCCGTTTCCACCACCTTGCGGGCCACCGTGGCGCTGTTGCCGCGCTCCCGGGGGCTGCCCAGCACCGCAATGATCTTCATGCAGGGAACTCCTTTCCGGCACGCCAGGGTCGGTATCGGCACCCGGCCCTCTCAACAGCCCTTCCGTCCCTGGCCACGTCTGCACGCATCGGTTACGGCCCCTCTGCAGACCAACCTCCGGCCTGCGGTCACCGCTAGTGCCAGAGTACTAAAACCGATCCGGCTTTGCAAGCGATTTCCCTCCTTGGACATCGCCCTGCCCGTATCCCCGCTGTCCGCCGTCAGTTGACGCCGGCGCTGCCGTTGCCTCCCAGACGCAGCTTGACTCCCTGGTTGGTGAGATGCTCCTCCTCCAACAGCTTTTTAATGGCTTCGATCCTCTGGACGTCCTCGAAAGAATACTCGCGCCGCTTCGACCCGGTGCGGTGCGGTTGCAGATATTCATTGAACGTCTTTTCCCAGTACCTGAGGGTGGACTTCCGCACCCCCGTCAACCGGGAGACTTGGTCGATGTTTAACAGTATCCGATCACCCAACGCTTGCATACCTACTCATCTCCTTCCCAGTTTATTTGGAAACGTCTACGATTTTCCTGACTCCTTGTAATCTTTATCGAACCAGGACGGGGAAACCTTTAAAAATATTTCACGTTTCCGGCGAAATTTATTGAGAAAAAAATCAAGAACTTGACCTTTACTCAGTGCGCCGCCGGGACTTCCGGGGATTCTCCTTCCGGGGCCAGCCCCCCCAGATCATTGAGCACCCGGTCGATATCCAACAGGATTTTCACGGATTTCCCGATCTTGGCCAAACCGAACAGGTAGTCCACCGCGAAGCCGGCAAAAAACGCCGGCGGGTCATCAATATCCGCCCCGCTGATCTGCAAGACCTCCGACACCCCGTCCACGATGACGCCGGTCAGCCGGGGGCCGGTGGCCTTGCCGCCTTCCGCCACGATGATACAGGTGCGTTCGGTGGGTTCAGTCTCTCCCAGGCCGAACTTCAGGCGGAGGTCCACCACCGGAATGACCTGCCCCCGCAGGTTGATCACCCCCCGGAAGTAAGGGGGCGCCTGCGCCACCGCCGTGACCGGCATCAGGGGCAGAATCTCCTTGACCTTGATGATGCCCAACCCGTACTCCTGTCCCGCCAGCAGGAAGGTGAGATATTTTCCGGTGCGCTGTTCACACTTGCGCCGGGCCATTTCCTCCTGTTTCTGGGCGGTGATGTCCATCAGGATGCCGGTGACGTACTCCACTTCCCCGTTGCTGTCGCAAATTATCTGGCTCCATTCCTGCACCCAGACGAGACGGCCCTCCCGGTTTTTGATCCGGTACTCCCGCATATACGTCTTGTCGGTTTTCAGGGCGTGGACAAAGGTGGCCCGCGCTTGGGGGCGGTCCTCCTCCAATATCAGATCGATCCACTTGAGCTTCTTGTCATTGAAATTCTCTTTGGCATATCCCGTCAGATGCTCCACCTGATCCCCGAGGAAATCCACGGTCCCGTCTTTGTACCCCTTGTAGGCCGCGTTGATCGTCTTCTTAACCGTTTGTGCCGCCATCGTCGCTGTCTCTTCCATCGCTTGCCTCTCCATCCGGGATCATCCCTGTAGATCTCCCGCCTCCGCTACCCGGTGCTCCGCCAAAGTTCGGTCATCGCCGCTGTCGTTTCCGTGATGAATATCCCGGCCTGCCCCTCCTGTGTGTCATTATTCGCCTCGTCGCCGGGCTCTCCGGCAACTCCGATATTTGGTCTGTGTCCGGTTCAGCTCACTGTTTTGCCTGGAATATCAGTCCAGCATCGTCACGGTCCGTCATCCGACGCAACCCTCCGTACAATATTTCGGAAAACCGTCCCGGAAACTAAAATCACTGACGCCGATCAACCCGCGCGGCCACGGCTGGCGCCGGTTGCCGACCGGAGGCAAAAAAGCGCCCATGACCGCTGGCGGTCATGCCGCAGCCGGTGAGGGGAGAGGCCACAGCTTGTGCGCGGCGGGGCAAGCACCATGAATCACTGCACTACTCGTTACGATTCGCTTTTTTTGATTGCGGCTGGACCACGGACATGTTGCCGATGGTCGCCCCTGATGCAGTTATGTTGAACATGCTGGCGGGCGGTGTCTGCTTTCCGCTGCGGGGGAGCAATCCGCCGGGAAAACCGCGCCACCCGCGTCTATAGCGGCGGGCGGCGCCTGATCAGTCCAAAGATTGACGACACCACAAACAGGACGATGAAGACAAAGAAGAGAACCCGGGCAATATCGGTCGCCACCGCGGCAATTCCCCCAAATCCCAGAAACGCCGCGATGATGGCCACGATTAAAAAAGTCAGGGCCCAACTGAGCATGGAGAACCTCAGGTATTGGAGTGTCTTTGTGGATCAGCCCCGCGGAGAGAAGTAAGTTAGCGGTTTTTCACGCTTTGCCAGGCGCTTTTCAGGTTGTCCATGGCCTTTTCCAGAGCCGGCTTGGCCTTCTCCCAGACGTCGGCGCCGGCGTCCTTCAGTTCTTTCAGCTTCTGTTGGGCGGCTCCCTGGTAGGCTTGCAGGGTCTGGAGGCGCTTCTGCAGTTCAATTTTGGCGTCGGCTTTGGCAATCTCAGCCTTGGCCTGCAGTTGCTGGATCTTCGCCGACCATTCTTTGAGCTGCGCCTCGAGTTTTTCTTGATAGGCTTCCTTTAAATGCATAACAGCTTCCTTCCTTGGGTTGATTAATGAAGTGAATTTATAACGTAAGCACTTTTCCAATCAAGTCAATCAGTCACGGAAGCTGCGGTCAGGGCCGCGGGCCGCCTCCGGGGCTCACAGCCGCGGCGGGCGCCGCGGTCGCCGGGCTGAAATAAGCCCGCCAGGCCCTGATACGGGCTGCGGCTCCCGGCGCCAGGGGTTCGGGCCGCAGGGAAACCGGCTTCAAACAGCGCTCCATAAAACCCCGGAGCCCATCGGTCAGGATATAAACGTTTCCGTAACCCTGACGGTAGAGGGAATCCCGGGCCTGGGCCGGATGGGTCATGCCGTTGGAGTAGAGAACGATCAGCCCCTGGTTTTTATAAGGTTCCAGCTCCGCGGACAGGTTACCCAAGGTGATATTCACCGCGCCCCGAATATGGAAAGCCTGATATTCAACGGCGGGGCGGATATCCACGACCAGGAGGCCCGGTTCACCTTGCATGAGGCGGTCGGCCAAATCCTCCGGCTCCAGGTGATCCTGAGCGCTTTCCACCTGGGCGAGGAGTTCGGCCTCCCCTGCGGTTCGGACCCCCGGCGGCGCCAGAGGTGCGGGAAAAAGCATGAGCCCCAGGGCCAGCACCACCAAACCCACGCTGACGGCGGGCAGGAGTTTGCCGGTCACCCTGCCCCGATGGCCCTCCAGAAGCTCCGATCCCCAGAAACAGGCCACGGCGAGCAGGGTGAAGATCACGGCGAAGCTTCCCGGACTCATGTCCAGAGTCTGATAAATGAACACCACCCCCTGATCTCCCCAGGCATACAACGGCTGGATTATAGGGAAGAGCTCGTTGAAGGCGATGCTGCCCAGCACCGCGCCGCCCAGGAAGACCAAGGCGTCCAGCCTGCCGGAAGCCAACCCCACCGTCGCGGTGCCGGGGCACCAGCCGCCCATGGCAAAGCCCACCCCGAAGATCAGCCCACCCACAATCTGGGCCCCATAGATCGTGGGCATAAAATAGAGTTCGTCGGGGCCGATGAACCCGGCGGCCCGCACGTAGGCCAACCCCAGCATGGCGGTGATGAGGGCGCTGAACATTACCTTGACCACCGCCATGTCCTCGAAATAGAAGACCCCCGTCAGCTTCCGGGAACTGCCGAAACCGGCCCGCTCCAGGGTCGCGCCGAATAACACCCCGAGTAGGAGGGCGGCCAGAAAAGCCATGGAGGTATCCAAGGTGTCGTTGCCGAAAAAGGTCTTAATCATGCCATTGTCCCCGAAAAAATCCGGCCACGGCGTAGCCGCTGGCGAACAGGCTCACCAAAAAGGCCAGACTGCCGCTCAGGAGCATGGCCCCGCCGGTCAGGGCCTGACCAGAGGTGCAGCCCTGGGCCAGACGACTGGCGAAACCCACCAGCAGACCGCCGATCAGGGCAAACACCAACCGACGGCTGCGGCTGCACGCCTGGCCGCGTTCCACACCGAAATGCAGGCGTCTGGCGGCGATGACCGAGCCGAGGCCTCCCAGGAAAATGCCCAGCAACATGAATACCAGGTAATAGCTCAGGTAGTCGGGCCCCCAGGACCCGAAGTAGGCGCTGGCCGCGGTGTGCCCGGGAGCCACCGCCGCTTCCAGGGCCGCCCCCAGCCGGGCGAGGCCCCCCGAGGCCCCGAGACCGGCCCCTAATATGAGGAAGGAAGCCAGCAACACCAATCCGAGAAATATGCCGGCCAGATAGGGATTCGTATAATTGTCGGGTTTCATCTCAGCACCCTGCAGATTTCTTTTTCGGTGGCGCGGGCGGTGGCGGCGGGGCAGGGGACTGGCCCCCGGGAACCGGGGCCGGCGGTGGCGGTTTCACCCCGGTAGGGGTTCCGCCGGGCATGGGGGTCTCCCGCACGGCGCTCTTGAGTTCCGATTCCGTCCAGTAAGCCTCCAAACCGCCATGCAGGACCTTGATGGGCCGGGGAGTCTTCTGGGAAAGAATGCCGCCCACGGCCATGGCCAGGGAACCGTCCCGGTCCACCAGGATCAGGGGCACGGAGCCTGACAGATAAGCCGGGCTGGTCATCACGTCCACAACGTCGGCATTGCGGGAGGCCGGCAGGTGGTAATCGGCGAAGGCCTCCGGCGGCCGGATATCAATTATTTCAAAGGAGTTGGGCAAATCCAAAAGGAGGCGCTGGAGGGCTGCGGGGGAGAGGCGCTCCGGCAGATTGATGTGCCGTGGGGGAACCGGGGTCGGCGCGGCCGCCGGCGCGACCGCCGCCCTCCCCGGGGCTTCGGGGCCGAAGGTGGGCAGCCCGGCGGCGATCCAGGCCTCGCTGCCGCCGTCCAGACTGGCCACCTGCTTAAAGTTCAGACGCTCCAGAATTCCCACTGCCAGGCTGGAACGAAAGGCGGAATTGCACACCGCCACCACCCGCTGCCCCGGGTCCAGCTTGGCCGGCGCCAGTTCCGCCAGCCGGGTGAGGGGCAGGTTGACCACCGTGCCGATGCGCAGCCCCATCCATTCGTTGGGCAGACGCACATCCAACACCACCGGACTATCCGGAGTCTGCATCTGCGCGTAAAGCTCTTTGGGCTTGATCAGCTCATTTTTGGCCAGGGGCAATCCGGCCTGTTCCCAGGCTTCCGGGGTAACGGTCTCCGCCCGATAACCCACGCGGTGCAGCCGGAGAACCGCCTCTTTGAGTTCCGCGGGATTGCCATACAGCACCAAGTTGCTGCCCCAGGGGACCATGGTGCCCACCCAGGTCTCCAGACGGCCCCGCACCGCGATGTTCACTGCCTTCGGGATATGGCCGGCCGCGTATTCCTGGGCGCTGCGCAGGTCCACCACGTAAAATTTTTCGGGGTCGGTGAGAGCGGGATCGGGCTTCTTCTGGACCGGCGCCGCCTGCCAGTTCACCAACTCCGGCCCCTTTTTGTTCAGGGCGGCGTTGTGCTGAAAATACTGGGGCGCTTCCGGCAGCCCGTCCAATACGGCGGCGATATACGCCCCCCGCGTTTTATGTTGCACATACGGGTTGGCGATCTTTTGGGCTCCCAGGGTGGAGGTGGGCTCATCGCTTAAATGGGCGCCGCAAAGGGAGCCGGCGCCGTGGGCCGGAAAGATATTAATATTGTCCGGGAGCTTACTCAGCTTTTGCGTCCAGGTGTCATAGCTCTGGGAAGCCAGCGAGGCGGCGGCGGCGGTGCCCCCCATCAGATCGGGACGGCCCACGCTGCCGATAAACAAAACATCCCCGGTAAATATAAGGTTGGGCTTATCCGGTTGTTTTTTCGGGGCCACCAAACCACAGAGGCCGTCAGGAGTGTGGCCGGGGGTTTCCAGAATTTTCACCAGGGCATCGCCCACCTCGATCTTGGCACCTTCCTTGAGGGCTTGGTGGGGGAACTCATCGCCGCTTTTGGCGCTGGCGTAGATGGGGCAACCCACGGCCTTGGCCAGCTCCAGGTGACCGGCCACAAAATCGGCGTGGTTGTGGGTCAAAAAGACCCCCATGATTTTCAGTTTTTCCTTTTTGGCCAACTCAAGGTAGGCGAACACATCCCGGCCCGGGTCCACCACCAGAGCCTGGCCGCCGCTGATCAGCATATAGGAATAGTGTGATAACACCCCCAGGTTGAACTGCACCAGCCGGTAACCCGGATACTGGTAGGTATTGACCACCTGATAGGAGGCGGCTTCATCCCCATGGCTGGCAGATTCCGAGTCCTTGATGACCGCTCCTGAGGCGCTGTGCCCGACCGGCCCCAGCAAGAAAGCGAAACTGAGAAGCAGCGTCACACTCAGCCGTCTGTTCATTCCTTAATCCTCCCGCTACAATCGTTATGCGCACTTCGGCTGGCACATCGTTTCCGAAACAAGCATCGTCCTCAATGAGCATGGACGTCGAAGTGCACTCAGCCCCCGGACCTTGGGGGTGATCCCGATGATCTCCTGGTTTAAGGTAAATATCATGATGCCCTTTTTCCATACTTCCTGCCCCTGCATATCTTCCGGCTCCCGCCGCCTGTCCCCCTGAAACCCGTACCGCCGGCTGCTAAAAAAAATAATGGACTGCATCGGCCCACAACACCCCCCCCTGGAACTGCCTCACCAGCAGCTATATATTTCCAATGAGTCGCCGGCGTGGGGTTGCGGTCCGGCCTCCGGGCCTTATGCTGGCAGAGGCAGTCAGAGACATCCCGGGGGCATCGCCGGCAAGAATATTGCCTTTGTTCAACAGACGCCTGAGACATTAAGGAGATCGCCGCCGGCATGAACACCTTTACCACCTTGTGCTCCGTAGGCTTTCTGGCCCGCTTTTCCTATGCTTTGGCCCGGAACCCGGTGCTGCCTTTGTTCGCCCTTTACCTGGGAGCGGGTCCGGAGGCCATCGGCTTTGCCGTAGGCATCTCCACCGTCACCGGCATCTTCTTCAAGATGCCGGCCGGGGCGCTCTCCGACGTCATCGGACGGCGACGCACCCTGCTCGCGGGCCTGATGGTCTTCGGGGTAATGCCCTTCACCTACCTGCTCATTACCGACTATACCCTGCTCATAGTCATCCGTTTCCTGCACGGGTTGGCCACCGCCATCTATGGCCCGGTGGCCATGGCAGTGGTGGCCGACATCGCCGGAGCCCGGAAGGGCGAATGGCTGTCCTGGTTCTCCTCGGTGACCATTATAGGAACGCTGTTGGGTGCGCCCGTGGGCGGCTTTTTGCTCACCTGCCTGACCGCGACCGCAGGGCCGGGGCTCGATGATTTCCGCCTGGTCTTTCTGCTGAGCGGACTGGCCGGGGCCGCCGCTCTGCTTCTGGGCCTCATGACCCTAAGGGATCCGGAGACGACGGCTCCCCACCCCGGGGCCTTGACAGAACGCCTGGGCCGGTTCTCCTCGGGTATCAAGGAGGTGATGAGCGACCGGCGGGTGGTCATCACCTCCACCATGGAGGGCCTGCAAAACCTGACGGTGGGGGCTCTGGAGGCGTTTCTGCCGGTTTACGCCGTCACGGTGGCGGGGTTGAATGAATTCCAGGCCGGTATCCTGTGGGGCGTACAGGTGCTCACCACCATCCTGGCCAAGCCCATCATGGGGCGGATATCGGACCGCTGGGGCCGCAAGCCCATCATCGTCGCGGGAATGGGGCTGTGCGCCGGGGCATTTGCCGCAGTTCCCACCCTCACATCGTTTTCCCTGCTCATGGGCGCCGCCCTGGTCTTCGGGTTGGGGGAGGCCTTCGTCACTTCCTCAACTGCGGCCCTGGTGGCGGAGTTCTGCCAGCAAAAGCACTTCGGCGCGGCCATGGGCACCTTTGGCACCATTTTCGACATCGGCCACGCCGCCGGCCCCATTCTGACGGGCCTGCTCATCGCCCGGTTCGACTACTTCCCCTCCTTCCTCATTCTGGCCATTGTACTCGGCGTCGCCGTCCCGATCTTCATTTTCGGGGTGGATGAGGCCAGAGACCGGCCTCCGGCTGCCGCGCCGCCGCCTCCGGATGAGGCCGTATGAGCTTCGAGGTGCCGGCAAACAACGGCAGCCCCACTCCCCGGGAGAGATAAGCCGGGACCTCGACAAAAATTTTATACTTTTGATGTTGTTGTTATTCTAATCTGTTATTCCGCGACGCGCCCCGGGCAGAGGCCACCGGGGAGGCGCGGTTCAAAAATTTATACGACCCGAAAGAACGCCGCCTAATACCCTGATTCACAACTAATTGAAAACATGAACATATATTAAGAGCCGGCATTTCCGGAAATTTGGCACGCAAGATGCATATCATAAAGACTAAATATGAACTGTTAAGGTACCCCAATCCCCCCTTAAGCAAAGTTCATATACCATTTTCTCCCTATACCCCCCCTGACCGGATGACTCCCCCGTCCGGTCAGGTTTTTTTTTGGGGGGGACGGGATGTCCATGCCTCTCTCCTGACGGCCGGGCTCCGGAGTTCAAATATTTTTTTCCGGGCGATATGGCTTAATTTCATTGAATATCAGTCTGTTGGTTCCATAACGAATCCATGTGGGGGGCGACGCGGCCGGAGGCCGTTCAAAAATTTATACGGGCGCCCGGGCGCCAGCGGCGACAGGGAAGGTATGGCAACTAAATTTGTCTCTATTATCAACAACATATAAATATGCCCCCAATATGGCATTGTGCTTGCATAACCATAAAGCGAACGAGATAAAGGATACAATCCCCCCCTTAATCAAAGTTCGAATACCATTTTCTCCTTTCGTAGCTGACCGGATCCTCCCCTGTCCGGTCAGTTTTTTTTTGCGGGGCTGCTATCCCCCGCTCAAGGGGGCTCAGGTCCGGTCTTTTTCTTGGTGTTTCCGGATATCTTCCAGCCTGGCAAAACATTCTTCTGCCGTCAGGCGCTCTTCCAGAAAATCGGTGAGGGCGGTAAGCGCCGGGTGTTCGGTGAAGACCTGGTGGAGGCCGATCCGGTCGCCCAGGTTGGGGAAGCGGACCGCGAGCTGGAAATTTTCCAGTATCTGTTGATAGATAGTAAACTGCTCCATCTCCGCCTGGCGCATCTGGGCCTCTACCTGGAAGAGGAGCTTGCGCAGGCGCCCCAGGTAATTTTCCCGCTCCCGATATTCCTGCCGCTTGTGGTTTAACAGCTGCATCTTGTGCTGCCGGTTGAGTTCACTAAAGGGTATAACTTTACTCACGCAGTCCTCCCCGGGAGTGGGTGGTTGCCGGACGTGGCCGGGAAAACGCCCGCCGGCGCCTCCCGCGACGCCGCGCCCCCAACTGCCCGGTCAAAAAATTTGAACGACGAGAAAGACCTTTCTTGATAAGGGGAAAATTATCATTGCGGGTTGCGGTTTCAAGGCAAAAAGGGTATTTTTCTGAAGAATGTAGGAGATAGAAAGAAAGGCAGAGGGTTATGCATCTGGACTTTGCGAAATTGGATGGGCTGGTACCCGCAGTCATTCAAGACTGGCAAACGCTCGAAGTCTTAATGGTGGGCTTCATGAATCCCGAGGCCTGGGAGAAGACCCTGAATACCGGAATGGTCCACTATTTCAGCCGGACACGCCAGAAGATCTGGAAAAAAGGGGAGACTTCGGGACACGTCCAAAAAGTAAAGGAAATTTTCCTGGACTGCGACGACGATACCATACTCCTGAAGGTGGAGCAGGTGGGCGGCGCTACCTGCCACACGGGCTATCGGAGCTGTTTTTATAAGAAAGTCGAAGGCGGCGACATTCATCCGGTGGGCATCAAAGTCTTTGATCCCAAGGAGGTATATGGCAGTGCATAATTTGAAACTGGGAATTCCCAAGGGCAGCCTGGAAAAGGCTACCATTGAACTCTTCGCCAATTCGGGCTGGAAGATTGCGGTCAGCGGCCGCAGCTATTTTCCCGATATTGATGATCCGGAGATCAGTTGCTCCATGTGCCGGGCCCAGGAGATGTCGCGCTATGTGGAAAACGGCACCTTGGATTGCGGTCTGACCGGCAAGGACTGGATCATGGAAAACGACTCCCAGGTGGTTGTCGTGGCCGACCTGATCTATTCCAAAGTGAGCAAAAACCCGGCCCGCTGGGTCCTGGCCGTGCCCACCGAGTCGCCTTACAAGACGCCGGAGGACCTGGCGGGCAAGAAAATCGCCACGGAGATGGTCAACTTCACCCGCCGGTTTTTCGACGAACGGCATATTCCGGTGAAAGTCGAATTCTCCTGGGGGGCCACCGAGGCCAAGGTCGCGGCGGGGCTGGTCGACGCCATTGTCGAAGTGACCGAAACCGGGAGCACCATCCGGGCCCACGGCCTGAAAATCATCCATGAACTGATGCAGTCCAACACCCAATTCATCGCCAATCGGGAGACGTGGGAAAACGACCCCTGGAAACGGGACAAGATCAATAACATCGTTCTCCTGTTGCAGGGGGCGTTGCAGGCGGACAAGATGGTGGGCCTGAAGATGAACGTCTCGGAAGCCAACCTGGCGGAATTGGTGAAAATCCTTCCGTGCCTGCAAGCACCCACGATTGCGACGCTCTACAATACCGACTGGTTCTCGGTGGAGGTCATCGTGGAGCAGACCGAGGTCCGCAATCTGATCCCCCGGCTTATGAAGACCGGCGCCACCGGGATTATCGAATATCCCCTGCACAAGGTGATATAAACCACCCGGGCGGCCGGTCGCAGTCAACTCCGGGCGATGATGAAGACCCCCATGCAGGTGATGAGGATGCCGGCCATGCGGAGCAGCGTGACATTCTCACCGAAGAGTATCCAGGCCATGACGGCGGTGAGAACATAGCCCATGCTGATCAGGGGATAAGCATAACTGACTTCCGCCTTGGACAGGACGATGAGCCAGACAAGAAAGCCGGTGACATAGCAAAACAAGCCGATAATGATATAAGTATTGGTCGCTGCACGTAAAAATACCGGCAGGATGTCGGTGAGGGTCAGGGAAAAATTCCCCATTTTGCTCATTCCGTGCTTCAGGGAGAGCTGCCCCATGACGTTGAAGATGACGTCGATGGCGATCAACATCAAAACGATATAATTGACCATCTGGTCGATTCCTTTCCACACGGCTTCTGTGAGGGCGAAATTATCCGGGGCTGTTTCATCATAACTTTTTATTATCTGCCATATCAATTGCTTTTTCAAGGCTTTTCCGGGAGCCCCGTTTAACCGGCCCCGGCTGCCGGCGGCTTCACGGCTCCGGGCCCTGAAAGATAAGGACGGGCTGATGGATGTGACTTTGGAGTTACTCCGCAATCTCTCTAACGCCTTCGGCCCCCCGGGCGGGGAAGAGCCGGTCGCCATGCTGGTCACGGAGTATTTGCGGCCTTACTGCCGGGTCAGCCGGGACGGCCTGGGGTCGGTGCTGGGCGCAAAACCGGGAGACAGCGCTCGACCGCGGCTCATGTTGGCCGCCCACATGGACGAAATCGGCTTTATGGTGCAGGCCGTCACCGCTGCCGGCTACTGCCGCCTGCAGGCTCTGGGGAGTTGGACTCCCGGTCTGGTGCCCGGCCAACGCCTCATCATCCAGGGTGCCCGGGGGAGCGTCGAGGGCATCGTGGCCACCGTGCCCGTCCACCATCAGAGCCAAGAGAAAAAAGAGATTAAAATCGAAGACCTGCTCGTGGATGTGGGCGCGCGTTCGGCCGCCGAAGTGCGGCAGTTGGGAGTGGGGGTGGGCGACCTGCTGGTCCCCCGGGGCGATTTTGCCATGTTTAATGATAACTTATATCTGAACAAGGCCTGGGACGACCGGGTCGGGGTGGCGGCGATGATTGCCGCCTTGCGGGCATTGCCGGAGACCGGCCATCCCAATACCGTCGTGGCGGCCGCCACGGTGCAGGAAGAAGTGGGGGTGCGGGGAGCCGCGGCGGCGGTGGAGCTGGTGCGGCCCGACGCGGCCATCGTCCTGGAGGGGCCCCCGGCGGACGATTACCCCGGCCTGGTGTCCGAGCCTCAGGGGGCCGTGGGTGGCGGCTGCCAGATCCGCGTGTTCGACCCCAGCATTATTGTGCCCCGCCCCTTCTGGCAGCGGGCGGTGGAGTTGGCCCGGGAGCACGGCGTCACCCACCAGTTAGCCGTGCGCCGTAGCGGTTCCACCGACGCCCGGGTCATTCATCTGGCCCAGGGAGGCATCCCCACCTTGATTTTAGGGGTGCCGGTGCGTTACGCCCACACCGGCGCCGGTCTCATCCACCGGCAGGACTTCGAGGCCATGGTGACCCTGGTGGTTGCCCTGATCAGGGACCTGGACGCCTCCCGCTTGGAGAAACTGCGTTATTCCCCCTGATTCCGCCAAGCCCGGCCCCCTCGCCCCCCGCCTGCCGGTGTGCCCACGGCGTGGCGGCCCCGGGGGGCGGCCCTCACCCGTCATCCCTCTACGGGATGGGGGGTGGGGGTCCGGGGGAGGGGGCAAGGGCTGTTAAGCCCTTGTCCCCCTCCCCCGGCTTCTCCCTTTCCCCCCGCTGCCCCGCTCCCGCTGGGCAACGCCCGTGCCCGCCCGTGCCCGCCCGGGTCCGCCAACCCGCCATAACCCGAAACCCGAAACTCTGAACTACGAA
>CAYRYV010000048.1:0-28919 GCA_964428565.1 uncultured Desulfobacterales bacterium | reverse complement strand
GCGAAAGGCGAAAGGGGGCGGCAGAGGACATTTTTACGGCCCCCACACACCAGGAGCCGCGTAAGCCGGGCGGCGGGGGCGCACAGGCCGGGGGGGGATTATGCATGCGCCGGCAGGATGGCGGGGCCGCGGGGGGTGTGCCGGGGGGCGGGGTGGCCGCCCCCGCGCATTTTCACCGGGGGGGCAGGTGGATGTAGGTGAAGAGGCCCTTGGCGACCAGTTTGCCGTCCTGGTCGGCGACTTCGACTTCGCCCAGGGAGATGGTGCGGCCCCGGCGGGGGATCCAGGCGGTGGCGGTGACCGGCCCGGAGCGCACCGGGGCCAGGAAGTTGATCTTGTATTCCACCGTACTGATGAGTTCGCCTTCGGGCACCAGGGACCAAAGGGCGTAGGCCACGGCCTCGTCGGCGACGGCGGCGATCATGCCGCCCTGCAGCAGGCCGATGGAGTTGGCGTAGCCGGGGCGGAAGGGCAGGATAAAGCGGGCGTAGCCCACCCCCAACTCGGGGACGGCGATGCCCATGGACTGGATGAAGGGGTTATCGTTGATGCGGGCGCGGAGGGCGTCTTCGAGTTCGGGGCTTAAGGGTTGGCTGGCGGGCGGCATGGTTTTTTATCCTCCTCCCCTTGACATGAGCAGGGGGAATCTTAAGTTTTGGGTAACCGGAGGGGGGTGGACGACCGATCCGCCTCCGGCGCGGGCGGGGGCAGGGAGGCTCCCGACCCTTGGCCGACCACCTGCCAGCGACCGCCTGCTGTCGTTGTATCGCGAGACGATCCCCGTGACAACTTTAAATATGGTCCGGTATTGACCGGAGCCCCAGGAGAATGAGAATGAAGATTGCCGTCAGCGGCAAAGGGGGAGTGGGCAAGACCACCCTGGCCGCGCTGTTGATCAAGTATTTCCGGGACCAGGGAAAAAAGGTCCTGGCCATTGACGCCGACCCGGACGCCAACCTGGCGGTGGCGTTGGGGGTGCCCAACCCGGGCGCCATCACCCCCATCAGCGAAATGAAGGAGTTGGTGGCGGAACGCACCGAGTCGACGCCCGGCAAGATGGGGGGCTTCTTCAAGATGAACCCCAAGGTGGACGACATCCCCGACAAGTATTCCTACGCCCTGGACGGGGTGAAGCTCATGGTGCTGGGGGGCGTCAAGAAGGGGGGGGGCGGCTGCATCTGCCCGGAGTCGGTGCTCCTCAAGACCCTGATCACGCACCTGGTGATCTTCCGGGACGAAGCGGTGGTGATGGACATGGAGGCGGGCATCGAGCATCTGGGCCGGGCCACCACGAGAAGCGTGGACAAGCTCATCGTGGTGGTGGAGCCGGGCCGCCGCAGCATCGAGACGGCGCAGCACGTGAAGCAGTTGGCCCAGGACATCGGGCTGACCAAGATCGTGCTGGTGGGCAACAAGGTCCGCAGCGAACAGGACAGGCAGTTCCTGCTGGACAGCCTGCCGGAGTTCGAGTTTTTGGGTTTCATGCCCTTCGACGAGAAGGTGATCGAGTCGGACCTGCAAGGCAAGCCGCCGTATGACCTGAGCCCCGCCAGCATGGAGGAGGCCCGCAGGATCGGCGACAACCTCACCCGGGAGTAAGGCGGGGGTTAGGTGTTAGGGGTTAGGGGTTGGGGGTTAGGTAAATAAGACGTAGTGGATTAAATAAGCCATGTATTTTTCGGGGTTTTTTATCCGGAAAGCTAAAAGCTACAACCGATCACCCAACACCTGAAACCTGTAGTGGAGGCGGCCATGGAAGTCAAGGTCAAGGGCGCCGTCCTGGAGCTGGTGGAAGGCGACATCACCGCCCAGGACACCGACGCCATCGTCAACGCGGCCAACGAGCGGCTGCAGCCCGGGGGCGGGGTGGACGGGGCCATTCACCGGGCCGGGGGCCCCGAAATCTACGAGCAGACCCGGCAGTTGGGGGGATGCCCGACGGGCTCGGCGGTGATCACCACCGGCGGCCAGCTGAAGGCCAGGTACGTCATCCACACGGTGGGGCCCGTGTACCGGGACGGACTGCACCGGGAACCGGAACTGCTGGCCGCGGCCTACCGGGAGAGCCTGAAGCTGGCCGCGGCCAAGGGTTTAAAGAGCATAGCCTTTCCGTCGCTGTCCACCGGGATCTACGGGTACCCGGTGGAGGAGGCCGCCAAGGTGGCCCTGAGCACGGTCATGGCCTGCCTGCAGGAGATCCCGGAGATCGCCCGGGTGCGGTTCGTGCTGTTCGGGGAGCCCACTTTTCGGGCGTACGCCAATGTTCTGAAGCACCTCGTCGATTAGAGCGGGGTTCGCCGATACCGAGTTGAGCAGGCGGACTGGAAGGAGGCCCGGGCCATGGAGGAATCCCCCGCGGCAGAGGGCAGCGCCGGGCAGCCCCCGGGGTGGTGGCGGCGGCTGATCCGGCCGGCCGGCCGGCTGTTGGCCGTGCTGCTCGTGGCGGCGGCGGTCGCGGGGGCGGCCGGCCGGCCGCCGGTCCAGGAGATCGAAGGCCGCCTGGAACTCCAGGAACACCTGGTTTATGAGCTGGCCGGGTTAGAAGCCGGGCGGATGCTGTACATCTCGGTGGAAGGCACCGCCGACACGCTGGACCCCTTCGCGGCCATTCTCAAGCCCGGGGTCGATCTGGGCACCCTGCGGCGGGATTATATTCCCGAGCTGGAAAAAAACCGGGTGTTGTTCCAGAACCGGCCGGAGGCCCTGGCCGCCCTCAACGACAGGTTTTTCCTGGCCTGGAACGACCGTTCCGGCAAAGGCCAGACCGCCCGGATCGCCTTTGAAATACCCGCGGCGGGCGACTACCGCCTGCTGGTGATGAGCACCCCCTGGCGCCCCACCTTCGGGGATTTCGACCTCTTATTGGGAATAGACGCCCCCGACGTGCTCACCGGCGCCGCCACGCCCACCGGCGAACTATTGGCCAACCACACCAAGGCCGTCTGGGAGGCGGCCCAGCGGGTGGACGGAGTCAGCGGCGATCTCGGCCCGGAGCGGCCCTTCTGGTTCGTGGAACTGAATCGGGTGTATGCCGGGGAGACGCTGTACGTCTTTCTGGAGGCCACCTCCGGGAATCTGCCCGGCGTGGTGCTCCAGGACTACAGCGGGCTGCCCCTGGCCAGCGGCCAACCGGGACCGGACGGCAAGACCCTCACCCTGACCTATAATTTCCTGGAGAAGGACAACAACCCCCGCCTGCGTCTGTTCCTGACGCCCGGCGGCGACCGCGCCCCGGCCGGCACCTACCGGCTGCTGGTGGGGCTCAACACCCCGGCGGTGCTGACCGGCAAGGCCGCCGAAGAGGGGCGCGCCATCATCCAGCGGCCCATCCCGGTGCAGATCGGCCTGCGGATGGATCAGATCACCAACGTGGACCAGAAGAATGAAAAATTCGGGGTGGCGGCCTCCCTGAAGATGATCTGGCGGGATCCGGCCCTGGGCTTCAATCCGGAAGAGTGTCAGTGCCGCGTCAAGACCTTCAGCGGCGACGCCTTTCAGCGCTTTGTGGCCGAAAAAGGGGTGCGCTGGCCGGAGTTCGCGGTCTTCAACCAGCAAGGCAACCGCTGGTTCCAGAACCGCCTGGTGATGGTCTGGCCCGACGGCTGGACCATCTATTTCGAGCGCTTTTCCACCGATCTCCAGGCCCCGGATTTCGACTTCCGCAAATTTCCCTTCGACCGCCAGGACTTCTACATCCGGGTCGATAGCCTGCGGCCGGAATGGCTCTTCACCTTCGAGGACCTGCCGGGCTTCAGCGAGGTGGGCAAGCAGCTGGGGGAAGAGGAATGGGTGGTCACCGGTTTCGACACGAAGATCTCCACCGAGACGCAGACCACCGACCTGGCCAGCTCCCGCTTCTCCTTCCACTTTCAAGCCCATCGGCACCTTACGTATTATCTCTTTCGCATCTTCCTGCCGCTCCTGATTATCCTGACGGTTTCGTGGTTCACCTTTTTCCTTAGGGATTACAGCAAGCGGGTGGACGTGGCGGGGGGGAACCTGCTGCTGTTCATCGCCTTCAACTTCGCCATCGCCGGGGACCTCCCCCGGCTGGGCTACCTCACCTTTCTGGACCTCATCCTGATTATCACCTTTGTGGTCACCGGCCTGATGCTGCTGTTGGCGGTGGTCCTCAAGCGGCTGGAAATGGACGGCCGGGGGGCGCTGGTGGCCAAGGTGGACGGCTACGTCATCAGTTTCTACCCCCTGGCCTACATTCTGGCCGCCATCGTCGCCATAACCCTGACCTGGTAAGCAGGGACGTCTTCCGGCGCGACCGGCGGCGTCCGCGGATGGCCGTCGCCCTGACCGGGGCGGCCGGGACACCTGGGTACGGCCGGCGGCGGATTAGCCGGTCCCGCCGGTGGGAATCGATTTTTGCCACCAAGAGAAATTTATTTAATGTTCTTCGGGGCAGGTGCCGATACTCCCCATACTGTATTAGGAGTAGTTACTAATCTAATTAAGAACTATAGCTCTCCGGTGCAGCTTACGGGGCCCGGCGGGAAAGAGAGAACCTGCAGATTATACTTAATATTTTCTGGATTCCCCTTCTCTTGCCGTCCCCGGGAGAAGGTACTCCAATTTTTGAAAATCATCAATGTCCCCGGCTCCGAGGAGGTGCCATGCGTTTACCGCAATTTATCTGACATGATCGACTCGGGGCCGGAACTGAAAAGGGATCTTATCGGGGGGCGCCCGAACGCCGATCCCTCGTAACCGCCGGAAAAGGAACGCTGACCGAGAACAAGGAGAAACCACTGTGTTGCAGAAAACGAGTCTGAAGCTGAAGCTGATCGGGGGGTTTGTCATCGTGGGCCTCATCACCCTGGGTGTGGGAATGGCGGGCTGGATGGGGATTGCCAATTATCAGAATGTTTCCGATGAAATTGTGGAACTCGCGAATACTAACGTCGAGTTGTTACAACGGGAAATCGATCACCTCAACTGGGCGCGCAGGGTCGGCCAATTCCAGCGCGATGAGAACATGACGACGTTGGAGGTTGAAAAGGATCCGCACAAGTGTGGGTTCGGGGCATGGTATTACAGCGATAAGCGGAAAGAGGCGGAAGTGAATATTCCTGACATCGCGGCGGCGCTGAAGGCCATTGAAACCCCGCACGCCAAACTTCATAATGCAGCGATGGAATTGGAAAAGCTCCTGAAACAGGGGAAAGAGTTCCGATCCCAGGCCATCGCCCTTTACCAGAATGAAATCGGGGCGCACTTGCGGGAGGTGCAAAAGATTCTGCAGGAAGTCAGCGTCAAGGTCAACAAGCACCTGCATGAGAAAGAGGATATCGCGCAATCCCGGGCAGGCCGCATCAAGGCGATCGCCCTGGCGGGGATGATGGGCGGTTTCGCGTTGGCCCTGGCTCTGGGGATTTATCTCTGCCTGTCCATCACCCGGCCGGTGCAGCGGATCATTACGGGGCTGGGCGAGGGCGCCGAGCAGGTGACGGCGGCCTCCGGACAGGTGGCGGGGGCGTCCCAGCAATTGGCCGAGGGGTCTTCGGAGCAGGCGGCGGCGCTGGAAGAGACCTCCTCCTCGCTGGAGGAAATGGCTTCCATGACCAAGGCCAACGCCGACAACGCCAATCAGGCCAACAGCCTGATGGCGGACGCCGGGCGGGTGGTGGAGCGGGCCAACCAGTCCATGGCCGGGATGACCAACTCCATGAAGGAGATTTCGGCGGCCAGCGACGAGACCGCCAAGATTATCAAGACCATTGACGAAATCGCCTTCCAGACCAATCTGTTGGCCCTGAACGCGGCGGTGGAGGCGGCCCGGGCCGGGGAAGCGGGGGCCGGGTTCGCGGTGGTGGCCGACGAGGTGCGGAACCTGGCCATGCGGGCGGCGGAGGCCGCCAAGAACACCGCCACCCTGATCGAAGGGACGGTCACCAAGGTGAAGGATGGCTCGGAGCTGGTGCATAAGACGGCTGAGGACTTCACGGAGGTGGCCGCCAGTACGACCAGGGTGAAGGACCTGGTGGCGGAGATCGCCGCGGCCTCCAACGAACAGGCCCAGGGAGTGGACCAGATATCCAGGGCGATCAACGAGATGGACAAGGTGGTGCAGGCCAACGCGGCCAATGCGGAAGAGTCCGCCAGCGCCTCGGAGGAGCTGTCGGCGCAGGCGGAACAGATGAAGGGCGTGGTGGGGGAACTGGTGGCGTTGGTGAACGGCGACTCCGGGAATGGCCGGCAGATGGGGGGGCTGCAGAGCGACCGCCGGCTGCCGGGGGGGCGCGGGGGACGGCCGGCTCTGCCCCAAACCGGCGCCGCAGGGGGGGAGAGCCGCGGTCTGAGCGCCCGCCGGGCCTTGAAGAGCGGTCCGGCCCGGGTAGTGGCCCCGGCGCAGGTTATTCCCTTCGATGACGAGGACTTCAAGAATTTTTAGCCAGAAGAGCCGGGAGGGGGCGGGGAGAGGCCGGGAGGCTCCGGCTGCTCCCCGGGAAGCGCCCCTATGCCGGCGGGCACAGAAAGGATGATAGCCATGACGACACCACCTAGCACCGACAGCACGGCGGTTCAGGCGACGGCGGAGCTGGCGGGGAAATACCTTACCTTTAAATTGGCCCGGGAGGAGTACGGCATCGGCATTCTCAAGATCCGGGAGATCATCGGGATGATGTCCATTACGGGCATTCCCCAGGCCCCGCCCTTTATCAAGGGGGTCATCAACCTGCGGGGCAAGGTGATTCCGGTGACCGACCTGAGGATCAAATTCGGGTTGGAATCCCAGGAGCAGACCGACCGCACCTGTATCATCGTGGTGGAGGTGAGCCAGGACGGCCGTCCCATCACCATGGGCCTGCTGGTGGACACGGTCTCGGAAGTGGCCAATATCAAGGGCGACGCCATCGAACCGCCGCCCGCCTTCGGGACCCGGCTGGATACGGCGTTTATTCAGGGCATGGCGAAGATCGACGGCGGCGTCAAGATCTTGCTGGATATCGACCAGGTGCTGACCGTCGCGGACCCGGCCCTGAGCACCACCCTGCACTGACAGCAATTCAAGCCTGCTGCCAAAGTCAGCTTGGGGGAGGGGGCCAGGGGGCGCGGCCCCCGGCCCCGCCCTCAAGCTCTCGCTCCCCTTAAAAAAAAGCCGCCGGCGGGGGCCGGCGGCTTTTGTGAGTTAAACGTCGAGCCGGGCTCAGCTGGCGATGACCACGATCACCGCGTCCTTGGCCACCGAGGCTCCGGGCTCGTAGTTGATGGCCTTCACGGTGCCGGCGGCCGGGGCGTTCAGGGTGTTCTGCATCTTCATGGCCTCGAGGATGCAGACCGGGTTGCCGGCCTCCACCTTGTCGCCCACCTTGACGTGGTAGCTGATGATCATGCCGGGCATGGGGGCCCGCAGGGCGGTCTCGCCGGCGGCCACTTCCGCGGCGGCCGGGGCCGGGACGGCTTTGGGAGCGGCGGCGGGGGCGGGTTTGGGAGCGGCAGCGGGGGCGGCGGCCACCGGGGCGGCGGGGGCGACGGCACTGATCACCGGCGCGCCGGAGGTGCATTCCACCTCGACCTCGTAGTATTCCCCGTCCACGAAGACGTTGAAGGTCCGCAAGCCGGCGCCCTTCTCCGGCAGGGGTTTTTCGGCCTTATCGATGAAGTCCTTGACCTTGGCGAACAGATCCTTTTGTTTGATGATCCGGTAGACGTCGTCTTCCAGCTTGATCCGTTCTTCGGTGATGGGCTTGACGTCTTCGGGCACCGGCTCCAAGCCGTATTTCCACTTGAGATAGCGCAGGCCGGTGGTGGGATAGATGGCGTAGATGAGGACATCGCCGATATTCTTGGCCAGGCCCTTGGTGGCCTCTTCGGCCTTGGCCATTTCCGGCTCCAGGATATCCGCGGCCCGGCAGGTGATGGGCTGTTCGCCCCGTTCGTAGCCCTTCAGGCAGATCTTTTGCACCTCCGGGTCGACGGGCGTGGGGGTCTTGCCGTAGAGTCCGTAGGCCATGCCCTTGACCTCATTGGTGATGCGCTGATAACGGCCATAGAGGACATTTTGCACCGCCTGAATGCCGACGATCTGGCTGGTGGGGGTGACCAGGGGCGGATGGCCCAGTTCCCGGCGGGTGCGGGGCAGTTCTTCCATCACTTCGTGGATGCGGTCGAGGGCGTCGGCCATTTTGAGCTGGCTGACCAGGTTGGAGTACATGCCGCCGGGGATCTGATGCAGGAGCACCCCGGTGTCGATGATGGACATCTTGCTGGTGTCGAGGAAATCCCGGTATTTGGGAGCGACCTTTTCCAGGTCCTGGTCCAGTTCGATGAGTTTGGCCAGATTGATGTCGGTTTCCCGTTCGGTTTGCTCCACGGTGACGATGAAGGGTTCGATGGCCGGCTGGGAGGTGCGCAGGCCGAAGGGGGACAGGGCGGTGTCGACGATGTCGACCCCGGCCTCGATGGCTTTGAGGTAGCTCATGGAGCCCTGGCCGCTGGTGTAGTGGGTGTGGAACTCCACGGGGATCTTGATGGTCTCTTTGAGGGCCTTGATGAGTTCGTAGGCATCGTAGGGGGAGACCATGCCGGCCATGTCCTTCAGGCAGAAGGAGTCGGCGCCCATGTCCTCGGACTGTTTGGCGAATTTCAGGTAGTACTCTTTATTGAAGACCTCCCCGCCCATGCGGCGCTGGGTCAGGGAGTAGCACACGGCGGCCTGGATGTGGACGTCCAGGCCCTGTTTTTTGCAGTCGTGGAGGGCCTTGAAGGAGGCCTCGAAGTTACGGATGTCGTTTAAGGCGTCGAACACCCGGAAGACGTTCATGCCGCAGTCGGCGGTGTACTTGACGAAGGCGTCGGCGACATCATCGGGGTAATGGCGGTAGCCCACCAGGTTCTGACCCCGCAGGAGCATGCTCAGGGGGGTTTTCTTGATGTATTTCTTCAGGGTGCGCAAGCGTTCCCAGGGGTCTTCGCCCAGGAAGCGGTGGGTGACGTCGAAGGTGGCGCCGCCCCAGACCTCGATGGCGAAGAAGCCGATGTCATCGAGCCGTTCGGCCAGATGCAGCATATCCTCGGTGCGCATGCGGGTGGCCAGGGAGGACTGGTGCCCGTCCCGCAGGGTGGTATCGGTGAACTTTATGGGATTTTTTCCTGCCATGCCTGCTCTCCTTCAAAAGTGAAATTTCTTAGGCTCGGGGGCTGGCGGCAATCAGCAGCATGCCGGCGGTCGGCTAATTGCCGTCGATTTTTCGAAAAGAAGCTGACAGCGGCCAGCCCATTGCTACCGTAAACTGCGGCGCTGTAAGAGAAAGCGCATCTGCATACCCAACTGCCGGCCGGCCAGGCCCCAGATGTTATGCACCGTGGAGGGCACCTCGACCGCCGTCCGGGTGGGGGCGGCCGCCGCCAGCAGTATTTCTTCTTCCTGGATGTAGGCCTGGATCGCCGCGGCGATGGCCGCCATCTTGGTTGCCGGATTTTTCATGGTAACCTCGCCTTAGACCGGGATATTGCCATGTTTTTTGGGCGGCAGGTTCTCCCGTTTGGTGCAGAGAACCTCCAGGGCCTCGATGAGCCGCGGCCGGGTTTCCCGGGGGATGATGACCTGGTCGATGTAGCCCCGGGAGGCGGCGATGTAAGGGTTGTACAGGAGGTTGCTGTAGTTGTCGATGACCTCCTGGCGTTTGGCCACGGGATCGTCGGCGGCCTGGATCTCCTTGCGGAAGATGACGTTGGCGGCCCCTTCGGCGCCCATCACGGCGATTTCGGAGGTGGGCCAGGCCATGACCATGTCGGCGCCCAGGTCCTTGGAGCACATGGCCAGGTAAGAGCCGCCGTAGTCCTTGCGGGTGATCAGGGTCATCTTGGGGACGGTGGCCTCGGAGTAGCACCAGAGCAGCTTGGCGCCGTGGCGGATGATGCCGCTCCACTCCTGATGGGAGCCCGGCAGGTAGCCGGGCACATCGGCGATGGTGAGGAGGGGCAGATTGAAGGCGTCGCAGAAGCGGATGAAGCGGCTCGCCTTGTCAGAGGCGTTGACGTCGAGACAGCCCGCCAAGACCTGGGGCTGGTTGGCGATGATGCCGATGGGGCGGCCGTTGAGGCGGGCAAAGGCGGTGATGATATTTTCGGCGAACAGGGCGTGCGGTTCAAAGAAGTCGCCGTTATCCACGATGGCGCGGATGACGTCCTTCATGTCGTAGCTGGCCCGGGGGTCGTCGGGAATGATGCGGTCCAGGGCGGCGTCCTCCCGGTTCGGGGGGTCGCTGCAGGGGGCGATGGGCGGGTCCTCCATGTTGTTGTTGGGGAGGAAACTCAGGAGCCTTTTGACCTGGTCGATGGTGTCGTCGTCGGACTCACAGGCGAAGTGAGCGACGCCGCTTTTCATGTTGTGGGCCAGGGCGCCGCCCAGGTCCTCTTGGGTGATCTCCTCCCCGGTGACGCTTTTGATGACGTCGGGCCCGGTGATGAACATGTAGCTGGTGTTCTTGGTCATGAAGATGAAGTCGGTCATGGCCGGGGAGTAGACCGCGCCCCCGGCGCAGGGTCCCAGGATGGCGGAGAGCTGGGGGATGACCCCGGAGGCGATGGCGTTGCGGTAGAAGATTTGGCCGTAGCCGGTGAGGGAGTCCACGCCCTCCTGGATGCGGGCGCCACCGGAATCGTTAAAGCCCACGAAGGGCACGCCGGCCTTGAGGGCCAGATCCATCACCTTGCAGATCTTGCGGGAGTGCATCTCCCCCAGGGTCCCGGCCCGGGAGGTGAAGTCCTGGGCAAAGGCGAAGACCGGCCGGCCATTGACCCGGCCGTAGCCGGTGATCACTCCGTCGGCGGGAATCTCCATCTTTTCCATGCCAAAATTGACGCAGCGGTGCTTGACGAAGAGGTCCATCTCCCGGAAGGTCCCGGGGTCGAAAAACCGGTCAAGCCGTTCCCGGGCAGTGAGCTTGCCGGTGGCGTGCTGTTTCTCCACCGCCTTGGCCCCGCCCATGGCCTTGATGCGGGCCTCTTGCGCCTGCAAGTCCGCGATGCGTTCGGCCACAGTTTTCATACAGCGTACTCCTTTCTCTGAAGAAAAGCCGTAAAGACGCCTCTCGCCGGCCTCTCTGTTGGCATCCCTCCCGGACCGTGCCGGTCAGCTAGCGAAATTTTGCCATAAACCTGCGTTATCCCGAGCGAGTCCGGATATAGTCCTCCATGCTCGCTTAGTCCATAAAAAAATTATTCTGGCGTATTAACGGGGTGGTGTCAAGGAAAATGTCTCACGTAGCCATCCCACTGAAATAGTTGGTTTTTATTGTTTGCGTCCCTATCCGGAAAAACGGCAGGTGAGCGGCCCCCTATTTCTCCAGCGTCAGTTGGATATAATGGCAGGGGCATTCCCGGGCGCAGAGCCCGCAGCCCTTGCAGAAGTCATAGTCGAACTCGTATTTACCGGTGGTTGGCGACACCTGGACGGCGTTGTCCGGGCAGTACATGAGGCAGTTGCCGCAGCTGAAGCAGAGTCCGCAGCTGAAGCAGCGGTTCGCCTCCCGGACGATTTCCTGGGGGGCGTAGGGCGGATAGATTTCGTGGAAGCTTTTGAGCCGCTCGTGCACCGGGATGGCGTCCTTGGTAAAGCGCCGCTGCTCCAGGTAGTAGAACCGGTTAAGGTCCTTGGCGTAGACCACCGGCGGTTGTCCCATGCTGCTCTCCACGTGGCCCTCGAGGTAGTCCTCGATGGCCTCGGCGGCCCGGCGGCCCTGGCCGATGGCGGCGGACACCGTCTCCAGTCCCAACACGGCGTCGCCCCCGGCAAAGACCTTGGGCGTGGAGGTCATGAGGAACTCGTCGGCGCTGATCCACTTGTTCTCGCGTTTGGCCAGGTCGATGCCCTCGTAGTCCACCTCCTGGCCGGTGGCCATGATGACCATATCGGCGGGGATGACGGACTCGCTGCCGGGGATGGGCACCGGCCGGGCCCGGCCGGAGGCGTCGGCCTCTTTCAGTTCCATCTGGATGCACAGGAGGCCCACCACCCGGTTATCGTCGGTGATGATCTTCACCGGGTTGGTATGGTAGCGGAACATGATGCGTTCTTCCATGGCCTCGTCGATCTCGGCGGTGATGGCGGGCATTTCCACCCGGGTGCGGCGGTAGACGATGCTGACGTCGGCCCCCAGGCGTTTGGCCACCCGGGCGCAGTCCATGGCGGTGTTGCCGCCGCCCACCACCACCACGTTGCGTCCCACGTCCAGTTTCTTGCCGCTGTTGATCAGCTTAAGGAAGCTCACGCCGGTAAGGACGTTTTTGGCCTCCTCGCCGGGAATGCCCATGTCGGAGCCGACTTGCGCCCCCAGTCCCAGGAAGACGGCGTCGTATTCGTGCACCAGTTGGTCGAAGGGGATATTGACCCCCACCTTGACGTTGCATTCGATGTCGATCCCCATCCGCACGATGGCGTCGATCTCCCGGCTCAAGATTTCCTTGGGCAGGCGGTAGGCCGGGATGCCCCAGCGCATCATGCCGCCGGGCTCGCGTTCGGCCTCATAGATTTTGACCCGGAGGCCCCGTTTGGCCAGGTGAAAGGCGCAGGCCAGGCCCGCCGGGCCGCTGCCCACCACCGCCACCTTCTCCTGGCGGGGGGTGAGCACCTCCCGTTTATGTTCCAGGCGTTTTTCCAGGCCGTAATCCCCCACGGCCCGCTCGGCGCAGTTGATGGCCAGGGGGGCGTCGAAGTCCCGGCGGTTGCAGCCGTCCTCGCAGGGGTGGGGGCAGACCCGGCCGGTGGTGGCCGGAAAGGGGTTGGTGCGGCAGAGGATATGCCAGGCCGTCTCGTAGTCCTGGTGATCGGCCAGCACCCGCAAGAATCCGCGGATGTCGTTGTTGATGGGGCAGCTATGGCTGCACGGCGGCGTCTGCATGATATACAGCGGCTTCATGGTCCGCCAGGAGCCCGTCTTGTAGGGCGTCACCTGCCGCAAGTCCAGGGCCAGTCCCAAAGGCAGCTTTCCCATCATAAGTTGAACCTCGCGATGTTCTGATTGGCGATATCCTGAATCTGGGCCACCAGTTCGGTGGCCCGGCCTTTTTTAAACAGGTGCTTGAAGCGCCCCTGCAGCTTCAGATACTCCTCCACCGGCTTCTTGACCGGAATCTTCACCACATTGGTAATTTTGCCGTCGATGATCTCGTAGACCGGAAAGAGGCAGACGTCCTTGGCCAGGCGGCAGATCAGCACGGTCAGGTCGCCGGCGTGCCCCCACCCCAGCGGGCAGGGGGCCAGGACCTGGATGTACTTGGGCCCGGTGATGGACAGGGCGGTCTTCACCTTGCGCTGCAAATCCCGGAAGTCGTCCACCGTGGCGGTGGCCACGTAAGGGATGTGGTGATCCGCGGCGATGAGGGGGAGACTCTTCTTGCGGGTGGTGTTGCCCATGGGGGTGGTGGTGGTGCGGGCTCCCAGGGGCGTGAAGCTGGAGCGCTGCACCCCGGTGTTCATGTAGGCCTCGTTGTCGTAGCAGACGTAGAGGATGTTGTGGCCGCGCTCCATCATGCCGCTGATGCTCTGAAAACCGATGTCCGCGGTGCTGCCGTCGCCGCCCTGGGCGATGATGTTCACCGGCCCCTTGTTCAGGGCGCGGTAGGCCGCCTCCACCCCCGAGGCCACGGCGGAGACGTTCTCGAAGAGGCTGTGCAGAAAGGGAATCCGCCAGGAGGGGTCGGGGTAGGGGGAGCTGAAGATTTCCAGGCAGCCGGTGGCCACGCAGGCGATGGTGTTTTCGCCGGCGGCGTCGGCCACCAGGCGGGCCGCCAGGGCCTGGCCGCAGCCACCGCAGGCGCGGTGGCCGCTGGCGAAGAGGTTCTTCTTCTCCACCCGGTTGAGGTCTTCGGTGCTGAGTTGGGCATGCATAGGTCTTATCCTGATTAGATAGTTGCGTTTCTGAGGGAGGGGGCCAGGGGGCTAAGCCCCCTGCCCCCTCCCTCAGGCTCCCTCCCCCCACCCCTATAAGGGGTTGGGGAGAGCGCCTGGGCTGCATAGCGAACCTGTAACCTTAACCACGGCCTCCCTTCCCTCCCCCCGGATCTGCCTCACAGGTCACGCTCGGCGATAATGTCCCGGTTCAGGCCCAGGAAGTCCTGTTCCACGGGTTCTTTTTGCACCCGTTCCACCATGGCCCGCAGATCGTCACTGGTGATGTTCTTGCCCCCCAGGCCGGCGACAAAGCTGCTCACCGCCCGTTGGGAGAGTTCCGCCTTGGGGAAGCTCCAGCGGATGTCGCTGGCCAGGATGCCGCCCCGGCCCAGGGACAGGGACTTTTCCACCACTACGATGTTCTTGACGTCCTTCAGGACCCGGTAGACCTCCCGGCGGGGGAAGGGCCGGAAGGAACAGATCTGCACGAGGCCGATCTTCTGGCCGTGCTCCTCCATAGCGTCGATGAAGTCCTTGATGGTGCCCACCACCGAGCCCATGGAGACGATGGCCAACTCGGCGCCCTGCAACTTGTAGGTCTTCAGCAGGCAGCCGGAGTTTCTCCCGAAGATGCGGGTGAATTCCTGCCCCACCTCTTTGATGACCTCCTCCGATTTTTCCATGGCCCGGTGGAGGATGTAACGGGTCTCCATATAGAAGCGGGGATCGGCGTAGAGGCCCAGGGCCCGGGGCCAGCGGGGGTCCACGATGTGGACCGGTTGAAAGGGCGGCAGAAATTCGTCCACCTGCTTCTGCTCCGGGATATCCACCGGCTCGTAGGCGTGGGTGAGGATGAAGCCGTCCATGCAGACCATCACCGGCAGGTTGGTGCTTTCGGCGATCTTGAAGGCCTGGATGTGTAGATCCGCGGCCTCCTGGTTGTCTTCGGCATGGAGTTGGATCCAGCCGGCGTCCCGCACGCTCATGGAGTCCTGATGGTCGTTCCAGATGTTCAGGGGAGAGGAGATGGCCCGGTTGGCGCAGGTCAGCACGATGGGGAGGCGCATGCCGGCGATGTTGTAGAGGACCTCGGTCATGAGCAGCAGGCCCTGGGAGGTGGTGGCGGTGTAGGCCCGGGCCCCGGCGGCGGAGGCCCCCAGCACCACCGAGGCCGCCGAAAACTCGCTTTCCACGTTGATGAACTCCGCCTCCAGGTGGCCTTCGCCCACCATGCGGGCCAGCTCCTCCACGATGTGGGTCTGCGGGGTGATGGGATAGGCGGAGATGACTTTGGGCCGGCACATGCCCACCGCCTCCGCCACGCCGATGGAGCCTTCGATCTGCTTAAGCATCGTACTTCCTCTTCTGAATCAGTTCATGGGCCCGTTCCAGGGCGGCCACGTTGTTGACGCCCGTGGCCCCGGGAAATTTCTCCAGGATGGCCTGCTGCACCGCTTCCAGGCTCACCAGTCCGGTGATGGCGCAGAAGGCGCCGATCATGATGGCGTTGGGGATGGGCTTGCCGATGATTTCGATGGCGATCTCGGTGGCCGGGACCGTCTCCACCGTCGCCATGGTCTTCAGGCCCAGCTCCTCCGGGCGTTTGTCGGCGTTGATGAGCACCAGGCCGCCGGGCTTCAAGCCGTCCAACACCGGCACCGCGTCGATCAGGTAGTAGTCCTGGATGATGAGATAATCGGGAAACCGTACCTCCTCCCGCAGGCGGATCTTCTTGTTGTCCAGCCGCACAAAGGCCTGGACGGGGGCGCCCACCCGTTCCGCCCCGAAGGAGGGAAAGGCCTGGGCGTATTTGCCGTCCTTGAAGGCCGCAATCGCCAGCAGCTCGGCGGCGGACACGTTGCCCTGACCGCCCCGGCCGTGAATCCTGATCTCAATCATTGTTGCACCTTTCTCCTCCTGCCGGCCTGTTCCGTGCGGCGCCCCCGGTTATCCGGCCCTTTCCCGGGGGAGCAGTCGGGATGAGGGGCCTGCGGTTATCCCCGGCCGTACTCCGGCGGCGGAGGCTTACCGGGCAGGGGAACCGGTTTTTCCGGGCCCGCGGTCCGGGACGGCGCCTGATTTTCCTGAGATAGAGGGTATCAGGGTCGGGGACAGGAAAAAATCAGACAGGTACTGATTTTGCTGTCCAAATTTTTCTTACAGAGCAAGGCCGGGAGGGAGGGCAGTCCCTATGAGGGGGTTAATTTTCAAGTGATCGCACTTCTCCGCCAGTGAGAAGGGCCTTCACGTAACGGATATAAGTGGTGACGTCAGCCGCGGCGATGGATTGATTCAGGGGAGCGATGAACTGGTTAACGATCTAGGGGTAAGCGTCATAATATTTTACGTATATCAACAGATTATGGTATAGTCTAGTTATGAAACCGCTCGCCATACCGGACGCAGAGACGAGCATAATGCGTCTCCAGGCGGAGATTCGTCGTTCTCACGAAGCCCGTTATGATCATCGATTGCACGTGGTTCTCTTAGTGGCGCAAGGCCTGACTTGTGCTGAGGTGGCGCAACGCTTCGGTGACGCCACGCGCACCGTGCAATATTGGGTGAAACAATTTATCAAAAAAGGCCTCGCAGGATTGGCAGAAGCCGAACGCCCGGGTCGGCCACCATCGCTAACTGAATCCCAACTCCTGGCGATTGGCGGTGCACTGCGGGAGTCGCCAGAGATTTATGGGCTGGGAACCCGTACTTGGGATGGCAAGACCTTGTCAGCCTTTATAAAAGAGCAATTCCGGGTTGACTTGGGAGTGCGCCAATGCCAGAGACTTTTCCGCCAATTGGGTTCCCGCCTGCATAAACCCAGTCCTCGCAGTGCCCATGCTGACCCTGAAGTGCAGCAGCTTTATAAAAAAACTCCAGGATCTCGACCAAAGCCTCGGGGTTGAACCGTGGACCAGGGAGGGAGTTTGTTTTCAACAACACGGTTCTCCCTACCGCAGGTGAGTGCCGCCATAGACTCGGGATTCGGTAATCTTGCATCAACCGACCCATCGCCGCGGCGGGTAGTGCAGGGGGGTGAGGACCTCGGCTCGCAAATGAAAAGGAGAAGACAATGAGTAAAATCATCCCGGTTAAGGTTATTTTTTGTATTTCTCTTATTTCAGTTGGATATTTATTGGGGTTATATTCGAATCGCTATTCCTTCGCCAATAATCGGATAGAATACAAGGTTGTTAATTTGCCAGGTGATCCAAATAAAATCGAAACTCTATTGAATACATTGGGGTCTGATGGGTGGGAATTTATATCAGAACTTAACCATTGCGTAGTATTGAAAAGATAGTTTTTTCGATATGGCAAAAATATTTGGGGCAGGACAGACGGAAAAAGTCTATGTTATAACAATCTCGAATTAAGCTTGGTAAGCAATAGATATGACACAAAATAATTTTTTTATAAAAACATTTGAAGAAATTATTAACAGTTTCTATGAGGAAGATTACCTGCTTGTTTCAAGGCAATGTCTCAATATTGTAAATAATAATGAACAATTTAAACAATATATGCCCTTCGTAAAATTTTTTAAAATATATGCCGACGCCTTTAGAATCTGGCAAATTACGTATCAATATTACTTAGTTAAAACTAAATTCAAGATGGCCACGGAAGTAATCAGCCATGAATTAGAGCAGTTATATAGCAATCAACCAATCCCCGCTGATCATCGTTTATTGGCAGAGGCCCTTTGTGCCCTGAGTGATATAGCATATTACGGGGTCTGGGTGGAAAACTCCATTATCACCAACGACCCTTATGCCCTACGGGAATATACTGATAAAGCATTTAAGAGGACAGAAGATTGTCTTGCCGCGACAGATAAGTTGGAGACGTTGAAGAATGCTGGCCAACTTGATGTAGTTATTTCAAAAATTGCCGACTGGCTGAAAAAATATGTAACGTGCCTCCATAAGTTCCATGATGGAGCAAATGCGTGTGCCATTATTTATGAGCAGATATTATCCCACGGACGCTGCGATGAAAAAATTTTTTCAGAGCAGCAACACCGCGCGACGTCATCATTAAAATATTTGGAGGGAAAAGAGGACGCTGAAGGCTCTCCAGAGATGGCTTCCGAACTCAATGCACACTGGCACCATATGCAAAAACACCACGAAGCAACCAAGGACGGAAAACATTCATCGTTGCGCCTTGCGGAAGGGAGACTGGTGACGTCCTTGTCTGCCGCCTGTAATAATGTATTAGCCCAACAGATCGTTGCGGAGGGAGAGCCTCCGCAAAGTTTTACGGCATCGCTGGAAAAGAGCTTGGGTAAGAAAATATGGAAGGCCGCTAACCTGCGCTACTTGCCTCTCCACGATGTTTTCGCCACCAGTTTTGGGGAAGATGCTCTGCGAGCCTGCGCCTTAGATCTTCCCGATCTCAGGGTAACGTTTTTGAACAACAAGGAGTATAAATTTTCTCCTAAGATACGATTAAGCGCCTTGGGCGTTTGTACAGTATATTTCCAACTGGATATCGGTTTGGATAACATGCCGGAAGATTTGCCTATTGAAGAGATGCGCGCCTTACAATCCTGCGTCTGTCCCCACGCCGGAGAGTTTAAAATAGAATTTGATGAGTCCGAGATTGATGAGTCCGAGAGGTATGTAATTTCTTCTAAAGATCATTTCTTGTCCCAGTACGTCTTCTCCCCTGATTTTGATGGCACTATTGATTTCGTCGAATTAAAAAAACGGTTCAATGAACTTGAGAAGCTTATTGAAAAGAAAAAAACGGAAAAACTTTTTTCCGAACTTAGCACAAATATTGGAGCTGTATTAGGGGAAATTAATAAAATATATGATGAGGCTATTAGGACACCAATATCAAGTTCTGAAAAAGATCACCAGAAAGCGTATAAGGAGTTAAAAAATAGGTTAGGTAAGTTTTATAATTCATTTAAAGAATGCTATGATAATATTGAAGATGTCAGTTTGACGAAAGAACTCATAACTTCTCTACGCAAAATACATCGCTGTACAAATATATACAGCAATTTTAGAACGATATCCTATTTATTCATGAATCACATCAAAAAATATTTTCTTAATGAGCTTAACAGCCTAACAAATAAGGAGGTTAATAAATGGTTTAAGAAAAAAGAGATTAGAAAGAATATGACTAAATATAGAATAATTAATATTCTTGATAGAAACGAACAGATATGGCATTTTTCCCCCAATACAGGCTGGCATACTTATCTTTATGCAACCTCGATCATGGAAATAAAACCTGACAATCAAACCAGCACCAGGGTGGGTTATAATGAATTAACTGGTGAAAAGGGCCTCACAGCTCCTCATCGCGATTTAAAGGGCTTTATTATCAATCAGCGGGAAGCTCGAGCCAGCCTGGATGACTGGCGTTTTGTCAAAGAGCCGAAAAGTAATAATCTGGCACAAATCAGGTCGCATGACACCGATGCTTTTTATTGCAATGAATATCAGGCGTTCATTTACTTTCCCGACGATCCCCAATATATTGTTGATCAATATGAAGAAACTGTGGTATTAACCAAATGGATTGATACCAAACTCAATTATTATGAATACATAACACACACACTTTCTAAAAACTTACAAGACAACATTCTGACAGAAAACCAGGATGATTACGCGGAAATAACCCTCTTGAAATCGGAAGTGCATGAAATGCAGTCACTGGTGAAAAAATCAGGCTTCTCGAAGCATCAGGATCACGGTGAGCTGATGCGCCGCTTAATGGTTAATGTAAACTTGGATCAGAGTGTCGCCCTCATCGATCGTCATCTTAACAACCTGGAAGAACTGAGTAAGTATTTATTGGAGCATATCAAAGAACTGCGATCTAAAAGACGCACGAAATGGATAACCGGACTTCTGGCAGCCGCAGCATTCGTACCAGTTTTAGATGATGGTATAAGAATTAATTTTGTAAAAGATAAAATTTCAGAAATCTGTTCTAGCTGCAGAGGTATAGGTATAGGTTTTAACGAATTTCATTTTATTTATTCAGTAATTATTGTTGCTACTGTGGCATTAATTTTTTATAAATTTACAAAATGAGAATAATCTATTTTATTAATAATAAATTACTTATGGTTGCTGACCATTAAAGACAAATCATTTAAGAAAGGGCAACCCATTGTATTCTGGGCAAATATCAAATTCTGCCAAAGAATTAATGCCTATTCTCATAACCGAGGAGAATATATCGCAAATTAATATTGATATTAACCAAATAGAAATTAAAGAGGTAACGTCTTTAGATAGTTGGCTTGATGAAGCGTATAACATGCTCGTTTCCGAGTTTGATCCAGACGTTCTGGATAACAAACAAACATATATTGATCAAATAATAAAAAATATTAAGAGGACAGCTACTTTTCCTATAATAATAGTCGTGGCCTACGTAAGGAGGGATAATAACGCCTATATTGTCGGAGTGGTTGATGGAAATGTTATGCGTTTACAAGAAGGTAAAAAAACAACCAACGAAGGGGAAGCCAAGTTCTTTTATGCCATAAGTTATCAAGTCACTTCAAAGTGGTTGCGCCAGCGAAATATCAGAGGAATCGGTAAAAAACTCTTGGAGCAGAGTTATGAGGTAGCCAAACGGTGGGCTAAAGAGCTGGGGGGCAACCTCCTTTACTCCGTCCTGGAAGCGGAATCTGGTTCTGTCGGCTTCTGGAGCAAAATGGGTTATCGATGGCCGCAGGGAATAACGTATTGGCAACCACCCCTCGAGTTCGACGATAACGGCAATCCCAGATACGCGGAAGTCCCCGAGGTGTTGATGATGAAGTCCATGAGGGATGGAGGCATTGATAAAATAAATAGATCAATTCTTCTGGGAATTATCCGTGTTATGTATCAGAACTGGTGTATTGAGAAACACCGCCCCCATGTGCTTCCCGCCATATTATCAAAGATAGAGCAGTGTGTGATGCAGGTCTTTGAGCGCGTAAAAAACCTGATGCCGAAGCAGGATGAGTTACCCTTAGTCTCCCGAGAATAAATCAATGCTCTCAGAGCCATTGCCCGGAAGAACGAAAATGAACGTCTTGAGGATCAAATATTCGCAGCATGAACCGGGCGCCCCAAAAATTTTAGGACTTCTAAAGCAGTTTTATGGCCACTGACCATTGCTTCAAAAATCCCCGCTCCCTGGGTATAGTCGCCGGCAAAAAACAAACTCCCCATCGGCTGCTGCAACCTGGTCAACATCCCCAATAAATCGGGCGGAAAGTAGCTTATTCCCCGGGGCCACCGGAAGATGTGTGACTCTTTTATATAGCGGTTGGTTGCCGGGAAAACCCGTTCGAGGTCCCGCTGCACAATCTCAACAATCTCTTCATCGGGAGCATTGATAAAATTCCTGGCTTCCGGGCCTGCAATCAGGCAGACCAAAATGCCTTCCGTCCCCTGTTGACCACGGGTGCCGTCGATCAAATCGGCAAACACCGTGCCGGCGCAGGGCAGGAAGCCATTGGGTATCCACTCATCCCAAAATCGCTGTGTGCAAAGGAGGTGAACTGATATATAGGGACAATAAGGGACTGCGGCAAGGGCATCCCTTTTCCAAGGGTCTAATCCATCAATTACCTGTAAGGCATCATAAGCTGTGGTGGCCATTACTGCAGCCTGTGGTATGACTTGCTGGTAATTCTCGCCCTGCAGATATTTTACAATGGGTCTTGGCCCTGGAGAAACCTGGAGTACTTTTGCCCCCATGGCGATGCGGCCTTGAAGCTCCTTTACGAGAGCATCCACCAAGGCGCTCGCACCTTGTTCTATCCAAAAGAATTTTTCGTCGTCATCCCACTTTGAAGTGGCAATTCCCCAAAATAATGAAATTTTCTCAGTCAGTTCTCCGGCCGTAACTTTAAATTCCAGATCGAAATAAGGGCGTAATTGGGGGTTAAACTGATCGAGAAAGTCGCCGAAGGTCAATTTATCTAGATCAGCGTAGGCCTCGGGCTGGTACGGGAATTGTACCAGTTTGGATAGCCCGTTAATCTTCTGCATCGCTTTCCGGTAAGCCCAGCACCAGCGGGGCCCCGGTGAGGGGAGAACAGGATTGCCCCGGCTACCGAAAATAAATTTTATTAGGCTCACTACATCCCGCCACCGCTCAACCTTGCCGTCAATACGGGAAAGCCGCAATCGCCGAGCACCATTAAATAAATCCGTCCCGCTTGGGCCCAATTCCATCAGGGAGATGGATGGAAACCGATTTATGTGTTTGAGGAATTCGACGTCATTTTCTGCCAGTACCTGGGCGCCAGCCTCAGCATGAAAAGGGCCATGGGTAACAGTTCGGACCCGTCCTCCTGGTCGATCTTCTGCCTCGAGAACTTCCACTTCTACTCCTGCCGAGGCAAGGATTGCTGCCGTAGTAAGGCCTGCCATACCGCCACCCACGACAACCACCTGGGGGTCAATTTTCCGTAATTCGCTTTTCATGTATGTGGATTTCGGGAAAGGGTTTCTACTGTCATTTAACCAGATGGTTTTTTATGTATCTGGAGTGATCTCAGTCTCTTCCTGGCATGAACCGATCATGTCCAAGTTAAAAAGAACATAATCTAACTGGCCTTGTCGTAAAGCATATATCTTTTCGTAATTTATGCACATCCAGTCGAATGTCCCGACTGCGCGCCACCAATCTAAAGTAACCGGTAGGTGTTTAACGGCGGCCATCCCTTTTTCGCTGAAGTGGTGCTTCAAATTATTATCCAGCCGGCTGATGGGGCACCATGGGTCCAAAAAGAAATCGACTTGGTTGTCTTTCACTTCGAAAACAATCGGATAGATCTCACAAAGGATCGGCTTAAAATTCCTTATAGAACATTCATAATTCTTATTTATGAACGGGCACCCTGGTTTAAGTTTCAATACCTCCACTGTGCCATGAGCTGTGATTATTCCATCGAGAAACTTGTTGCGAAACTCTGTAATGTCCATCCCCAAACTATCGGCAATAAATAACGCCTCACCCGGCATTAGGCTACCTATTTTATTGATTTCACACTTGCCGCCACACTCATGGCAAACAGCCCAAGTGTCACCTTGGAATTCAAAATGGAAATCAGCAAAATATTTTGAAGGAATGGGGCTAAACATTACGTTGGTTTACTTTTCATTGCTCTGGGATTGCATCGGAAACAAGAACGATTGCCCCGGTCAGCGATGTTGCTAAAAGTGCGGTTCCTGCGGATAGAGAAATAAAGAGCGTCTAAAAACAACCGGTTAGATTTTGTGCGAATTTGACCCATGCACATGGACCGAAGCGTTAAAGAACTACTCTCCGAAGAGTTGTTTTATACGCTCACGGATCCGGGGTTTTGTTTGAGCTATCCGTATGAGTTCTTCCCGGGCTTGATTTTTTGTATCATAAAGCCGCTTTGAGGGCCTCGGCTGGCACGTGCTCAAGACATATTGGGCCAGGAGTGGAAAGGTTATAGAGGCGCAGGAATAAACAACGACGTGATTTTTTTCCCTACCTATCTGTATTTTTCCCCAAGACTTAGCCTCGCTGGGAGTAGCTCCGGACAAGCCGCCCCAATGAGGCGAATCCGTGGTCAGTTGAATAAAATAATCGTGTCCCCCCCGATCGCTATCCAAGAACTGCCATAACATCGGTTGAGTTTGCATAAAAAAGTTTTTCGGAGACCCGCCACCAACTCCGACTACTCCATTTTTTTGTGCCTGCCCAATTATAGCCGTTGTCTCCAAGATATCGAGATTGGGGTCAATCAATAATGGATGATTGAATATTACGGACATGGCCACGTTCATTCCTACACCAGAGTCTCCAGGCGAAGGTGTGTAGATGGGCACTCCTAGTTTAGCGGCCACTGCCAGGACCGACCAGTCGGATTTTTCCGCTTCGGCCATAACTCCCAGGCCTATCTGGTAATGCAAGTCAGCGCTAGAGATAGGTCTATCAGAAATCAGGTCTCGAACTGCCTCCTGGATTACCCGGTCAGTAGACAATAAGGTTTCATCTTCAAAAATAAATGTGTCGTAAATCCTGGCGATACCACAAGCATGGAGCGTCTCGTCGTCCATCTGAGAATCGCCCTGAATAACCGGATATCCAAATGGCCGATGTAGATCGTGATAAAGGTTGGCGCCGGTGGTGATGATTAAATCAATAAAGCCTTTTTCCAACAGATCGATTATTATCCCACTCATGCCTATAGGGGTCATGGCCCCCGCCAAGGTCAAACAGATTGTCGTCTCTTCCTGGATCATGCGGGCAAACAAATGGCAGGCATCCGCCAGGAGTCTCCCGTTGAATCCGGAACGGGCAAAAACTTGATCTATAAATTCACTGGCTTTGTAATTCGTTGAAAGACAGAGGGGATCGATGATGTTACCAGACATCAATTCCTTGCAACCTGATTTTTTGGTATGTTGACCATCGCTACCCATTTTTCTCTCGATCCTTATTTATTAAATTGCATTTGTTAGAATTTTTTTTTTTAACACAATAATTAAAATTTATCAAGCCTCATTTTCGAGCCTGTCAATAGCACGTACAGATGTCCAGTTTTCATAGCACATAAAATGTCCGGTTGAGTAATTGGATAATTTTTCATATTATCGAGAGGACACGCCGGAGTATAGGGCAACGCTGGGGAGCGACCCGAGCGCCGGAGTGGTGTCCGGGGAAGAGGGGGGAGCAGCGCGCTTCCCCTTTCCCATTTTTTCCCTCTTCTCTGGACCATAAAGCGGTAAACCCCGGGGGTCTGGGGGCTGGCCCCCAGAGTTAATTCCTAAAGCCTTCCGTGATCGTTATAGCGTCCGATTATCCGCTTTCGCCAGACCACTGTATAGGTGCCGTCCAGGTGTTCACACACCTCCACCCGGCATTTGACAAAATGGGTGCGGAAACGCGACGCCTCGATCTGTAGGGTCAGGTTGTTGACCCGGATGGTGTTATCGTTGGCCACCACCCGGTCTTCGTGTCGGATGGCGAAGATCCGGTCCAAGTCTGCACCTGCGGCGCTCACGAAGGCACTCCCTTCTTCTGCCGCGGCCTGAGCAAACTGCCGATTCATCCCCGGCAGGAAGACCTGGGCAATATACCGGTTGGCCTCTCCCAGGTCGGTGCTCCCGGCCGGTCGCATTTCCGCCACCAACCGGCCTTGCCAGGTGCCGTTCCACCGTTCGCTGCGGCCCCGGGCCTGGGGGGAATAACCGGGAATCATTTCCACCCCCAGTTCTTCCATGGCCCGGCCAAATTGGGTCAGGCGGTCTCGATCCACCTTCTGCCGGCCTGTTCCGTGCGGCGCCCCCGGTTATCCGGCCCTTTCCCCGGGGAGCAGTCGGGATGAGGGGTCTGCGGTTATCCCCGGCCGTACTCCGGCGGCGGAGGCTTACCGGGCAGGGGAACCGGTTTTTCCGGGCCCGCGGTCCGGGACGGCGCCTGATTTTCCTGAGATAGAGGGTATCAGGGTCGGGGACAGGAAAAAATCAGACAGGTAATGATTTTGCTGTCCAAATTTTTCTTACAGGATAAGGGTGGCAGGGCGACAGGAACCGGGGAGGGCAGGGAACTCAGCTCCCTGGTCCTCCCCCGGCAAAATACAGGAGACAGCTTGGGGGTTAGGTGATCTGGTCGGGGAGGGGTCGGGGAATCAACCGCCGGCGATGAGGTCGATCATGGTGCGACGGGGTTGGGCAAACAATCCCTGCACCAGCTCCCGAAACTGCGGTGCGGTCTGGTGTTCCGCATGGGTGCCCCGGACCAGGGAGATCTCAGGGAAGGAGTCGGCCAACAGGGCGTGGTACTTTTCCAAAAACGGGCATAGATTTTTCATGCAGGTGCTGAAATGGATGGCCTGCACCTTGAATTCGGTCAGTCCCCTGACTCGCTGCCGGAATTTGTCAAAGCCGCACAGGGTGGGACAGCCGGGGCAACTCATGATACCCACCAAAATGAGGGGCTCTGCGGGTGGATAAGCGGCAAAGCAGCCTTGCCGTTTGCGCAGGTCCGCCAGACAGACGACGGACGAACAGCCCAACTCCTGGGTGGCGTTGGCGCACGTCAGGATACCGATTCTGGCCATACATCCTCCTGAGTTGCAGGTATGTCCCGGGATTGCCGGCTCGTAGTTATGTTATCGCAGCTTTTGGGAAGCAGCGATTCATCCCGCGGAGTTTCCGAACGCAGAAACCGAGTGGAGCACTCCGGTCACCATTTCGCCCACCTGGCGAAGATCCTCGGGGTGGGGACGGCCGCTGATATCCCCCAGCCGGCCCATGGTGGAGAACCGCCGCCATTTGCCGTGATATTCCCCCACCAGATACCATTCCGCCATCACCGGGATGCCCAGATGTTCCAGCAACTGCCCCAGATATTTGACTGTCGGGACAGCTTCATTCACCCCGGTGTGCCCGCCGCCGTAGGTACAGTAAACCACACCGCTTTTATGCTGCCGGAGCGGGGCCCCGGGTTTGATTTCTTTTTGCGCAACGTATGCCCGGCGTAATTTGCCAAACAACGTTCGCAGCGGCTTGCCGGGAAGCCATTCATAGACCCCGGAGCCCACAAAAATCAGGTCATAGGCCAACAGATCGACGTCGGCGTTGACCGTGGCCCTGACGGTATCCACCCGGTAGCCGTGCGACGCGGCGGTGGCGGCTATCCGGTCGGCCACTTTTTTGGTGTTGCCGGTGGAAGAAAAATAGAGATTCAGCACGTTCATGGGCAGGCCTCCTGAAAACATCATCTGCGCGGCAGATATTGATGCCGGTCTCCGGATCAGAGACTGAACTTTCCGAACGAATACACCTCCAGGACGTTTTTCGCCCTATTCCGAGCCCAGGCGGTCAGTCCCAGTTTTCTTATGAGGCAGAGCTGAAAAACTTTGGAGTTGTGCCACATTTTGGCCTGATCTGCGTAGGGATGCAGGTAGTCACAGGGAAAATCGGGGCAATCACAGCAGAGTTGCACCTTCTTCGCGGCGGCGCACGGGAATACGCGACAAGGCATGGGGAGATGGGCAGGTTTCCCCCCCAGGGCCCGGCATCCCGGGCAGGTGGCCTGTTCCGGCGGCACCCCCAACTCCCGGGAGACCATCAGGCGCAGATGATCATCCTCCCGGGCCAGATAGAGATAGCAGACAAAGCAGGGCAGGCCGCAAGGCGCGGTTAACAGCTGGTAGTCCATGACGAATCCCCGAGCAAGAGATATCCGGCGAGCAAAACACCGGTCGCACTGTTTCCTTGATCTTAACGGGAGGGGGGAGAAAAAAAATCCCCCATTTGGGTGATAGAGGCAAGTTTTTGGAAAATTATTGTTTTCGGAAGGCTCAAATCAGGTGATGGCGGGCCGCCCAGACTGCGGCCTGGGTGCGGTCGTTAACCCCCAACTTGTTGAAGATGTGGATGACGTGGCTTTTCACCGTGTGCGGGCTGATGTCCAGAACCCGGGAGATTTCTCCGTTGGTGGCACCCTGCGACAAGAGTTTGAGGACCTCCGATTCGCGACCGGTAAGCGGGGCAACGGACCTGTCCGGGGGAGCGCCGACAGGCAGGGCAGGGGACCGGCTGGTATCTGTGGGGCCCGCGCCCCGAGGCGTGACTCCGGGGGAGAGGCCAAGGTCCAGAGCGACGGTGGAAACCAGGCGTCCCTGTTTGTCCCTGAGGGGGTAAACTGCCTGCTCCGTCAGGGGACGGCGTAATGACGGACAGCGATAGGGAAAGGCCTGGTGTCGGCTGACGGCGGCGGCAAAGGCCAGACAGGTGCGAAACCCGCAAGCGGAGCAGTTCGTGCCGGGTAATAGACGGTAAATGTCCAGAATGGGAACCGGCTGCCATTTCTTGAAATTAGGCTCCAGATTCTGACGCCGCTGAAAGATATTGTTCAGAAAGGCGATGAGCTTATCCACGAACCCGCGCGCCTCCTGCCGGTCCGTAAAGGGGGCGGCGGAACCCTGTTGAGGGTAGAGACCGCACAGAACCCCATCGAGGATGAAGCGAATAAAAGGCGGCTTCTCATAGAGGGCGGCGGCGCGGGCCAAGCCGTTGATGAGGGGGAACAGTTCTCCCACGGAGGTTGCCAGGCGGAAGTGGGCGGTCCAGATGGCCTCGGTGGGCGGCGCGAGCCTGAAACAGGGGGTGCAGGGGGTGAGAGTAAAATCAGCGTATCCCGTAAGTAGCATAAGACTCCGCCTTGTACATCGTCGTTTCGGGAGGCGGGATGCCCGGCCCAGACATCGCGCCGCCGGGTGGCGGCGGCGGACTGTCTTCCTTAGCGTATTTCCGAGGGTAGCACAGAATGGCGGCGGCGGCAAGGGCTGACAGATTATTTGTGTAACAATCCCCCCAACATCCCCCAAATGGGGGATGTTGGGGGGCTCAAGGTTTGCTAATTCTCTCATTGGAAAGGTACACATTATTTTCCAGGAGGATAGACATGGAGCAGACCTGTGCACACTGCGGCGCCTCTCTGGCTGCCAGCGAGAGCTACCATCAGGGTGAAAAGAGCCTGTGTGAAGATTGTTTTCTGGATGCCCAGACCGTCACCCGCACCTGCGACCCGTGGGCTGTCTATACGGCCAGCCGCACTCATGGCAGGCAGAGCTCCTTAACCCCTGTGCAGGAAGAGATCATCCGTCAGATCAAGACCCAGGGTCCCATGCCGGCTCCGGCGCTCTGCCGGCAACTGGGAATTACGCCCCTGGAACTGGAGAGGAACTTCACGCCGCTGCGACATATGCAATTGCTGCGGGCTTTTCTGCAGGACGGCCAGTTAATGTTAGCCCTGTTCCGGGATTAAGGAGCCATAAGGCCTGGTGAGAAGGTCTCCTCCGTTTTTTCGTCGCCAAACGCCCCGGTTCTTTGCTTGTAAAAAGTCTTGGTTTTTGGGCTTGTTGACGGCCAGCCGAAGATATCTTATTTACAAAATTGGTTCTTCATGAGCATTGACAGCCGCGGCAAGTTCCTGTAGATTATCCCCGAAATGCAAGGACCAATAAGCAGCGGGCCGTTAGCTCAATTGGTAGAGCAACTGACTCTTAATCAGTAGGTTCGGGGTTCGATCCCCTGACGGCCCACCA
>CAYRYV010000047.1:0-29560 GCA_964428565.1 uncultured Desulfobacterales bacterium | reverse complement strand
TTTTTGCATTGTCAAAACTTGCTCAGGGGGGTCATTTTTAGGTTAGCAAAATCATCCTAATTCCTTCGCCATCATGTTCGCACTCAGGCCGAGGGCCTTGAGCTCGTCAGCCAGGTGTTCCCCTGGGTGGATGATAAGCCGAGCCATTGATCAGCTCGCCCTTTTAAAGGATCGCCTCGATACCTTTGCGGCGTATCACGTTCAGCAGCACAAGCGCCGCGCCCGTCGGACGCTTTGCGCCCCGCTCCAACTGCGAGACATACCCAACCGTCACATTCAGGTAATGAGCGAACACGGCCTGACTAATGTTGGCCCGTTCGCGGATTGCCCGGATATCTTCCCCGGTTAGCGGCTCGATCTTGGGTTTGTCTTCGACGCCAAGGTGGCGCATGGTTATCTTTCTGTAAGCCGCCTCGTTCAGAACCCCCGCTTCCTGCATGTCCCTGGCTGTTTCAAGCAACGCTTGCGTCAGCCTGGAAGGTTGTTTTTTCTTGGTCGTCATGTTGCCTCCTGCAAAACCCCTTCTTGAATTGCGCTCTCTAAACGGTCAGCATCAGCCTCAAGCCACGCCGCCGCAATCTCCCTCAAGGTTGCCAGTTCATCGTCCCCGATGTTCGCACGTTCCTTTTTGGCAAAGCCATAGAGGAATACCGCCCGGTCGCCGGCACGGTAGGCGACCAGCAACCGATAGCCCCGTGAGCGCCCCTGCCCTGTCCTTGCCACCCGCTGCTTGACAATGCCGCCGCCTAAATCGCTATCCACAAGGCCGCGCTCGGCGCGTTCTATAGCGTGGCGCAAGCTGTCATCGCTGATCCGCTCATCCCGTGCGAAGCGCACGAACCACTTTGTTTTGAAAATCCGCACGCCGCCCCCTATGATACTATGAATTATAGTTCATTGAACTATATATGTCAACCTCTTTTCATAGGATAGTCATTGCCCTGCCCTTCCCTTGCGCTCCCCCGACTCCGGGCTCCGGCTCATCATGGCCAGTGCAGCCCGCCGCTTTCAAGCCCTGGCCCGCTCCGTTCGCTGGTGTCACTGTTGGGTCATTGAAAAACAGAATTATTGAAATAACTCGGTGACAGTCCGGGGAGAAAAAAAGCCCCCATTAATTGGAGGGCTTTCTTGGAGCATAAAATTATAGCTGAGCGGCAGGAGTCGAAGCCTAACGCTAAGTTAAGCTCTACGGACGGTTCACGGACGGTTGAAAATGCTATATTAGCACATCTAACATATTGAAAATACTATAACGGTATGGCTGGGGGAGGAGGATTCGAACCTCCATCGGCGACTCCAAAGGCCGCTGTCCTGCCATTGGACGATCCCCCAACAAGTCTACCGGATAGATTGATTCAGAATAAAACGGAAAGGAGGGTTATGTGTTGATCAGACGGCGCAGGACTCCGGAGGCCCTGAAGGTCACCACCCGACGGGGGTCGATGGTCAGGTCCTGGCCGGTTTGGGGATTGCGGCCCCGGCGTTCCCGCTTGGCCTTGATCATCCATTTGCCGAATCCACTGATCAGAATGTCTTCTCCGTCCGCCAGGTTATGTTTGATAATCTCGAACAGGGTGTCCACCACCCGGGCTGCTTCGGCCTTACTGAGAATCTCTTTTTCAAACAGAGCCTGTATCAAAGAAGCCTTGGTGACCGTCATGGATCCTCCACATTATGGCAACTTGGTCTTGGTCTGGCTGGAAAGCCCCTGACAAAAGGAATATAAATCAGTACATAGTAGAATGCAAGTAATTTCTTTGGGATAGTGGTTCAGAAAAGTTGATCGGCAAAAATTGCGCGGTCGCCGGGGCGGAGGGAAAACCCCGCCGGGGCGGGCGTCCCCCGCGCCAGGGGAAGTTCGCCCGCACCGACAAGGCCCGGATATGGAGAGGGGCGTCAGGCTCCCCGGGGAAAAAAAAACCCAACTCTCCCCCAGGGAAAATTGAGGATTGCACCCGATTTTTCTTGGTCCTCAACATTTTCGGCAGGACCGCTGCCCCGACGGCCGGACTGCCGAACTCTTCTCCAGGCAGGTCTTCTGACTCCCGGTTCAACCTCCCCGGCGCCTTCCCAACCCCCGCTGGGTCAGTGGCCTCCTGCCGGTTCGTCCCCGGTTACAGCGGCGGGACCGTGACGGACTTGCACCGTCTTCCCTTTTCACCCCGAAGGGACCTGATATTTTCTTTTTATCACGCCCGCCCCCGACTGTCAAGGATACATCTTAGCGGCCTTCTCTGTGCCGTTTCCTGGCGCCATCGCTCCCCAACGGCCGCCTCGCCAAAACCGGGCGCCAAGTCACCCCTGACGCCCGGCTCATCATTCCTTCAACCCGCAACCCGAAACTCGAAACCTACAGCTTCGGCAGCTCGTCCCGGGTCTTGGTCACCGCCGCCGCGCTCTTGGTCAACAGCGCCTGCTCCTCGGCGTTCAGGGGCAGCTCCACGATCTTCTCGATACCCTTGGCTCCCAACACCACCGGCACACCGAAGAAGATGTCCTTCAGGCCGTACTCGCCTTCCATGTACACGCTCACCGGCACCACCCGCTTCTGGTCCTTCAGGATGGCCTCGGCCATCTGCACCGCGGCGGCGCTGGGGGCGTAGAAGGCGCTCCCGGTCTTGAGCAGGGCCACGATCTCGCCGCCGCCCTTGCGGGTGCGGTCCACCATGGCGTCCAGGCGGGCCTTGTCTTTCACGAACTGGGTGATGGGCATCCCCGATACGGTGGTGGCGCTCAGGATAGGCACCATGTCATCGCCGTGGCCGCCCAGCACCATGGACTGGATCTCCTCCACCGCCACGCCCAGCTCCATGGCCAGGAAGCACCGGAACCGGGCCGTATCCAAAATCCCCGCCATGCCCATGACCCGCTCCCGGGGCAGCCCGCTCACCTTCTTCATGACGTAGCACATGGCGTCCAGGGGGTTGGCCACGTTGATCAGGATGGCATTGGGGCTCTTGGCCACCACCGCCTTGGTCACCCCGGCCACGATCTCGGTGTTCTTGTTGAGGAGGTCCTCCCGGCTCATGCCGGGCTTGCGGGCCAGCCCCGACGTGATGATGACCACGTCGCTGCCGGCGGTCTCCTCGTAGCCGTTGGTGCCCACGATGTTGACGTTGAAACCGTAGATGGGCCGGGCCTGCATCAGATCCAGGGCCTTGCCCTGGGGCATGCCTTCCACGATATCCACCAGAACGACGTCGCCCAACTCCTTTTCCGCGGCCCAATGCGCCGCAGTGGCGCCTACGTTGCCGCCGCCCACGACGGTGATCTTCTTCCGTGCCATATGATTTCCTCCGTTTGCTTCTCAGACGCCCGATGCGGGCAGATCCTTATTTAATAGCTCAATAAGCTTAATGTTTTTTCCCCGCAGGCGCAATCGGAAATTTTTTGAAAACCCTGTAAAAGATTTTCTGATACGCGCTGTGGCCCACACTCCGGCGCATCGGGAGGAGGCCGCAGCCCAGGGCAGCCCCAAGGATTTATACACCAAAGCTAATTGTATGCACTATATTCTTAACCAAACGTTACAGAATATTAACGTGCTGTTTCAAAGAATGAACAAATGACTTCAACAGAACCTTGAAACATATTGATATATCTACAACAAATAATGGCATTCGAATTGCATTAAAACATCCAGAGCTATTTATTCAAACCTATGTTTCCCAGGAGGTCCTATGAAGAAAACGGCATTGATTGTTGCAATGTTGGCAATGTGCGCCCTGCCGGCCCAGGCGATGATGGTCGATGTCGATTTGAGCGGGGCGGTTTCGGGAACCTACATCGACGGGGGAGGCGCCAGCTTCGCCCAAACCTTCAGCGGCCAGACGGTGAGCGGCATTTCCATTGTCGGCGCGCCCACCGACCCCCTGACCCTGGTCCCCAGTGGTACGTTGGAAGTAGCATTTTGGGACGGCTCCAACTCCATCCTGCCGCAGCCGGGTAATACGGGCCCGCTGTCCATCCTGCTGGACATCGAGGCTGATTTCATCCGCTGGCGCATGGGCTCAGCCTCCGGTGGTTCAGTGCACATCGACTTCTTCGACTACCAGGGCAATGTGGTCCATTCCGTGAATCAGGCGCTGTTGGACGCATACAATTATTATGAATATTCCGGATTCGGGCTGTTCCGGGGGCTCACCATTTCGGAAAACACCGATCCTGCGGGCCTGCGCTATCAGAACTTCAGCTACAACGCCGTGCCGCTGCCCGGCGCCCTGTGGCTGTTGGGCACCGGTCTGGTGGGCTTGGCCGGGATGAGACGACGTTTCAAACGGTAACATATTTATTTTCGACATGATATCAGGTTGAGGGGACCAAGGGCCGCGGGCCCGGGTCCCCGCCCCCGGACCCCCACCACCCATCCCGTAAGGGGATGAGGCGGGGGGGCCGGTCCGGGGCCGCGGCGCCGGTGTGCCGGCGAAAAAAATTTCCGAAAGCCGTTACACCCACTCCAGCGGGAAGCTTCTTTCTTCTATCATATCGATTTTTCATCCTATTCAGCGCAATCACCCCTCGTGAGAAGACTGGCGACGTCCCGCCGGGGCCCGGTACAGACCGGTACAGTTCCGGCTTGTACCGGGCCGCCGGCAGCTCGCCCCGGGCGGCTGTCAGGAGGTACTGGCAACAAATAAATTTTAAATACAATGAGATAGAAAAAACAAGACTCGGGCTAGGCTGGGTGTACCGGCTGCCGACGGTTTTTTTCCCGGTACCCGGTACAGCGCCGCCCCCCGGGGTCAAACCGGTACAGCGGCCCGGGACCGGCCCCCACCCCCGGTCTTGCCCCATCGCCGCCGGATGGTTACCTTGAGGGTAACCCCGGAGGTTCCTCGGGTCCAACGCTTCGTCTCAGCGAGGATTTGATATGTCTCACCCCGTCATCGACATCGTGGTCTACGATGCTCCCGCGGCCGCCACCCAGGGTGCTTGCGCCTGCGGCTGCGGCGGCCACGACCACGATCATGGTCATGGCCCCGGCCATCATCATCACGGCGATCCCCTGGAGCGGGTCAGCATGGAGTTCCAAACCCGGGCTTTGTCCCTCACCCTGGAGGCCGCCTTCCCCGGCCGGGTGGCCGTCCGCTATGTCAACGTCCTCAAAGATCCCGAGGGCCCCCGGCTTCCCCAGACGTCGCTCCTGTGCTCCCTGGCCTACCCCACCCCCCTGGTCTACATCAACGGCCAGGGCCGCTTCGCCGGTGGTCTCCCCGTGGAGCGCATCCGGGAGGCGGTGGCCCAGGAACTGGGCGAGGCGCCCCGGCATTGAGGCCCCGGGCCATGGCAGCCGCCCGCCGCCACCTCATCACCCTGCTCAGCGACTTCGGGGACCAGGACGGTTATGTCGGAGTCCTGAAGGGGGTCATCCTGGGGCTCAACCCCGAAGCCGTCCTGGTGGACCTGAGCCATCAGGTCCCCCCCCGGGACATCCTGGCCGGGGCCTTCATCCTTCAGGGGGCGGTCCCCTACTTCCCCCCCGGCACCGTCCACCTGGCCGTCGTGGACCCCGGGGTGGGCACCGACCGCCGCCCCCTGGCCCTGTATTCCCGCGGCCACTTCTTTGTCGGCCCCGACAACGGCCTGTTTCACCTGGCCCTGGGGGGGGACCGTCACTTCCAGGCCGTCCGCCTGGATAACCCGGCCTATTTTCTCCCCCAGGTGTCCGCCACCTTTCATGGCCGCGACCTCTTCGCCCCGGTGGCTGCCCACCTGTCCCGGGGGGTGCCCCTGGCGGATCTGGGGCCGCCCCTCGCCGATCCCCTGCCCCTGGCCCTGCCCGCCCTCCAGGTGGCAACCGACGTCCTCACCGGGCAGATCATCCACCTGGACCGCTTCGGCAATCTGATCAGCAATATCCCCGGCGACACCCTGTTCTCCTGGGCCGCCGGCCGGCCGCTGGCGATCCGGGTGGCCGGCGGGCATCGGGTGCAGTTGGTCCGCACCTACGGAGATGCCGCCTCCGGCGAGCTGGTGGCCCTGGTGGGCAGTCATGGGTATGTGGAGATTGCCTGTGCGCAGGGAAGCGCCGCCGACCGCCTGCCGGGCGGTCTGGGCCTCCAGGTGGCGGTGTCGGTGGCCGCCTGAGGCGGTCAGGGTCCGGGGGGGATCGGCAGGTGCACCGAAAACTTGGCGCCTTTCCCGGCCTCGCTGCTCAGTCGGATGGTCCCCCCGTGGTCTTCGATGATCTTCTGGCTGATGGCCAGGCCCAACCCGGTTCCCTGCGGTTTGGTGGTAAAGAAGGGATCAAAGACCTCCTGGTGCTTCTCCGGAGGGATGCCGCAGCCGTCGTCCTGCACCTCCATCACCAGGAAGTCGCCCTCCCGGTGTGTGGCGACCGCCAGCATGCCCCGTTCTTCCACGGCTTCCGCGGCGTTTTTCACCAGGTTGACCACCACCTGGCGGATCTGGTCCGGGTCGAGCCACAGGGCAGGAAGCCCGTTGTCCAGGTTGACCTGCAGCTGCAACTGCCTCTCTTCCCACAGCGGCCTCATGAAGGCGAGGGTTTCGGCCACGATCTCGTTATAATCGCTCATCCGGCGGGACGGGGCCCGGGGGCGGGTCAGGTCCCTGATCTCCCCCAGGAACTTCTCCAGGCGCTTGACTTCAGTATTGATGATGTGGATCTTGTCCCGGTAGGCCTCCGGCATCTCCGGGTGGCGTAGCAGTTGGTGCGCGAACCCCCCGATGATCGCCAGGGGGTTCTTGATCTCATGGGTGACGTGGGTCATGGCCCGGCCCAACACCGCGAACCGCTCGGCATGAAGCAGACGTTCGTGGTTCTCCGCCAGAGCCGCGGCCTGGCGGGCCAACTCCGCTTCCAGGAAGTTCAACCCCCGGTAGCTGAAGTAGATGATCGTGCCCCCCCCCAGCAGCAGGCAGAGCTGGAAGATGCCCATCATCACCACCTGTTGGTGCATGATGCCCCTGGTCAGGCTGTAGACCTCCTCCCGGGGGGCGGTCACCGCCACCACCCAGAAATCAATGTCCTTGACCGCCCCCGAGGAACCGGACGATGTCTCCTGTATCAGATAGACCGGCGAGAAGGCCACCAGTTTGGCGACTTCCCCCCGGCGCCCCCGATGCCCGCCGGAGATATACTTCCCCAGGCCTTCCTGCCGCTGCAGCATCTGGGTGGTGACCAGCTTCTCCAGCTCCGTCAGGTCCAGTCCGGGATACCGGGCTTCCCTGGCGCTGAGGTAGTTTTCGCCCACCAGATCGGCGTTGTTATGGGCCAGGGTCAGGCCGTGGGCGTCGATCACCCAGGCGTAGCCCGTCCGGCCTGATTGCACATCCCAGGTGTGGCGGAAGGCGATGGCCATGGGGTCCAGATAAAACCCCAAATAACCGCTGATCTCCCGGCTTCCGGGGGTGAATACCGGACTCACCAGCAGCATGAAGTTGCGTTGCTGGCTAAAGCGGTCCTGGTCATACAAAATGCCGCTCAGAAACATGCGGTGGCGGGCGTTTCCCTGCTGGAACCAGCTGCATATGCGGCTGGAGAGGCCGCACAGATCCCGGGAGTCGATGGGCCCCAGGTAACCTATGGAACCCTGGACCTCGCCGTCCGGGCCGTATTCCACCACCGCCATCACGTCGAAGGCGCTCAGGTTCCCCATGACCTGCGCAAGGTGTTGCCTGAATTGCCCCGGGTTCAGGAGGGTGGTCTTTTGTTGGCCCAAATCCCTGAGAAACTGATGCAGGTAATCAAGCTGTTGCTCAATGTCATCCGCGATCTTCCGGGCCAGGATCAGTTGCTGCTCATTGAACTGAGTCTCCAGCACCCTTTCTATCCTGGTTTGTGATAGATACCCCAGCCAGAGCAGGGTAAATGAAATCACGATCACCAGGAGAATGACCCCCAAGGTCAGGTGCTTGAGGCCGGCTGGACTCATGTCGAGATGGCGCCAGCGCGGGGTATGGGCAGGTAATGGGTTCATAGATTTGAATTAAGGTAATTTCTCCCGTCACCCGTGTCAATGAAGCCGGTGATAGGCGAAGCCGAGGAAAACTGTTGGGTTTGTCGATCCGGGAGTGACCGGTGGACACCCTGAAAGCGCACCCTGCCGCTCACATTCTTGTTGCATAAGCCATCTGAATTTGGTAGGTTTTTAAGTGATAAATTATGTCTAGATACCTTCCCTTATAGATATGAAACGAGCGAAATATCAACGCAAGCGCCAGGGTGACGGCCGATTCCTCATTAACGAGGTCTCTCGAATCGTCAACCTGTCCCAGAAACGCATCCGGGAGTATGAAAAAGAGGGATTCATCAAGCCCTCGAGGGAAGAAAGCACCAATAACCGCCTGTACTCCGACTTCGAAGTCGCCCAGATCCAGCGCATCAACGCCCTCATCCATGAACGGGGCTTTACCCTGGCGTGCCTGAAGAACCTGCTGGTGTTAGCCCCCTGCTGGAATATCTTCGATTGTGCCGAAAAAGAGCATTGCTCAGCCTATCAGCTTCCCTGGCGCCCCTGCTACGTCGTCCGGGAATACCGCGAGACCAGGTGCACCGGCCCCTGCGAACAATGCGCCGTCTATCTGAATCGGGATGTCAAAAAAGAGCGCATCCTGTTGCCCACACCTCCGGTCAAGTGACCTGCTCCGCCTCACGCTCATCCCCGGCCCCCGGCGGATTAATCTCCGGTCCCTGCCTCCATCCTCCGGTCTTCGCCATATCCGGCACTTCCGGCAGCGGCAAGACCGAGCTGATCTGTCGGCTGTTGACCCACTGGCGCGGCGAGTTCCGGCAGGTGGCCGTCATCAAGCACAGTCATCATCAGCCGGTTTTGGACATCCCGGGGAAGGACACCTGGCGGTTTCGGACAGCCGGGGCCCAAAGCGTCGCCCTGGCCGCCCCCGGTCTGATCTCACTCTTTGAGGTCTATCCTGACGATCCCCCCTTGACCGCCATTCTGGGGAAGTTCACGCCCTCCACGGATCTCGTACTCTTGGAGGGCTATAAGCGCAGCCCGATTCCCAAGCTGGTGCTCGTGCCGCCGGAAAGCGATCTGGCAGACTTTCAGGATTGGCCCCAGGTGGTCGGCTTTGTCAGCGAGCAGGCGCTGGAAACCCCTCTGCCGGTGTTCGGTCGTGACCATGTGGCGGCCATCGCCGCTTTCATATTGGAGTGCGTGGCCTGAGCCATGGTGACGGGGGCGATTCTGGCTGGCGGCCGGAGCCGCCGTTTGGGCAGGGACAAAGCTGGGACGCTCTTAAGGGGCAAACCTCTGGCGCTCTGGGTTGCGGCGGCCCTGGCGCCCGTTGTCCAGGAAACCCTCCTCATCTCCAATTATCCCTTACAGCACGGGAAGCTGGAGTTTCCCTTGGTCTCCGATCTGATTCCGGGACTGGGAGCCATGGGCGGTCTCTTGACTGCTCTCTTCTATGCCCGCACTCCCCGGGTGGTGCTGGCGCCCTGCGATACTCCCTTCCTGCAGCCCGATCTCCTGCGCCGCATGCTTGCCGCGGCCTCCCGCCACAAGGTGGAGGCAGTGGTGTGCCATTCCCGGAAAGGTTTGGAGCCGCTTCCGGCAGTATATCAAACCCGGTTGTTTTCCCGCCTGGCAACCCACCTGAAATCGGGTGATTACCGTTTGCGCAGCTTCCTCGCCGCTTGCCGCACCGTGCAACTGACCCCGGGGGATATCACCGGCGTCGATCCGGAGGAACACTCTTTTTTCAACATCAACACCCCGGAGGACCTGGAACAGGCCGAGAGGCTGGCCGCTTCCCTCCCGGCGTTGGCACCACCAGAGATATCCTTCGCAGTCTTAACTGAATAGACCCTTAGAGCGCGCAAATCATAAATGCCTGGGGGATAGTGCGCAGCAACTCCTCCGTCGTGGTGCCGAGCAGTATATCCTTAATCCTGGAATGACCGTGGGCCCCCAAGGCGATCAGGGAAAATCCTTGCTCCCGGCTCAGTTCTGTGAGCACTGCCGTCGGCTTCCCCTTCCGGGCATGGAGTTGGGCCCCCGGTTGGTATACCCTCAGGTAGGATCGCACCTCCCCCAGCCGTTCCTCCGTCACGTCCGGTTCTCCCACCGCCACAACGGTCAGGGCGGCCCCTGTCAAAGCAGCCAGGCGGGCAACCTGCCTCAAGGCACGGTTGGCTGCCGGACTGCCGTCGTAGCCCAGCAGATACGGTCCCGACAGCATGGCCTCCACCGGGCCCCCGGGAAGCAGCACGGGCGCCCAGGATTGCTTCAGCAGCCGGCGGGTCACTTCGCTCACCCATAACTCTCTGGTTTCCCTGGCCTGCCACCCCCGCCCCATGACAACCAGATCGGCTCCATGGGTGGCCCGGGACATTTCTTCGATGACGTCTCCCTGAATCACCTCCAGGCCGGCCGAGACCTCGGTGGGCACCAGGGAAAAAGCCGCACCGGCTCGCTGGGCCACCTCGCCCTGTTCCTTGTCAAAGGCGGCCAACACGTCTGGGTCAAAAATCATCGGGGTGCCGGTCCCCAACTCCGGTCCGGGCGGCATAACAGCAATCTCGCTCAGACCCAGCCTTTTCACCACCAGGCCTCGCACCCGTCCGGCGCCCACCCGGGCTACAGCCAGACTCGCCTTCAGGTTGAGGTCCATATCCGGCCCGCCGTCCAGGAATACCAGAATATTTTTAAACATGACCCCGCTCCCCTCCGCTGATGACGATTCTGCCGGTCCCAGATCAAGATACATCATATCATAATTGGCCCCCCGGCCCATGGAAAAAGCCTTGACAGAGGCGCCTTTTTCTCCTAAATTATTGCCGTACGGTCCCATCGTCTAGTGGCCTAGGATACTGCCCTCTCACGGCAGAGACACGGGTTCGAGTCCCGTTGGGACTACCAGTTATCCATAGTGATTCAAGAGGTCTTAACTTCTAAGTTAAGGCCTTTTTTTTTGCGCCCAGACTGTCCCCCATATATCCCAGGGGTCAGTTTTCAATGGCGATCTGCACCGTTGGCTTATTGCCGGGTGTTTGAGGGCAAGACCGCGTCCCGCGGCCGGGGCGGCTGGTGGGAGGCAACAAGGCGGTGCCGCCGATGGAATATGGGGGGAGGGCAGGGAGTTAAGCCCCCGGCCCTTCCCCCGTAAAAGCTCTGCCCCCTACTTTTGCCAAAAGGGGTCGTCTTTGAAGCGGGCGGTCTTCCCCAGTTGCTCTTCGATGAGCAGGAGGCGGTTGTATTTGGCGACGCGTTCGGAGCGGGACAATGAGCCGGTCTTGATCTGGCCGACGCCGGTGGCCACGGCGAGGTCGGCGATGAAGGTGTCTTCGGTTTCGCCGGAGCGGTGGGAGATGACGCAGCGGTAGCCGTGGAGTTGGGCCAGACGGATGGCGTCCAGGGTTTCGGTGACGGAGCCGATCTGGTTGAGCTTGATGAGAATGGCGTTGGCCACTCCCTGTTCGATGCCCTTTTGGAGGCGGGCGACGTTGGTGACGAAGATGTCGTCGCCCACGATCTGCAAGCTGTCGCCCAGGGCCGCGGTCTGTTGCTGCCAGCCGTCCCAGTCGTCTTCGGCCAGGCCGTCTTCGATGGAGACGATGGGGTATTTGGCGGCCAGGTCCTTATAGAAGGCGGTCATACCGGCGGCGTCGCGTTGGGAGCCGTCGGACTTCTTGAAGATATAGCGACCATCTTTATAAAACTCGGAGGCGGCCGGGTCCAGGGCCAAGGCGACGTCGGTGCCGGGCTTATAGCCCGCCTTCTCGATGGCTTCCATAATGACCTGGAGGGGGGCTTCGTTGTCGGCCAGGTCGGGGGCGAAGCCGCCTTCGTCGCCCACCGCGGTGGAGAGCTTGCGGCCGGAGAGGACCTTCTTGAGGCTGTGGAAGACTTCGGTGGCGATGCGCAGGGCCTCGGCGAAGGTCTGCCCGCCCACGGGCATGATCATGAACTCCTGGAGGTCGACGTTGTTGCCGGCGTGGGCCCCGCCGTTGATGATGTTCATCATGGGCATGGGCAGGGTGGCGGCGTGGGCCCCGCCCAGGTAGCGGTAGAGGGGAAGCCCGACGGCGGCGGCGGCCACCCGGGCCACGGCCATGGACACGGCCAGGATGGCGTTGGCGCCCAGGCGGCTCTTGTTGGGGGTGCCGTCCAGGGCCAGCATCTTGTGGTCAATGGCGATCTGGTCCACGGGATTGTCTCCCAGCAGGGCCGGGGCGATGATCTCCTGGATGTGGCGCACGGCCTTCGTGACCCCCTTGCCCAGGTAACGGGCCTGGTCGCCGTCGCGCAGTTCCAGGGCCTCGTGTTCGCCGGTGGAGGCCCCGGAGGGCACCGCGGCCCAGGCCTGCTCGCCAGTGTTCAGGGTGATGTCGGCGCACACGGTGGGATTGCCTCGGGAGTCGAGGATTTCCCGGGCGTTGATGGCTTGGATGGCAAACATCATTATTCCTCCTTATGGGAAGTGAAAGGGGAAAGACACCTTATGATTATTGCCGCCGGTGATCGATAACCCGTACGGCCTTGCCTTCAGTCTGGGGCAGGGAGTTGTGTTCGACCAGCTCCACCTTGGGGGTGAGGAGCAGTTCGCTCTTGAGGGCCTCGGTGATCTTTTTCTGAAGGCCCTTGAGGTACTTCAGGTCCTCGCTGAAGTACTCCTGTTTGACCTCCACCTTGACGCTCATGACGTCGTTGAAGTTCTGCTGGGCGACCTCCACCAGGTAGTTGCTGCCCACTTCGGGCCGGGCCATGAGCACCTGCTCGATCTGGATGGGGAAGATGTTCACGCCCTTGACGATGAGCATGTCGTCGGTGCGGCCCCGGATGCGGGAGATGCGGCGGTGGCTGCGGCCGCAGGGGCAGGGAGCGTCGTCGTAGGAGGCCAGATCCCGGGTGCGGTAGCGCAGGATGGGCATGCCCTGGCGGGTGAGGTTGGTGAAGACCAGTTCGCCCAGCACCCCAGGGGCGGCGGGCTCACCCGTGGCCGGGACGATGACCTCCAGGAGGAAGCTGTCCTCCCAGACGTGCATGCCATGCTGCTCCGGACATTCGAAGGCCACCCCGGGGCCATTCATTTCGGAAAGGCCATAGGAGTTGAAGGCCCTCAGGCCGTAGGCGGCCTCAATGCGGCGGCGGACGTCCTCGGTGTGCGGCTCGGCCCCGATGAAGGCCAGGCGCAGGGGCAGCTCCCGGGGGTCCACGCCCAGGTCAGCGAAGGTGGTGAGGAGATAGAGGGCGTAGCTGGGGATGATGTGCAGCGCAGTGGTGCGGAACTGCTCCATGAGCTGCACCTGGCGGCGGCTGTTGCCGGCCCCCACCGGGATGGTGAGGGCTCCCAAGCGTTCGGCGCCGTAATGGAAGCCTAAGCCGCCGGTGAAGAGGCCGTAACCCATCATGTTTTGGAAGACATCGTCGGGACGCATGCCGGCCATGTACATCGATCGGGCCACCAGATCGGCCCAGGCGGCAATGTCGTCCCGGGTGTAATAAATTACCGTGGCCTGGCCGGTGGTGCCGGAGGAGGCGTGTAGGCGGACGCACTCGCTGAGGGGCACGGTGAGCATGTCCCGGCCGTGGGCCCGGAGGTCTTTCTTGGTGGTGAAGGGGATCTGGCGGATATCGTCTAGGGTCTTGATAGTATCGGCGCTTACTCCGGCCTGGGCCAGCCGTTCCTTATAGAAAGGGCTGTTAGCGGCCCGGGAGACGGTCTGGCGCAGGCGCGTCAGTTGGAGGTCGTCTAGTTGGGTGCGGGTGAGGATCTCTACCTCGGCATGGAAATACACAGCACATTACTCCTGGGGGGAATTTCCGAACCCGAGAAGATGTTCGGAGGGGATAACTACCCGATTTTGTATCCGGTTGGGCTCACTCTGTCAAGGTGAAAGGGGTGGGCGAGCGCCTGGCCGCTGTCTAACAAAAGTTGGTGCAGGTTTAGCAGGCTGTTAAAAAAGCAAACCGGTTGAGCCTCTGGCAAAAGGCCCAATAACGGCGTACAGCGGCTGACCAACAAATGTCGTTGTCTGGACAAGTTCCCAAATGCTGACTAATTGCTGCTCCTCATCGGTTAAGGGACGTTCCCGGCATTCTTCCCGGCGCCGTCGGTGGCTGGGGCGCAGGGGGTTGTTGGCATGACCTCAGCACTTTTCGCCATTGCCCTTGCCTTCTTGGCGGCTAACCGGTCGGCTTCGGCTTTTTCCGGGCCTGCTGGCGTTCCCGACAGGCGTCGATCTTCAACAGCAACTCTTCGGTGGACACCGGCTTCAGCAGGTACTCCGATCCCCCCGCCTGCATGATCTCCACCGCCGCGTCCACCGAAGCATGGCCCGACAGCATGATGACCTCCACCTCCGGGGCCAGCTCCTTGATCTGTTTCAGGGCCGTCAGACCGTCCATCCCGGGCATGCGGATATCCAGAATCACGATGTCATAGGGCTCCGCCCGTAGCGCCGCCAGCCCCTCCGTGCCGCTGCCGCAGGCCCTTACCTCGAACCCCTCCAGCTGCAGGCGCTTGGCCAGGGTCTGCCGAAAGCGCTCTTCATCGTCCACCAACAGGATGTGGGGCCTAGTTGTCATCTGTCTTCCTCCCGGGCAAGGGCATGCCGGGGCAGGGTGATGGTAAAGATCGCTCCCCGGTGTGGTTCGCTTTTCACGCTCAACCGCCCTCCCAGCCTTTGGATGATGCCGTAGCAGATGGACAGCCCCAGACCCGTCCCCTCCCCGGCCGGCTTGGTGGTGAAGAACGGGTCGAAGATATGCGGCAGAACCTCGGGGGCGATACCCGGCCCGCTGTCGCTCACTTCGATGATCACCGTCTCCGGTCGGGAACCCACCCGCGTCGTCACCGTGATGGTCCCGTCCCGCCCCACCGCGAACAGGGCGTTGGTCAGCAGATTCAGAATCACTTGGCGCAGCAACGGCGGGTCGCTCTGGATCGTGGGCAAATCGGGGGTGAAGGCGCGGATGAGCTCGATGTTCTGCTGCCAGGCCTCCCGCTCCACCAACCGGGCCATGTCCTCAATGAGGCGGTTGACCTTCACCTCCTGGATCACCGGTTGGCTCTTGCGGGCGAAGTTGAGGAGGTTCTGGGTGACCTCCTTGCCCCGGTCCACCTGGCGGATGATCTCCCGGGCCGAATTCTGGATCTCGGCGTAATCCACCTGGCCCTCGGATCCGGTCTTCTCCAGCAGGACGTCGATCAGTTCGGCCTCCTGGCGGATAATGGCCAACGGATTGTTGATTTCGTGGGCGATGCCCGCTGACAATTCGCCGATGGCGGCGAGTTTCTGGGATTGGAGAAGCTTGTTGTCGATGAGGACTTGGCGGTCTTCGGCGCGGCGCCACCGGCGCAGGAGTTCTCCGATGCTGATGAGCCAGATCAGGGCCAAGGCCAGGGCGCCGGCGGCCCACCCCGCCTGGCGGCTGGCCGCCAGCCCCCCGCCCATCGCCAACAACGCCAGCGGCGCGGCCCAAAACCGGGCCTGGCGCCAAGAAAAACCCATAAATATCTCGGAAAGTAGGGAAGACGGTCACCCCGCCCGACCCCGCTCGGCCACCCCGGGGTCAGGGCGTTTCTTCCTGTGGAGGGGTTAGCTCTGCTGCTGACGGAGCAGCTTTCTTTCATACGCCTGGCGCATCTTGTCCAACAGCTCGTCCAGGGGCACCGGCTTCATGACATAATCGAAGGCCCCCATCTGCATGCCCTGGATGCCTGACTCCACAGAGGCATGACCGGTGAGCATGATCACTTCCACGAAAGGGAACCGGAGTCTGATCTCTTGCAGGGTCTCTATACCGTCCATGTCCGGCATTTTGACGTCTAGCACCACAATATCCGTCTCCTGCGCGGCCAACACCTCCAGCGCCTTCCGGCCGCCCTCCGCCCCCTCCGCCGCAATCTTCCGGTTGCGCAGGCGCTTGATGATGGTTTCCCGGAAATCATCCTCGTCATCCACAATCAGGACCCGGAATTCATCCATAACCTGTCCACCTCTCTTGTGCCCCGAAAAAGTCAATGATTAATGAGGCCAGGAAGCCCACCGGCCCCCTTCGCTGTCGCTAACGGGCAGAAAAATAGTGAAGGTGGTGCCGTGTCCCACTTCGCTCTCCACCTTCATGGTGCCGCCCAGTTTCTCGATGATGCCGTAGGATATCGACAATCCCAGGCCTGTGCCCTTGCCCACCTCCTTGGTGGTGAAGAAGGGATCAAAGATCTTGCCCAGGATATCCTTGGGAATACCGGGGCCGTTATCGCTGATGGCTATCATGACCCGGTTGGAACGTGGCTGATACGCCGTCTTCAGTATGATCCGGCCGTCTTTGCCGATGGCGTCGATGGCATTGTTGATCAGATTGAGGAAGACCTGTTGCAACTGCGTCTGATCGCTCATAATGGTGGGAATCTCGGGGTCTAAGTCCTTCTGGATGTCGATATTCATGAACCGGGCTTCGTTCTCCAGGAAACTGACACTTTCCGTCAGCACCTGATTGATCATAACCTTTTCCTCCACCGGCTCCATCCGCCGGGCAAAGCCCAACAGCCGATGGGTGACCTTTTTGGCCCGGTCCACGTGATATTCTATCTTGGTCACCGACTCCTCAATCTCCTGAAGGTTGGCGCTGTGACGGACGTCCTCCTCCATGAGCAGGTCTTTGATCCAGCCAGCCTTCTCGCCGATGACGGCCAGGGGATTGTTGATTTCATGGGCAATGCCGGCCGCCATCTTTCCCAGGGCCGCCATCTTGGAGGACTGCATGGCCACTTCGTCGCTGGCGGCCTTTTCCCGGTCGGTCCGGATCAACTGGTTAACCAGCTTGCGGGTGGTAAAGACGGCGCCGATGCTGATGAGCAACACCCCCCCCAGAGATAACAGGGCCACCATGTTTTTGGCTTGCAGCAGGGGCGCCAACGGCTCCCGGGGATCTTCCGTAAGCACCAGCACCCATTTTTTGGTCCGGATGGGTATCCCGGCGCACAGGACCTTATCGCCACCCCAGGTCACCTCATCCACCCTGAGGGAGGAGATGTTGGCATAATCGCAAGGCCCCTCCAGGGGTTCCAACAGATTGCCCCCGAAGCGGGGTTTGGTCTGCAGGATGTTATTCTGGTCGATGATGTAAGCATCGCCGGTCTTGCCTATCCACGCGGCCCGGACGATATTTTCGATGACATCGGAATCGATGGTGGCTCGTAGAATCCACTGCCGGTTCTTTTCCCGCACCATGACGGCGATGATAAAATGGGGAACCCTCCGGAACCCCATAAAGATGTCGCTGATGAAGACCCCGGTGCTCATCACTGCATGGAACCACGGCTCATTTTTATAATTGACTCCCCTCAGGATGCTGTGGTGGGGCCCCACATAGGCCAGGTGATTGCCTTCCTCATCGATGACCCCTAAATCAAGATAGGAGCGGGAGCGTGATTGCATGACGTTGAAGACCTTATTCAAGTAGTCTTCGTTGGACAGTTCGGATAGTGATTCCGTATAGGCCAGAGTCACCAGCTGATTGACGCGCTCTTCAAAGAACAGGTCCAGGGAGGCCCGCCGGTTTTCCGCCAGGGTCCGCAGATTGTCCATGATCTTGGCGGTATAGGCTTCGCTGAAGTGATTGTAGACGGTAAAGGCCAGGACAAACAGCGGCACGACGGAAAAACAGATCTTGGTGAGGGTGACTTCCCACCAGAGATGACGATATTTCTGCTCGATCATGGGCATTTTTTACCTTATCCGAAGTCGATCGCGCAAGCAATTGTCTTGCGCGCACTAAATTTGCAACCGTTGTGCCAATCTGCCGCGTGCGGCCATTGACTAATCGTCTGGAAACAAAAAGGTATTGAGCTGCCACCGGCTGGAGAGCAAAAGCGTTGGGTCAGCAGTGCCAGGTTTTTTGTCACGCTGTAAAAATTGGCGGAAGTCGTCGACCCCCCGATTACATGCGCCCTCCCCTCCCTGAGGGTGGCCGGCTTATTCGCCCGCCGTCCCTTCGTCCGTCTCCTTGCCCTGATCCAACCCGTAGGCCTTCATCTTCTTGTAAAGGTGGGAGCGCTCCAAACCGATGGACTCTGCGGTCAGGCTGACGCTGCCGTGGTGGTCCGCCAGTTTGCGCCGGATGAATTCCCTTTCAAACTTGGCCCGGGCCTCTTTGAGCGAGGGCATCTGAAAGAATTCCCAGTCGCTGTCGGCCCCCGGCTGGCCTTGCCGGAGATCGGGGGGCAGATGTTCCACGTCGATCACCCGCCCCGGACTCAAAATGGTCAACCGCTGCACGAAGTTTCTGAGCTCCCGGACGTTTCCGGGCCAGTGCTGGACCATGAGGATTTCCACCACCGCCGGCGTCATGATCTTTTGGACGCCGTCGGCCTCCGCTGACAGTTCCTTTAAAAAGTATTCGATGAGCAGGGGGATGTCTTCCCGCCGTTCCCGCAGCGGCGGCACCTGGATGGGAATGACGTTGATGCGGTAATAGAGATCGTCCCGGAAAGTACCCCGGGCGATTTCCTCCTCCAGATTCTTGTTGGTGGCCGCAATCACCCGGACGTCCACCTGAATGGGCCGGCCGCCCCCCACCCTCTCGAAGCGCTGCTCCTGGAGAATGCGCAAAACCTTGGCCTGGGTCTTGAGGCTCATGTCGCCGATTTCGTCCAGAAACAGAGTGCCTTCATGCGCCAAGTCGAATTTGCCCCGACGTTTGCTGGAGGCCCCGGTAAAGGCGCCCTTCTCATGCCCGAACAGTTCCGATTCGATCAGCTCTTCCGGGATGGCGGCGCAATTGACCTCGATGAAGGGTTTGCCCACCCGCTTGCTCTGGCGGTGAATCTCCCGGGCCACCAGTTCCTTGCCGGTGCCGTTTTCCCCCGTGATGAGCACCCACGCCTTGGTGGGGGCCACGATCCGCACCTGCTCCCGTAAGGTCTGAATTACCGGGCTCTTCCCGATGATCTCCACCTGGGGTACGGCCCGCTGGCGCAGCCGCAGGTTTTCCTCCGCCAGACGGGCCAACTCCAGGGCATTGCGGACGGTCAACAGGATTTTGTCGGCATGGGGCGGCTTCTCGATGAAGTCGTAAGCGCCCAGCCGGGTGGCCTTCACTGCGTTTTCCACATTGCCGTAGGCCGAAATCATCACCACCGGTAAGGCCGGAACAAGTTCTTTCAGTTGTTTTAATAACTCCAGACCGTCAATTCCCGGCAGGGCAATGTCCAGCAGCGCCAGGTCCGGCAGCTCGTCTTCCACCATTTTTAGCGCGGATTCTCCGTCCGAGGCCGCCATCACCTCGAATCCCTCGTCCTCCAGGATATCGGAGACCGTCCGCACAATGTTCGGTTCGTCATCCACTACCAGGATAGTCTTCGCCATAATCCCCGTTAATTTCTCAGCGGCAGCTCGATGATAAATCGACTGCCCTGTGGTTGATTGTCCTCCACCCAGATCGCCCCCCGGTGTTCGGCGATGATCGCCCGGGAGATGGCCAGGCCCAGGCCCGTGCCGCTTTTCTTGGTGGAAAAATACGGTTCGAAGACCCGGGGCTTATCCCGGTCGGGAATCCCGGAGCCGGTATCCGTTACCGTCAGCCGCACCCGCTCCGTTGTTTCCTCCAGCTTGGTCTCCAGAGAAATGCTCCCCTTCCCGCTCACCGAGGTGATGGCGTTGTCGATGAGGTTCAGTAACACCCGCTTGAACTGCTGGCCGTCCACCATGACGGGGCCCAGCCGCTCGTCCGGGGAAAATTCCAGGGTCAGGTGGGGCCCCACATCCTGGTAAAGCACCAGGGACTCCCGCACCAACTCGTTGAAGTCGATGGGCACCGGAGTCACATGCGGCAGCCGGGCGAATTGGGAAAATTCGTTCACCAGGTTTTTCAGGCCGTCCACCTGGGTGATAATCATCTGGGTGCAGTCCCTCAGCACCTGGCCTTCTTCGCCCATCTGCTCGGCGTAGCGCCGCCAGAGTCGTTGGGCCGCCAGTTGAATGGGAGTCAGGGGGTTCTTTACTTCGTGGGCGATGCGCCGGGCCACCTCCCGCCAGGCCGCCAGCCGCTGCGCCCGTTCCAGTTCGGTCAGGTCCTCCAGCACCACGACCATCCCGTGGGAATCCTTCTGTTCGTCCCGGAGCACCGTGGGCTTGACCAACAGCGACAGCGTTTTGTTTTTCAGGTCTATCTGCACCGGCTTCTCTATGGAGCCCCGAAAGGAGTGAACGGCCTCGTCCATGATTTCGTTGATCTTGTCATATTGACGCGCCGGCCAGATCTGCCGGAAATCCCGCCCCACACTCTCCCAGGGATTGATTCCCAACATGTGGGCGGCCGCCGTATTCACCGTGGTGATCTGGCCCTCGGCGTCCAGGGAGATCACCCCGGCCGCCACGTTCCGCAGGACGATCTCCATGTATTTCCGCCGTTGCTCCAGTTCCTGGTTCTGCTCAAAGAGCTGTCGGGAAGCCGCATCCAGATGAGCCCGGCTCTGCTGCAACTCCTGCGTCATCTTGTTGAAGGACTGCACCAAAAAACCGATCTCATCCAAACCCTGGGAGGCAATATGAATGGTGTAATCGCCGTCGGCCACCTTCACCGTACCTTCCGACAACTGGCGGATGGGTGTGGTGATCTCCTTGGCCATGTATATGGCCAGCCAGATGGCGCTCATGATGACCAGGAGCGTCACCACCCCCAAGGCCAGATAGTGCCCCACCCGCACCGGATGCAGGAGCAGCTGCAGGTGGCGCAGGTCCGCCACCCCGCGCTTCACCGCGTCAATCTGATTGATTACCGGCCCCGGAATTAATTGGCTCACCACCAGATAGGCCGCCGGCATGTCCAGGGACCCGCCCCCGACAATCGGTGTGACACTCCGTAAAATCTCTCCCCGCTCCTCCTTCTTGCTGAAGGTCTTGTGGGCCCCCTGCCCCAACAGCTCCTGAAAAATTTCCGGAGTGGTGCTCACCGCCATGGCTGAATCCTGATCACTGGCCACCCAGCGCTCACCGCTGCGCAGGAAGATCTCCACCCCGTTCAAGTGATATTCGTCGGCGCTTTGGGTCACCAGGTCGGCCAGGGTCGGCTTTTCTCCCGGCGCCAACAGCCGCCGGTCCTGGATTTCCTTGCTGATGATCTGGCCGATGACCTCTACCTTGCGCTCCATGCCTTGGAGAAAGGTTTGACTCAGGGCCAGGGAATTGGTCAACGACATCTCCACCTGGGTGTTGAGCTGATATTCGGTGCGGTTGGAGATGAATTGAAAAGCGACGAAGGACATGAAGAGGGTCGGCAGGAGCGATAGGGTGACGAACGTCACCACCAGCCGGCTTCTCAACCGGGACCCGAATATCTGGCGTCGCCGCTCCAGGAAGAGTTTCACCAGATTCCGGAAAATGAGAAACGTCAACAGCAACAGCAGAATTGTGTTCAGATTGACCAGACCGAAGGCCAGGATGCTGCCCGCAATGGGCTCCCCGCCCCGACGCACCAGGCGCACCTCCAGGAAGGTGATGGTGACGATCAATACCAGAACCACGCCGATGATCAAACGTTCCCGACGCCGGCGCTGGCGATCCTGAGCCTGTTGCAGGGCTGCCTGGTCCAAATCGGTCAAGTTGCTGAGCCTTCTCTGCCGTCTCCTAGGTTTCCGGGGTTTGGGGGAGGGTTATGGTAAATTTGGAGCCTTCACCCATGGTGCTTTCCACACTGATGGTCCCGTGATGGTCCTCCACGATCTTGTTGATGACCGCCAGGCCCAGTCCGGTGCCGCTCTTTTTGGTGGTGAAGAAAGGATTGAATATCTCCCGCAGAATCTCCGGCTGGATGCCCTTGCCGGTATCGCTCACCGACAGACACACCCTGCCATTATAAGTGGAAGTGGCCACCACGATCTCACCGCCGCGGTCCATGGCTTCCATGGCGTTTTTCACCAGATTGATGAGCACCTGCTTCATCTGGTTGGGGTCCAGCGTCACCGGCTGCATGCCCTGCTCCAACTGGGTCACCAGTCTGATGTCGGTCTCCTGGGCGGTCTCGGCCATCATGGCCTGCACCTCGGTAACAATCATGTTGAGGTCGGTTTCCTTCTTGGCCGGGGCCGCCGGGCGGGTGAAATCCCTCAGTTCGCCGAGAAAGGTCTCCAGTCGTTTGACCTCGCTGCTGATGATATGCAGTTTCTCTTTGGCGGCCTCGGGCACCTGGGGATTGCGCTCCAACTGATTGGCGAAACCGCCGATCACCATGAGCGGGTTTTTGATTTCATGGCTGACATAGGCGGCCGCCTCCCCCACCGCCGCGAACCGCTCGGACCGCAATAACCGTTCGTGGCTCTGCCTCAGGGCTTCCGTCTTGAGATCGACCTCCAGGGTCAGAGCCTTGTTCCAGCTATAGGCCACCGTCACCATGGTGCCGCCCACCCCGATGATCAGCAGGAAGAAAAACCCCACCAGCAGTCCTTGTTGAGTCTGAAAACTCTGAATCAGGCCGTTGACTTCGGCGTAGGGCGCCGCCACGCCCACCCCCCAAATATTCCGGTCGCTATTCTCCACGTCCAGGACATTGCGGATGAGCCCCCGGGTAAAGCGGATGGGAGTATAAGCCAGCAATTTTTTCATGCGTCCCCACTGCTCCCGGTGCCAACCCGATTCATACCAGTCCATCCCCTCCTCACCTTTCAAGAGGCGCTGCTCCTGTATCTCCTGGATGCGGGCAAAAGACATCTGGATATTGCGCTCCTCCCGCACCCCGATGGCGTCTTTGCCGATAAAGGTAGGTTCGTAGTGCGCCAGGAAAGTGCCGTCCTGGTCGATGATCCAGGCATACCCGGTCTGCCCGGACTTGACCCCCTCCGTGGACATTTTGCAGATATAGAAAGGATCGAAGGTAATTTCAATGACCCCCTTGAACGCTTCATTGTTGCCCCGGGTTCCGGCTTCGGCCTGCAACCTCAGGGGAGCGAAGATGGACATGACCTTACGCCCCGGCCAGGGCTTCCCCTGCCAGACATAGGTGGTGGTCAGGTAGATGCGCTCCCGGTTGTGAGGATCCTGAGCCCATTTCAGGTAATCGGCCCGTAACTCCTTGATCTCCGGCGAGTAGCTCCGCTGCTCATTGTAGACCTCCGTCACCCGCCCGGCGGCGTCATACGTGCGGATTTCCAGAATGCCGAACTTTTTCAGGTATTGGAAATGGTAATTGAGATAGGCGCGGAAATGATTGGGTATCCCCCCTTCAATGTCGAAAAAATGCTCGTAGCTCAACAGCTCGTTTTCCAACAGATCGAAATAGACCTCCACATTCTCCGCAATCTTCCGCGCCAGCATCAATTGCTGCTGATTGAACTGGTCGCTGACGATGCCTTCCACCCGATGGGTTACCCAACGCCACATGAAAAATAGAGTGAGGGAAATGATCAGGCTGATCGTGACGATCCCGATGACGATCGCACGCATGCGTATCTGCGTTAACCGGAAGAACCCGTCCATAATTTGCGTACCGTTGAGGAGATCGAAATGTATTTGGTCAAATTATACTACCATTTCATAGGACTTAGTGCAAGAACAGTCTCTGCCGCCATGACCCCGGGTAAACCGGCTCCTCCCGGTGTCTCTTGTCATTATGCAAGATATCTGCTACTCTTACCGCTAATTAACCATCGTCTGAAAAATCCGGAAAGCATGACCATTGCCACCCTCATCACCCTAAGCCGCCTGCCGCTGCTTTTCCTGCTGGTGGCCCTGCTCTTCGTGCCGGTCATGGCCTGGCGTTTGGTCGGCCTGGTATTGCTGATCGTTCTCTTTCTCATGGATTGGTTTGACGGCTATGTGGCTCGTCTGCGCAATGAGGTGACCCAGTTGGGCGCGGTGCTGGACGTCGCCCTCGACCGCGCCGTGGAAAACGTCCTGTGGGTGAGCTTCACCAAGATCGGCTGGGTGCCCCTGTGGGTGCCCATTGTCTTTCTGTGCCGCTCCTTCATCGTGGACAGCCTGCGCGGGGTGGGACTGCGTCAGGGGAAATCGGTGTTCGGTATGATGCATTCGCCTTGGGGGAAATTCCTGGTAGCCTCCCGTTTTATGCGCGCCCTGTATGGATTTCTCAAGGCCTGGGTCTTTGCCCAACTTATGCTGACCCACGCCCTCAGCCTGGAATATCCTCAATGGGTGCCGATCCTGCAGTCCTGCAATCAGGTGCTGGTTTACATCGTCGTGGCTCTCTGCCTCCTGCGGGGCGTTCCCGTCCTTTGGGACAGCCGCCTCTATCTGCGGCCCGCGGCCCCCTGACGTTATTCTCCGGTATTGTTCCTCACCATGAACAACCCGTGCCCCATCGCCGCGATTTTCGATGTTGACCGCACGTTGGTGCGGGTCCCCACCGAACAGTGCTTCTTCTGGTATCTGCTCCGGCGGCGCCGCCTCTCCGGGGTCCGGACCCTCGCCTTCCTCGTCACCCTGATGTTGCACCCCCGGGACCGCTTCCGGAATAAATCCTATCTGGCCGGCCAGCGGGTCGCCGACATCGACGCCCTGGCCCGTCAATGCTATGCCTCCGTCATTGCCCCGCACCTGAGCCCCGTCGGCCGTAAGTGTGTCCGTTATCATCAGCAACAGGGACACCGCATCGTTCTCCTCACCGGCTCCTTGCGCTGCCTCATACAACCCCTTCAGGAGGATCTGGGCGCCGATTGGCTCCTGGCCACCCGCCTCTTCAGCCGGGAGGGGATCCACACCGGCGCCGTCGCCGGCCTTCATCCCCGGGGAACGGACAAGCTCCGGCTGATTCAGGAGTTGGCCGGCACCCACTCCCTGGATTTAAGCCGCTCCCACGCCTATGCCGACCATAGCGAGGATTTGCCCTTGCTTGCCGCCGTCGGCCATCCGGTTGCGGTCAATCCCTCCGCCCGGCTCAGGCTGGCGGCCCTCCAGCGCCATTGGCCCATCCGCTATTTTTAACCTCCCCGAAAGATTCCCAGCCTCGTCCCCGCGGCCTCCCGACATTGACAGAGACTGCTTTTTTCGATATCAATACAAGAGTTATAACCACATCCCGGAATACCTCTCCGGGCCCTGACAAATCGCCGGAAAGAAGGATACCCGCATGCACTGCCCTCATTGCGGCAAAGAATGGGAGATGACCGAATGCCCGGAATGCGGCGGCGCCACGCCCCCGGACAGCGCCTATTGCTGCCGTTGCGGCGCCGACCTGGGGTCTGCCGAGGAAGCCTCCGACCTGACCGATCGCATCCTGTGCTCCGACGGCGCCTGCATCGGCGTCATCAATGAACGCGGCGTCTGTGGCGTCTGCGGCCTCCCTTACACCCCGGAAGGCTCCCATGAGTAAGATTGATGAAAAGACCCTGCTCAAACAGTTCAAGGAAAAGGTCGAAAGCGAGTTGAAAAAACTGGAGATCGAAACGGTGCAATTCTGGCTGGAAGAGCTGCAAAAAATCGAAGCCCGGCGGCACCAGGACCTGGCCGGACTCTCCAATGATCTCAAAAACATCATCAATCGTATGCAAAACCGCCTCAAGGCCCTCAAGTCTTTTAAATAAGGTATACTGATGTACGAACTGAAAGTCGTCACCCAATTCGCTGCCGCCCATCGCCTGGAAAATTTCTACGGCAAGTGCGAATCCCTGCACGGCCATAACTGGAAAGTGGAAATCTTCGTCACCGCCGACACCCTGGATGACGCCGGTTTGGTCCTGGATTTCGGCAAAATCAAGACCCACGCCCACCATGTTCTGGAGCGCATCGACCACACGTATCTCAACGAATTGCCGGCGTTTCAGCATATCAACCCGTCTTCCGAAAATCTGGCCCGTTACCTCTTTGACGAATTGAGTGGCTCCCTGAACGACGGCCGGGTGAAGATCAGCCGGGTCGCCGTCTGGGAATCGGACACCACCAGCGCCGCCTACTCTCTCTCCTAGGGGTGTCATGACCAGTCACTGGTGGCCCGGCGGCTTGACGCTGCTGTTGTGTGGTTTCGTAGGGGTGCTGGCGGCCCGGGCCGACCTTCCCAGGGACCCGCCGGCCGTCTCCCTGATCCAGAGCCCGGCTTTCCGATCGCCCCAGAAAGGTCCGGTGCTCTTCAGCCACGCCGTCCATGACCGGGCGAAGGTAGCCTGCGCCGCCTGCCATCACGACTATCAGGGCAAGCGTAATCGTTGGCGCCCGGGCCAACCGGTGCAAAAGTGCGAAGCCTGCCATTTCGCCACCCCCCGGGCGCACACCCTGGACCTCAAAAATGCCTTTCATCGCCAGTGTAAAACCTGTCACGGGCAACGCCGGGCCGCCGGCCGGGCCGCCGGCCCCCTCACCTGTAGGGATTGCCATCGCCAGTCCTGAATGGGGTTCGCCAAACAGAATTGAACACTTATGGATCAAGCGGGCCTTTCTTCCTCCCCATTTCTGAAAACCCTCCGGTCCTGGGGCCGGCATCCCTGGCAACGGGCCCGGAAAAACCTGGGCTCACTCTGCGGCCCTTTTTTTACCATCCTGCGGAAGGAACGGGTCTTCTATTTGCTGGGGGGCGTGGTCGTCCTCGTCTTGTTGGCCGGACTGGGCTTTACCCTGGAGGAACATCAGGAGGGCGGCTTCTGGCACCGCTGGGGACAGGGGCTCTGGTGGGCGGCCGTCACCATCACCACCGTAGGCTACGGCGACGTGGTGCCCCAGACCATGGGAGGGCGGCTGGTGGGTGTCGGTCTGATGCTCTCGGGGCTGATCTTTCTGTCCCTGCTGACCGCCACCGTCGCCTCCGTATTTGTGGAGCGCAAGATTCGGAAGGAGCGCGGCTTGGAAAATATCACGGAATCACAACATATCATGGTGTTGGGCTGGCATCGCCACGGCGAGCAGGTGCTGGGGAACCTCCTCAGCCGTCTAACGGCCCGGACCCCCATGGTCCTGGTCAACAACCTGCCCCCGGAAGAATTCGAGGCCCTTAAGGATACCTTCCAAACCGCCTACCTGCTCTTCGTGCGGGGCGACTTCACCCGGGAGGAGGTGCTGCTCAAAGCCAATGCGCCCCGGGCTCGGCAGGCTGTCATCCTGGCCGATCGCACCGACGACGCCCCCCGGCAACAGATCGACCAGCGCACCCTCCTGGCCGCCCTGGCCTTAAAATCCTTGAACCCGCAAATTAAAGTCTGTGCGGAAGTGCTGCACCCGGACAGCCGGGCCCACCTCATCCGCGCCCGGGTGGAAGATGTCATCGTCCGGGGTGAATTCGACAGCGCCCTGATCGCCAGCGCCACCGAATCGGCCGGGGTCTTCAAGATCTTAAAGGCCCTCCTGGCCCCCGACGCCCCCAACTTCTGGGCCGTGGAGATACCCTCCCGCTTTCAGGGAAAACCATTGAAGGATCTCTTCGCTTTCTTGAAGAATCACCATCAGGCCCTCCTCATCGGCCTGTTCTCCGAAGGCCAGAAGCTGCGCCTGGAAGAGCTCTTATCTTCCGAACCCTCGGCCATCGATGATTTTATCTACCGCAAATTCAGCGAGGCCGGAAAGACCCACCTCTTCGGCGGCCATAAGGTCGAGTTTTGCATCAACCCTCCCGACGACCATCTCATCAGTGCCACCGAAGTCGCCGTGGTCATCGCCGCCCAACCGCCCCACCTCACCCCCCGGGGAGGACTCTTTTCATGACCAGCGGCCGTACCGAACTTGACCTCTTGAAAAAGGTCTTCATCCTCCAGGACCTGGAGGAGTCGGAGCTGCACCAGGTACTGGCCGCCGCCGTTCCCTGCGCCTTCCCGGCCGATGTCGTTCTCATGGCCGAGGGGGAGCCCGGCGACGTCATGTACATCATGCTGGAGGGCGAAGTCGCCGTCATCAAACGCCTCATCCTGCAGGTGAGTGAAGACGCCCCCCTGGAAAAGGTCATGACCCGACTAAACGCTCAGGATGGCGTTATCTTTGGAGAAATGGCCCTCATTGAAAACGACGTCCGCTCCGCCACCGTCAGCACCCTCACCCCCTGTCGCCTGCTGGAATTGAGTAAAGACCGCTTCTTTGACCTCCTCCACCAACAACCCGCCATGGGCGTCAAGATGCTTTTGCGTCTGGGCCAGCTCTTTTCCCAACGCCTGCGCAAGAGCAGCCAGGACATCGTCAAACTGACCACCGCCCTGGCCATCGCCCTGGAACGCTGATCTCCTCCCTCCCCCGGCGCCGGCACATTCCCGCTAGTCCGGAAGGGCGGCGTTGAGCCCTTCAGGTACACGCCTGTCCCCCCACCCCGGCATCGCGATGCAAACCCTTTGCAATTCCCGGGATCAACCGCTTTCGAGTAATTTTGGGAAAGATTATTGCAGGAGAAAGGTGGAGACCACAACGGTGCGTGGCCTTGGACTGGCGGTGGCGCAGCTTTCCTTATTTCTTAATGATCTTTTCCATGATGCTGATGATTCCCGGCCCGATAATCACCACCATGAGGGCCGGAAAGATGAACAGCAACAGCGGGAAAACCAGTTTTACCGGCGTTTTTGCAGCCTTTTCTTCCAGCTTCTGACGGCGGTTGGTGCGCATGGTGTCAGACTGCACCCGGAGGGCCTGGGCCACACTGGTGCCGAACCGGTCAGCCTGAATCAGGATGGCGCACAAAGAGGACAAATCTTCCACCCCGGTCCGCTCCGCCAGATTCCGCAAGGCTTGTTCCCGATCCAAGCCGGCGTTGATCTCCAGGTTCACCATGAGAAATTCTTTCCCCAACACCGGATTGCTGATCATGGCGTCCTCCGCCACCCGCTTGATGGCCTGATCCAGGCCTAAGCCGGCCTCCACGCACACCACCAACAAATCCAGGGCGTCAGGCAAACCGGTCTCGATCTTTTTCTGGCGGCTGTCGATCTGCGTCTTCAGGATGAGATTGGGAAGGAAAAACCCCAATGCCACGGAAATATAAAGGAAAATGGCGACGTTCGACTTGGGTACCCGCATCAATAACAGCAAGGGCAGCACCAACAGGGGCAGGGCCAACGGCAGCCCCAATTTCAACGCCCCGAAGATTGCCAGGGCCCTCTCGCCGTAATGCCCCGCCATGATAAGCTTTTTTTTCATATCCTTGGCTTTGGCGGGGTCTTTGGTAAATCCCAGTAATGAGTGTATGCGCTTGTTTAATTGGGTGGAAATTTGAATTTTCTGCCGCTTACGGGCCGCGGCCTCCGCCGTGGCTTGGGCGAACAGACGCGTGGACGGACTCTTGGCCCTGCGGAAAAACATGGAGCCTATCAGAAAAATGCTGAAGCTCACTAAAAATCCGAAGAGAAGAATTTCCGCCGGCATGGTTCGGATGATCCTTTGCGCTTACACCTTGATATTTACAATCTTTTTTATGGTCAGAATCCCCAGGAGCTGGGAAAATGCCGCCATCATCATCATTTTTTGGCCCATGGGATGGGTGAACAACAACATGATGTAATCACGATTGATGCTGTACATCACTCCCCCGATGACCGGCGGCAGTAATATCAGGATCAAACCGGAAAATCTGCCCTCCGAAGTCAGGGCCTTGACCTGGTTGACGAGTTTGAACCGCTCGCGGATCAGTGATGAAATTTTTTCGAGGATCTCCACCAGATTACCGCCCGTTTCCCGTTGGATCACCACGGCGGTGATGAAAAATTTCAGGTCCCGGAG
>CAYRYV010000046.1:0-30253 GCA_964428565.1 uncultured Desulfobacterales bacterium | reverse complement strand
CGCATCACGGAGCCCACGTGCGGGTTCGCCCGCATCAAAGGGCGGGTGGGGTCGCTTTTGGAGGTGGGCACGGGCTTCCATCCGGAGCTCACGGGCAGAGAGAATATCTATCTGAACGGGGCCATCCTGGGGATGAAGAAGACGGACATCGTGCGCAAATTCGATGAGATCGTGGCCTTTGCCGAGGTGGAGAAATTTGTCGACACCCCGGTGAAACGGTACTCCAGCGGCATGTTTGTGCGCCTGGCCTTTGCCGTGGCCGCCCATCTGGAACCGGAAATCCTGATGGTGGATGAAGTCCTGGCGGTGGGAGACGCCGCCTTCCAGAAGAAATGCCTGAATAAAATGGACAATGTGGCGCGCACCGGCCGCACCGTGTTGTTTGTCAGCCACAATATGGGGGCCATCCGCGGCCTGTGCCAGCGGGTCATCTGCCTGAGTCAAGGCAGAATTGCCAATGATGGCGACGCGCAGCGGGTGGTAGCCAGTTATCTGCACCAAATCAGCGAGGGGTTTTTGCAGAAGCGGCCCACAGCCCAAGAGCCCCTGGTCATCGAACGGGTGGTGCTGAAAAATTCCCGGGGGGAGAAAACCATCAGCTTTGTCCCCGGGGAAGATCTCATCGTGGAATTGCATTTCGCCACCCGGGGCCGGATTGCGCAACCCTATGTCTGGATTGCCATCATGAGTCCGCACGGGCCGGTGTGCAGCGCCAACATGCTGCTGGACGGGCACCGTCCCGACCACCTGGAAGGCCGCGGGGTCATCAGCTGCACCTTTAAGGCCATCCCCCTGCTGCCCCAGATGTACACCTTACAGATGGGAGTCCGAGCGGAAGACGGGGTGACGCTGTTAACGGACTCCAAGGACATCGGTTCGTTCAACGTGGTGGGGAAGATGGAAGACATCGGGTTTCATGGGGAGTTGGCCGATGCCATCTCTTGGCACGCGACGCCGCTGATTATTCCCTATGAATGGCAATTACCCGAGCAGCCGGCAGTGGCGGTGGCGATCCACTCTCCCGAAGATTCACCCGAAGCGCAGTGAATAAGGAACTGAGAAAGGCTCATGTTAACCGATAAAACCATTTTGATTACCGGCGGCACCGGTTCGTTCGGCAAGAAATGCACCGAAACGATCCTGAAACGCTACCACCCCAGGAAACTAATCATTTTCAGCCGGGACGAACTCAAACAATTTGAAATGTCCCAGGTCTTTGCCAATCAAGACTATGAGTGCATGCGTTATTTCCTCGGGGACGTGCGCGACAAAGAACGGCTGTATCGCGCCTTTCAGGGGGTGGATTACGTGATTCACGCCGCGGCCCTGAAGCAGGTGCCGGCGGCGGAGTATAATCCGTTTGAGGCGGTGCAAACCAATATCATCGGGGCCCAGAATATCATCAACGTGGCCATCGACCAGAAGGTCAAACGGGTTATCGCCCTGAGCACCGACAAGGCCGCCAACCCGATCAATCTCTATGGGGCCACCAAACTCTGTTCCGACAAGCTGTTCATCGCCGGCAACGCCTATGTGGGGCGGGATGAAACCGCCTTCAGCGTGGTGCGCTACGGCAACGTGGTGGGCAGCCGGGGGAGCGTCATCCCCTTCTTTCTGAAAAAGCGAGAGACCGGCGTCCTGCCCATCACCGACCCGCGCATGACCCGGTTCTGGATCACCCTGGAACAGGGGGTCAATTTCGTCCTGCAGTGTTTGGAAAACATGGTGGGGGGAGAACTCTTTGTCCCCAAGATTCCCAGCATGAACATTATGGACCTGGCCAAGGCCATCGGCCCCGAATGCAAGATCGACATCATCGGCATCCGTCCGGGGGAAAAACTCCACGAGGTCATGGTGCCCAAAGACGACGCCCGCAATGCCGATGAATATCCTGATTATTATTTGATCAAGCCGGACTTTCGGTTTTTCACCCGCCGCTACGATGACTCCAACGGACAACCGGTCCCGGAGGATTTCGAGTATAATTCCGGCACCAATTCCTGGTGGCTTTCCATCGAGGAATTGAAGGAGATGATCGACCGGCTTTGAGTGGGCCGCAGGCACCTCGGCGGCGGAAACGGTTTTCCGCGGGATGCGCTCCCTCGGGAAAGAAAGAAGGCATCAACATGCGCCTGGCGGTAGTGGGCTGTGGCTCCATCGGCACCCGGCATCTGAAAAATCTGCGCCACCTGGGGTATAATGACCTAGTGGCGGTGGATCCGGATAGTGCAGCCCGGCAGCGCATCTCCGGGGACTTGGGGATCAATGTCCTGGAGAGTTTGGCAGCTTTGTGGGAGAAGGCTCCTGACGTTGTGCTGGTGGCCGGGCCGACCCACCATCACGTGGACATCGCCCGGGAGGCGGCCCGGCGGGATTGCCACCTGTTCATTGAAAAACCGTTGTCCCATAGCCGGGAGGGCCTGACAGAGCTGCTCCAGGCGGCCGCCGCAGGCGATCTGATTACCATGGTGGGCTGCAACATGCGCTTTCATTGGGGGCCGCAAACGGTCAAGCACTTGTTGTCGGCAAGGGTAATCGGCGCGCCCCTGGCGGCTCGCCTGCAAGGCGGGTCCTATTTGCCCCGTTGGCGGCCTCAGCAGGATTACCGCCAAAGCTACAGCGCTTCTCCGGTGTGGGGGGGAGCCGTCTTGGATTGGATTCACGAAATCGACCTCGCCCTCTGGTACCTGGGGCCGGCCCGCGTCCTGGCCGCCGCCCTGCTCCCGGCGACGGCCATCGGCCTCAGTACGGACGGCCTGGCCGAAATTCTCCTGGGGCATGCATCCGGGGTGCTCAGCAGCGTGCATGTTAACTTTATTCAACGGAATACACACCGCTCCTGCCAGATCATTGGCGAGACGGGAACCCTCACGTGGAGCTTGACAGACCGGAAAGTCCTGGTCTATGGCGAAGACGGCGAAATAACCCGGGAGCTGTCAGAGCCTCGGGGGTATGACCTGAACCAGATGTACGTGGAGGAGTTGCGCCATTTTATGGAGTGTGTCTCGCTGCATACTCCCACACTTAATCCTTTGGCGGGGGGGCTGGCGGCCCTGGAGGTGGCCCTGGCGGCGAAGCAGATCGCCGCTGACACCCCAGTAGCCACGCCGCGCACCTGAAACAGGAGCATCCCACTGGCACCCACGAAGATTCTGGCTATCATTCAAGCGCGTTTGGGCTCCACCCGCCTGCCCCGCAAGGTGCTGCTGCCCCTGGAGGATAAGACCATCCTGGAGCAGGTCATCTCCCGGGTGCAGCGCAGCTCCCTGATCACCGCTCTGGTGGTGGCCACCACCGTGAACCCGGAGGATGATGCCCTGGCCGACCTCTGCGGCCGCCTGAACGTCGAGGTTTATCGGGGCTCGGAGGGCGACGTGTTGGATCGCTTTTATCAGGCGGCCACGCTGCTGCAGGCCGACCATATCGTGCGCGTCACCGCGGACTGCCCCCTCATCGACCCCGCCGTCATCGACGCCGTCATCGGCCTTCATCTGCAGGAACAGGCCGACTACACCACCAACACCCTGCAGGAAACCTTCCCCGACGGCCAGGATGTGGAGGTCTTCACCGCCGCAGCCCTGCATACAGCCTGGCAACACGCTCGACTGACCTCCGAGCGGGAGCACGTCACCCCCTATATCCGCAATCACCCGAAAATGTTCCGCCTGTGCAATCTTACCTGCCCCCAGAACTTGGGGGCCAAACGCTGGACGGTGGACAACCCCGAGGACTACGAGTTCGTGAAATATATCTACCAGGGCCTGTATCGCACCAAACCGCAGTTCACCATGATGGACGTGCTGGCCTTCCTGGAGGACCACGGCGAATTGGAGCACATTTCGCACCATATTGCCAGGAACGAGGGTTACGCCAAATCTCTGCGGGAGGACAAGCTTGTCGCCGACCGGGGGGAGGGCCATGTCTGAGCGCCCCGAAGACCTCTGGATGGAAAGCGAAGGCGACAACTGGTTTGCTCGCAATCGGGAGGCCCTGAGCAGCAGCCATGACAAGACCCTCTTTTTACTGGAGCTCTATGGCATCAAACCCCGGCGGGTGTTGGAGGTGGGCTGCGCCAACGGTTACCGGCTGGCGGCGCTCCACGAGAAATACCGTTGCCAGGTGGCCGGAGTGGAGCCCTCTGCGGCGGCGATTCAAGACGGCCAGGCCCGCTGGCCCTTCATCACCTTCGTACGCGGCACCGGCGACTTGTTTCAGCTGCACCAGATGTTCGACGTAATCATCATCAACTTCGTCTTTCACTGGGTCCCCCGTACCAGGCTCCTGAAAAGCGTGGCGCAGATCGACGCGCGTTTGGAAGACGGCGGCTACCTGGTCATCGGCGATTTCGGCACCAAGAATTACCTGAAGCGCAAATATCACCGCCGGCCCCAGGACAACCTCTTTACCTATAAGCAGCAATACCAGAATATCTACTTGGCCACCGGCCAGTACCTCGAGATCGCCAAGATTCGTTATAATTACGACACCAAGGCATTCAGCGGCGAGTTGGATTACGAAAATATCGCCACGGTGAGCTTGTTGCGCAAGACCGAGCTCCACCTGGAACATTAAAAGGGCATGATGTGGGAACATTGACCGTAGGCAAATCGCAGGAACTCTACCGCCGGGCCAAGCACCTGATTCCGGGGGGCACCCAGCTGCTGTCCAAGCGCCCGGAGATGTTTCTGCCGGAACTGTGGCCCTCGTACTACCAAAAGGCTTCCGGCTGCGAGGTCTGGGACCTGGACGGCCGGCGCTACATCGATATGAGCTACATGGGGATCGGGGCCTGCATCTTGGGATACGCCGACCCCGACGTCGATGCCGCCGTGAAGGCCGTCATTGACCAGGGCAGCATGTGCACCCTGAACGCCCCGGAAGAAGTGGAGCTGGCTGAAATCTTAACCCAACTGCACCCCTGGGCCCGGATGGTACGCTACGCCCGCAGCGGCGGCGAAGCCATGGCCCTGGCCGTGCGCCTCGCCCGGGCCCACAGCCGCCGGGACGTGGTCCTGTTCTGCGGCTATCACGGCTGGCACGACTGGTACCTGGCTGCCAACCTGGCGGACGAACGCTCCTTGGACGGGCACCTGTTGCCGGGGTTGGCCCCGGCGGGCGTGCCCCGCGGTCTGCAGGGCACCTCCCATCCCTTTACCTATAATGACACCGCGGGGTTTCTGAACTTGGTGGACCGGCTGCAGGACCGCATCGGCGTGGTGGTGGTGGAGACCATCCGCAACCACGAGCCCGATCCGGAGTTTTTCGCCACCCTGCGGCGGGTCACCCGCGAGCGGGGTATGGTGCTGGTCCTGGACGAGATCAGCGCCGGCTGGCGTCTGAACCTCGGCGGGGCGCATCTGCTCTACGGCCTGGAGCCGGACCTGGCGGTCTTCGCCAAGGCCGTCAGCAACGGCTTCCCCATGGCCGCGGTGGTGGGCCGAGAGGAGGTCATGCAGGCGGCCCAGGAGACCTTTATCAGCAGCACTTACTGGACGGACCGCATCGGCCCGGCCGCCGCCCTGGCCACCATCCGCAAGCTCCGGGACAAACAGGCACTGGCCCGCCTGGCCCAAACCGGCCGGGCGGTGCAGGCGGGTTGGCGGTCCTTGGCGGAAAAGCGCGACCTTGCCGTGGAGGTGGGCGGCATCTATCCCCTGAGCCATTTTTCCTTTAGCTACGACGAGCCTCTGGTGTTGAAGACCCTCTTCACCCAGTTGATGCTGGAGCGCGGCTTTCTGGCCACCACCGCCTTCTATGCCTCATACGCCCATGAGCCGACCCACTTGGACGCTTATCTGGAGGCGGTGGACGAGGTGTTCGGCATGCTGCGCGCCTATGTGGCGGAGGGCCGGCCGGCGGCTCACCTCCAGGGACCGATGTGCCATGCCGGTTTTAAGAGGCTGACGTGACCCGGCCGCACACGCCTCCCGGAGGCTAAAGTGATCGCTACGTTATCTATTTTACCGGCCGGGAACTCCCCGCCCGCGCGGCCCTGGCGATGACGGCGGCGGTCACCCCCCACCTGTCGCTCCGCACCGACGCCAGCCCCCAGGTGGGGACCGGGCACGCCATGCGCTGCCTGGCCTTGGCCCAGGCCTGGCGGCGAACCGGAGGGCGCGCCACCTTCCTGATGGCTCAGTCCACTCCGGCCTTGGAAGAGCGCCTGCGGTCGGAGGGAGTGGCGGTGGTCCCGCTGGACGCCGCCCCCGGGAGCGCCGACGATGCCCGCCGGACCGCGCAGAGCGCCCGGGACTGCGGCAGTCAATGGCTGATGCTGGACGGCTATCATTTTTCCGGCGATTACCAGAAGCGCCTGCAGGACGCCGGCCTGCACCTGCTGGTGGTGGACGATTACGCCCACGCCGACGACTACGTGGCCGACCTGGTGCTCAACCAGAATATCTACGCCCACCCGGGCATGTACCCCCGGGTGGCTCCCGACACCCGTTTGTTGTTGGGCACCCGATTTGTCCTGTTGCGCCAGGAGTTTCTCGCCTGGCAGGGCTGGCAGCGACAGATTCCAGCGGTGGCCGGCAAGCTGCTGGTCACCCTGGGAGGCAGCGATCCCCTGAACGTCACCGCCCGCATCCTGGAGATGGTGCGGCTCCTGCGCGGTCTGGACCTGGAGGTAGCCGTGGTGGTGGGCGGCAGCAATCCCCACCGCCGGGTGCTCGCCGACCTGGTGGCCGCTTATCCTTTTCCGGTGCGGCTGTTGACCGATGTGCACAGCATGCCGGAATTGCTGGCCTGGGCCGACGCCGCGGTCACCGCCGGGGGCACCACCTGCTGGGAGGCGGCCTTCCTGGGTCTCCCCAGCCTGGTGGTGGTGCTGGCCGACAATCAGCGGCTGGTGGGACAAGGGCTGCAGGAGGCCGAGGCCGCCGTGAACCTGGGGTGGCACGACCAGATCGAGCCGGAAGAGGCGGCCAGGACCCTGAAGGCGCTGTTGACCTCGGCGCCCCGGAGAGCTTCATTATCTGGAAAAGGCCGGGAACTGGTGGACGGCCAGGGCTGCACCCGGGTTCTTCAGGAGATGGTCCGTCCCCGGCTCTATCTGCGGGTGGCCGCGGCCGGCGACTGCCGGCGCTTGTGGGAGTGGGCCAACGACCCGGAGGCCCGGGCGGCGTCATATTCTTCCGACCCCATTGCCTGGGAAAGCCATTGCGCCTGGTTTCAGGAAAAGCTGGCCGACAGCCGCTACGTTATCTTTATCGCCGAAACCGGCGATGGCATCCCGGTGGGCCAAATCCGCTTCGAGGTCGATGGCCGGGAGGCGATTCTCTCCACCAGCGTGGCTGCCACCCACCGCGGCCAGGGGTTCGGCCGGGAAATCATCCGCCTAGGCACCGCGGCGCTGTTCCGGCACACCGTGGTGCAGCACATCCATGCCTTTGTCAAGGAGAACAACCCTGCCTCCCGCCGGGTCTTCGCCCATGCCGGTTACCGGGAGGTGGGGCAACTCGAGGTCAAGGGTCAGCCGTCCCGACATTTCATCTTTGAGGCCGGTAAAACTGCATGAAAGACTACATCGAAATCAACGGCAGACGTATCGGGCCCGGCCAGCCGGTCTACATCGTGGCCGAGATGTCGGCCAATCACGGCCAGGATTTCGCCCAGGCCGTCAAAATACTGGAGGCCGCCAAAGAAGCCGGGGCCGACGCTATCAAGCTGCAGACCTACACCCCCGACACCCTGACCCTCGATTGCCGGAGCGCACCCTTCCTGATCGGCCCCGGTACCCCCTGGGCGGGCCGCAACCTCTATGAGCTCTACCAAGAGGCCTATACCCCCTGGGACTGGCAGCCCAAACTGAAAGCCCTGGCGGACGATCTGGGGCTCGACCTGTTTTCCTCCCCCTTCGACGCCAGCGCCGTGGACTTTTTGGCGGGGATGAACATCCCGGCCTATAAAATCGCATCGTATGAATTGATAGACATCCCTTTGATTAAAAAGACGGCGAAGACAGGTCGTCCTCTTATCATGTCAACCGGGATGGCCACCTTGGGGGAAATCGAGGAGGCGGTGGCCGCCGCCCGGACCGCCGGTGCTGGGCAAATCGCCCTGTTGAAATGCACCAGCGCCTATCCCGCTGCCCCAGCGGATATGAACCTCAAGTCGATTGCCCATCTGGCTGCGGCCTTCGGAGTGCCTGCGGGCCTCTCCGACCATACCCTGGGGGTCGCCGTGCCGGTGGCGGCGGTGGCCCTGGGGGCCTGCATCGTAGAGAAGCACTTTACCCTGTCCCGAGACCTCCCCAGTCCGGATCGAGCCTTCTCTTTAGAGCCGCACGAATTCAAGGCCATGGTGGCGGCCATTCGCACCGCCGAACAGGCAGCGGGAGAGGTGCATTACGGCCTGACGAATCAGGAACTGAGTAGCCGGATCTTCCGGCGATCCCTCTTCGTGGTGGCGAACATGCAGGCCGGTGAGGTATTCACCCCGGCCAACCTCAGATCCATCCGCCCGGGAAACGGGCTCCATCCCCGCCACATAGAGGAGGTGTGGGGCCGGCGGTGCCGGCGGCCCATTGTGCAGGGTACGCCGTTAAGCTGGGATCTGGTGGATCTTCGCCCTGAAGAAGATAGATAATAGAGCTTGCCCAGCGTCTACCGGGGCGAGGCGTCGGCAGCCGGCATAACCTCCGGAGTCTGGCATTCGCTTCCTTCGCCTCACCACTTTGAGACAACACGGATTGTTCATGAAATTTTTGATCATCGACCATCTCTTCGCCCAGGATATCGACGCCCTGCGGCAGGCCCCCGGCGGCCACGAATTCAAAATCGTCGATTATTCGGTGCTGAGCCGGCTGGCTCACAAGATTCTGCCCCCGCCGGTCTTTTTCGGCCTGGAGGAATACAACCGGCCGGAGTATTTCCGGGCCCGGCAGGCCTTCGCCGTCAAGGCCGCCAAACGCCTGACCAAAATTTACCGCACCTTCCCCTTCGACGCGGTGATCTCTCCGTCCGACACCATTTTTTATCTCCGGCCCTGGGTGGCCGCGGCCCGGGAGATGGGCGTCCCTTTCATTGTGCTGCAAAAGGAGACCACCATCTCGCCCTTCACCATGGATGCCCATGCCCAGGAGACGGGGCGGACGTTTCCGTTTATCAGCGACCTGATGCTGGTGTGCAGCGACCGCCACAAACAGTTTTGGCTCAACGCCGGGGCCCCGGCCGACAAGATCATCGTCACCGGCCAACCCCGCTTCGACCTCTATCTGCAGCCGGGAAAATGGCTGACTTGGCGGCAGTTGGGGCTGCGCCTGCTCCCGGGGCGGCAGACGATCCTGTTCTTTCACTACGATCTGGCGGCGTATTCGCCGGTGGACGAAACCGCCCAGACCCCGGTGTGGGAGGAGTTGCGCGCCTCCACGGAAGCGACCCTGGTGGACCTAGCCCGCACCGGCTCCTACAATATCCTCATCAAACCCCACCCCCGTCAGCCCATCCAGGAGGACCGCCAGCGGCTCCGGGCCCTGGCCGGGGACCTGTGGGGCCGGGAAGTCCAGATGGCGCCCCTGCTGGCCGACACCCGCCACCTCATCGTCAACGCCGATATCATTGTGGGCTTTCAAACCACCGCCCTGTTTGAATCCATGATCACCGGCAAGAAGGTGATCTATACCTTCTGGTCGGAACCGGTGGAGAAATATGCCTCCACCCTGATTCCGTTCCACGAGATGGCGGGCGCTCTGGAGGTGGCTCGCTCCGCCCCCGAGCTCCGGGCCCTGATCACCGCCCCCGCCGATACCGGCGATGAGAGCCGGGAATCGCAGCGCCGCCAGATCTTCGACGAGCAACTGGGGCCGCTGGACGGCCGGACGGCAAGCCGCTGCTTGGAAATCATCGGTGCCTTCGTGGCTGGTCGCCGTCAGGAGCGGCCGCCTCTGGGCGTGCCGGACCATGCCCGCCCGGCCCGCCGCGTCCTGTGCTACGCCCCCTACAACTATCATCTGCCCCACGGCTTGTGGGAGATCACCGTTCTCCAGGCCCTGCGGCAGCGGGGGGCCCAGGTGCGGGCCATCCTGTGCGACGGCCTGTATCCGGACTGCGACCTGTTCACCGCCGCCGTGGCGCCGCGTCACGCCCGTTCGTGTCTGCACTGCCAGGCCCGAGTAACGGATTTGTACCACCGCCTGGGGATGCCCTACGAATGGTTGGGGCGCTATCTGGTCCCCGAAGATTTGCGTGCCGCCCGGCAATGGGCCGCGGGGCTGGCCCCCGGAGAACTACCCCAGGCGGCCTACGAAGGCCATCCCCTCGGGGAGTGGGTCGAGTCTTCCATCCATTCCTACTTCCGAAACTCCCGCCTGGAGTTGGCGGACCCCGAGGTGGAGCGCGTTTACCGGAACTTTCTGGCCGGCGGCGCGGTGGCGGTTACCGGACTGACGCGCCTGTTGGACGACTTCGCCCCGGAAATCCTGTTTCTCTTCAACGGCCGGCTCTCCTCCACCCGCATCGCCCTGGAGCTGGCCCGCCGGCGCGGCGTCCGGGTGGTCTGCCATGAACGGGGCTTGCTCCAGGAAAGCCTGATGCTCTTTGAAAATTCCAACTGTCTGGCCCTGGCCCCCATTAAAAAATTGTGGCAGGACTGGGGTCATATTCCCCTCACCCACCAGCAGTTGGAGATCATCAGCGGCTACATGCGGGCCCGTCAGCAGGGCAGGAATCTCAGTTGGCGGGCCTTCAGCCCCCCGCCCCAGGACGCGGACCAAGTCCGCCGGAACCTGCACCTTTCCCCGGACCGCCCCCTCTGGGTGCTGTTCACCTCCTCCGACGATGAGGTCATCGCCGAACAGGACTGGCGGGGGCCCTTTTCCCGGCAGTTGGACTGGATCAGAGCGACGGTGGCCTACGCCGCCCGGCATCCGGAGATCGATCTGGTCATCCGGACGCATCCCAACACCGCCGGCAAAATGGCGGTGGGCGACAATCTGCGCCAGGTAGAGGAACTGCTCGAGCTGCAACGCCAGTTGCCCGTCAATGCCCGTCTGGTCATGCCGGAGGACCCGGTCAGTTCCTATACCCTGATGGACCTGGCCGCCGTCGGTTTGGTCTATCAGAGCACCACCGGTCTGGAAATGGCCTGCCGGGGCAAGCGGGTGGTCGTCGCCTCCGGCTGTTACTTCAGCGACCTGCCCTTTGTGGAGACCGTCAAAGACGCCGCCGTCTACCCCGGGCTTTTGGACTCGCTCCGGGAACTGCCGGCCCCGGTCTCCTCCCGTGAGATCCAAAGAGGAGCCTACCGCTTCGCCTACGCCTTGTTTTATCGCTACAACATCGGCTTTCCCCTAGTCCGTATGTCCGACCCCTTCACCGGTCGCCTGGCTTATACGTGTCTCGGTGACCTGGCCCCCGGGGTGGAGCCCGCCATCGACCGGGTCTGCCGCATCATTCTGGACCGGGAGCCCGTCTGTCCGCCTCCCACCGCCCGGGACGAACTGGCCCTGGACACGGAAGAGCAGAACTGGACCGAGCCCGGCTCCAGAGAGCCGGGGTCCCCCCGGGATTGGCAGGCCCGCTGGGCTCATCTGAAACAGCGATGGGCAGTCAACAGGCTCCTGTTGGGGTCGTACGGCTGCGCCCGGTTGAGCCTCAAACTCAAAGGGCTTTCCTGGTCCCGGCCGGCCGATTGGCTGTGGATCGGCTCCTATCCCCGGGACACCGGGGATGAACAGAAATTACTACAAACCCTGGAACAGGGTGCCGCCCGTAGCGGGGAATGGTTGGCCGCCCCTCAGCTCGTCCCGGCCCTGGAGAGAGCTCGGGGTAAGGAACTGCCCTTCTGGTACGGCTACTTCTTGCTCGGGCGGCGCCTCTGGCGAAAACTCTTCCCTCGTTGACGTCGGCGGCGCCCGAGGTTTCCCCTGACGGCAGCCGGTGATACAATCTGGAAAGGCGACTGGTCCGGAAAATGGCCATAGTAGAAGCGAGCGCCGCCTACCAACTTTTACGCTACGACCCCGCCGGCGCGGCTATGCTGGACGATATGGTCCGGGAAGTGGCCGACGTCCTAGAAGTCTCTGCCAGCCAAGCGCAACAGCTGGTCCGGGAGGTTCTGGATTATTACCATTACCATACCACTCGCCGCGTCCCCTCCCGCCTGTCCCGGGAGCAGTTTCAGCTCATCGTCCACGTGACCCAGCCTTTGCGAATTCCGGAGATGACTACCCGCCTGGATCCTCTCATCGTCCAGCTCCAAACGCGCCAGACCTACCGCACCCTGTTGGATTACGGCGGCGGGGGCGGCAAGGACAGCATCATCTTCGCCCGCCTGGGCTATCAGGTCACCTACGCCGACCTGCTGGGCGGCCTGACGCCTCTCGTGCGCCGCAGATTCGCCCTGCGGCAACTGGAGGTGCGGATAACGGACGTGCTGGACCTGGGGGAACAACGTTTCGATGTCATCAATTGCCTGGACGTGCTGGAGCATATCTACGATGTCGAATACGCCTTGGGCGACCTCATGGCCCACCTGCGGCCCGGCGGGTCGCTGTTGTTGTTTCCCAACTTCGTCAATTCCTGGGACGGCGACCATATCGAAAAAAATTGCGGTTATCTGCCTTACTTTACCCGGATGCTGACAAAGCTGGGCCTGCAGCCCGTCAGCCCCGCGCCCCTCCCCGGGTGGGCCGACAGGGGGCGAGATTTTTTCCGCCGCACCCTGCCCCTGGCGCCCTGCCCCGTGCCGATGTATCATCTCCTCAGGGCGCGGGATATTTCCGGGACGGTGGCCCAGGAACGGGAAGCCTTTGCCCGGGAGCTGTATCGGTGGTCGCAACGGCTCAGCACCCGCCTCACCCTGAAGTCCTTGGGCCTCCTGCCCCTCGCCGCCCTGGGGTACGCCGTCTTCCTCTACCCCTTCCCCGGTCTGCGGCCGAAGGGGAGGCTGGTGGTGTCCAATCTTCTGAATAACATTACCGATAACCTGGCTATCGGCCGGCTGTCCCGTCAGCGGTTGGCCGCGCCCGCGGCGGCGCCCCCCGGCGCTTCGCCGGATTAACGGCCACAAGGCCCTCGGGGCCGGGAAGATAACTGGTCCATGTCCTCTTTTACCCTGCAGACTCCGGTGCTGCTTTTGATTTTCAACCGCCCGGAGACCACCGAGCGGGTTTTCCAGGAAATCCGGAAAGCCCGGCCGCCGCACTTGTTCATCAGCGCCGACGGACCGCGCCCGGAAGTTGCCGGGGACCGGGAAAGGTGCCTCGCCGCCCGGGAAATCGCCTCCCGGGTGGATTGGGACTGCCAGGTCCACACCAACTTTCGGGACCGCAACTGGGGCTGCAAGCAGGCGGTGGGGTCCGGCATCACTTGGTTCTTTGAGCACGTCCCGGAGGGCATCGTCCTGGAAGACGACACCCTGCCGCACCCCAGCTTTTTCCGGTTCTGCCAGGAATTATTACACCATTACCGTCATGATGAGCGCGTCATGATGATCAGTGGCGACAATTTTCAATGCGGCCGTCGCCGCACGGCCTACAGCTATTATTTCTCCCGCCACACCCATATTTGGGGCTGGGCTTCCTGGCGGCGGGCCTGGCACCATTACGACGGCGACATGCGCCTCTGGCCGGAAATGCAGCAGGGCGGCTGGCTGAAGGAGCATTTGCCCCGCCGGGCCGCCGGCCTGTGGACCAAGATCTTCAACCTGACCTATCGGGGAGAGATCAACACCTGGGATTTTCAATGGACGTTCGCCTGTTGGGTGCAACATGGGCTGGTTATTCTCCCCCAGGTCAACCTGGTCTCCAATATCGGTTTCGCCGGGGACCCCACCCATTCCCAGGGGAACTACCGGCTGGCGGACATGGCGGTGGCACCTATGGGCTTTCCCCTGGTCCACCCCCCCTACCTGCTCGCCGACCGGCGGGCCGACAGTTTCACCGACCAGATCGTCTTCGGCGACCGCTCGCTGACGGCCCGGGCCTGGCGCCGGGTGCAGCGTCTCTGTGCGGCAAGGCGGAATTATTTTCGGGAATCGCCGGATATAACTGGTAAGCTATATTAGTACTTGGAGAATTGAAATGTTTCAATTAAGGGGAGGGCCGGGGGAATGGGCTTGGGAGAGGGGGCAGGGGGCGTAGACCCTTGGCCCCCTCTCCCAACGATAACACGGCGTTTCCCTGTTTCGCATTCGTCTATTATATGGCCCGAGTGATATGAACCTACTGAACTTGGCGGAGCGCGGCTGGCGGTTTTTACGTCGTCAGAGGGAAATCTGGCGGCGACCGGAAACCCGGGCCTTCTGGCGGTTGAAGAATGCCCTGGGGCCCCTGCCGCGCCATCAACCGGGGAGAATCGATATCTGGGGCTGGGACCTGGAGTTCGTGGACGCCGCCTCCTGCCTGTCGGCCTTCGAGTCCATCGTCGTCCAGGGCTGGTATGATTTCGTCACCGACAATCCCCGGCCCTATATCATCGATTGCGGCTCCAACGTCGGCTTGTCCGTGTTGCATTTTCAGAGGTTGTTCCCCAGGGCGGAAATCGTGGCCTTCGAGCCCGACCCCGTCATCTGCCGCACCCTGCGCCGGAACCTGGAGGCCAACCAGGCCAGTCGTGTGCAGGTGGTGGAGGCCGCCCTCTGGGACGGCGGCGGCGAGCTGGCCTTTGCCCCAGACGGCGCCGACGGCGGCCGGGTGGCCGGAAGCGGCCGGGAAGACCGGGACGTGTCCGTCAAAGCCGTCCGTCTGCGGGATTATTTGCATAAGCCGGTGGATTTGCTGAAGATGGACATCGAGGGTGCCGAAACCCGGGTCCTGGCCGACAGCGCCACCCATCTGGATAACGTCCGCCGCCTGGTCCTGGAGTACCATGTGCTCGCCCAGGGCGACTCCACCCTCCCCCAACTGCTGACCTTGCTGGCGGCAGCCGGTTTTCGGTGCTATCTCCACGCCGAAGGGCCCCGCATCGACTTCCGGCACCCTCCCCAAAGAACCAGCCCCTGGCTGGATCAGTTCCTGATGATCTACGCCGGGCGGCAGTGGGACATTCGGTAAGGATTGCTTGTGAAGGTCCTCATCTTAAATTTTTCCGATGGACAGGGCGGCGCCGACCGGGCCGCCTACCGGCTCCTGGGCGGCCTCCGGGGACTGGGCGTGGACGCCAGGATGCTGGTCCACCACAAGCTCACTGATGATCCCGCGGTTATCGGTCCCCCCGGGAAAATTGCCAAAGTCCTCAATATGGTACGTCCCCACCTGGAGGCGCTGCCCCTGAAGCTCTACCCCGGCCGGTCGGCCTCCCTGTTCAGCCCCGCCTGGCTCCCCGGCGACGTCCCCCGGCTGGTGGCCTTCTGGAAACCCGACGTCGTCCACCTGCACTGGGTGTGCAACGGCTTTTTGTCCATCCCCGGGTTGGCCCGCATCAGGGGGCCGCTGGTCTGGACTATGCACGACGCCTGGGCCTTTACCGGCGGCTGCCACTATCCCTTCGACTGCCGGGGCTATCTCCAGGCCTGCGGCTGCTGCCCCCAGCTGGGGTCCCGCTCCCCCCGTGATTTGAGCCACCGGGTCTGGCAACGGAAAGCCGAACATTGGCGCTCGTTGCCCCTGACCATCATCACGCCGAGCCGGTGGCTGGCCGACTGCGTCACGGCCAGTGCCCTCTTCCGGCACGTGCAGCCCGCGGTAATCCCCAACGGCCTGGACCTCACGCGCTACCAGCCCGTCGATCGGGTTTGGGCCCGGGAGTATCTGGGGCTCCCCCCTGACAAAAAAGTGATCCTGGCCGGGGCCCTCAATTTCCTCTCCGACGGCCGCAAAGGCTTCGCTCCGCTCCAGGAGGCCCTGCAGTTCCTGGCCCGGGAGGGCTGGGGGGAGAAGGCCCAGCTGGTGTTGTTCGGCGGCTCCCGACCGGACAGGCCGCCCGATATGGGGTTGGCGGCGAAGTATCTAGGGATGCTGCGTGACGACATCAGTCTGGCGCTGCTCTATGCCGCCGCCGATGTCTTCGTGGCCAGCTCCCTCCAGGAAAATCTACCCAACACCATCATGGAGGCCCTGGCCTGCGGCACTCCGGTGGCGGCCTTCCATGTGGGAGGCATTTCCGATCTGGTGGATCACCGGGTGCAGGGGTATCTGACTCAGGCCGGCGATAGCGCCGACTTGGCCCGGGGCATTTCCTGGGTATTGGCGGATGAGAAGCGCCACGCGGAGCTGTCCCGGGCGGCCCGCCAAAAGGTTGAAAAAAACTTCGCACTTGCCCATATCGCCCGACGTCATGTTGATCTGTACCAAAACCTGGTGGGATAATCCTTCCCCCCCCGGTGGCTGCCGCCCTGTTTCCCCGGGAGCCGGTCAGGCGGTTTTCTTATGAGCCTCCCAGCTCCCGACTCCCCCCTGATTTCCGTCATCACGGTCTGCTTTAACGCCGCGGCCTACCTCGAGCACACCATCCGGAGCGTCCTGGACCAGACCCACGCCCCTCTGGAGTACATCATCATCGATGGCGGCTCCACCGACGGCAGCGTCGCTATTATCCGGCGTTACGCCTCCCGCCTGGCCTACTGGCACAGCCGGCCCGACCGCGGCCTGGCGCACGCCTTCAATTTGGGGCTGGCCCTGGCCCGCGGCGACTGGATCATCTTCCTCAATGCCGACGACTTCTTTCTGGACCCGCAGGCCGTCGCCCGCATGGTTCCCCAGCTCCAGGCGCATCCGGGGGCGGAGGTGGTCTTCGGCGACGCCCTCATGATGACCCGGGGGGACCGCCCCCAGCCCGCCCCCCTCCTGAAGAGGCACGCCCGCCCCTGGGAGTGGCGCCGCTACCGCATGTGGGGCATGTTCGCGGCCATCCCCCATCAGGCGGCCTTCACCCACCGCCGCTACTTCGACCGCGTCGGCGAATTTGACGAAAGCTACCGGGGAGCCGTCGATTACGAGCATTACCTCCGGGGGGGGCCGGGGCTGCAGGCCCATTATGTCCAGTTGCCGGTGAGCGGCATGCGCCTGGGGGGGCTGGCAGCGCGCCATATGCTGCACACCTTGCGGGAATACCGCCGGGCCCAGCAGCACACCGGGGCGTGTTCCCCCTGGCGGGCCTGGGTGAATTTCTTCTGCATGGCGGGCCGATTCTGCTTGAGCCGCCTGGCCCACACGTTCCTGGACCCCCTGTCCCGGTATCTTCCCTGGAAGGGCCGGTTTTCGGGAAAGGCCGGATAATCGCCGCGGCCGCCTCCGGACCGACGCATGACCCCGCCCGGCAAGCGAGGGCCGAAGACCGCCGCCGCTGACGCCGAACTCCTGGAGTTGATCCGGGTAGACCTGGCGGCCTCGCCGCTGCAGGGCGAGGGACACCGCCAGGCGCTTTGTGGACACCTACAACCGCGCATGGCCGGTGAAAAAAAACGGCTTCCCGGGCCCCCGGCAAGCCAGAGCCCAGTGGCTCGATCAGCACTCAATCGCCAGGGCCGCGTAAAATAAACCTGTGTCCCGAAAACCGGATGCGGTGCAGCCGGAAAGGCCTTGTTGTCAATGAAGCAGACCTGAAAAAGGCTTGAGCACAAGGCTCCCTCTTTTTCCGAAACCTGTGGTTCATTAGCCCCCGGCCTGAAAATAGTCTGGTAAAACCCATCAACTGCATGGTATAAACAACAATTACCTTTGTTTCCCGGCGGCGAGCCCGAGTAACTCTGCTGACGGGCCGGTTTCGGCCGGGGCGCCGGCAGGGGGGCCGGGAGCTGGGGATGTCGCCTAGTGGCGGCGACAACGAAACAGTCTGCCGGTCCGGGCTGTTTGCCCCGCAAACCTCTTAATCTTCGAGGCGGCCCGATCCATCACCATTTTTGCCATGCTCCGAGTCCGCAACCTCACCGCCTACTATGGCCGCATCGCCGCCCTGCACGGCGTCACCTGTCACGTCAACCAGGGGGAGATCGTGGCCCTCATCGGGGCCAACGGCGCCGGCAAGACCACCCTCCTCAATGCCCTGTGCGGGCTGGTGCGGTACCAGGGCAAGGTCACCTTCAGGGGCCAACCCCTCACCGGTCTGGCCCCCGAGGCGGTGGTGGCCCGGGGCATTTCCCAGGTGCCCGAGGGGCGCCAGATCTTCGCTCCCCTGACGGTGGCGGAGAACCTGGAACTGGGGGCCTACCTGCGCTTTCGCCAGCGCCAGCAGGCGGTCATCGCCGAAGACCTGGAACACGTCTACACCCTCTTCCCCCGGCTGGCCGAACGGCGCCGGCAGGTGGCCGGAACGCTTTCTGGCGGTGAGCAGCAGATGTTGGCCATCGGCCGCGCCCTCATGGCCCGCCCCCGGCTGTTGCTGTTAGACGAGCCTTCCCTGGGGCTCGCCCCCAAGTTCATCGCCGCCATCATGCAGACCGTGCGCCAATTGCGGGCCGACGGCGTGACCATCCTGATGGTGGAGCAAAACGCCCGGGTCGCCCTGTCCATCGCCGACCGGGGCTACGTCCTGGAAACCGGCCGCCTCCTGTTGGGGGGCGAGGCCGCTGACCTGCTGTCCGACCGTCAGGTCACCCGGGCCTACCTGGGGAAGGATTACAAAGAGTTCACCGAAGGGAGGTAACCCCGCCATGGCCGACCTCCACACCCCGGAGCCGAGCCGCGAGGAACTGGAGCTGTTGCAGCTCGAGCGGCTGCAATCCACCCTGAACCGCAGCTATCGCCAGGTGAAGTTCTACCGCCGCCAGTTCGAGCGCCTGGATCTGCGTCCCGACGACATCCAGGAAGTGGGGGATCTGGCCAAACTCCCCTTCACCACCCGGGAGGACCTCTCCGAGAACTACCCCTACGGCCTGTTTGCCGTGCCCCTGCGGGACGTCGTCCGCATCCATTCCTCCCCGGGCACCACGGAGAAACCCGTGGTGGTGGGCTATACCGCCTCGGACCTGAAGACCTGGCTCGACCTCACCGCTCGCCTCTACCGCTTCGCCGGGGTGGGCCGGGAGGACATCGTGCAGATCGTCCTGTCCCCGGGACTCACCAACTGGGCTCGGGACCTCAAGGCCGGAGCCGAACACCTGGGGGCCTCGGTCATTCCCATGAGCAACCTCAACTTTGCTAAGCAGCTCATGGTCATGCGGGACTACAAGACCTCGGTTCTGGTTTCCACCCCCTCCTACGCCCGCCACCTGGTGCGGGTGATGCCCGCCCTAGGGCTGATGCCCGCGGACCTGAACCTGAAGAAGGCCCTGCTGGTGGCGGAGCCGCTGGCTCCCGAAGTGGGGCGGGAAATCGAGGCGGGCCTGATGGTGGACACGGCCACGGCCTACGGCATCACCGAGGTCCTGGGGCCGGGTCTGGCCTTCAGTTGTGGTTTCCAGGAGAGCCTGCATTTCTCCGAAGACCACTTCTACCCCGAGATCATCGATCCGGCCACGGGCCAGGCCGTGCCCGCCGGCGTCACCGGGGAGTTGGTGATCACCACCTTGAGCGCCACCGCCTTTCCCCTGATCCGTTTCCGGACCGGAGACCTGGCGGCCCTGGCGCCCTCCCCCTGCCCCTGCGGCAGCACCCTGGCCCGGATGGGCAGGATCAGCGGCCGGTGCGACCCCATCTTCAGCGTGGGCGGCATCAAGGTGCATCCCCGGCAGGTCAGCACCCTCATCCAGGAGATCATCGAGGACTCCTGTCCCCGCCACCGTCTGGCCGTGAACCGGGAGGAGGCCCTGGAATTCCTGGACATCGCCCTGGAAATGGATGATAATCTCTTCTTCGACGAAGTCAAATGCCTGGAGGGGGTTATTCGCCGGCTGCGCCGGCACCTCCGGGACAACCTGGGCATCGAATCCCGGGTCTCGCTGGTGGAAAAACTGGGATGAGGAGGGACCGGAGCAGGCCAAAGCCCGGCGCCGGACTCCCGGACAATCAGTCAAAGGGATGTGTATAACCATATCGGCAAACAAACCGCACGAGAGAAAGGAGAGGAATTTATGAAGGTTGGCAAAGTGTTACTTCTGGCGCTGTTGAGCGTAGCGTTGCTGTCTTTCCAGGCAGGTCCGGTCCCGGCCGCCGATCCCATCAAGATCGGTTCGGTGCTGCGCCTGTCCGCGGGGGCTGAAGACGGTCTGCCGGCCCGCCGGGGGGTGGAGCTGGCCGTGGAGGAAATCAACAAGGCGGGCGGCATCAACGGCCGTCCCCTGGAGGTGATTTTCGAAGACGAGAAGGACTCCCCCACCACCGCGGTCAATGCGGTGCAGAAGCTCATCAACGTTGACAAGGTGCCGGTGATCATCGGCCCCATGACCAGCGGAGCCACCCTAGCCGCCGCCCCCCAGGCCGAAGAGGCCAAGGTGGTGCTCATCTCCCCCACCGCCACCTCGCCCAAGGTGAGCGGTGCCGGGAAATTCATCTACCGGGGCTGCTCCCGCATCGACAAGCAGTCCCAGGCCCTCACCGACTATATCGCCCAGACCTACAAACCCAAGACCGTGGGCATCCTGTTCTCCAACGAGCCCTACGGCAAGGGCTGCAACGAGGTCTTCGGCAAGGACTTTGAGGCCAAGGGCATCAAGGTGGTGGCCCGGGAGTCCTTCATGCGGGGGGCCAAGGATTTCAAGGCCCAGTTGACCACCATCAAGGCCGCCAACCCCGACATCCTCTTTATCCCGGGCTATTACAGCGAAACCGCCCCGGCCGCGGTCCAGGCCCGGCAGTTGGGCATGAATCAACGCATCATCGGAGTCTATGGGGATATCGCGCCGGTGTACATTGAGCTGGCCGGCAAGGCCGCCGAAGGGCACCTGGTGGCGGGGGAATACGATCAGGACTACGACACCCCCAGGAACAAAAAGTTCATCGAGAGCTACATGGCCCTGGTGAAGTCCAAGGCGGGGGAGCCGGTGAATCCCATGTTCGCCGCCCTCACCTACGACATGACCATGATGGTGGCCGAAGGCATGAAGAAAAACGGCCCCACGGCCGAGGGTGTGCAGAAGTTTCTTAATGAGGCCAAAGACTTCGACGGTGTGACCGGCAAGCTGTCCTTCGACGACAAGCACGACGTCGTCAAGCAGGGCGACTACCTGTTTGAGGTCAAAGACGGCAAGTATGTGAAGGTGAAGTGACAGCTGGCAACTAGACAAGGGGGCCGGGGCGCCCGGCCCTCACGTCTCCACCAGAATGACCTTGTGATTCACCAGATTAAGGCTCTTGATGGCCGCCTTGATGATCTTCTGTTCCCCGAAGATGCTCACCAGCCGCAGGCTGTCCCCCTCGGGCTCGATGATGTCTACGTCCTCCAAAAACAGTTCTTCCTGGCCGTTTCTCAGAATATAGGCTGCCGCTTCACACATGGTGCATAATCTCCTTGAGGCGCGTACTGACGATGTATTCCACCAGGTGGGGGAGAGGCTCCGGGCGCACCCCGGCGATCTCCACCCGCTCCTGGGTGAGGGGGAGCAGGATTTTTAAGGCCGGGGTGGAGGCGATGGCCTCGGCCATTTTAGGGGTCAGTTCCCCCATCATGGCGTTGGCCAGCACGATGGCGATGGGGCCGATGATGACATCCAGCGCCGCTACGGTCCGGACGATGGCGTTTTCTCCCGTGGCTCCCCGGTTGGCCCGGGCCTTGAGCATCTGGGAGGTGGCGATGGCGTTGGTCCCCAGGGCGATGATCTCGTGCTCCTCCTGATAGACCTCCTTCAGCCGCTTGATGACCGCGGCGCCGATGCCGCCGCCCTGTCCGTCGATGACGCCGATGCGCACCCGTTCCTCCTGCTCCCGCGAGATTTCCAGCCATATTTTACTCCAATCCCCGCCACCTGACAAGAGGCATCCCGGCGCCGCCGGGGCCGCCGGGGCGCCCCGGCGGTGGCCCGCCAGTAATGATTTGACAGCGCCGGGCGCAGATATTATGTTGTCATTACCACCGGGTGAAGCCGATCCCTCGGAATCGCCCTGAGCAGAGGAGGCCCTACACCAGTCCCGGCCGGAAATCCATGGCTCCCCCTACCCCGTTGAGGCGTCCTGGCAACCAACGTCCCCGATCTCTCCTTGGCAATCACGATGGCCGGTAATTTCGGGAAACCGCGTAAACGAGGAGACCTGTCATGGGCGAAGAGAAGAAACCCCGGGACTTTTGGGACAAGCTGACTATTTTCTTTTCCCTGTTCACCCCCCTGCTGATGGGGGTCATCGGCCTGCACCTCAACGCCCAGCAGAACGCCATCAACGAACTGCTGAAAAAGCAGGAATTGCAGATCAACGCCGCCAACTCCATCGAAAAATTCTTCCTGCACCTGAAAAAGGACGCCGACCCCAGCCTGCAACTGGCGGCCCTGTCCGTCATCTACTCCATCGGCTTCAAGGACGAAGCCGTGCATATCGCCATCTTTAATCAATCCAATGCCTCCGTGCGCTTCCTGGAAAACATCCCCGCCGGCGACGCCGCGAATAAAAAACAGAGCATCGACCACCTCAAAAAGATCACTATGGCCGCGGAGACGCAGGTGCAGAAGGAAGCTCAGAAAGCCTTGCAGAAAATCGTCTCCACCGGCGACCAGACGGCCGTCAGGCAGGCCGACCAGGCCTTGAAGGACATCAATCTGGCCAGTAAGTCGCCCTGGGGCATCGTCACCGGCTTCGACCGGACACCGGACGGAGCCCGGGACGAAGTGAAACGGGCCCAGAGGGCGGGGTTTGAGGCCCAGGTCTATTTCCGGCAGAACATCTATCGGACCGTTATTCATTTCCCGAATAAAGAGGCGGCCCAGGCGAAGCTGCCCGACGTCAGGGGTCAGATCAGGGCGGACGCCTACCCGGTGCAAATAGAAACCTGGTGCCCGGGGGCTGCCTGGAACGAGCAGGACAAGTATTACACTTGCGGGGAATAAGAGCGGCACTTAGGCTTTCCAGCAAGCAGGAGGACAGATGGCCGAACCTATACGCTTGAGGAAAGGTGACGAAGGCCCCCGGGTCGCAGAAGCACAAACGATGCTTACAGAACTGGGTTTTTACCGGGGGCAAATTGACGGGGTTTTTGGGCCGGAGACCATAGAGGCGGTAATGGCCTTTCAGGAACGCGAGGGATTGCTGACCGACAGCGTGATAGGCCCCGCCACCTGGGAGGCCCTGTGGAAGGCCCAGACCGCCAAGTTCACGGCGGAGGACCAAACGCCGCAGATCAAGAGGGCGGCCCCGAAGAAAAAAAGCCGCAAGACCGCGGAGCCTTCCCCCCAGGCCCAGAAAGTGGAGGTGCCGCCTGAGGAGCCCCCGACCCCGCCCACCGAACCGACGGAATCCCCGGAAACCGCCCCCCCGACCCCCTCCCCGGAGTATTTCACCACCTTCCACAGCGCCTTCCCGGAGGGGATGCGCTGGCGGCTGACCCCGGAAGGGGTGGAGGTGGAGGGCAGCGGGGTGGAGCGGATGGAAGGGGAAGCCCGGACGGTGCGCTCCCTCTGGAATACCTATAACGACGCCATTATGAAGCGGGCGGAGCAGTACCAGGTGCCCGACGTGCTCATCGTGGCCACTCTGGCCGCCGTCTCCCGCGGCCATGCCCAGGACGGTGAAATAGACATTTATCGGAGTCTCAGCTCGACGAGCCTGCTGGGAACCTTCGTGCAGGTGGGGCGCGATCTGCTCCAAGACCCGTCCATAGATGAAAAGTGGTTCCTGGAGCCGGACAACGCCATCCAGGCGGGGACGGCGTACATCAATAAAATCAGAGAATTGACCCTTCTCGATCCTCCCCGGGTGGCCGCCGTGCTGTCCTCCGGGGAAAAATTTCATGATCCCGGGGCCGATAATCGCTGGCGCATGGGCATACCTGTCTTTATGGATAGTTTTATCCGCTACTTTAATGACGCGGTGTTCGGGCTGAGGCAAAACCCCAGGCCGGAGAGTGTGCCCTACGACGTGTAATTTTCCCCGGATTTTTGGGTGTCGGCGGCGGCAGAGCCCGCCGGGCCGCTGGGGCCTTCCACCCATATCGCCACGGACATCTGGACCCTGGAGGATTCCCTGGGCTACCGGGCCTACGCCTATGCCATCGCCCGCTTCATGACCCACCCCCACACCCGGCCGCCCCTGACCATCAGCATCCAGGCCCCCTGGGGCGGCGGCAAGACCTCCCTGATGCGCATGATCCAGAAACAGGTGGACCCGGCCGCGGTGCCGGGCCGGGGAGAGGAGGAGGCGCCGCCGGAGCGCCACCGCCGGGGCGCCCTGACGGTGCGCCAGGCCCTGGCGGAGGTGCAGGCCTGGATTACGGCCAAAACCGAGCGGGAGCTGCCGCCGGTGCCCGAGAAGGCGGTGCGGGAGACCACCCTCTTGACGGTGTGGTTCAACGCCTGGAAGTACGAAAGCACCAACCAGGTGTGGGCCGGGCTGGCGGACGCCATCATGCAGCAGGTGGCGGCCCGCCTGGACCTCGTCGAACAGGAGAAATTCTGGCTGCGGCTTAATCTGAAGCGGGTGGACCCGGAGCGCATCCGACAGAAGATTTACGACAAGATCTTCCGGGGCTGGCTGACCGGCATGCGCTGGTGGGGATTGGGATTGGGGGTTCTGTTCCTGGCTTCCCTGGGGACCCTGGTGACCGGGCACGCCCAACCGGGGGTGATCGGCATGCTCCTCAGCACCCTGGCTACCGGTATCGCCGGCGCCGGCAGCTACCTCAAGAAGAAGCGGGAGGTGGAACAGGAACCGGCCGCGGCGAGCCTGGGGCAGTATCTGGACATTCCCGACTACAGCAAGGAACTGGGCTTCATCCACCACGTGGAGGCCGACCTGCAGCGGGTGCTGGCCTGCGTGCCGGAACAATACCAGCCCCTGGTCATCTTCGTGGACGACCTGGACCGCTGTTCGCCGGCCAAGGTGGCGCAACTGGTGGAGGCGGTGAATCTCTTCCTGGCGGGGGACTTCCAGAAATGCATCTTCGTGCTGGGCATGGACTCGGAAATGGTGGCGGCGGCCCTGCAGGCGGCCCATCGGGACATGATCGCCAATTTGCCGGCGGACGCCGGCATTCCGGTGGGCTGGCGCTTCATGGACAAATTCGTGCAACTGCCCTTTCTGATCCCCCCGACGGCCAAGGGCGACCTGGAGAACTACCTGCAGGCCATGTTGGCCGGCGGGGCGGAGAAGATGGCGCCACCCGTCCGGGAGGCCGTGGAACTGGCCACGGTGACCTCTGCCGGGGAGGTGGACGAGGCCAGCAGCCGCCTCCAACAGCAGTTCAACCTTACCGAGGATCAAAAGGCCATGGTGCGCGACTCCCTGGCCTTCCAGGTGGACCGGCAGACCATCGACGCCGGCATTGCCCGCTTCACCGACGACAACCCCGAAATTCGCGGGGTCATTAAGGCCGCCACCCGCTACTTCCGGGGCAATCCCCGGGAAATGAAGCGGTTTCTCAACGTCTTCCGCTTCCACTACTTCCTCATGTGGGCCCGGCGGGACCAGGAGAAGCCCTCCCTGGAGCAGCTCCTGCGCTGGACAGTGCTGACCATCAAGTGGCCGGAGGTGGTGCGCTGGCTGCGGCGGTCCGGCGGCGGCGACTGGCGGGCCGCCAGCAATGCCCTGACCCGCTTCATCATCTACCCGCGGCTGAAGCTCCTGGAGGACATCAGCGGGACGGCCGCGGATTTGCAGTCCTGGCAGGACCAGGCGCTCAAAGAGCTCCACCTGGACGCCGCCAAAACGGTCTGGCTCCAGGACGACGATCTCTGGCAGTTCTTCCATGAAGAGTTCCAACTCCCGGCGGCAGAGCGCCTGTCGGCGGGGGCGGGGAAAGGCCTGTGGTGAGGTTCCCCGGGCCGTAACGGGAGGCGTAGTAAGACGATCGGGGCTGCTCCCAGGTGCGGCAGACCAGCTTGACGCCATAAGGCCTGCTGGTGGCAGAGGAGGCCAGACCGCTCATGTCTTCGACCTCCTCTGGGCGAAAGGGCCGGGGCGCCTCACCCGGGCCCACAGCAACTCGTTTTCCATGGTCAACTCGCCCAGCCGTTTCATGGCGTGGTCCAACTCTGCCTTCAGGGGGTCGCCTCGGAAGATACGCAGCACCACCTCTCGTTTCCTGGCCGCCGTCCAACGTTGGCCCTGGGCCAATGGCCCCATGGTTCCCTCCCCAGGGGGGACTCCGGTCGGCCTACGGCCTCCCTCCGTCCCCCCTGGTCGAACCTCTTCCCTTACCCGGTCAACATCCATAGCCTTTGCCATCCTCCGGTCCTCCTGGTCCACTGATTATCTCCCAATCCCGTGTCCAAGAAAACCGGATCCACCTCACAAGAAAATGCATAGAGTCATTAGGGATTAGAGTAATTAATAATAGCACTGATATTTTTTATGCATAACGTCATTAATAAATGGACATAAGTAGCGGCAGTTTGTATAATCTATGCATGAAAGCACTGACCATTCCCGATGCGGCCATGGCAATTCCTGCCCTGCAGGAGGAAATTCGTCGGTCTCAGGAATCGCGCTATGATCATCGACTGCACGGCATCCTTCTGGTGGCCCAAGGCATAAGCTGCCGTGAGGTAGCCGCACTTCTTGGCGACGCTCATAGCACCATGGCAAATTGGGTGCGACGCTATGATGAGGAAGGCCTTGCCGGATTGGTTGAAGGAGACCGCCCGGGAAGACCTAAGCGACTGACCGAGGAACAACTGGCGCAAATTGCCGCGGCACTGCGGAAGTCTCCTAAAGATTTCGGCTTTTCCTCGAACCTGTGGGACGGCAAAACCCTGGCGGCTTTTATTGGAAAGCAGTGGCAGATTGATTTGGGCGTGCGACAGTGTCAGAGGTTGTTTCGACAGTTTGGCTTCCGCCTGCGCAAGCCGCGCCCCCTTATCGCCGGGGCCGACCCCCTCCAGAAGGAGGAGTCTAAAAAAAACCCGCCTGCTCGCAAGAGATGATGCGGTGGACCTGTGGGCTCTGGATGAGGCGCGTTTCCAGCAACATGGCTCCAGATGCCGGATGTGGGTGCCGCCGGAGACCAAGGATCCGGTATTGCTCCACCATCCCACTCGGCGAAGCGTCGGATACTTTGGCGCAGTGCGCCTGCGGGATGGGAAATGTGTTTTCCGCCGTGAAGAAGAAAAGTTCAATGCCATGACGTTTTTATCATTTCTCAAACACTTACGGTTAGTCAGTTCGCACTCGGGGCGGCGTGTGGTGATCATCATCGATAACGCCCGATATCATCATGCCGTTTTGCATAAAGAATATCGGGACCGAAACCGGGAGAGATTCTCCTTGGAATTTCTCCCCCCGTATAGCCCTGAACTTAATCCCATTGAACGGCTTTGGAAACTTATTCGCCGTTTAGCCACACATAATCAGTATTTCCAAACTTTGACAGACATCGTAGAAGCCGTGGAGAGCATCTTCTCCCGATGGCGCCTGGGGAACGAAACCGTCAGGCGATTATGTTCAATTACTTAAGACGCTATGTATAGTAAATAGCTTAATAAAATATTATGGCCGGGAACATCAAAGTGTTTCCGGCCATTGTTATTATAAGGGAAGTTTTGCCTCCTGGCCCTCCCCCGCAAAACAATTACCTCCCCCGCAGGGGGGTCTTGAGGCCGGCGATGAAGTCGCCGATTTCGGTGATCAGGGCTCGACCCTGGAGTCGGGCGATGCGTTGCACGATGGCGGAGCCCACCACCACGCCGTCCACGAAGGGGGCCAGGGCGGCCACCTGCTCCGGGGTGGAGATGCCGAAGCCCACGGCCAGGGGACAGCTCACCAGGGAACGGACCTGCTGCAGGGCCTCTTTCAGGTCCGGGGGGAGGCCGGCCCGGGCCCCGGTGATGCCGGTGACGGAGACATAATAGAGGAAGCCCCGGGTCTGTCGGCCCAGGGACTTGATGCGTTCCGGCCCGCTGGTGGGGGCGGCCAGGAAGATGGTGGCCAGGCCGGCCCCGCGGCAGGCCCGGGTCCAGGGGCCGGCCTCCTCGGCGGGGAGATCGGGGATGATGAAGCCGTCGACCCCGGCGGCGGCGGCGTCCGCGGCCAGGCGGTCCAGGCCGTAGTGGAGCATGGGGTTGTAGTAGCCCATGAGGACCAGGGGGGTGTCGATATCCTGGCGCAGGCGGTGCACCAGGGCCAGGACGTTTTCCAGGTGGACGCCCTGGGCCAGGGCGCGGCAGCAGGCGGCCTGAATGGTGGGGCCGTCGGCCAGGGGGTCGGAGAAGGGGACGCCGATCTCGATGAGGTCGGCCCCCCGGCGGGCCATCTCCAGCACCAGGGCGGAGGTGGTGGCCAGGTCGGGGTCGCCGGCGGTAAGGTAGGGAATGAGGGCCTTTTCGCCCCGGGCGGCCAGGGTCTTGAACAGCTTGGCGATCTTTTTCATGGGCCCACCTCCAGGACCTGGGCCACGGCGTCGACGTCTTTGTCGCCGCGGCCGGAGAGGTTGATGATGACGAGCTGGTCGGGGGTAAACTCGCCGGCGTGCGTCTGGACGTAGGCCACGGCGTGGGCGCTCTCCAAGGCGGGGAGGATGCCCTCGGTGCGGGACAGGAGCTTGAAGCCCTCCAGGGCCTGGCGGTCGTCCACGGCCACGTATTCGGCTCGGCCGGTGTCCTTGAAATAACAATGTTCGGGGCCGACGCCGGGGTAATCCAGGCCGGGGGCCAGGGAGTGGGCCTCCTCGATGTTGCCCCAGGCATCCTGGAGCAGGTACCCGCAGGAACCGTGAAGCACGCCCACCGTCCCGGCCACCAGGGTGGCGGAGTGGCTGCCGGAGTCGAGGCCGTGGCCGGCGGCCTCCACCCCGATGAAGCGCACCGGGTCATCCAGGAAGGGGTGGAACAGGCCCATGGCGTTGCTGCCGCCGCCCACGCAGGCCACCAGGGCGTCGGGGAGGCGGCCTTCGGCCTTGAGCATCTGGGCCCGGGCCTCCTTGCCGATGACGGACTGGAAGTCGCGCACCAGCATGGGGTAGGGGTGGGGTCCGGCCACCGAGCCGATGATGTAGTGGGTGTGACGGACGTTGGTGACCCAGTCGCGGATGGCTTCGTTCATGGCGTCCTTGAGGGTGCGGGAGCCGGAGTCCACCGGGATCACCCGGGCGCCCAACAACTGCATGCGGATGACGTTGAGGCGCTGGCGCCGGATGTCCTCGGTGCCCATGTAGACGTCGCACTCCTGGCCCAGGAGGGCGGCCACGGTGGCGGTGGCGACGCCGTGCTGGCCGGCCCCGGTTTCGGCGATGAGGCGGCGCTTGCCCATGCGCTGGGCCAAAAGCCCCTGCCCCAGGGTGTTGTTGATCTTGTGGGCGCCGGTGTGGTTGAGGTCCTCGCGCTTGAGGTAGATGCGGGGGCCGCCCAGGGCCGCGGTGAGGTGGCGGGCGAAGTAGAGGGGCGAGGGCCGGCCCACGTAGTGGGTCAGGAGATGGTTCAACTCGTTCTTAAACTCCGGGTCGCGGCGGATGCGCTTATAGGCCGCCTCCAGTTCGAAGAGGGCCGGCATCAGGGTTTCGGGCACGTAGCGGCCGCCGAAGCGTCCGAAGTGGCCGTGTTTGTCGGGTAGCAAGATAGTAGTCCTCCGTGAGGGGTTAATCATGAATTTGTCTAAAGTTCATAGTTCATAGTCTGAAGTATTTAGATTGTATCATAAACAAGATGCCCACTGCTCACTCGTCCTGGCCCGGGGCGGGCCAGTGGGCCGCCTCCTGGGCCCGGGCGATGAAGGCCCGGAGCTTGGCCGGGTCTTTGACGCCAGGGGCGGCCTCCACGCCGGAGGCCACGTCCACCGCGGCGGGGGCCACGGTGTAGACGGCGACGGCGACGTTGTCGGGGGTGAGGCCCCCGGCCAGGACGACGGGGCCGTATTGCTTGGCTTTCAGCGCCAGGGACCAGTCGAAGACCTCCCCCGTGCCGCCCTTCTGCCCGGCCTTGTGGGTGTCCAGGAGGAAGGCCCGGACCGCGCCCTGGTAGGCGGCCATGGCGGCGAGGGAGGATTCATTGGCCACACGGATGGCCTTCATGACGTTGCGGCCCGCCGCCCGGCAGTAGTCCGGGGGCTCGCTCCCGTGGAGCTGCACCCAGTCCAGGCGGGCCGTGGCGGCGATGGTCCGCACCGTCTCCAGGGGTTCGTCCACAAAGACGCCCACACTGAGGACGAAGGGCGGGAGCTGGGCGATGATCTCCCGGGCGGCCTCGGGGGAGATGCTCCGGGGGCTCTTGGCATAGAAGATGAAGCCCAGGGCGTCGGCGCCCAGGTCGGCGGCCAGGAGGGCGTCGTCAAGGTTGGTAATGCCGCAGATTTTGATTTTGGTCATAATTACCTAACTCAACTTTCGCACCAAGTAACGGCAAATCATTACTTACTGTTACTATAAAA
>CAYRYV010000045.1:19933-30354 GCA_964428565.1 uncultured Desulfobacterales bacterium | reverse complement strand
TTTTTGCATTGTCAAAACTTGCTCAGGGGGGTCATTTTTAGGTTAGCAAAATCATATGGGTATACCTGCATTGCGGGGGAGCTATCGGAGGGCACGGTGCCGTCGCAAACATTGAGGTGGCATTGAGCGGGAGTTTAACCTCCTTCTCTCTGCCGGACTCACCGCCACACAAAGAATTACCTCGGCTGATTTCACTCAGCTTGGAGTTTCTAACGTTAGCGCCTCCTTCCATCACTTTCCCACTCATGTGCGGCGTATTTCGAGCTCCGCTTAGCGCAATCTTGCCATCCGATTTATCTCCGTTCTTGGCGGGCATGACCGGGAGCCAGAAAACGGAATGTGCAGCTGTGGCGCAAAGCTATTATGGGCCCAGCTTCAATGGCCGCAACCTTCCGGCGAATTGGTCCAGCACGGCCAATTCGTTGGAAAAGATCGCTTTTTTGGTCAAGGATGCCGTCCTGGTTATCGATGACTTCTGCCCACAAGGGACCCCTCACGACATCCAGAGGTTCCACCGGGAGGCTGACCGGGTGCTGCGTGGGGCAGGTAATCAGGCCGGAAGGCAGCGCATGAAAGCCGATGGCAGCCTCCGTCTGGCTTACCGGCCAAGAGGGCTCATCATCTGCACTGGCGAAGATATTCCCCAGGGGCACAGCTTGCGCAGCCGCATGGTGGTGGTCGAGGTAAAAAAGGGCGATGTCAACCTGGACCGGCTCACCGTAGCCCAGCAGTATGCCGCTCAGGGGGTCTACGCTAAGGTCATGGCGGCCTATCTCCGATGGCTGGCGCCACGGATGAGCTCTTTGCAGGATTCTCTGCCTGGACTCCATGCTGCAAGGCTCACCACTTTCCGTAAACAGTTAAGCGGCACACCGGGCGCCCATGACCGCACCCCTGACAACCAGGCCCATCTGAGCATAGGATTTGAAATGTTCCTACATTTTGCCCACGATGCAGGAGCCCTGGCGCCGGAAGAGTGCGATCGATACAGGCGGCAATGTCAAGAGGTCTTGGTTGCCCTTGGTAAAACTCAAAGTAGTCACCAGATCGATGAAGACCCGGTGAGGCGGTTTTTGCAGTTACTTTCAGCCGCTCTCGTTAATGGACGAGCCCACTTGGCAAGCAGGGTAGGCCAAGATGAGCCGGACGACCCAGAACTCTGGGGATGGCGACGGCAGTTGATCGGCACTGGTTCCTATGAGCGGGAAGAATGGCGTCCCCAAGGAGAACGTGTTGGCTGGGTTAGCGAGGAGGACATTTACCTTGAACCCGATGCCGCTTTTGCCGCTGTCCAACGCCTGGCCCGAGAACAGGGGGCCTCTCTACCCATAACCAAGACAACGCTCTGGAAGCGCATGGAGGAGCGAAAGCTCCTTGCTTCCACAGATTTTAAAAGGCAACGGAATACGGTCAGGGTTACCATCGATGGTGTCAGACGAGCGGTAATCCACTTGAAGGTCACAAACCTACTTGAAACCGGGTGGGACGATATTGCGGGCCAAAAAACTGCCGCTCTCACGGAAGTGGCCCCCTTAGGCGATCAGGAAAGCCAGAGCCTAAGCGCCTCTGGGTCTTGTGGGGCGGTTGGGCCGGTTCCTGAGAATAAGTGGTCGCCGGAGGAGCAAGAGATAAAAGTGTTGTGCTCGGCCTGCATCCACTTCCAACCAGACGACATCAATCCCGGCACCGGTCATGGCTCCTGCCGGATTCCCAAAATGAGTAAAAAGCCGGGACTCATCTTCCCGCTCAAGCCCCAAAGGTGTAAGGTCTACCAAGCGGCTGACACTTGTTATGCGGCTGAAACTTCACACCGTATACCTTACCCAACTGACCCAACTGTCCCAATCGCCCCTTCCGGGCTCAATCAAGCGGGTCAACTGCGGGCCGACATCGCCGGAGAACCCGGAAAAACCGTCCCGGAGGGGTAGAAAACCGACCCAGATAGACTGCAACCTTTAAGCGCTTGGCGCTTAAAGCGAAGTCCATAAACCCACACTCTCTCCATAGGTGCCCTCATCCTGACTCCGGGGTGAGGGCACTTCTTTATGGGTGAAAAACGAGACCGGCCGGACATCTTAAAGATTGGATTGGCATCCAAACAGGCGTTGTTGCCCGGCAATTAGCTGCACGACCTCTGTCATCAAGTTGAATTTGCAATATGTTCGGTTGCCATAAAGCGACCGCCAGAAAAGAATAGCCGTGGAAATTCTCTGGGGGGATTTCTCCGCCGAACCCAGGCTCACACCACCATGACCTCCTCGTCCTCCCGCAGCACCCCCCAGCCACTTACCTCCACCCCGCCCCGGCAGCGCCCACAAAGGCTATAGTAACGCACGCTGTCATCCTCCCAGTCAATCAACTCCTCGATCTTCTTCTTTAGCCGCAGATATTGCCGGTCATCCAAGTCGCACTCAAAGACGCTTTTCTGCACCCGGTGACCGAAATCGCTTAACGTTTTTGCCAACCGCTGGCGCCGTCGGTCATCCACCACGTCGTAGGAAATAACCATGAACATCGGCGTCCTCCTGCTAAGATTGCCATTTATCGGGAGGTGAAGGACTCGTAGGGCGCTTCTCCTTCCAAGCGGCGCACCAGGCAACGGACTTGTTCGAGGCAGATGTCCCGGTAGCGGAGTCTTTGGCCCCGAGGGAGATAGAGGACTTTTTGGTTGAGGCGGGCCTCGAAGTGGGTGATGAACTTTTTCATCCCGGTGTGGGCCAGGAGAATGGGATAGCCCTCCCGGGCTGATTCTGGATCGGCAAAGTCGTAAGCCGCCGGCTCTTTTTCATCGGGCCGGAAAAAGTCAGTGGCCTGGATAATGCGCTTGTTCACCAGGGTAAAGACCAAGGCGTCGACCAGCAAGGGCCGAAACTCCTCCATGAGGTCCAGCACCAGGGAGGGTCGTCCATACTCCACCCCGTGCAGGCAGCCCAGATAAGGGTCCAGGCCGGCCACATGCACCTGGGTCTGAATGACGTTGGCCAGGAGCGTGTAACCCAGGCTGAGCAAAACGTTCACCGGGTCCCGAGGTGGCCGCCGGCTGCGCCCGGCAAAGGTCATGTCGGCGGACCGCAACAGGTGGGGGAAGCAGCCAAAATAGGCGGCAGCGCCGGCACCCTCCACTCCCATCAAGCTGTCAATGGAGTCGCAGGCTGAGGTCTTTTGTACCAGCCGTCGGAGCTGGTGTACTGCTTCAGTGACTTCCGGATGTTGCCGGTCCTGGTTCTGGCGGCGAAGCAGAATACGGCAATTGGCCAGTTTCCCCCGGACGCAGGCCCGGGCCAACTCCAGGCGGAACTCCGGGTCCTCCATGAGGCGGAACTGAGTCCGCCGGAGTTCAATGTTGCGACCGAATTGGGAAAGGAGGCGCCCCCGGTATTTACCATAGTACGACAGAAAAACTGTGTCAATGCCCTCTTGCAGCAGGAAGGCCACGACCCCGGGGGAGAGGGAAACATTGCCCAGAAGAACAACTTGGTTGACCTTGAAGGCATGCACCCAGTGGAGGGTCTGGCTCCGCTTGGCCACCACCAGACGGTTTCCCTGTTTCGTAAGCGAGGAGCCTTGTTCTGTTACATACATTATGGCCATGGCGGCCCTTTGCCCTGAATGTTCGGTTACATCTTGGGTCTCACATCTCCAGGCTGAAGATGACTTTCCCGTCTTCCTGAGGCCGGCAATGGAGGGTGCCCAAGGGGGTCTGGACACTCTCCACCCCGGCTTCCTGAAAGAACTGGCTCAGGGCTTCTTCGCAGCGGCCCAATTGCACCTGGGTCTCGTGAAGCTGGCGGCGTAGCTTGAGGTAATCCTGCAGGAGATTCTGAAATTGCCAGGAATCCACCACATGGCTTGCCGGCGCCGAGGTCTTGGCAGTCTCCAGGGCCTGCAGATGGATCAGGGGGGTAGGATACAGATTGACCCCCAGGGCAAAGGCGCAGTTGCAGTTGACCGTTGCCGTAAGATGGGGAATGCGGGAGCGGATTTTGGGGCAGCTCATGGGATGCCCCCGCAGGGGGGATTTGAGGAACAGGGTGGGATCGGCATTGAGGCAGCGCTCAAACAGGGTGTTCACCGCCTCCGGGCCGTGTTCCAGGTGCCCCAGGGTGTGGATGAGAACCAGGGTCTCGTCCTTGCTCAGCCGGGCAGTCTGGGTGACCTGGATGACCAGGGCTTGCAGGGTGGCGCACCGGTTCAGGAGACACTGCACCTGAACATCGTTTTCCAGATGGTAGGGTGGGGCCTCCGGGGTTGACGGCGGCAGTTTCGTGCCTTCTTCCCAGGGGGGCTCCGTCGTCTCCGGGGCGGCTTGGGGGACAGAGGCGCTGCCGGGAGAACCCTGGAGGCGCTGAATCAGGCTGTAGACGGCCCGCCGTGAGGCCTTGGTGAAGGTATTCAGGAGGCCCAGTTGGTCAGGAATGGCCTCCCCATCCGGCTGGAGGAAGACGGCCCGCCGGCCGGTGCGCTTGTGGAAGCCCAGGGGGAGCTTGATCAGGTTCCCCAGGCCGCCCCGCTTCACCGAGGTCTGCTTGGGGAAGACCTCCACCGTCACCTCCACCGGCAGCGGCAGGAGCTGACTGACGAGCAGATCGCCACACTTCTTCGCCACTCCGGCGGGTAGGGGGGTGTCCAGAAAGACCCAGGCATGCCGCCCTTTAAAACCGGAGTCCTCCAGGTAGACCGGAAGCTCGTGGGCGGCCCCCAGGTCCACCAGCTTGCAGGCCAACTGATGCACCTTGGCCATGACCCCCTGCCAGGCCCGCTGGCTGGTGATGGTCTTTTGCACGGCGAACTTGGCCAGATCGAAGTCGAAGGCGATGAAGGTGACGGTATTGTCCAGGCGCACCGGGTAGACGCCGATGGTGTAGTTCCCCAGGAGGTGGTTTTCCGCCACCTTCAGGGTAAGGGGCTCCTCCACCGGGGTGTAGCCCGATTCTCCCGTGGGGCTAACCCATTGTCGGGCGTAGACCCCTTCCCGACCGGCGAACAGGCTGGTGAAGGCCACCAAGTGGTGCGGTTGCGGCAGGAGCTGGTCGGTGGGTGCAGGGGGCGCCGTCGGCGGTTCGTCTTCCAAAAATCCCAGGTTATGCAGCAGGCCGGTGAACCGGGGGTCGCCGGTGCCCTCCAGGGCCTCCTGATAGACTTGGCGGGCTTTGGCATACTCTCCCGCCTCTTCCAGGGCCTGGCCCCAGGCCTCGGCGAAGCGGGGCTCGGCGGGAGCCCCCCTGGCCAGTTCCCCCAGGACATGCGCCGCCTTGTGGGGTTTCCCCTGGTCCAGGTAAATGTCTGCCAGGCGCAAACAGACAGCGTGGTTTTCCGGGGCCTCCCGCAGGGCCAGATTGAGTTCCTGGACGGCGTCATCGACCAGGCCCAGCTCTTCCAGCAGGTCGGCCCAGGCGAGGTGGAGGGCGGGGTCGTGGAGGTCTTTGGTGCGTCGTTCCCGGGCCAGGGCGAGGGCAGCTTCCCGCTGGCCGCTTTGCGATGCAGAGATGCATCTCTGGAGAAGGTCAGGACCGGTCATGGTGCAACCCCTCCGCAATCTTTGCGTTTACATTGAGCAGGGCTTTCCCGCAAACACCAGTTCTTCACTCTTTTCAAGGAACTCTTGCAATTTGTTGCGGAAATCCTGTGCTGACCGGTAACTTTTTCGGAAAGCAGCATGGTTCAGGTCATTCCGACATTCAGAAAGGGCATCCAATAATTTCGGCAAATCGGCTTGAGATGCGAAGGTCGAGAGAAGGTCCCGAGTGATGTCTGAATGCGTTGATGCGGGGGATTTCCATTGCTCCGGCGGTCGCTTATTAATGTGGATATTCACCGCCTGGGTGACGATATCCCGGTAGTGGCGCTCCAAAGGATCGCCGCCCACCTGCTGAACACAGTAACTTACCAAAAATTCCTGGAGGATCGTGAAACCCTGTTGGATCAGGTTGTGGTCGAGGCACCAACGGGCGGCCCGAAGACCATCATGAATGGCATCGCCATCAAAAGCGGCGAGGCGCTCCTGCACCTTGTCGAGCAAGGGATTCAGGGGAGCCAGTCCGGTTTCCTTGCGGCACTGGGCGATATTTTGGCACAGATTTTTAACGATGTCGCTCAAGAGAGGTCCCCGGCAGGTCGCTATGGCTTCGGAAAACTTTTGCAACTGGTGGGCGACATTCTTGATCAATTTCGCCACCTGATCATTGCCCCGGGTCTCCCGCAAGATGGGCAGGACATGGTCTTGGGTGAGTTGGCAAGCCGGCCTGGCATCGCCGGCGCCCAGGAAGCGGTCGACGGCCAGGCTCCAATCGAGGAGGGCCGAAAACGGGGTGAGGTCAAAGATGGGCACAGAGCGCTGTTCCATGGGGAGGGTCTTAACATGGTTCGGATGCCCCAGGACTTCAAAGGCCCCGTAGTAAATACCGAGAACTGAAATATCTTTCATCACCCGGGCATAAGGGAGCACCACCATGGCCAACATGGGGATGGAGCGGAAAGCGTGGGTGATGTCGAACACCACCTGGTCTTGGTTGGTTAACTGATCGAATACGATCTGGAAAATCTGCCAGATTTCGGCTTCGCTCTTGCCTTCAGGAATCGGAATGCGGCGAATCAGGCAGGGAAGTTTTAAGGCCGCCAGCCTGTTGCCCAGACCGGTCAGCGACCGACCGGCATCATCAACGTGGCCGCCGTCTAGCCAATTTTTCTTATAAGCCTCCTCGGTGGTAAAAATGCAGATGCGGTCCTGTTCAGACCAGTTGCCAACGAAAATCTGGACCGTGGCTTCCTGGACGAAACGAATATCGTCAACATGAGCCCCGCCAAAATGGTAGCTGCAAGGCACGTAGTTGCTGGTCCCCAGGAACGACAGGTAGGTCTTGCCCATGGTCATACCCCATATTGCCTGAACATCTGATGCTGAAACCGGTGGCTCATTCTGACGCTGCCGTCGGGGCGATGCTCCTCCCGGGCCTCCCGGCGGGTGGTGGCGTAAATCGGGATAAGGCCCTGCTCCAAACAGAAGCGCACCATCAGGTAGGTGGCCCCGAAATCGCCCTGCACGAGCACATAGTCTCCCCGGGCGGCCTGGGCAGCGAGCCATTGCCGCAGCGGCGCCAGGTAGGGAAGGAGTTCCGGCAGGTCGGGGGGGACTTGGCCCCAGAGGTCACGGAGGTCAGGAGGCAGGGGGGCGAAGCGGCCCACGCCGAGCTGGCCCCGAGCCGCCGCCTCCTGGCCGGTGGTGAAGCGGTGGTTGAAGACGAGGTACATCGTTACCGACATGCTACCCTGCACACTCAGTCCCTTCACAGGGGCACCGCTTCGTGCAAAATCCGGTCTTTGATGTACCAGTGCAGCCCCTTCTCCGTGACCACGTCCACCTCGCAGCCCAATAAGTCCCCCAGGTCCTGCCACAGGGCGACGTGATCCAGCAGGCTGCGCCCTGGCTCCAAGTCCACCAGAAAATCCACGTCGCTTTCAGGGCCGGCTTCCCCCCGGGCCACCGACCCGAACAGCCGGACGTTGGAGGCCCCATGCCGGGCTGCCAAGTTCAGGATTTCAGCCCGCTTGGCTTGCAGCTTCTCTCTTAAGGTCATGGCCGGACTCCTTGGCGGCCTTCCCCCCGGGTGGCTAACCGCCCCCCCGCCGCCACGCTTTCTCGTCCCTTCTTCATCAGGTCAGTGTTTCCTACTGAGATGTCCTTGTGGGTGGTTACTGTTCGAAGAGTCCGTCGCAATCCCTTCTTCATCAGGTCAGTGTTTCCTACTCATAGACGCCACCCCAATGGTAGCTGACGTTTTTATGGTCGCAATCCCTTCTTCATCAGGTCAGTGTTTCCTACTAATCGACTCGGTCCCGGAACATATGGTGGGAGAATGGGTCGCAATCCCTTCTTCATCAGGTCAGTGTTTCCTACCCCCATCACCGCCGACTCTAAAGAACGAGTATAAGGTCGCAATCCCTTCTTCATCAGGTCAGTGTTTCCTACTGCTCTCTTGATGCAGAAACTCCGATTCCAGGATTTTGTCGCAATCCCTTCTTCATCAGGTCAGTGTTTCCTACAGGGAAATAACGCCATGGTAAGGCGATGCGGCATGTTGGTCGCAATCCCTTCTTCATCAGGTCAGTGTTTCCTACCCGGTGGGGGTACGCGGTCACCTAAAGTCGATGCTTAGTCGCAATCCCTTCTTCATCAGGTCAGTGTTTCCTACGTGTGGATGAGGACTTTTTGTTGTCAACCCCGTGGCAGTCGCAATCCCTTCTTCATCAGGTCAGTGTTTCCTACCAAAACGGGGGTATCTGATCTACCAAGAAGCCCTTACGTCGCAATCCCTTCTTCATCAGGTCAGTGTTTCCTACGGTATGAGTACGGCAACGCTTTCTTGGCCGTGGTTGAAGGTCGCAATCCCTTCTTCATCAGGTCAGTGTTTCCTACTTTCTGGCCGAAATAGCCGAAATAGCCGAATAGCCCGGTCGCAATCCCTTCTTCATCAGGTCAGTGTTTCCTACTGGGAGGCAGCCTCGAAATGCGCCATAAGGCGCGTGGAGTCGCAATCCCTTCTTCATCAGGTCAGTGTTTCCTACGGCCACTACTACCGGTACTACGAAGCCGGTGAGAGAGTGTCGCAATCCCTTCTTCATCAGGTCAGTGTTTCCTACAAAACAGCTCGGAAGGCCGTGGAATCTCACGGCCTAGTATGTCGCAATCCCTTCTTCATCAGGTCAGTGTTTCCTACTGATGATGTCTCCCTCACTATAAGAAAGTGGGGGAAAAAAGTCGCAATCCCTTCTTCATCAGGTCAGTGTTTCCTACCGATCATCTACTTAGGTGAGATGGTCAGTGGGTAAAAGGTCGCAATCCCTTCTTCATCAGGTCAGTGTTTCCTACCCTTAGGATTTTAGGGTTTTAATTTGACAATCTCAGTCGCAATCCCTTCTTCATCAGGTCAGTGTTTCCTACAGAGAACGCAACATCTTTCTGGCCGAAATGGCCGAAGTCGCAATCCCTTCTTCATCAGGTCAGTGTTTCCTACGAGGAGGGGCCATGACGACAAAAGGGATGCAGTTGTGTCGCAATCCCTTCTTCATCAGGTCAGTGTTTCCTACTATTATATTGATGGCTTCGGGGGATATTTGCACGGTGAGTCGCAATCCCTTCTTCATCAGGTCAGTGTTTCCTACTACTCAATTGTTACACTAGGTTATCCCAAAGCAATTAATGTCGCAATCCCTTCTTCATCAGGTCAGTGTTTCCTACGGTGGTTTCCTGGAAGTCAAACGTCGGTAAAGCTTAGTCGCAATCCCTTCTTCATCAGGTCAGTGTTTCCTACTTCTTCATTGAGGTTCTGTGGGAGGACGGAAATTCCACGTCGCAATCCCTTCTTCATCAGGTCAGTGTTTCCTACGTGGTTATGGGGCCACAGTCACTGGTGGTTATGGGTCGCAATCCCTTCTTCATCAGGTCAGTGTTTCCTACCAAAAAAGGACGGCAGTGGTTCGAGGACACATTTGGGTCGCAATCCCTTCTTCATCAGGTCAGTGTTTCCTACGTACCATACAAATCTTTGCAATCATTTTTATCTGTAGTCGCAATCCCTTCTTCATCAGGTCAGTGTTTCCTACAGGATGGTCCGTATCCCGGTGGTTCATCCCTCGTTTGTGTCGCAATCCCTTCTTCATCAGGTCAGTGTTTCCTACTGCGCCATTCGGCGCGTGGATGAGCATTTTTTACTGTGTCGCAATCCCTTCTTCATCAGGTCAGTGTTTCCTACGTAAGAAAGTGGGGGAAGAAGGACAGGGACCTTCTCGTCGCAATCCCTTCTTCATCAGGTCAGTGTTTCCTACGCATAGACGAACATTTTTTACTGTCCACCCCATGGAGGTCGCAATCCCTTCTTCATCAGGTCAGTGTTTCCTACCGGAAATTCCCAAGGACCCGATGACGTTTCCCTCACTATGTCGCAATCCCTTCTTCATCAGGTCAGTGTTTCCTACAGCATCGAGGCCGGTGATAGCATCGAGGCCGGTGGTAGCAGTCGCAATCCCTTCTTCATCAGGTCAGTGTTTCCTACATTGGTTTACGTGATTGTGCGCCAGTTCCCCATAGACGGTCGCAATCCCTTCTTCATCAGGTCAGTGTTTCCTACTGAATAAATGGGAGTACTGCCCTGTCACCAAAAAATTGGTCGCAATCCCTTCTTCATCAGGTCAGTGTTTCCTACATTTTTCGAGCATCAGAGACGCCTACAGATTTTTTAAAGTCGCAATCCCTTCTTCATCAGGTCAGTGTTTCCTACTTCCCGCCTGGGTTCCTAAATTCCTGGATTGTCTATTAGTCGCAATCCCTTCTTCATCAGGTCAGTGTTTCCTACGACCTCAAAAACGCTCGCCTCCGGCTGGGGTTCCGGTCGCAATCCCTTCTTCATCAGGTCAGTGTTTCCTAC
>CAYRYV010000045.1:0-19833 GCA_964428565.1 uncultured Desulfobacterales bacterium | reverse complement strand
GTCGCAATCCCTTCTTCATCAGGTCAGTGTTTCCTACCCCTCCCCTCCCAACCTGTCGATGACAGGGGTTTTTTCAGGCCCCAAACGGGGATGCCGGGGGGATACCCCCCCCCTGACCCCGGGGTATTTTTGCTTTTTTACGCATTTTACTATCATTTCAACCGGATGTCCAGACGAGAATCATTTTGGCGCCCTGTAGTTATTTCAATATGTTATCGGTGTAGCGACAAAACCCCGGAGACCCTCGCACACGTGCGCTTGTGCCGTAATGGTTCAGCCGTTTTCGCCCAGGGCCGCCTGCAGCTCGGCAAAGCGCTTGTTCCCCTTAAGTTTCTTGCGGTCGAAATGGTCCCAAACGGCCTGGGCCAGGTTCTTCTTTTCTTCTTCATCCTCCAGATTATTCAGGCCGTCCAGGAACATGCCTATCTGGCCGGCGTCATGGGGCTTGACTCCTTTGAGCCGTTCCAGGAGCTGGGTGAACCGGGCGCTGGGGCCGGCGGGCGGGGCGGCGGCAGCGGTCTCCCTTCCCTGCTCTTGATCTGTCGTCAATTCCCCCTTTTGATCCGGGGTCCAGGGCTTCAGCAGCACCCACCCGAGAGACGTCATCCCATCCACTTTCTTTTGGGTTATGGGCGGCTGCACCACATAGTCCCGCCGCAGGTCCAGGTCCGAGGCCAGCACCAGCAGGGAGGTGGCCCAGGCCCCCGACCCCTGCCCCAGGCGCAGCAGCCAGCCGCCCTGGGGAGCCGGCTCGGGTGCCTGCGTCTTCTCCCACACCCGGCGGTAGAAGGCGTCGGCCGTCTCCAGGACCTCCTGCACCCCCCACTGGGGCTTCTGCCGCCGACACGCCCCCCCAGGGATCGCCAGCTCGAAGGCCAGGGTCACGCCCTCCCGGATGGTCTCCAGGAGCATGGGAATCTTGGTCTGCTTGGCGCCCGCCACCTCCACCCGGGCCACCCGGAGGTTTCCCGGGGCCGGCAGCAGGTCGGTGTCGGAGACGTTCATCCATTGCAGGAAGCGGTCGCTTTCCAGGCCGCACATCCCCCCCAGGGCAACGCCCACCAACTGTTCAAAGTCTTTTTTATTTTCCCTGTTGTCTCTTTGAGACAGTTTACGACGCAGGTCCTCTCGAAAATGACCATCCTTTTCGCATCTTGCCGCAATTTGTTTCCACAACACCGCCGAGAGCAGGCTGCCCTTGAGGGAACTGCCGGGGATCATGACCCGGCCGCCGGATTTCACCAGGGCCTTGATGGGATAGTGCGCCCCGGTAGGGGCGGGCAGGCTGTAGAGGATATGGCGGGCCAGGATCTCCTTGGGGACGTAATTGTCGATCTGACGGGCCTGGGCCGCCCCCTCCACGAACTTCTCCAGGTATTCGGCAAACTCCGGGTCCCGGGTCAGGCTTTGCAGGTTGAGGCGGTGCACCTGCCTGCTTCTGGAGTCATACCAGTATTCGCTGGGGGAAATCTCGGCCCCGGAGCCGATGTGCACCGGCGCCAGGGTTTTCAGGGTCAGTTTCACCGTCTCAGTCATGAGTCACCTCCCGGCCGGCGGCAGGGCAGGGTGAAGGCCAGACCGCAGCGGTAGACCGGATGGGCGTCGAAGTCCGCCGGGGTGACGTCCACCAGCCGGCCCCGGCGCTCGGGCGAAGCGGGGAAGACCGAGCCCTCGGCGAACATTCGCACCGGCCGGCGGCGGAAGCTCTGGCGGGTGGGCGAGAAGATGTAGCCCCGGCGGTCCACCAACTCATAGTAGCCCTGATCCAGGCCGGTGATTTCCCCCGGCCCGGGATGATAGAGGGAGAGGCAAACACATAGGTCGGCCCCCTCCGGCCCCGGGATCTCCAGGTCCACAAACTCCGGCGGTCGGAACTGGCCCTTGCCCACGCTGCGGTCGCCCCCCAGGCCCTCGTGGGCCAAGAGGCGCCAGACGGCCCGGAAGCGCCGGTCCTCCCGAGGGTCCGAAACCGTGAAGAGAAAATAGAGTCCGGCCCCGTCCCGGAACCAGGCCTCCCCGAAGTAGAAGAAGTTCTCGTCGGGGTGGGCGGTGAAGCGGTTCAGGCCCACCCGGGGGACGTCGGTCACGCTCCAGGGTTTGTCCGGCTCTTTTAGGCGCTTTGCAGAGTCCCCATTCTGGGGGGGAGGTATGGGCAGCACCTTGGCGTCGTTACCTAAGTTTTCCAGGGAAGCTCCCGATGTCAGTCGGCCCCACTCGGCCAAGCCCACGAAGGCGGTCTTTTTGGCCTCCTTGCTCTGGGGAATCTGGCAACGGGGCACCGGCAGGTAGAAGGTGTCGCCCCAGAACGGGAAGGCCGACGACAACAGGAAGGGCGGCTCACCGCTCAGGAAGCGCTGCAGCAGGTCGGTCAGGCCGGCCACGCCGTAGAGGAGGCGGTACCCGTGGCAGAAGGCCCCGAACAGGGTGTCGGAGTGGGCCACATACCCCGAACCCTCCCGCCAGTTCTCTCGCTCCCCCAGGTGCAGGCCGCTCAGAAACCGCAGGCGGCAGGCGGTGAAGGTCATGGCAGGGCTCCCTGCATTTTGCCTTTCAGCGTCTCGAAGTCTTGGACCAGGGCCACCGGGGTGGCGGACTCCCCGTTCAGCCTCCTTTCCGGTGTGGCCTCCACCGTTCCGGCTTCATAATCACTGCGGGAATTGAAATAGATGGCCAGGTCAGTGATGCCCACCCGGCCATAGCCCCGGGAGCCCATGCCCCCCAGGTAGTCGTGCTCCAAAAGTTGCAGGGCCTCCAGCACCAGCTTGAAGCGGTCCAGGTCCTCCGGGGCAAAGACATTGTAAATGAACTCCAGGCCGAACCGGGCGCCGGCGGGCACCCGCTCCACCTGGCGGAGGCTTTTATCCAGGGCTGTACCTGTGATTCGGTTAATGGCCGTCTCGAACTTGACCTCAGTCCACTCCAGCTCGATGTTGTCCTTGACTTCCTGGGGAATGGAGCCTTCGTCCAGGAAGGCGTCCCGGACCTGGAGGCGGGTGAGGCAGGGAACTGTGAGATTTGTTCCGCCTAAGGTTCCCCATATCTGGCACACCTCACAATTCATATATTCATCGTTACTTTCACAATTATGTTTTCCGGATTCTTGATATACTTTGCCATCTTTACCTTTGCGCTCCCTAATAAAACTTACACCTTTTAAATACTCAATTAGAGAACGGGTTTTCCCCTTGATGGAAGAACCCGGTATGTAGGGTTTGCCTTGGGGGTCGGTAATCACGTTGAGGTCCACCCCGCCGATCTTGAGGCCGCCGGTGGCGCCTCCCACCCGCAGGCCGGTGAGGGCGGTGAGTGTGCCGGTAATAATAATCTTGCCAAGCAGTTCAGACATGATCATTCTCCTCTCATTCCTTTCCACCTGCGCACCGATGGTAAGCTACGATGGCCTCAAAAAAATTCCGGAAGTTCTTGAAATGTTCTTCAGTTTTTATTTCTTTAATTGCATTGTCGCAATTCCTTTGTAATTCAGGAAGTTTGGTTTTATCATGCCTTCCTGCAGCATATGCAAGCAAGGGTCGGAGCAAGTTGACTTCATGCCTATTGAATTCTCTCATTCTTTGAATTTTATCTAAAATATTTCGTATTTGGCTTGTAGTAACAGCGCTTTTGTCTTTTTTATCTTTTGGTGCGTAATATCCCCCTAGTTGTGATGCCTTCTCAATTAATTTTTCTGAATTACCTTCAATTATAATTTTTTTGATATCATCAGGTGTCAAATCGTAGCTCATTGCTTTTCCTCCTTCCTGGTCAGATACTCGGCCCAACGGATGGCGATATCCGTATGGGCTCGCAGGTTATGGTTAACGATCAATTTCTGTTCCAATTGCTGGAGCACCACGATGGCCTGGTTTTGCTGATCCCGGCTGAGCCGCTCGGTGAGGCGGCGCATGCCGTAGAGGAGGTTCCAGACCCGGTACATGGGCAAGGCCCCCTGGTCATGTTGCTCCTTCTCCTGCCAACTGGCCTTGAGCAGGGAGAGCAGCGCCCGGGGCACGCCGTGGCGATCCAACAGCTCTGCCAGTAAGTCCTTGACGTCAGCCAGGGTGGAAATATACTCCCAGCGCACCGCCTGGTCGAAGATTCCCAGGCTGTCTTTTTCGGCGCGGTGCCGTTTGGCGGTGTCCAGCAGGTCGCCGGCGGCGTCGGCGGCCTGGTAGACCGGGAACTTGTCCCGGGGGGCCAGGTAGAGGCCGGCGCTCAGGGTCAGGCGGCCCCGGGTCCAGGCGCCAAAATCCTCCCGCAGCCGCCGGGCCAGGTCCGGGAGGACCGACCAGGGTCCCAGCAGGCAGAGGTCGTCCCCCCCGGCATAGACCAGGTAGACCGAGTCCCGGTATACCGTGCTGATGACGTGCTGCACATGGCCGCTGAAGAACAGGGTCAAAAGCTGGCTCAGGGTGCTCACCCGGGACAGGGTGCGGTCCTCTTCCCCCAGCCCCTCGGTGAACACCTGCCCCAAGTTGTCCACATCGGCCCGCAGCAGACCCCATTTCTTGATGCCCTGGGCATCTCGGGACATATCCTCCAGGGTCTTCACCTCGCCGTCAGGCTGGCGGGGCACATGGTGCGCCAGGAAGGCAAAGCCCCGGCATGGTCCCTGTGGGGTCGAGAGGTCTGCCGCATTCAGGCGGAGGGTGTAAGGGAGGTCTTGTTTGGCACAATCACCTTTAAATTCGAACCTGACCCCCAAAGACTCCAAAACCTCCCGGTAGGAAAAAATCTTGGTGGGTAATGACCGGGGATAACCCAGGGTCGTCTTTAAATATAGGGCTGTGGCCGAGTCACGTGCCAACTCGGTGAAGCTTTCGCATGCCGGGCAAAGCGTCTTATCCTCCTGGGAGGATAGCTCTTCACCGCAGGTTTTGCAGGCCCGCTCTTCTTTTAAGGCCTCCAGGGGACCAAGGATGTCCGCCGCCGTCTCCTCGTCCTGCCAGCAGGAGGCGAACTTGCGGCGCTTTTCCCGGGCCAGTCCCGTGGCCGCCTTTTTCCAGATCATGGCAAAGTCCCCCGTGTCCCGCAGGAAATGCCGGTAGGCGACCGGCTCCTGGTGCAGGACCAGGGCCAGGCGGCCGCCATGGGCTTGGACCAAGACCTGGTTGGTCAGGTCCTGCCATTTCTTGACGGTATTCTCCACGGTCTCGGTCCGGGGAGCCAACAGGTAGAAATGCCCCCCTCCCAGGAACAGGAGGTTCGCCGAGGTGAGCTGCAGCTCCCGCAGGACCTGTTCGGCCACCGCCCGGGCCAGGAGTTCCAGATACAGGGAGCGGCCTTTGAGCCCCTTCAGGGCCTTCTCCGAAGTGATGCTGTAGATGAAATCCTGGATGCCCGAAATGTCAGCGGCCACCAACAGGAAATCCTGCTCCTCCAGGGCAGGGGTAACGCTGCGGCCGGGTTTGAGCTGCGCCAACAGATCATCCAGGGCTCTTTCCTCTTTAGCCAGATCATAGAGGCAGGCGGCCAGGGCGGCAGTGGCCTTGAGGTGGTGGAAGAGGGGGATATCGGGGCGGTCCCGGTAGGCGGCGGACGGCATGAAGAGGGTGTATTTTTCCAGCAGGGCCAGGAGTTGATGGAAAAGCAGATCAGGGGGCGCCGTGGGGTTCAGGGTCTTCACCTCTCGGTTGAAATTATCCCACAGCTTGGGGTATTGCGGCTGATGCGGCCCCGGAGACCACCAGGGGGCCAAATTCGGGTCCAGCGCCAGCATGGGAAAGTCCTGGACCTCGCCCCCGGCTTTGCCCAACTTGGTGAAGAGGCACGTCAGCAGGGTCTCTGGAACCCGCCCGCTTTCCTCCTTCTCCGGCCGGGACTCCCGTTCCCCCGAGGACAGGCGATCGGCCAGGGTGACGATCTTGGCCAGATGGGGCCAGGACCAGGTTTCCGGGCGATGGTGGAAGAGTGCCAAGTTCTCTACCTTCCCAAAGGCATCACCCAGAAATTCTCTGATCCATTTCCCCGAATAAAGAACGTGCTGATGTGTATAATAGCCCTTGCGTTTCTTGGAGGGATGGCAACATGAACTCTCAATCCCCCTATCTTTACCAGAGAGCCGAACATCCGCTCTTTGGGCGAACTTGCCGATGTCGTGCAGCAGTGCGGCGAAGATCACCGTGTCTCGATCATTCATGAGGTCTTCTCCAGGTATTTAGGTGCTGCGATCCGATATCTGCCCAACCCAAAGCTGGCCATCTTGCCCACGTGCAGGTGTTCGCCGACCCTGAGGAGAGAGAGCAGGTCTGCCGGCACTCGGGCGTAGCTTACCCTCCCCACGACGCCCCCCATGAGCATCTTCTCCCTTTGGCGCTGGGAGTAGCGTTCCCATTCCTGCCAGGATAGCTCACTGGCCGTCAAAGGGACTTTTTCTGCCGCATGGATGGCCCCCCGAAAGTCAAAGTTCTCTGGGTCGATGCCGCAATGAAAATAGGCCAGGGAAGCCAGGCGCCGCAGTAAGTTGCGTATCAGGTGGTGCAATTCCAGGGCGTCCACCAGGTGCCCCTGAAACTTCAGGCGCAGTGGCGTGATGATCTCCAGGTCAACATCTCTTCCTTGAGCTTCTGTCTGGTCGGGTGTCAACCATGTCTCGTTCCAGGCGAGGTAAGCAGGTGTCACCAATTCTCCTGGTTCTGGCTGATATAGGGTAGCTTTGACTTTCCCGGAGCCCGTCAGCTCTTCCACGACCTCCAGACTGCATTTGCCCCTGCCTCGCCCCAACCCGGCCTCCCCCAACTCTTGCAGAGCATAGATGAAGTAAGGCAAATAGCCAACGGCCTTGCCGACCAAAAGCAGCTCGCCGACGAGTTTCTCACCGCTCTCATAGACTTCCCGGCGATCTTCTGGCGGCCGTAGGATAAACGGGTGTGGGGCAGTGGGGTAGCGGCGCAAACGGCGACTGTCCGGGGGAGGCGGCGTCTCAAAGACATAGAGGTAGACACAGGACTGTCTGAGCAGGCAATCGGCACAGGAGGCCCGGCGCAGGGCGCACGCTACCCTTTTCAGAGCATGACCGAACGCCCCTCTCAGGGCTGAGCCCTTGAAGCTCGGCAGCCGCATAAGCCCCTTGCTCCGATACCGGTAGCTCAACCGCACAAACGGTATTTTCGCCCAGAAAGTCATATGACCTATGTGCAGAATCCTCGTTTACCAATACCATGACTTCCATGGTAATGTCAAATTGTCCAGCCGATAAGTTCTTTGTGAAATAGATGGGATTGTCCAGTGGGCTACCCTGAAAATCCAAAAAAAATCCGTGCCCCGCATAATGATAGGGGGGGTAGGAGTCCCGGTCTCCGGGTTTTCCTTTTAAACAGACCCGAATGGGTGAGTAGGGACAGGTCCGCCAGAGAGCCCCCCTGAGTTCAAGGTGCCAAGGGGCTGCCCTAATTTCCCCAACGGGGAGAGTGGAGGGTCGATTACTGACGGATAAAGAGAAGGCTGATTTGAGGGTGTCCTTTTTTCTTGCGTAATTATATAGTAGATTATATACTATCCACATACAAGGAAAGGAGGCATGGAAATGGCTTGTGTTGCGAAGAGGCGAGGCCGCTACGTGCTGGACTTCTACGACCAGTTGGGCCAGAGACAAAGGACATCCCTACCGGAAGGGACGACCAAGGCCCAGGCCAAGGAGGCCCTGCGGGAAATCGAGGAGGCCGTGGCCAGGGGTGTCTACCTGCCGGTTAAGGAGATACCTCTCTTCTCAGAGGTTGCCAGGGACTGGCTGGAACACAAAAAGCCCAATCTCAGGGCAACCACCTGGGAAGTCTACGAAGGGCACGTCAGAAACCATTTCTCTGACCTAAACGGTCAGTTCATCAACCACATTACCATTGCCCGGGTTGAAAAATTCATCTCCTCCCGGCAAGCCCAGGGAATGAACATTGCCACCTTGCGGAAGACACTGGTGACTTTGGGACAGATATTGAGTTATGCCGTGCGACACCGGTACATCGACCACAACCCGTTGCGGGAGGCCGAACGCCCCCGGAAGCAAGGACAAGAACATGAAGAGGAGGAGAAATTTGCGATTCTGGCGCCCGAGCAAATCCAGGCCTTATTGGGACAGGTGCAAGACCCCAGATACTACACGCTGTTCCTTGCGGCGATCATGACCGGGGCGAGGCAGGGGGAATTATTGGGATTGAAGTGGTCAGACATCGACTGGGATAGCCGACAGGTCCTTATCCAGCGCACCTACAACAAAGGCCGCTTTTTTACTCCCAAGACCAAGGGGTCCCGGCGCAAGATAGACTTGGCGCCCACGGTTATCAGGCAGTTGAAGAAATGGCGCCTTGCCGTTCCGGCCAATGAGATCGACCTGGTTTTCCCGAACGAGCACGGCAAGCCCATGAACTACAGCAATATGGTGCAACGTCATTTCCGGCCAGCACTGAGAGCCGCAAAACTGCCCGAGATACGGTTCCACGACCTGCGCCACACTTATGCCAGCCTATTCATTGAGCAAGGCGAGAACATCAAGTATATCCAGACGCAGTTGGGGCACTCCAGCCCCACGGTTACCCTCAACGTCTATGCCCATCTGATGAAGCCCACCAATCAAGAGGCCGTCTGTCGGTTAGAGCAAAAGGTTTTTGGGGCTACCGGTCACAAAATGGTCCCCAAAACCAACCAGGGGCCACGGTCATTAACCGTAACCCCTTGATTTGCATGGTAGGCGGTACTGGATTTGAACCAGTGACTTCCACCGTGTGAGGATGGCACTCTACCACTGAGTTAACCGCCCGAATTCTTGTCTTTAGATTTACCACGCCCCTTTTTTTTTGGCAAGGTGTTTTTCGGGTCGGGGGGCCTTGTCTGGCGTCGGCGGTCCGGCCCGCCGCGGGCCGCTGAACACCTGGCCCGGACCGCCGGTCATTCCCCGGAGGTCACATCCACGGCGGTGTTAAGGAGTTGCGCGGCCCACCAGTAGATATTGTGTTCCCGGATCCATGATCGCATGGACTCCACCCGGGCGGCCCGCTCCTCGGCCGGATCTGTCAGGGCCTGGTGAATGGCGTCGGCGATGGCCGCCGGGTTGAAGGGATTGATGGTGTAGGCCTGGGACAGCTCCCGGGCGGCCCCGGTAAAGGAGGAGAGCAGCAGGGCCCCCTGGTGGTCCAACTGGCTGGCCACGTACTCCTTGGCCACCAGGTTCATGCCGTCGTGCAGGGAACTCACCACCATCACATCGGCCAGCCGGTAGAAGGGCACGATGTCCTCCTGGGACAGGTGGCCCTTCAGGACGATGAGCGGTTTCCAACGGCGGTGGGCGTAGCGGCTGTTGATCTCCTCCTCCAGGGAGTCCACTTGGGCGTTGAGCTGCTTGTACTGGGGAATATGGAGGCGGGAGAACGGCCCCACCTGGAGAAAGGTGAAACGTTCCCGGTAATGGGGGTACTTCTCGAACAGCATGCCCACCGCGCTCAGGCGCTCCGGAATGCCCTTGGTGTAATCCAGCCGGTCCACCCCCAGCCCGACCTTGACCCCCTGGAGATTGTAGCGGCGCCGCAGCTCTCCCATGCGGGCCTGCGTGTAGTCGGAACCGGCCAGTTCCGCAAATCTCTCATAGTCGATGCTGATGGGGAAGGGCCGCACAAAGGTGGTTTTGCCCCCCCGGATGACCGCGAACTTCTCATAATCTACCCGGGCCTCCAGGGTGCGGTCCACCGTGTCGAAAAAGTTATTGCAGTGATACTGGAGATGGAACCCCAACAGATCGTTCCCCAACAGGCCCTCCAGGATTTCCGTGCCCCAGGGGCAGATGCGGAAGACCTCGTAGTTGGGCCAGGGGATATGCCAGAACTGACAGATGATGGCCTGGGGGGCGGCTTCCTTCAGCATCCGGGGGAGCAGGGCGAAGTGGTAGTCCTGAATAAAGACCACCGTGCGCCGATCCCCGATCTCCTCCAGGATGGCGTCGGCGAATTTGCGGTTGACCTGGCGGTAGGTCTCCCATTGGTCCGGGTCGAATTGCGGGCGGGCGTAGCAGACGTGGCACAGGGGCCACAGGGTTTCGTTGGAGAAGCCGTAGTAGTAACCCTCCTCCTCTTCCCGGGTGAGCCACAGGCGCCGCAGACGGTATTGCGGCTTGTGCGGCGGCACCATGATGGTGTCGGCGGCCTCCTGGTCGGCCTCGCCGCTGCCGGCCGCCACCCAGGTACCGCCCGTGGTCTGCATGACCGCGTCCAGGGCGATGGCCATACCGCTGGCCGGCATGATCACCTCCATCTCCCCGCCCCGGTAGATGTGCATGTACGGTTCCCGGTTCGACACTAGGACGATCTGATACTGGCTCAACTTGTCTTGCACCAGATTTTCCAGGCGATTCTGGTTCCAAAACATGGGACTCTCCTTTCCACGGGCGCAAACGGGGGAGGCCCTTAGACCTCCACAAAGCGGCTGTCAGGGTTGTCTCGGAGAATCATCAGGGTCAGATAGTCCCGGAGCTTCCGGGTGACCAGGTAGTGGAGGCGCACGAACTCCCGGGCCAGGTGTCCCAAACGGCGGGCCATCTCCGGCCGGTGCAACAGATAACGGATGCGAAAAGCCAGGCCCTCCGGGGAATGCACCAGAAACCCGGTATGGTAATCCTGCAGCTGCAGCACGATGCCCCCCACCGCGCCGCCGATCACGGGTTTGCCCTTCCACATGGCCTCGGTCACCGTCAGCCCGAAACCCTCCCGGGTGGACTTCTGGACAATAATATCCGCCGCCCGCTGCAGGGCGTTGATGTCCCGGTGGCTGTCCGGAGGCAACAGCAGAATATGGATGTCCGGTTCCCCGTGGGCGGCTTCCTGCACCTCCGCCAGAATGCGCGCCCCTTCCGGATCGTCCGTGGCTTCCCCCCCCGCCAGGATGAGTTGGCAGGATGTGTGCCGGCGCACCAGTCGGAAGGCCTGCAGGACCCCCAACGGATCCTTGAAGGAATCGAAACGGGACACCTGCAACACGATGGGCTTTTCCTGATCCAGCCCCAGTCGGTTCATGACCTCCGTCACCTCCTCCGGCGTCAGCTCCCGGTTCTTGTCGCTCAACGGGTCGATGGACGGCGTGATGAGATACTGCGGGTGGGGCAGGTTCTGGGAAAACTTGCTCATGGAAAACACCGAGGCGTCGTACTGGCTCACGATATCCCGCAAAAACCGCCAGATCGGCAGATGGGGGCGGGAGGCGTCGATGTGGCAGCGCCAGATCCACTGCCGCGCCCGGGACCGCAGGTGATCGATCAACGCCGCCGGCTGGGGGTCGTGCACCACCACAAAATCGGCTTCCCAATCGAACTTGCGGGCGTTTTCCTGATTGACCTCCTGGTAATGGGCGATCATCTTCGCATTGAAAGGCACCTTGTAGCCCTGCAGGCCGTTGTGCATGGCCTTGGTGATCTCAAAAAAGAAGGGATCGCCCTGGATGACCTCCCACCGGACATCCAGCCCCAATTGGGTCAGGAGGGGCACCGTTCGGGCCAGGATTTCCGCCACCCCGCCCCCTAACCGGGTGGAGTTGACATTGACCACCCGCTGCGGCCCCAGCTTCTCCGCCAGCCGGTAGAGCTGATCAATGACCTCCTCCCCGACAATGGGGGTGTAATCCTCTAATTTAGCCACAGACTGCACCTCCCGTCGTTTCGATCAGCTCCAGGAGTTTTTCCCGGATTTCCTTGAGGCTGTAAAAATAAATGTCGATGGAGCGGATCGCCTCCACCAGTTCCGGAAAATCGAAGTTGGTTTCGATCCAGAAGGAAAAGTCGTCCCCCTGCCGGCTGGTCAGACGCCAGCGGGATTCGAAGAAATGATAGTAGACCGAATCCAGCCCCACCTGGCGCAGTCCGGAGCAGAACTCCCGCAAGGTCACCGCCGCGATCTCCGAGGTCATCACCACGGTGGAGGCTTCACAAAAGTGGAACTCCAGACCGGGGCGGGCCCAGGGCACGGTGGGCAGGTCCCAGAGGTATTCCTCCAACAGATCGCAGACCGCCTGCCGCACCTGCGCCAGGTCGTTATAGGCGAACGGATCGAAGGAACTCAGCTTCTCCGACAGCTTGACGTCCTGCAGGGCGGTGGCCGCCCAGGAGGAAAACTCGTTGGGATACTCGATCTTCGGGACGTTGGTGATCAGCCGGGATTGAAAGAAATGGTAGAACAGCACCCCGTTTCCCAACTCCCGGATGGCGTGCATGAGCTCCCGCAGGTTCACGGCCGACCGACCGACGGGCATGGGGATCAGAAAACACTCGTTGAACCAGAAGGGGTCGATCGCCGTCTGGTCGGGATTACATCCGGTCATGGCTTCTCCTTAAGCTAACAGCGAGGCCAGCAGTCGGTGCACCGCCGCCGGCCCCTCCAACCGGAAGGCGGCCGCCGTCGGCTCCTCCCCCCGGCCTACTTTGATGGTGATTCCCCTCTCACCCAGGGCCGCAAAGACGCTTTCATCCGTCACGTCATCGCCCAGATAGACGGGGATACGCCCGCTGAATCCGGGCAGCCGCAATAACGCGGTGAACCCCGTTCCCTTACTGACGCCGGTGGGCACCAGCTCCACTACCTTGCGGCCCCGGAGCACCTGCCACCGCCCTTCGCCCGCCCACCGGGCGAGAACCGGGGCCAGGGCCGCCTGCAACCGTCGGCTTTCCTTCGGGGAGGCCTGGCGGTAGTGCAGGGCCACCCCCTGGGGTTTGCTTTCCAGCCACCACCCGGCCATCCCCGTCAGCAAGGCGGTGAGTTCGCCCGCCACCCCCTGCCGCTCCCCCTCATCCGACAATCCGGCCGTGAGGGCCATCACTCTGCCGCCCACCAGGGCTTCGCCGCCATGGGAGCCCATCAGGTGCAGGCCCGCCAGCGGCAACCACTCCCGCAACTCCCGCAACGGCCGGCCCGATACCACCACGACGGCGATATCTTCCCGGGCCGTCAGGCGGGCCAGCAGCTGCAGCAGTTCGTCGCCCGGACGGGCCATCTCCGGTCGGGGAGCGATCTCCACCAGGGTGCCGTCGTAATCCAGCCCCAGGACCACACCCCGCTCCCGGCGGGCCTGTTGGAGCGCCTCTCCCAGGGCCTCCGGGCTATTGCCCGGGACACTGACTTTTATCATTATAACTATCTAAATATATACAATAATTTTTAATTGTCCAGTAAAACCAGGCAACATCTTTAAAAAACTCCACAAAAAAATGGGAGAGAGACCGCGGTCCCTCTCCCCGCTTCCTGGCCGGCGGGAACGCTCAGGCCGCCAGCTGCTCCCGGCTCAGGATCTGGCCCCGGGTGCCGATGACCACCTGCTCGTGGGGAATCCTTTTCCCGGCCGCGGCCATGGCCTTGTCCACGATGTAGGCCAAACCGGTGCAACACGGCACCTCCATGATCACCGTGGTGACGCTGTGAATGTCGGCCGCCCGGAAAATCTCGGTGAACCTGTCGATATACTCCTGGATGTCGTCGAACTTGGGGCAGCCGATGAGCACCACCTTGCCCGGCAGCAGGTCGGCGTGCACGTTGGGATAACTCACCGGGACGCAGTCCGCCATGACCAGCAGGTCGGCCTGCTTCAGGAAGGGCGCGCTGGGGGGCACCAGCCTGATCTTGATGGGCCAGTGGGTCAGGGCCGAAGCCGGGCCGGCGGCTCTCCCCGCCTCCCCCGGGGCCGGGGCGGCCGCCGCCGGCCCGAAGGTCTGCAATTGAGCGGCAGGGCAGCCGCCGGCCAGGGGCGGTTCCGGCGCGGGCGCGTGGTCCGACGCCTGCCCCGTCGCCTTCAAATATTCCTCCACCGCCGCCGGGTCGAAGTCCTCGGCCTCCCGCTCGATGACCTTCAGGGCCCCCGTGGGGCACTCCCCCAAACAGGCCCCCAGCCCGTCGCAATATTTCTCCGCCACCAGCTGCGCCTTGCCGTCCACCACCTGGATGGCCCCTTCGGCGCAGGAAGGGACGCACTGCCCGCAGCCGTCGCACAGCTCCGGATCTATTTCAATGATCTTGCGCTTGATTTTCATGGTATGCTCCTTGGTGATGGGGGGCAGGACCCGAGGTCCCTCCCTCCCCCGGCCCCCTCCTCGACATTACTTCCGCCATGCCCGGGCCGCCAGCTCCCGCCCCGTGGGGGTGAGGAAACGGCCCAGGGCCTCTTCCACCTGCCCGGGGTCCAGGGGGGTCTCCTGGTTTTTTCCCTCCAGGTTGGCGAGCTGGTCGGCGTCGTAGACCGCCTTGTATTCCACCGTCTCCTCGGGGCCGGGATGATGGTGGCGGCCCACGATATCGCAGACTTCCTCGATCATCCTCTCCTTGGCCCCCAACTGGGACAGGATCTCCCGGGCCACGGCCGGGCCGGCGGCCTCCACCTGCTCCGCGGTGGGTTTGTCGACGGTCTTCTTCGCCTCCTTGATCCCGATATCGTGCAGGTAGGCCGCGGACAGGATGACCGCCAGATTGCCGCCCTCCTGCTTGCCGATCTCTTCAGCGTAGCGGGCCACCTTGGTGGCGTGGCCCAACTGCTTGAAATCTTTTCCGAAGTACCGCTTCACGGCGATGGCCACCCGGTCCTTGAGTAAATCATCCCGGGCCGCCAGCAGTTCCGGGGGCAGATCGCCCAGGCACTGTTCGGCGTATTTGCAGTACGAGGCGCAGCCGAAATCCATCTTGGGATTGAGCATGCGCTTGCCGCACTTCTTGCAGCGCCGGGAGGCCTCGTCCTTGAAGAACTCCACCTCGCCGCCGCATTCGGGGCAGACGGCTTCAAAGACCGCGCCGGGCTTCCAGTAACGGGTGTCCTGTCCGGGGCATTGCATGGTGATAACTCCGTTCGTCGTGATAATTGGGTTCGGTTGCGGGGGGAGGAGGGTAGGGGGGGGTGGCCCCCCGGCCCCCTCCCGGAAATTTTATCCCAAAATCGCCTTCAGGTCTTCATCCGGCGTGCTGATGGGTTTGATGTCGAAGTTCTTCACCAGCACGTCCAGCACGCCCGGCGAAATGAAGGCCGGCAGGCTCGGTCCCAGCCGCATGTTCTTGATCCCCAGGTACAGCAGGGTCAGCAGGATGGCCACCGCCTTCTGCTCATACCACGACAGGATCAACGACAGGGGCAGGTCGTTCACCCCCACGCCGAAGGCGTTGGCCAGGGCCACCGCGATCTGCACCGCCGAGTAGGCGTCGTTGCACTGGCCGATGTCCAGCAGCCGGGGAATGCCCCCGATGTCCCCCAGGTCCTTGTCGAAAAACCGGAACTTGCCGCAGGCCAGGGTCAAAACGATGCAGTCCTGGGGCACCTTCTCCACGAATTCCTCGTAGTAGCTCCGGGTGGGTTTGGCGCCGTCGCAGCCGCCCACCAGGAAGAAGTGCCGGATCTGCTTGTTCTTGATGGCCTCGATGACCGGGCCCGCCACTCCCAGGACCGCGTTCCGGGCGAAGCCGGTCATCACCGACTTGCCGTTGACGTCTTCCGCAAAGCCGGGCAGGCTCAGGGCCTTGTCAATGACCGGCGCGAAGTTGCGGTCGGCGATGTGCTTGATCCCCGGCCACCCCACCAGCCCCCGGGTGAACAGGTTGTCGGCGTAGACCTCCTGGGGCCGCTGGATGCAGTTGGTGGTCATCACGATGGCCCCGGGGAACTGCGCGAACTCCTTGGCCTGATTCTGCCAGGCGGTGCCGAAATGCCCGTAGAAGTGGGCATACTTCTTCAGCTCCGGATAACCGTGGCAGGGCAGCATTTCCCCGTGGGTGTAAACATAGATGCCCTTGCCTTCGGTCTGCTTCAGGATTTCCTCCATGTCCTTGAGGTCATGGCCGGAGACCAGGATGGCCTTGCCCTTCTTATGCCCCAGGGGCACCTTGGTGGGCACCGGGTCGCCGTAGGTGCCGGTGTTGCCGGCGTCCAGCAGCTCCATGGCCCGCAGGTTGATCTCGCCGCACTTCAGAACCAACCCCAGGGCGGTCTGCAGGTCCAGCCCGGCGTCGGCGGTGGCCGCCAGCCCTTCATGGATGAAGGCGTACACCTTGTCGTCCTCCTGCCCCAGGATCTGGGCGTGGTCCGCATAGGCGCAGACGCCCTTGAGCCCGAACAGCAAGGTCTCTTTCAGAGAAAGCACGTCGGGGTCCTTGGCCTCGTCGGGATGCAGCTCCTGGGCCTTGCCCTGCTCCACCAGCCCCGCCTGCTCCGCGGCCGGTTGGAAGGTGGCCGGGCCTCCCGCAAAATCCGCTGTGCCGCCGGCGGCCTTCACCTTGGCCTTCAACTGTTCCCGCAACTCCACCCCCCGGTTGATCAATTTGACAAGCCGGGCCGGGTCGAAATCCACGTTGGTCAGGGTGGAGAAGCACGCCTCCACCGTATAAACGTTGACCTCCCGGTCGCTGAGGCCCGCTTTCCGGCCGGCCGCGGCCACCTGGGATAAGCCCTGCAGGGTGTAGATGAGCAGGTCCTGCAATGCCGCCACGTCCGGTTCCTTGCCGCAGACCCCGCGCACGGTGCAACCCTGGCCTTTGGCGGTCTGTTCACACTGATAACAAAACATGATCTTCCTCCTCCTGGTTTTGATGGTCAAGTTGCCGGGGGCCTCCGGGCCGCCCCTCATTAACTGCCCAATGTTCGCTTCATGGTGCCTCTAACATAATCCCCGGACGCGGCCGCCGCCTTGATTTAAGTCAATCAATCAAATTTTTTTAAATAAATTTTTGAAAAAAAATGCTTGGAAAAAATTCTTGCCAAGAAACGTCGAAATGCAGTATGGTGAATACACCATCGCCCGCCCCGCCTGGGGTTGGGCCCCGCAAGGAGAATGACCCATGACCCTTCCCAAGGCCACCAAATACGGTCTGGTTCTCCTGTGTCTGATTGTGGTGGGCGCCCTGCTGGGGGGCTTTCTGGCCTTCGGCCCCCCCCGGCTCTACGCCAAGACCAGCACCCCCGAATTCTGCGGCAGTTGCCATGTCATGGAGACGCAATACGAGGGCTGGTTTCACGCCGGGGCCCATCGCCGTCTGAACTGCGTCGACTGCCACCTGCCCAACGACAACAAGGTCCGCCATATCATCTGGAAAGGCATCGACGGCATGAAGGACGCCCTGGTCTTTCACGGCGGCCGGGTGCCGGAGAATATCGTGCTCTCCGGCCACGGCGCCCGCATCCTCATGGAAAATTGCCAGCGCTGCCATGAGGAGACCATGGCCCGGGTCAGTGAGGATCGGCAATGCTGGTTCTGTCATCGCCGGTTGTCCCACAAACGCACCGGCGCCATCGACACCTGGACTCCGTAACTTCAGGGAAACGTGAGGGAGCTTATGAAATCCAAAAGTCTGCTTGGCGTTTTATCGGTAGTGGTGTGCCTGACCCTGGCGGCCCTCTATGCCTGCTCCCCCCCGAAACCGGAGCCGGTCAAGACGGTGGCCATCGCCGATGGCGAGATCGACCCGGCCAAATGGGGACTGGCCTATCCCCTGGAATACGACTCCTGGCTCAAGACCAGGGACCCCCGGCCCCCCAAGAGCAAGTACAAGAAGGGCTTCGACACCGACCTGGTGGTCTGGGACAAACTCAGCCAATATCCGTACATGGCCCTGCTCTTCAACGGCTGGGGCTTCGGCATCGAATACAACGAGCCCCGGGGCCATTACTACATGGTCATCGACCAGCTCGAGATCGACCCCTCCCGCCTGAAGGCCGGCGGCGTCTGCCTCTCCTGTAAATCCCCTTACGCCCCTGTCCTGGAAAAGCAGCTGGGGGCCGCATACTTCTCCATGCCTTACATGGACGCCCACGCCAAGATCCCCGTCGAGTTCCAGAAGCTGGGGGTGGCCTGCATCGACTGCCACGACAACAAGACCCAGGCCCTGCAGATCACCCATCCCGCCGCCATCGCCTCCTATAAGTTCGTGGGCAAGGAAAACGCCAATATGAGCCGCCAGGAGTTGCGCTCCAACACCTGCGGCCAGTGCCACGTCACCTACGTCATCCCCCGGGATCAGGACGGCAAGCCCACCGGCCTCTTCTTCCCCTGGCAGGACAGCAAGATCGGCGATATCTCCGTCGAAAACATCATCAAGGTGATGCGGGCCGACCCGGCCAACGAAAAGGAATGGAAACAGGGCGTCACCGGCTTTGTCTTCGGTTTCATCCGCCACCCGGAATACGAATTCTTCAGCCGCAACAGCGTCCACTGGCAGGCCAACGTCGCCTGCGCCGACTGCCACATGCCCTATAAGAAGGTCGGGGCCAACAAGATTTCCGACCACAACCTCATGAGTCCCCTCAAGGACGACATGAAGGGCTGCCAGCAGTGCCACACTGAGTCGGCCGAGTGGCTCAAGAATCAGGTCATCGCCATCCAGGACCGCACCGTCTCCCTGATGCTGCGCGCCGGCTACGCCACCGCGGTGACCGCCAAGCTCTTCGAAATGGCCCATAAGGCCCGGAAAGACGGCAAGCAGCTCGACCCCGCCCTCTACGACCAGGCCAAGGACCTCTACTATGAAGCCATGTACCGGGTGATCTTCATGGGCGCCGAAAACTCCGTGGGCTTCCACAACCCCACCGAGGGCGGCCGTATCCTGGGTGACGCCATCGCCATGAGCATGAAGGCCGACGGCCTGCTGCGCACCGCCTTGGCCCGGGCCGGGGTGGCGGTGCCTGCCGAGATCAACCTGGAGCTGGCCAAGTACGTCGACAACCGCGGCGTCAAGCCCTTGAACTTCAGGCCCGAACAGGAGTTCAAAGACCCCTTCGGCATCCAGGAAAGGCTGACCCCGGCGGCCTCCCTGGGCTTGCCGCCGGCTAAACCCGCCGCTAAACCGGAGGCCAAATAATGAAACTGCTGACGATAGCCGCCCTCTGCGTTCTTTCCCTGGCGGTCGCCCCGGCCGTGGGCCGGGCCGACCCCGCCGCCACCGGCCAGGAGGTCTATAAATCCCACTGCGCCGACTGCCACCGGACCAATGGCGAAGGGCTGGCCGCCGCCTTCCCCGCCCTCAAGGGCAACCCCCTGGTGCAGGGCGACCCCCCCGGCGTCATCCAGGTCATCCTGGACGGCCGCAAGGGCAGGATCGGCCGCATGCCCGCCTGGAAAACCAGGCTCGACGACGCCCAGATCGCCGCCGTGATCACCTATATCCGCCAGGCCTGGGGCAATGCCGCCGGCCCGGTGTCTCCCGAGGCGGTGACGGCCCTCAGGAAATAAGCAGTATCCCCCCCTGCCAGCGCGCCGCGGCCGCCGGCAATCCTCCGGCGGCCGCGCTTCGTGGTGGCCCCTCTCCCCCCGGTACCCCCCCGTTGCCGCCACTGCGCGTGTGTAGTCAAGCGCCGCGCCTTCCCCCCGTTCCCCAACTCCTGCCGGGCCGCCCGCCCCCCCCGACCATGAACTATGAACTATGAACCACGAACTGTTTTTGTGACATTTGTCCTATGTGTCTCATGTGTTCTGGAAACCCCCGCCCCTTTCCGTTACACTGATCTCCCAGGACCGCCCGGAATCGGCGTTCCCGGCCCCCGGCTCACAAGCCGTACCGGTACGCGGGTACACCGGCGCTCACGCCCCCCGTACCCGGTACGCCCCCGGTACATACCGGTACCTGTTCCGGCCGGTACCGGCCCTCGGCGTGACGCCGCCGGCCCGTTGATATGAGGCTTGTGCGATGAATAAGAAAGGAAATCAAGGTGATATAAGAAAGGTGACTGCAACCGCCCCCAGGTGTACCGGCTATCCGGCGATTTTTCCCCGGTACCCGGTACAGCGCCACGCCCCGGCCCCACCCGCTACCGTGGCCCCGGCGCCGGCCCTCCCCCCTCAGCCCTCCACGGGATGGGGGGTGGGGGTCCGGGGGAGGGGGTAAGGGCTGCAAAGCCCTTGGCCCCCTC
>CAYRYV010000044.1:0-30665 GCA_964428565.1 uncultured Desulfobacterales bacterium | reverse complement strand
GCCGTGGGCACACCGGCGCGTGCCGGTGTACCGGGTACCGGGGAAAAAACGCCGGGAGCCGGTACAGCGGGGGGCGGTTGCAGTCACTTTTCTGTTATCATCCTGACTTCCTTATCTTATTCATCGCACAAGCCTCATATCAACGGCCCGGCGGCGGACCGCCGGGGCCCGGTACCGGCCGGAACTGTACCCGGAATGTACCGGGAGTGTACCGGGTAAAGTGGTCGTGAGCGCCGGTGTACCGCGGTCCCGGTACGGGCCGGGAGCCGGGAACACCGGGCGGCGCCGCCGGAACGCCGAGCTGCGGCGCCCATGGGAGAAAGTGTAAAGGAAAGGGGCGGGTGATTCCAGAACAGATGAGACAGATGTCACAAATTCTCATGATGTGAGACATCACAACGAAGTATGAGAATGATTGCGGCCATTCTCATATAAAAACAGTTCGTAGTTCGTAGTTCATAGTTCATGGTTCGTAGTTCATGGTTCATGGTCGGGGGTTTCGGCGGGACGGGGGGGAACAAGGGGAAAAGGTTGCCAATTACAACTTGGGAAGCAGGATTAAAAAATCAGGTTTTAGGTTTTAAGGGTCAGGTTTTAGGTTTGAGCGGTTGGCGGGGAGAGGTACGGGTGAAACCGGGAGCCGGGGGGACCACGAAAAAGAGAGATGCCTCGCGGCCGGGGGCGGGGCGGCATGACAGGTGGAGGGCCGCAAGCCGGGGCGGGTGTACCGGGGAGCGGTACGGGGGAAAAGGGAGGTTCCGCGCCGCGGCCGGAATGACAGGCAGGGCCAGGGGCGGCGGCGTCATAGCAGAAAACAAGAGGTGGCCCGGCAGGAGCCGGGCGGGCAAGGGCGTTCCCCAGCGGAGCTGGGGAACGAGGAGAATAACCCCTTGACAGGGAAGACAGTCGCTACAGTCTGCGCCGCCCCGGCGACACGGGGGCGGGGTCACCCGGGGGTGTACCGGGGAGCGGTACGGGAGGGGGGATTGCATTTTCTGGCGGTTAGATTATGATTAGGATTTGGTTAGCAGATCATACGGGCGGGGTCGGGCCCGGCGGCAGGCCGCCGGAAACGGGAGGGCGGGCGCATGAGCGGCACACATCTGAGCAGAAAATTCGAGCGGGAGTTGGAGGAACTGCGCCGTAAGATCCTGGCCCTGGGGGAGATGGTGATCACCGCCATCGCCGGGGCCTGCCGCACCCTGGAGAGCGGCGAGGAGGGTCCGGCCCTGGAGACCATCGCCGGGGACCAGCAGATCAACGCCCTGGAGATGGAGGTGGACGAGGCCTGCCTGACCATGATCGCCCTGTACCAGCCCACCGCCACGGACCTGCGGTTCATCACCACAGCCATGAAAATCACCACCACCCTGGAGAGGATCGGGGATTTGGCGGTGAACATCAGCCGGTACAGCCTGGAGCTGCTCCGGGAGGCCCGGGGCCAGGCCGACCTGGCGGCGCCCATCGCCATGGCGCAGCAGGTCCAGGACATTCTGCGGCAGAGCCTGAAGGCCTTCATCGACTGGGACATCGAGCTGGCGTTGGCCACGGCCCGGCGGGACCAGGCCATCGACCGGCTGTACACGACCAACATCTGGGAGACGGTGAGCAAGATGCACGGTCAGGAGCTGGCCACCATGAACAACATCATGCGCACCTTCATGGTCACCAAGTTTCTGGAGCGCATCGGGGACCACGCGGTGCACATCTGCGAGATGGTGGTGTTCATGGTGAAGGGCCAGATCATCCGGCATCAAAAGGCCACGTTGGACTATCTGGATGAGGAGTTTCATTGAGATGCAGAGCCGGAAGCGCATGATGGCGGGCGGCCTGGCGGCGGCGCTGCTGCTGAGTTGCCTGCTGGCCGCGGGCTGCGGCAAGAGGCCGGCCGCCGGCCAGAACATCACCATTGCGGGGTCCACGTCGGTGCAGCCCTTTGCCGAGAAGCTGGCGGAGGTCTACATGCACGAGCACCCCGAGATGCAGATCAACGTGCAGGGGGGCGGCTCCAGCGCCGGCATCCTGGCGGTGCAGCAGGGCGCGGCGGACATCGGTTCGGCCTCCCGGGAGCTGGTGCCGGCGGAAAAGGCCCTGCACGAAATACCCATCGCCTTCGACGGCATCGCCGTGATCGTCAACCCGGCGTGCCCCCTGGACGACCTGAGCCTGGAGGACCTGCGGCGCATCTTTGCGGGTCAGATCACCGATTGGGGCCAGTTGGGGCTCAAGGCCCACCGGATGGACGTTATCACTCGGGAGGAGGGCTCCGGGACGCGCACCGCCTTCGAGGAGCTGGTGATGGACAAGAGGGAGATCACCCCGGCGGCGCTGGTGCAGGACTCCAACGGCTCGGTGCGGGAGATCGTGGCCACCGACCCGTACGCCATCGGCTATATCTCCTGCGGGCTGGTAAACAGCCAGGTCAAGGCCCTGGCCATCGACGGGGAGAAGCCCACCGCCGGCAACATCAAAAATCACCGCTACCGGTTGACCCGGCGCTTTTTGTTCGTCACCCGCAGCAGCCCGGAAGGCCGGATCAAGCCTTTCTGCGACTTCATTTTGGGCCGCAAAGGCCAGTTGCTGCTGGAGACCGAAGGTCTGGTGGGGGTCAATTAGGCCGCTTATGAGCAAAGAGAAGCTCATCGAAAAAGTGCTGTTGCTGCTGGCCCTGTCGGCCATCGGCTCGCTGGCGCTGATCTCGGTCTTCATCTTCCTGGAAGGCGTGCCCGTCATCGTAAGCAGCGGCCTGCAGAATTTCATCCTGTCGTCGCATTGGGCGCCGACCCGGGGCCACTTCGGCATCTTCGCCATGATCGTCTCCTCGATCTATGTGACCCTGGGGGCGATGGTCTTCGGGGTGCCGCTGGCGCTGGCCTGCGCCATCGTGCTGGCGGAGTTCTCCCCGCCGAAACTCACCCGCATCCTGAAGCCCACCATCGAGTTATTGGCGGGGATTCCGTCGGTGGTCTACGGCTTTCTGGGGGTCATTCTGCTGGTGCCGCTCATCCGCAATTACCTGGGGGGGCCGGGCCTGTCGCTGCTGGCGGGGTCCCTCATTCTGGGGATCATGATTCTGCCCACGGTGATCAGCATTTCCATCGACGCCATCAACGCGGTGCCGGTGCTTTACAAAGAGGGCTCCATCGCCCTGGGGGCCACCCAGTGGCAGACGGTGCGCAAACTGGTGCTGCCGGCGGCCCGTTCGGGGATCATCACGGGCATCATCCTGGGGATGGGGCGGGCCATCGGCGAGACCATGGCGGTGATCATGGTGGCCGGCAACGCCCTGAAGGTCCCCACGTCGATTCTGGACCCGGTGCGGACCCTGACCAGCAATATCGCCCTGGAGTTGGGGTACGCCTCGGGGGCCCACCGGGAGGCGTTGTTCGCCACCGGCATCGTGCTGTTCATCATCATCATGATCCTCAACACCCTGGCCACGGTCATCGCCCGGGGGAAATAGCCCATGCGCCTGGACCCGAACCTGACCCAGCGGCTGGTAAAGGCGGCCCTGTGGAGCCTCACCGGACTGACCCTGATTGTGCTTATTTTCATTATCGCCTTTGTGTCGGTGAAGGGCCTGCCGCAGGTGACCCTGAGCTTTTTGACCGAGGACATCGAGGATATGGGGCGCGGCGGGGGCATTTTCCCGACCCTGGTGACCACCCTGTATCTGACCCTGGTGGCCCTGGTGGTGGCCTCGCCGTTGGGGGTGGGAACCGCCATCTATCTGACGGAGTACACCCGGGAGGGGCTGGTCACCCGGGTCATCCGCTTCGGGGCGGAGTGTTTGGCGGGGGTGCCGTCCATCATCCTGGGGCTGTTCGGCTTTGTGCTGTTCGTGCTGAAGATGCGGATGGGCTGGTGCATTCTGTCGGGGGGGCTGTCGCTGGCCATCATGATTTTGCCCACCATCATCCGCACCAGCGAGGAGGCCATCAAGGCGGTGCCGCCGGAGTACCGGTCGGTGTGCTACTCGCTGGGGCTGGGCAAGTGGGCGACCATCACCCGGGTGGTGCTGCCCAGCGCTTTGCCGGGGATCATGACGGGCATCGTGCTGTCCATCGGGCGCTCCATCGGGGAGACGGCGGTGGTGCTGTTCACGGCGGGGGCCTCGCTGCGCACGCCGCTGACGCTGTTCGACTCGGGGCGCAGCATGGCAGTGCACTTCTACATTTTGGCCCGGGAGGGTCTGTCCATGCCCAACGCCTACGGCACCGCGGCCATTTTGATGATTTCCATTTTGCTCATCAACATGACGGCCTACAGTCTGATGCAGCGTTTCATCCGGAAATACACCTGAGAATTGCGTCACGATGAGACAACTCAAGCTGCGGGTTAAGGAATTATCCTTTTTTTACGGGAACTACCAGGCCCTGAAGGAGATCTCGCTGGACATTTTCCAGGGGGAGATCCTGGGTCTGATGGGTCCCGCCAAGAGCGGCAAATCCACCTTTCTGCGGGTGCTCAACCGGATGAGCGATCTGGTGGCGGGCGGCCGGGTGAGCGGCGAGGTGCTGCTGGACGGGGAGAATATCCTGGCGCCGGAGTGCGATATCGACAGTCTGCGCCGGCGGGTGGGGATGGTCTTTGCCAAACCCATTCCCCTGCCGCGCACGATTTACGAAAATCTGGCCTTTGCGCCGCGGATGCACGGCAAGAAGTCCAAGGCGGAACTGGACGAGCTGGTGGAAGAGGCCCTGAAGGCGGGGCAGTTGTGGGACGAAGTCAAGGACCGGCTGCACACGTCGGGGCTGAACCTGTCCGGGGGGCAGCAGCAGCGGTTATGTCTGGCCCGGACGTTGGCGATGAAACCGGAGGTCATCCTGCTGGACGAGCCCACCAGCGGGCTGGACCCCATCTCCACGGCCCGCATCGAGGAGACCCTGACGGCCCTGAAGCAGGACTTCACCATCATCCTGGTGAGCAACAACACCAAGCAGATCGCCCGGGTATCGGACAAGGTGGCGTTTCTGCTGATGAGCGAACTGGTGGAGTACGGGGTGACGCCGGAGGTCTTTATGGTGCCCAAGGACAAACGGACCGACGACTATATTTCGGGGAGATTCGGCTAAGCCGGGGGGAGGGAGCGCAGGTTTTGTCATGATGAGCGCCGCGGTCATCGTCATTCACCATCTGGACCTGTATTACGGGGACTTCCACGCCCTGAAGGACGTCAGCGTGTCGTTCGCCGCCAACCGCATCACGGCGCTGATCGGGCCGTCGGGGTGCGGGAAATCCACGCTGCTGCGGGTGCTCAACCGGATGAACGATCTCATCGAAGGGGTCAGCATCACCGGCAAGGTGCTCATCGACGGCCAGGACATCTACCGGCGGGACACGAATCTGATCCAGTTGCGCAAGAAGGTGGGGATGGTCTTTCAGCGGCCCAATCCCTTCCCCCTGTCCATCCACGACAACATGATCTACGGCCCCACCCTGCACGGCCGGCCCAGGAAGAGCGAGCTGGAGGAGATCATGGTGCGGAGTCTGGAGGCGGTGCACATGTGGGAGGAGGTGAAGGACCGGCTGGCGCAGCCGGCCCTGGGCCTGACGGAGGAACAGCAGCAGCGGCTGTGCATCGCCCGGCTGCTGGCGGTGGAGCCGGAGATCCTGTTGATGGACGAGCCCTGTTCGGCCCTGGACCCGCTGGCCACCCTGCAGCTGGAAGAGCTGATGCTGGAGCTGAAGAAGACCTACACCATCATCATCGTGACGCACAACATGCAGCAGGCGGCGCGGGTGTCGGACGACACCGGCTTCATGCTGCTGGGGGACCTGGTGGAGTTCGGGGCCACCACCCGGATCTTCACCCGGCCGCAGGACTCCCGCACGGAGGATTACATTACGGGGAAGTACGGGTAAAAGGCGGGAAGAGCCCCCTGCCCTACCCTCCTTTCACTTCCAGCCGATGGGTTGATAGCCTTTCTGGCGCAGGCATTCCTCCACGAACCGTTTTTGCACCGGATCCAGATCACTCCCGCGAAAGAGGCCCCGGATGAGGCCGGCGGCACCACCCCCGGCGGCGCCGGCGGCGGCCCCCCGCCCGGCGCTACCCCAGACGGCCCCGGTGGCGGCGCCCACGGCGGCGCCGGTGGCGGCCCCGATGGCGGTGGAGCCGGCGACCTCCCGGCCGGCGGAGGACGAAGAGGCGCCGGCGGCCGCGGCCTGGCGCAGGCAGTCGTCGATATCCCGTTGGGCCGCATCCTGACCCGCCTCCTGGAGGCGCTCATTGGGGTAGAGGACGGGGCGGGGGGCGGCGCAGGCCGCCACCGCGACGAGGGCGGCGAGCACCACCACCCGTGAAAAGAACCGACGCGGCATAGGGCATTCTCCTTTACGTCTTTTTCCCTACAGTATAAGAAGATCAGGAAAATTGTAAAGCCACGGGGGCGGCGAGGGCAGAAAAATGGCCCCCCGCAGCCTTGACAGCGGGGAGGGGGGCGGAATACACTTCTGCCAGCGCCTCCGAGGGAAAACTATCACAAACATGACACTCACCGGCCCGGAAATCGCCCGCACTCTGAAGCTCAGCGCGGTTACGGCGTTGGGCCCGCGGGCCTGGCGGGGCCTGACCCCGGCGGGGGAAGAGGCGGTGCTGAAGACCGGACCGGGGGCCGCCCCCGGGGCGGTGGAGCTGCTCCGGAAGCTGCCGCACCTGTTCACGCCGTGCCGCTATCCCCGGGTGTTGGCCGCCGAACCGGGAAGCTACCTGCTGTACGCCTTTATCTCCGGGGAGCCCCTGAGCCGGGGGGAGGGCGGCGCGGCGGCGCGGGCGCAGGTCTACGAGTTGGCCGGCCGGCTGGCGGCCATGTTTCGCAGCCTGAGCCTGGTGGGGATGTACCGGACGATGACGGGGCGGGGGCACGAACGGGAATTGGCCGGGGAGGCCGCGGGGGGCCGGCGGGCCATCCTGCCCACGGGGCTGGCGGCGGACACGGGCGGGCTGGCCCGGCGCCGGAGCGAGGCGGTGCAGAGCTATGCCTGGGCGCAGGAGTTAATGAGCCGGGGCCGGGCGGCGCTGGCCACCGAGGTCCCGGCGGGGTTGTGGGCGGCGCTGGCGGCGCGGGTGGAGCACACCACCAGCATCCACCTGTCGCCGGGGGGCAGCCTGCTGGCGCATACGGCCTTCACGCCGGAACACGTGCTGGCCTGCCCGGACGGAGAGCTGGGGGTGGTGAGCTGGCAGACGGCGCCCCGGCCCTACAATTACATGCGCCTGAGGTACCTGGCCTGGGGGCTGATGCATGGCGGGGAGCCGGCAGGGCCGGGCGCATACCGGGAGCTGCTGGCGCAGGTGCCGGCGGTGAGCTACACCGGGGCGGCGTCCCTGAGCCTGGCGCTGGCCCTCATCGAGACCTGGCTGGAGGCGGGGGCGGCCATGGCCCACGGCGGAGCCCCACGGGAGGCGCTGGCGGGTTTCCTGGAGGACGCCCTGGAGGCCGGGGCAGAAGAACAGCTTTAGACCCGCACCCTACCGTCCGACCAACCGAGGTACCATGGACAGCAGACAAAGCAATGCCGGCGGCCAGCCCCCGCGGGGGCCAGACGCGCCGGATATCCGGAAACAAGGAAACATCTATGAAACCGCTGGCCACGTTGGGCGAGGCCCTGCAATGGACCTATGACCTGCAAAAATTCGGGATCAAGTTCGGGCTGTCGTCTACGGCGCGGCTGCTGAAGGGACTGGGGGACCCCCACCGGGGGCTGCGCTGCATCCACATCGCCGGGACCAACGGCAAGGGGTCGGCGGCGGCCATGCTGTCGGCGGCGCTGACCCGGGCGGGCTACCCGGTGGGATTCTACAGCTCCCCGCACCTGGTGAAGTTCAACGAACGTTTCCGGCTGCGGGACGCGGACATCGACGACGCCGGGGTGCTGGAGTTGATCAACCGGGTGCGGGCGGTGGTGGACGAGCAGGAGCTGCCCACCTTCTTCGAGTTCGTCACCGCCATGGCGTTCGACTACTATGCCCGAGCGGGGGCCGACCCGGTGATTTTGGAGACGGGCATGGGGGGCCGGCTGGACGCCACCAACATCGTGACGCCGCTGGTGTCGGTGATCACCAACATCGCCCGGGACCACGAGGATTATCTGGGTCAGGGCATCCTCACCATCGCCGGGGAGAAGGCGGGGATCATCAAGGCGGGGACGCCGTTGGTGACCTATGCAGCGCAGCAGGGGGTGCTGAGGCTGCTGGCCGAGACCTGCGCCCGGCAGCAGGCCCCGATGTACGTGGGGGGGAAGGATTTCCGCGCCCGGGGGCGGGGGGCGGGCCGCTTCAGCTATGCGGGCCTGGGAACCCGCCTGGGGGGGCTGCGGACGAACCTGCTGGGACGCCACCAGTACCGCAATGCGGCGGTGGCCCTGGCGGTCATGGAGCTGTTGCGGGCGAGGGGGGTGGAAATCCCCGAGGCCGCCATCCGGGAGGGGCTGACGCAGGTGCGGTGGCCGGGGCGGCTGGAGCTGATCCGCACCCACCCCCGCCTCATCCTGGACGGGGCCCACAACCCGGCGGCCGCCGGGGTATTGGCGGACACCCTGAAGCACACCCTGAGCCACCGGCGCCTCATCCTGGTGTTGGGGATCATGGCGGATAAAGAGATCGAGGGAATTCTGACGAAGCTGCTGCCCCTGGCGGACGCGGTGGTGTTTTCCCGGCCGGAATACAGCCGGGCGGCCACGCCGGAAGCGCTGGCCCGGAAGGCGGCGGGGGCGGCGGGGGAAAGCTACGTGATCCCGGAGTTGCCGACAGCCATTGAAAAGGCCCTGTCCCTGGCCGGGGAGGACGACCTGGTGGTGATCACCGGGTCGCTGTTTACGGTGGGAGAGGCGCGGGATTACCTGGTAAAATCGGGAAGCATCTGACGGGAGAGGCGCCGGAGCCCGGGAAGAGGAGGCGGAGCCGACTTACCGGGGCTCAGAACGGCGGGAGAAAGGAGTCGGGATGTTCACAGGAAGATTACAAGCCTGGCCACTCATATTGGCGATAACTTTGGGGGTCCTGGGGGGCGAACCGGGAGCGGCCTGGGGGTCGGAAGGGTCCGGGGAACACGCCCTGTTATCAAGCATCAGCATCAGCATCCTGGCCGCCACGGTGCTGGCGTATCTCGCCGTGTGCTTCAAGCAACCGCTGATCCTGGCCTATATTGCGGCGGGGGTGGTGGTGGGGCCGCAAATCGGCTTCGCCTGGGTGAAGAACAAGGGCGACATCGACACCATTGCGGAGATCGGCCTGATCCTGCTGCTGTTCATGATCGGCCTGGAACTGGATCTGAAAAAGATCAAGGAGTCGGGCAAGTCCCTGATCGTCACCGGGGTGATGCAATTCATCCTGTGCGCCGCCCTGGGGCTGGGGTTTTTCTTCCTGCTGGGCTTCAGCGTGGGAGGGACGGCGCCGGTGAAGGTGGAGATTCTGGGGGTGCCGATACTGGGAGGGCCGTACGATCTGTATTATCTGGCCGTCTGTCTGGCGTTGAGCAGCACCACCATTGTGGTGAAGCTGCTGTATGAAAAATTCGAGCTGGACACCCTGGCGGGCAGACTGACGCTGGGGGTGCTGATCTTCCAGGACCTGTGGGCCATCGTGCTGTTGGGGCTGCAGCCCAACCTGGCCGACCCCAAGATCCTGGTGATTCTGGGATCGTTCGCCAAGGGGGCGGGGCTGGTGGCGGTGAGCCTGCTGTTGAGCAAGTACGGGCTGGGCTACCTGTTCACCCGCATCGCCAAACGCCCGGAGCTGGTGCTGGTGGCGTCGCTGGGCTGGTGCTTCCTGATGGCGGGCACGGCCGCCTACCTGAACCTGTCCATGGAGATGGGGGCCCTGATCGCAGGGGTGGCCATCTCGACGTTCCCGTACAGCCTGGACATCATCGGCAAGATCATCAACATCCGGGATTTCTTCATCACCTTGTTTTTCGTGGCTTTGGGGATGGTGATCCCCAATCCGCTGAACAGCCCCGGGCTGCTGGGGATAGCGGTCCTGCTGGCGGTCTTTCTGGTGGCGACCCGCTTCCTGGTGATCTTTCCGCTGCTGTACAGCCTGAAGAACGGCATCCGGATCAGCCTGCTGACCACGATCAATCTCTCGCAGTTGAGCGAATTCGCCCTGGTCATCGCCACCATTGGGAGAAAACCCGACTATCAGCACATCGGTCAGGACCTGATGACGCTGATTGTCTTCGTGTTTGTGATGACCTCCATCGCCTCGACCTACATGATCAAGTACAGCCAGGAGCTGGCGGGCTGGTGCCGGCGGGCGATGATGGCCCTGGGGATCAAGGGTCTGGGGGAACCCCGGGAGGAGGACCAGGAGGAGGAAGCCAAAGAGGTGGCGTTACTGGGGTTTTACCGGACGGCCAGCGCCTTTCTGGCCGAAATCGAAGACACCAAACCGCAGTTGCTGGAGAAGCTGGTGGTGGTGGACTTCAACCCCGAGGTCTACCGGGGGCTGCAGCAGCGGGGGGTCAAGGTGGTGTACGGGGATATCAGCAATCTGGCGACCCTGCACCATGCCGGTCTGGAGCACGCCAAGGTGGTGATCTCCACCATCACCGACGACATCCTGGTGGGCACCGACAACGAAAAACTTCTCAGCCAGATCAAGGCCATGGCCCCACACGCCAAGGTGATCGTCACGGCGGAGAAGCCGTCCCTGGCCGTGGACCTCTATAACGCCGGGGCCGACTACGTGCTGCGTCCCAATCAGGCCACGGCGGGCCAGTTGCTGCCGGTGGTGGACCTGTTGCTGCAGGGGAAGGACACGGCGGTGCGTCAGGAAGAGATTACGAAGCTGTCCCGGCGGGAGGAGATTCTGTCCTGAGGCGAGGAGGTCAGGTGCAGCCGCCGATGGTCTGATCGTGTTGCACCGCGTCCCGCAAGCGGAAGAGGTCCTCGCCCAAGCCGATGCAGTTGAGGTATTTGACCAGGCGGCTGGGGTTGCGGCGGTACAGACCGAAGAGTTGACGCCAGTACTGCCCCCGGCAGTCGGCGAGAACCCCCAGGCGCCAGCACAGACGGACAAAATGGGGCAGATGCCGCCAGCGCTCCCGGAAGCCGGCCAGGTTGCCGGAATGGCCGTGGGGCCGCGGTTGCCGTTGTGGCCCGTTCGACAGGGCCGCCCGGGTGGGGCGCATGGCCAGGAAGTAGCGATAGGCCCGGGCCAGGAAGCGGCTGGGGGTGTAGAGGTCATCCCAGAGGCGGCGGTATTCGCCCAGGAGTTCGGCCTCGGGACGCTGGGGCTGGTAGATGGGGCGCAGACCGATGCAGTCCTGGGGCGGGAGGTCGCGCAGGCGGCCCTCCTGTTCCAGGCGCTGCCACAGACGGGTGTTGGGCAGCGGGGTCAAGAGGTTGAGCATCACCAAGGGAATGTTGGCCGCTTCCACGAAGGCGCTGATCCGGTCCCCGGCCCCCGGCCGTTCGCCGTCGAACCCCATGATGAAGCTGCCGATCATCCCCAGGCCGTTGGCCATGATGGCGCGGACCGAAGCGGCCAGGGGATTGCGGATGTTCTGGAATTTGCGGGTGCTGGAGAGGATGTCCTCGTCGGGGGTTTCCAGGCCGATGAAGACGGTGGCGAAGTTGGCCCGGGTGAGCAGGTCGATGAGCTCCAGGTCCTGGCCCAGGTCGATGGAGGTTTGGGTCCAGAAGGAGAAGGGCTCGCCCCGGGCCGCCATCCAGGGTATGAGTGCGGCGAGCAGGGCGCGGGTGAACTTTTTGTTGCCGATGAAATTGTCGTCGCAGAAGAAGACGTTTTTGCGCCAGCCCAGTTGGTAGACGGCGTCGAGTTCGGCGATGACCTGGGCCACGGTTTTGTGCCGGACCTTACGGCCATAGAGACTGATGACGTCGCAGAAGTCGCAGTCGAAGGGGCAGCCCCGGGAGGTCTGGATGGGCATGCAACTGTAGTCGTGAAGCCGGAGAAGATCGAAGCGGGGGATGGGAGAGAGCGCCAGATCGGGTTTGTCGGGAGCCTCGACGACGCCGGCGGTGCGGCCCTGAGCCAGGGCCTCCAGGAACAGGGGAATGGTGTTCTCGCCTTCGCCCCGGATCAGGAAGTCGGCGCCGGCGTCCAGGACTTCCCGGGGGAGGGACGTGGGGTAAGGGCCGCCCACGACCACGGTTTTGCCGCGGCCTGTGGCCTCCCGGATAAGCTCCAGCAGCCTGGGGCGCTGGATGAGCATGCCGGTGAGCATGACGAGATCGGGCCATTGCCAGTCAATGGGGGGATGCGGCTGCACGTCCAGATCGACCAGGCGCAGCTCCCAATGGGGGGGCAAGAGGGCGGCCACCGTGATGAGGCCCAGGGGGGGGTGCATGACCTTGGCGCCGCCGTAGCGGCAGCCTTCCCGGAAGGTCCAGAAGGACTCGGGCATTTCGGGGTTGAGGAGGAGGACCCTGACGGGGCCCTCAGGATTTATCAAGGGGGCATCCTTTCCGCCCGGAGCGGCTTGGGGTCGGCGGGGGCGTAGCGGTTTGGCAAGAGCGTATAAAAAAGCGGGAAACAAGTCAAGGCCATGGTGGACCTCCGGGCGGTGGGAGACGGAAAGCCGAAGCCGGACGCACGGGATATTTGGACGGCCACCGGGAATTGACTTGACAGAAGGCAGGGTAAGTGTTATTAATTTTTGATATTTTGTAGAAAGTTCGCCGGAGGGCGAGGGACCGGGGCGCCAGGTTCCCGGCACTGAGCCGCCAGCTATGACGATGGAGAGCAGCCATGAATTTTCAGGACGTGTTGATGACCCTGGAGAGGTTCTGGGCCGAGCGAGGTTGCGTCATTCAGCAGCCCTACGACTTGGAAGTGGGGGCCGGGACCTTCAATCCGGCGACGATGTTGCGGGTATTGGGCCCGGAGCCCTGGAACGTGGCCTACGTGGAGCCTTCCCGGCGGCCCACGGACGGGCGCTACGGGGAGAACCCCAACCGCCTGCAGCACTACTACCAGTACCAGGTGATTTTGAAGCCGTCGCCCCTGGACGTGCAGGAGCAGTATCTGGAGAGCCTGCGGGCGTTGGGGATCGATCCTTTGGCCCACGACATCCGGTTTGTGGAGGACGACTGGGAGTCGCCCACCCTGGGGGCCTGGGGGCTGGGCTGGGAGGTCTGGCTGGACGGCATGGAGATCACCCAGTTCACCTACTTCCAGCAGGCGGGGGGCATCGACCTGCATCCCATCAGCGTGGAGCTGACCTATGGGCCGGAGCGCATCTGCATGTACCTGCAGGGGGTGGACAACGTCTACGATCTGGTCTGGACGGAGGGCATTCGCTACGGTGACATTCACCACCGGGGCGAAGTGGAGTTTTCCACCTATAACTTCGAGCAGGCCGACGTGGCGATGCTGTTCGAGCTGTTCGAAAAGTATGAAAAGGAGTCCCACCGCATCATCGCCGAAGGGCTGGTGCTGCCGGCGTATGACTATTGCCTGAAATGTTCCCACACCTTCAACCTGCTGGACGCCCGGGGGGCCATCAGCGTGGCGGAACGCAGCCGCCTCATCGGGCGGGTGCGGCAGATGGCCCGGCAGTGCGCCGAAGGGTATCTGAAACAGCGGGAGGCGATGGGATTCCCGTTACTCATGAAGTCGAGCTGAGGTTATTATGGCGACGGATCTACTGGTGGAAATCGGCACAGAAGAAATCCCGGCCCGGTTCATCCCCCCGGTGCTGGCGGAGATGCAGGCAAGTTTCGCCAAACGGCTGGCGCAGGAGCGCATCGGCTACACGGAGGTGGCCGCCTACGGCACCCCCCGGCGGCTGGCCCTGATCGGGCGGGGGCTGGCGGAGCGGCAGGCGGAGAGCACCCAGGAAATCACGGGGCCCCCCCAGGCGGTGGCCTTCGACGCGGCGGGGCAGCCCACGGCGGCGGCCCAAGGGTTCGCCCGGTCCCAGGGAGTGGACGTGGCCGATCTGGTGGTGGTGGAGACCGAGCGGGGCCCGTACGTGGCGGTGAAGAAGCACGCGGCGGGGGCGCCCACCCCGGAGAGGCTGGCGGAGTGGCTGCCGGAGTGGATTCTGGGGCTCTCCTTCCCGAAGAGCATGCGGTGGGGGACGTTGTCCATCACCTTTGCCCGGCCCATCCACTGGATCGTGGCGTTGTGGGGGACGGAGGTCATTCCCTGCATGGTGGGGGACATCCCCAGCGGGGCCGTCACCTACGGGCACCGCTTCCAGGCCCCGGGGGCCGTCACCCTGACGTCGGCGGACCCGGCGGCCTATTTGGCGGCCCTGGAGCAGGCCCGGGTGCTGGTGAATCCGGCGGCCCGGAAAGAAAAGCTGGAGAGCGAGCTGGCGGGCGCCGGCACCAAGGTGGGCGGCACGCTGGTCCCCAATGAGGAGTTGGTGCAGGAAAACACCTTCCTGGTGGAATACCCCAATCTAACCCTGGGGAACTTCGAGGACAGATTTTTGGCATTGCCGGACGAGGTGCTGATCACGGCCATGCGGGAGCACCAGCGCTACTTCTCCCTGCGGGGGGCGGACGGCAAGCTTTTGCCCCACTTCATCGCGGTGAACAACACCCTGGCCAAGGACCCGCTGGTGGTGCAGCAGGGCCACGAAAAGGTGCTGCGGGCCCGGCTCTCGGACGCCATGTTCTTTTTCCAGGAGGACCGCAAGACGCCGCTGGACAGGTGGGTGGAGGAACTCAAGGGCGTGGTGTTCCACTCCAAACTGGGGACCAGCTACGAGAAGATGGAGCGCTTCCGGGCCCTGGCCCGCTACCTGGCGGAACACCTGCTGCCGGCCAAGGTGGAGCAGGTGAGCCGGGCGGCCACGCTATGCAAGGCCGATCTGGTGAGCGGCATGGTGGGGGAATTTCCGTCGCTGCAGGGCATCATGGGACGGGAATACGCCCGCCTGGCCGGGGAGAACCCGGAGGTGGCCGACGCCATTTACGCCCACTACCTGCCGCGCCACGCGGGGGACGCCATTCCGGACAACCTGGTGGGGGCGCTGGTGGGCATGGCCGACCGGCTGGACACCATCTGCGGGTGTTTCGGGGTGGGATTGCAGCCCACCGGGGCGGCCGATCCCTACGGTTTGCGGCGGCAGGCCCTGGCCATCATCAATATCCTGGCGGCCCACAAGATGTATCTGGACCTGCCGGGGGCCATCGGCTTCGCCCTGGCGCTGTTAAAGGACAAGGTGAGCCAGTCGGTGGAACAGACCGAGGTCGAGGTGCTGGAGTTTTTCCGGACCCGCATCCACCACATGCTGACGGGGGAGGGATACAGCTTCGAAGTGGTGGAAGCGGTGCTGTCCACCGCCTTCACCGACGTGGTGGAGGCCATCGCCAAGGTGGAGGCCCTGGAGGAGGTGCGCCGGAGCGTGGATTTCGCGGCCCTGGCCATCGCCTTCAAACGGGTGATCAACATCTCCCGGGATGCGGCGGCGACGGCGGTAGACCCGGGGCGCTTCGAGGCGGACGCCGAACGGGACCTGTATGCCGCGGCCGAGTATATGGAACAGCGGGTCGCCCAGGCCCTGCCGGGCCGTAACTATCGGGAGGTGTGTAAGGCCCTGGCCGATCTGAAGGCGCCGGTGGACAAGTTTTTCGACGACGTGCTGGTGATGGCGGAAGACGTCAAGCTGCGGGACAACCGTCTGGCCCTGCTGGTGCGCATCAGCAGGACCTTCCTGAAAATGGCGGACTTTTCCCGGATCAGCATGTGAGAGCGGCGGGGAGGGGGCAGGGGCCGGCGGCCCCTGCCCCCTCCCCCAACCCCTTAGGATCCCCCAAGATGGACAGGGGCGGTATGACCGCCCCTGTCCATCTTGGGGGATCGGGGAATGTAAGGCAAAGGGTTGTTGACTTGTTATGAGCGCCTGGTTTCGACGGAAAAAAGACAAGAAAAAGCAAAAACCGGAAGAGACTCCCGAGATTCCGCCGCAGGAGATTGCGGAAGAGGATATCCTGCCGGAGGTTCAGCCGGAGCTGGAAGCGAGGCAGGAATTGGCGGAGACGGCCGAGCCCCTATCGGAGCCTCCTGCCGATCAGGAGCCCGAGCCGGCGGCTGCGGAAGAGGACGAGGACGAGGCCGCCCCGGAGGAGGTCCGGAAGCGCCGGGGGCTGTTCCGGCGGCTGCGGGAACGGCTGGGGAGGACCCGGGAGGCCATGGCGAGCCGGCTGGACCGGCTCTTTCTGGGCAAGAAGGTCATTGACGAAGAGCTGCTGGAGGAGCTGGAGGAACTGCTGGTAACCGCCGACATCGGGGTGGACACGGCGCTGGCGCTCATCGACGCGACCCGCCAGAAGGTAAGACGCAAGGAGCTCTCCGACCCGGGACGCCTCAAGGATCATCTGAAGGCCGAAATGACGGCCATGCTGTCGGTCCCGGCGGCGACGCCGACGGCGGCCAGGCCCCGGGTGGTGATGGTCATCGGGGTCAACGGCGTGGGCAAAACCACCACCATCGCCAAGCTGGCCCACCGGGATCAGGCGGCCGGACAAAAGGTGCTGCTGGTGGCGGCGGACACCTTCCGGGCGGCGGCCATCGAGCAACTGGAGATCTGGGGGCAGCGCCTGGGGGTGGAGGTCATCCGACAGAAGACCGGCTCCGATCCGGCGGCGGTGGTCTTCGACGGGCTGGCGGCGGCGGTCTCCCGGCAGGCGGATACGGTCTACATCGATACCGCCGGACGGCTGCACACCAAGGTCAACCTGATGGAGGAGCTGAAGAAGGTCACCCGCACGGCGGCCAAGCAACTGGCGGGGGCGCCACATGAGGTCCTCCTGGTGCTGGACGCCACCACCGGTCAGAACGCCATCAGCCAGGCCCGCCTGTTTCATGAGGCCATCGGGATCAGCGGGCTGATCGTCACCAAACTGGACGGCACCGCCAAGGGGGGTGTGGTGTTGGGCATCGTGCAGGAGACGGGGCTACCTTTGCGCTTCATCGGCGTGGGGGAGCAGATGGACGACCTGCGCCCCTTCGAGGCCGAGGCCTTCGTCGATGCCATCCTGGAGTGAGGCCGCCACCGCCAGAGTCATGGGGACGCAGGGTTCCAGATTGCTCCGGGGGTTATCCACCTGGGGGCCGGCGGTGCTGTGGAGCGGGGCCATTCTCATGATGGCCGGCGATCTGGGCTCGTCCCAGCACACGGGCTGGTGGCTGTCGTGGTTGCGGGAATATCTGCCCTTTCTCCAGGCCGTGCCCCTGGCGACCCTGAACCGCTGGCTGCGGAGCGCGGGCCATTTTCTGGCCTACGCCGGGCTGCTGGGGGTCTGGGTGCGGGCCTGCTGGCGGCAATGGCCCACCCGGGACCTGTGCGGACTGGGAGTGGGGCTGGGGCTGACGCTGGCAGTGGCGCTGCTGGACGAGGGCTGGCAATCTTTCCACCGGTCCCGCAGCGGCAGCCTGAACGACGTGCTGCTGGATATGAGCGGCGCTTTGAGCATGGCCCTGGCGCTGCTGTGGTGGCGCATCCGGAAATTGAGGCCGGGCCGGGCCGGGGATTAAGGGCGGAGTTTTTTTCAGGGCCGATCGCCGGGTCGGGGGCGTCGGCGTGTTATTCAATTTATGGGGACACTCCGGGGAAAGGAAGCAGTTGCCGGGGAACGATTCCGTGTTTATGTTGTAAAGGATAAACCTTGCTATACTTATGAAGGATAAACTTCCAAATCTGCGGCCGGCGCCCCTCAGACGGGATGTCCGAACGACTTCTGTGATTATGGCAAAGACGAAAAAATGGCTGGCGGGGCTGACGCTCGCCCTGGTAATGGCAGTATTCGGGACCGCGGCCGGCATGGCCGGGGAGGACATGTTCAGCCGGGTCCAGGAATATACCCTGGACAACGGCCTGAAGGTGCTGCTGCTGCCGGAATCCCGGGCGCCGGTGGTGACCCTGCAGGTATGGTACAAAGTGGGGTCCCGGAACGAAGTGTTGGGGAAAACGGGGCTGTCGCACCTGACCGAGCATCTGATGTTCCGGGGGACGGAGAAATACGGCCCCAAGGTCTTCTCCCGCACCGTCCAGAAGATGGGCGGCAACGACAACGCCTTCACCTCCAAGGACTACACCGCCTACTTCGAGAACGGCCCGCAGAGCGCCCTGGGTCTGTGGCTGGAAATGGAAGCCGACCGCATGCGGCATCTGAAGGTGGGGGAAGATCTCTTCACGACGGAAAAACAGGTGGTGATCGAGGAGAGGCGGCTGCGCACGGAGGACGACCCCGTGGGCACGCTGGTGGAGGAGACCGTGGCCATGGCCTTCAAGGCCCACTCCTACCAATGGCCCATCATCGGCTGGATGCACGACATCCAGGGGCTGCAGAGGGAGGACTTCCTGGCCCACTACCGGACTTTCTACCGGCCGGACAACGCCACCGTGGTGGTGGTGGGGGATATCGAGCCGCAACAGGTGCTGAAGCAGGTCAAGGGCACCTTCGGCAAGCTGCCCAAGGGAGGGCAGCCGCCGGGATTCCGGCCCTTTGAACCGCCCCAGCAGGGAGAACGCCGGCTGACGCTGCAACGGGAGGCGCAACTGCCCTTCCTGATAATGGCGTATCATACGCCCAATCTGACCGAAAAGGACGCCTTCGCCCTGGAGGTGCTGTCCCTGGTGCTGTCCCAGGGCAAGAGCTCCCGGCTCTATCAGAAGCTGGTATACGAGCAGCGTCTGGCCCTGGAAGTGGGGGCGGACTATGAAATGGCCACGGCCAGTCCGTCTTTGTTCACGGTGTACGGCCAACCGCTGCCGGGCAAGACCGTGGAGGAGTTGGAGAAGGCCCTGGAGGCGGAAATCGCCCGGATCAAGGAGGCCCCCATCAGCGACCAGGAGTTGCAGAAGGCGAAAAACCAGACAGAGGCGGCCTTTGTCATGGCCCAGGACTCCATTTTTTACCGGGGGATGCTCCTGGGGAAATATGAAACCATCGCCGACTGGAAGAAGCTGCAGGAGATCGTGCCGGGCATCCGGGCGGTGACCAAGGAGGATGTGCAGGCCGCGGCCCAGAAATACCTGGTGGCCCACAACCGCACGGTGGGCATACTCCACCCCCTGAAGACCGACAAACCCAAGATGGGCACCTACAAGAGCCATGAACATATTCGGTAAACGCACAATGGCGGCCGCGGCCGCGGTGTTGATCCTGCTGACGGCGGGAGCAGTCCAGGCCGCCCCGGCGGAAAAGGTTCTGGGCGAGCGGCAGGTGCTCCCCAACGGTTTGGTGTGGTTGTTTTCGCCCCAGCCGGCTCTGCCCCTGGTGACCCTGAATCTGGTGATCAAGACCGGGGTGCTGCAGGAGCCGCCGGGCAAGGCGGGGCTGGCCAACCTGACCGCGGGACTCCTGGCCAGCGGCACGGCAAAGCGCAGCGCCCAGCAGATCTCGGAGGAATTCGACTTTTTGGGGGCCAGGTTCGGCGCGGGCGGCGGCCAGGATTTCGCCACCCTGTCCCTGACGGTGCTCAAGAAGGACGTGCCCAAGGCCCTGGAGGTCTTCCGGGACGTGCTGCTGAACCCGGCGTTCAAGCCGGAAGAGATCAGCCGGCTGGTGGAGCGCCTCAAGGGCCGCCTGCAGAGCGATGAAGACGAGCCCGGGGTGGTGGCGGGACGGGCTTTCCGCAAGGTGCTGTACGGGAACTTCCCTTACTGGTACCCGATCATCGGCACACCAGAGAGTCTGCCGACCATCACCCGGGAGGATATCGCCGGCTTCCACCGGACCTATTACCGGCCCAACAACGCCGTCCTGGCGCTGGTGGGGGACCTGACCCCGGCGGAGGCCGCGGCGCTGGTACAGGACACTTTCGGGAACTGGGAGAAGGCCGCATTGCCTGAGCGGGATTTGCCGCCGGTCCCCCGTGAGGGCGGCTGCCGGGCCGTGAAGATCGACAAGGACATCACCCAGGCCAACATCGTCGTGGGGAAGGTGGGAATCGACCGGGCCAACCCGGACTTTTACGCCCTGCAGGTGATGAATTACATTTTCGGCGGCGGCGGCTTCGCCTCCCGCCTGATGGACAACATCCGGGACAACCGGGGGTTGGTGTACAGCATCCACAGCAGCTTCGACCCGGGCATGGCGCCGGGACCCTTCAACATCTCCCTGGAAACCAAAAACGCCCAGGGAAACGAGGCCATCGAGCAGGTGCGGCGGGAGACGGAGCGCATCCGGCAGCGACCGGTAACGGACAAGGAACTGGCGGACGCCAAGAGCTACCTCATCGGCAGCCTCCCCATGAAGATGGACTCCAACGCCAAGCGGGCCTGGCTCATGGCCTATGTGGAGCTCTATGGCCTGGGGCTGGATTACCCCTGGCGCTACCCGGAGATCGTCCGGGGCATCAGCCGGCAGGATATCCAGGCGGTGGCAGAAAAATACCTGCAGCCGGACGGCTGGGTCATGGTGGTGGTGGGGAAACAGGACGAGATCAAGCTGAAACTGCCGGAAGGCTGGACAGTTCAGGATAAACCGTGAAAGCAGGAGAAAAAAAGCAGATGAAAAGAACGAGAACCGCAGTATGGGCGATATTGTTGGCGGTTACGATGGCAACGTGGTCGGGAGCGGTCCCCGGCCTGGAGCCGGCGGCGGCCCAGGGGGCCCTGACCCCGGATACCTTTGCCACCCTGGCCAAGCAGGTGTCGGCGGCCGTGGTGAACATCAATACGGAAAAGGTGGTGAAGCGGCCCTCGCCCTCCATGCCCCGGGGGTTCGGCCGCCAGCAACCCTCACCCTTCGGCCCGGAGGACCCCTTCCATGATTTCTTCGAAAGATTTTTCGGGGAGATGCCCAAACAGTTCAAGAGCCGCAGCCTGGGATCAGGCGTCATCATCGACAAGGAAGGCTTCATCATCACCAACAACCACGTGGTGGCCGGGGCGGACAAAATCAAGGTGAAGCTGGTGGACGGCCGGGAATTTCCGGGGACCATCAAGGGCCGGGACCCCGCCACGGACCTGGCGCTCATCAAGATCGACTCCCCCACGCATGATCTGCCGGTGCTGCCGTTGGGCGACTCCGACGCCATGCAGGTGGGGGACTGGGTGCTGGCGGTGGGCAACCCCTTCGGGCTGGCCAACACCGTGACGCAGGGGATCATCAGCGCCAAGAGCCGGGTGATCGGGGCCGGGCCGTATGACGACTTTCTGCAGACGGATGCCTCCATCAACCCCGGCAACAGCGGCGGGCCCCTGGTGAACCTGAAGGGGGAAGTCATCGGCATCAACACGGCCATCGTGGCTTCGGGCCAAGGCATCGGTTTTGCCATCCCCGCCAGCATGGCCAAGACCATCATTCCCCAGCTCAAGGAGAAGGGCAAGGTGGTCCGGGGGATGCTGGGCATCCAAGTGCAGGTGGTGACGCCGGACCTGGCCAAGTCCTTCGGCGAGAAGGAACCCCGGGGAGCCCTGGTGGCCGATGTCAACCCGGATTCGCCGGCGGCCAAGGCGGGCATTCAGCGGGGCGACATTATCGTGGACTTCAACGGCCATGCCATCAAAGAGATGCATGAGCTGCCCCGGTTAGTGGCGGCCACGCCTCCGGGGACCGCCGCCACGGTGAAGTTCCTGCGCCAAGGCAAGGAAAAATCGGTGAATGTGACCATCGCCGAACTGAAGCTGGAACAGATGGCCCAGGCGGGCGCGGAAGAGCAGGAAGAGAAGTCCACCCTGGGTATGGCGGTGCAGGAACTCTCCCCGGCCCTGGCCCAGCGGCTGCGGCTGAAGGAAACCAGCGGCGTGGTGGTGATGCAGGTGCTGCCGGGCAGCCCGGCGGCGGAAGCGGGCATTCAGCCCCGGGACCTCATTGAAGAGATCGGCGGTAAGGCGATTCAGAACCTGACGGATTACAACGCCGCCATCAGCGCCGCCAAAGGCGGCAGCTCCCTGCGGGTGCTGCTGAAGCGGCGGGGCAAAACCCTGTATGCCGTGGTGAACGTGCCGCAGAATTAAGAGTTGCGGGCGGCGGCGTTATAACGAGCCATCACCGGCCCGGGAGGAGACTTCCGGGCCGGTGGTTTTTTGGTTTGAGGGCGGCAGGGACACAGGTTGATAGCCATTCGCAAAGGTTTTTCTGATATTCCGTGGAGGGCGGAAGATGCGAAAATATTGTCGAAAAGAACTGTAACCTGAGGACGCCGACGACGAAGGCTCGCCGGCGTCCAGGTCCAGCCCGCCGGAAGTCAAAAGGCCCGGCTGCAAAGCCGGGCCCCAGGTTTTCAGACCGTCCGGCGATCTTATTTTTTCTTGATGACCACCAGGGTGTCGGCGGTGATCAAGGAATAGAGATCGTCCACATCTTTGTTGCGGAGAGAGATGCAGCCCCAGGTCCAGTTTTCGCCGCTGATATTCCGCAAGTCGTCTTCGGTGCCGTGGATGCCGATGGCGCCGCCGATATCGGCGGTGGGCGGAATCTTGCCGGCCTTTTTGGCCCGGGAGAAGCGCAGCCAATTCTGCGTGTTCGGGTAGTCGAGCAGGATAAACTTGCTCCACTTGGCGTGAGGATACTTGTTGACGACCTTATAGACGCCCTCGGGGGTGCACAGGTCGCCCTGGACGAGTTTGTCGGCCCGGGGATTGCGGCCCAGGACGACGGGATAGGTTTTCAGCGGCGTGAGCCCCTTATAGACGGTGAGCCGGCGATCCAGTTTCCTGACCAGAATGACGATGGGCTTCCGATGTTCCAGGTCGTAGCCCTTTTCCTGGAGAACCTGCTGCAGGAACTCCTTTTCGCCGTCGCCGACTTCCTCGGCGGGGGCCGCCAGGTCCATCTCCGGGGACGGCAGGTCCTGCACTACGGCCTTTTTTGCGCCGCAGCCGCCCAGGAGCCCGATAAAACATAAAATTCCCCCCAATAACAACCATTTTCTCCGCATAACCCCTCCTAGCTTACAACTTGTTCAGTCAACCGATAAGTTACGTTGATTCAATCTCCCCAACTATTATAAATAGCAGGTTAATTTAGTAATGACAAGGGAATTTCGATATTTTCCGCAACGACATTCTTGAAAATAATTTAATAATGTAATATCAAATAGTTGAAATCAAGGGAGGGCAGCAGAACAGCATGGCAAGCAGGCCAGGGGCACAATCCCGCGTACTCCGGGAGGCCGCGCCCCACGAACTGGCAGAGATCGAGGCTTTGGTACAGACCGCTTACCGGGAGTATCAACCGCTGATGCCGGAGGCCGCCTGGGAGCGCTGGCAGGACAGCATCAGGCAGACCATTCACAACCCGGCGGGGACCCTGGTGGTGGCCGAGGAGGCCGGTCGGATCGAGGGGGTGGTGCAGTTTTACGAAGACGCCAACAAAGCCGCCATGGGGAGCTGGCCGCCGGGGGCCGGGGCCATCCGGATACTGGCGGTCAGCCCGGCAGCCCGGGGCCGGGGTCTGGGCACGCGGCTCACCGGGGAGTGCCTGGCCCGGGCCCGGGAGTTACACCTGGCCGCCATCTATCTGTACACCGGCACCTTCATGCAGGCCGCCCGGCACATCTACGAGAAAATGGGGTTTGTCCGGGCGCCGGAGTTCGAGCGGGACCCGGGCCCCATCGCCTACCGGCTAAAGTTGGAGTAAAGCTCCCCTCGGTCCGGATCACTCGAAGGGGCGGCCGAAGGCGCTGAGGGCCCAGAGGGCCAGGAGGTAGAGGCTGAGGAGGGACTGAAAGCCGGAGACGGTGCGCACCCAGCCGGTGGCCCGGAGGGTGTAGGGTTGTTGTTGGAGGCGGGTGAGCCAGTGGCCCACGGTGAACTCCCGCCAGCCCAGGCGCAGGGCGGAGAGCAGGCTGAAATAGAGGGCGAGGCCGAGGGCGCGCAGGGGGCGGCAGGAGGTGAAGGAGGCGGCGGTGAGTTTCTCCGGCGGGGGCGGCCCGGCGGCGGGGAGGGGGGGGCCGAGGGGGAGACGCCAGAGGCCGGTGTCGGGGCGGCGGGAGCGCAGGGCCAGCAGATAAAAGGGGGCAAAGACGAAAACGCCGCCGATGAGGATGAGGAGGCAGCGGCCGGGATTCATGCCGTACTGGCAGGTGAGGTCGAACAGGAGGCAGCGCAAGGCGGCGGAGAGGGCTGGCCACCCCCCGGCGGACAGGGCCTGAAGCGCTTCGGTGTGTTTGAGGGCGTAGGTGAGGCGGCGTTCCTGGGGACGGGCGTCGGCCCGGCGGAAGCTGTCCCGGAGTTCCGGGAGGCCCCGGGCGTTAAACAAGCGGGCCCCTTCGAGCCGGGACCAGAGCAGGTCGGCCTGCCGGAGATCGGCGCCGGTGAGGTCGGCATGGGTGAGATCGGCCCGGCGGAGGTCGGCGCCGCGGAGACCGGCGGCGGTGAGGTCGGCGGCGCGCAGATCGGCATCGGCGAGGCGGACGCCGGTGAGGTCGGCGCGTTGCAGGTTAACGCCGGGGAGGACGGCCCCGGACAGGTCGACACCGGGGAGCTGATAGCCGCTCAGATCGCGGCGGGCCACCCGGGTGTTGTGGTCGTAGGGGAGGCCCAGGGCCCGCAGGAGGGCCGAGCTGTATTTGCTTAGCACCCAGGTCCGGCCGCGATAAAGCTGAGCAGGCAGGAGACCGTCGGCGCGCCGGAAATCGGCGTCCGCCAGGGCGGCCCCGGCCAGGACGGCGTCAATGAGGTGGGCGCCGCTGAGGTTGGCCCCGGAGAGATCGGCCCCGGTGAGGTCGGCGGCACTGAGGTTGGCGCCGCGCAGGTCGGCCCGGCTCAGATGCAGCCCGGCCAGGGAGGCTCCGGCGAGATCGACCCCGGGGAGCTGGTAGTGGCTGAGGTCACGGTGGAGGACCTTGGCGTCATGATTGTCGGGGAGACCCAAGGAGGCCAGGAGGTCGGGGGAGTAGCGGGCCAGAATCCAGGTGCGGCCGCGGTGGAGTTGGGTTTGGTTCAGACCGGCGGCCCGGCGGAAGTCGGCCCCGGCCAGCTCCGCGCCGGCCAGGTCGGCGTCCGGGAGTTGGGCCCCCTGGACATTGGCCTGACGCAGACAGGCCCGGGGAAGGCGGGCGCGGGTGAGGTCGGCGGCGGACAGATCGGCCAGACTGAGATCGGCCAAGGTGAGATCGGCACCGGCGAGGTGAGCGCCGCGGAGGTTGGCCCAGATCAGCCGGGCCCCTTGAAGATGCGCCCCCGGAAGACGGGCGTCGCTCAAATTTGCCCCGCTGAGTTCGGCATCCCGGAGGTGAGCGCCGGTGAGGTCGGCGGAGCTGAGGTTGGCCTCCCGGAGGTCGGCGCCGCGCAGATCGACGCCGGGGAGGCTCGCCCGGCTGAGGTTGGCGCCGCTGAGATCGGCGCGCCGGCCCTGTTCCCCCCCGCTTTCCAGCCAAGCCTGGTGGTCGGCGAGGATGCGGGCGAGGTCGGCGGCGGCGATGACAGCGCCGTCGGCGAGCTGGCCGGTCCAGGGCGGGGGTTCGGATTCAGGCTCGGGGGGAGACTGGGCCGGGGCGGGAGAGACGACAAGCGCCACTAAGAAGAGGTATAGGGCGGCCAGGAAGAGGCGGCGGCGACGACGGCGGAGTGGAGAAGGCATGATGGTATCATAACGGATAAGGGAGTGGGCGGACAAGGGGGAATTTGCGGGGGGATGACGGGCCAGTTCAATCACCCCCGCACCTCAATCCTCTCCCCCTCCAGGGGGAGAGGAAGCTTAAGGGATTTCTCCCGGCGAGGGGTCCGGGCTGCGGCAGGCGGATTATTCAAAGGGACGACCGAAGTAAGAGAGGGCCCAGAGGGCCAGGAGGTAGACGCTCAAAAGAGATTGCAGGCCGGAGACGGTGCGCACCCAGCCGGTGGGCCGCAGGGTGTATTCTTTTTTCTGGATACGGGTTATCCAGTTGCCGACGTTGAGTTCCTTCCAGCCGATGTGGAAGGCGGAGAGCAGGCTGAAATAGAGGCCCAGGCGCAGGATTCGCAGCCATTTCCTTTGGGTGAAAGCGTGGGCAGTGAGTTTCACCGGCTGGTCCTGGCCAGCCTCTTTGAGGACCCGATCCGGGAGCCAGACGAGCCAGATGCCGGTGTCGGCGTTCCGGGCGCGCAGGGCCAGCATATAGAGGGGGGAAAAGGCAAAGATGAAGCCGAAAAGGATGAGGAGGCAGCGGCGGGGGTTCATGCCATACTCGCAGGTGAGATCAAAAGCGAGGTAGTTAAAGGCGCCTTCAAACCAACCCCACCCTCCGTTTTTCCAGGCGCGGGAGGCTGCGGTGCGTTTTAAGGCGCAGATAATCTCGCGTTCCTGCTGCCAGTACCCGGCTTTTTTGAAGGCTTCCCGTAATGCAACCAAATACGCTGGAGAACTCTTGTAAGTCAGGTAACCTAGACCTTCTGCCGCCGCGATACCTGGCAAAAACGGAAGCGCGGTGTGTTTAGGTTCCAAAAGAACTCCCGCCAAGTTGGCCCCGTTCAGGTCAGCCCCGCCAAGGTCGGCCTTCGTCAGGTCGGCACCCTCAAGGTTGGCCGCTAGTAGCGTAGCATCGTTCAGCGTGGCATGAAAAAGGGAGGCATTACTCAGATTAGTAGCGGTCAGGTCTGCATCCCGAAGATTTGCAACGTCCAGGATGGCCGCGGACAGGTTAGCCCCGCTCAAGTTAGCGCCATAGAGGTCGGCTCCATTCAGATTGGCCTTATGAAGATTGACATCAGCCAAACTGGCCCCGGTTAGATGTGCCCAACTCAGATTTACCGAATTCAGGTCGGCTCCATTAAGATAGGCGCATTTTCCCTCCCTTTCTTGCGTTCCTAGCCATTTTTTATGATCGGCGAGGATGCGGGCGAGGTCGGCGGCGGCGATGACGGTGCCGTCGGCCAGTTTGCCGGTCCAGGGCGGGGGTTCGGATTCAGGCTCGGGGGGAGACTGGGCCGGGGCGGGAGAGACGACAAGCGCCACTAAGAAGAGGTATAGGGCGGCCAGGAAGAGGCGGCGGCGACGACGGCGGAGTGGAGAAGGCATGATGGTATCATAACGGATAAGGGAGTGGGCGGACAAGGGGGAATTTGCGGGGGGATGACGGGCCAGTTCAATCACCCCCGCACCTCAATCCTCTCCCCCTCCAGGGGGAGAGGAAGCTTAAGGGATTTCTCCCGGCGAGGGGTCCGGGCTGCGGCAGGCGGATTATTCAAAGGGACGACCGAAGTAAGAGAGGGCCCAGAGGGCCAGGAGGTAGACGCTCAAAAGAGATTGCAGGCCGGAGACGGTGCGCACCCAGCCGGTGGGCCGCAGGGTGTATTCTTTTTTCTGGATACGGGTTATCCAGTTGCCGACGTTGAGTTCCTTCCAGCCGATGTGGAAGGCGGAGAGCAGGCTGAAATAGATGACAATATGGTAACGAAGAAATAATCAGCATTATAATATGTTTCATTTAGTTAGAAGAAATACAACGAAGCTGGAAATAAATGGAATAAAAATATAACATAGACCAGTTTTTATATTACTCAATCCTTCATTTTCAATTATGCCTAAATCCTCGATCGTAGGTTCAATCATTGGGCAAGAAATATTAATTCTTTGGAATTGTATAGGAATATCTTTTTGGCTATTTTTATAGTATCTTTTTGGATTTTTCTCAATCAATCCTATCCATAATCTATAAAATCCATAAGCTGCAAGTGATGGAATATATCCATAAAAACTAATTAGTAAAATATTAATAATATTCCATTGTTTCGGACAGATATCTTGTATTTTAAGAAAATAGATAATAAATGCAAAATATATGATTGGGACCAAATTAAAGATGATAAGTGATAATATTATTCGATTTCTGGTTTCCTTCTCTGAAAAAAGGGGATAATTAAAGAATTTCCAACGGGATTGTACACTCGCGATCATTCCTAAAGATATCGCGAAAAAAATTGAGAATATTTGTTGAGATTCGTTCATGACATTTCCTTATGTTTATAAATTATTTTGATGCAGTTTCACAGAGTGACTAAAAACAGGGTAGTATGGTGAATACGGGAGGACTTGGCGGATCCTCCGGATGGGAAAAACTCAGCTAACCTCATTCTTCTTCCGGCCGGAAGCCGATGCGGCGGCGAGGGGCAGCCGGAGGGGCCAGGAGTTGCTGAATGGCCTGAAAGACTACATCGAATTGGGAATCGTACTTCTGTTCCAGTTCGGCCAGTTTGGCGGCCAGGTCGGCGTGGGTGGCCAACAGCCGGCGCAGGCGGATGAAGGCGCGGACGATCTCGATATTGACCTGAACGGCCCGGGGGCTGGTGAGGACGCTGGCCAGCATGGCGACGCCGTGTTCGGTGAAGGCGTACGGGGGGTAGCGGCGGCCGCCCCAGCCGCTTGAGGTCACAGATTGTGATCTCAAGCGGGCGAATTCCTCGGCAGTGAGCTGAAACATGAAGTCCGGGGGGAAGCGGCCCAAGTGGCGTTTGACGGCCTGCACCAGGACCCGGGTGGCCACGCCGTAGAGGGCGGCCAGGTCGGCGTCGAGGATGACCTTCTCGCCCCGGAGGAGAAGGATGGCGCGTTCGATGCGTTCGGAAGGGAGGAGGGATTGCCTCTCGGTCATAAAAATGCTTCGTCCACCCTGAAACTCTTAATCGACATCCAGGTATTGCTTCACAGTGTTCACACAATGAACCGCTTTATCCAAAATCTCTGCGGCCCGCGGGGGGGAGACAGAGTCCATCACCCGGTAATCGAAGAGCTGTCGGAGTTCGAAGGCCTTATGGAAATCCTTGGATAATTCCCGGGGAAAGAGGTTTTTGGCCACAAATTCCGTATCAAAGAGACTGATAACGCCGGCATGCCTGGTGGGAACCCGGCCGATCTGCTGCAAGAGAGCCAAGGCAGCGTGAAACATGGCGTAGTAGGGCCGGTTGACGATGCTTTGGGGGCTGCGCCGGCCATCACGAAGGAATTTTCCGTCTTCCAGGGCGGTCTGAGCCTGCTCCAGACGGTATCGCACCAGATCAAAGTTCTCTTCTGAGTTCATAAAGGAACGCCTTCCGCCCGGACGGCTTTTACCAGTAGGGAGTGGCGCTCGGGGCCGGTTTCCCATTCCTGGCGGCCAAAGACGATCGGGACGATTACAAGTCCGTCGGCGAATCCGGCTTCCCAGGTGCAGTCACTCACAATATCCCGGGTTTGCTCATCGACGGCACCATCCACAATGACCACTACATCGAAGTCGGAATACAACTCGGCATCACCCCGGGCCCGGGAGGCGAAGAGGATCAGTTGGTGCAGGGGTATCCGCTCCCTCAAGAGAGTTTTTAGTTTTTCCAGGATTCTCTTATCTCTTTCCTGCATGGGTGACATCTCCAGCCCCCCGGCCCGCGCTCCCCAGAAGGGGGCGCGGGCACCTCTTATCCGGGATGCGGGGAGGGGGCAAGTGGCTTAGACCCCGGGCCCCCTCCCCGTAAGCTTTTACCCCTTGGCCTTAAGCCCTAAGGCCGCCACCACCTGGGCCACCATATCCTGGGTGAAGGCCTGCTGCTGCTCCGGAGTGGCGTTCGGGGGCAGCGGGGTTTTGGGGGTGAGCAGCCGCGGCAGGTTTTTGTACTCCGGCTTGGGGGTAACCTCAAATTCCGGCGGGAAGGTGTCCTCGAAGTACATCTGTTGGAAGCCGCTGAACTTGAGGATGTGGGCGGTGGCGTCGAGGACCGCGGTTTCGCTTCTGGTGACGATGCCCTCCCGGAGGGCGGCCCGCAGGCCGGCCAGGGACTCGCCGCCCTGGGTGCAGGCGATGTGACCGTTCCTATTGGCCAGGATCATGGAGTCCATGATTTCCTGTTCGGTGACCTGCATGACGGCGAAGGAGCCTTCACCGGCCCTCTGGATATAGTCGCCGACGAGCTGGATGACCCGGGGCATGGAGACGGGGCGGCCGATCATGGCGGCCTGGGCGACACTGGCCTTGACGGTGACCGGGGTGAAGACCCGCTTGGCGGGGTCGTGCTCCAGATAGTAGAGAAAGACGGGGTTGGCGTGGATGGACTGGACGCCCAGGACCCGGGGGAGCGTGTCGATGACGCCCAGGTCGTGGAAGCGGAGAAGCCCGGCCAGGACCGCGGTGATATTGCCGGCGTTGCCGATGGGGACGACGATGACCTTGCCGGCGAGATCGTAGTCGAAGGCCTGGGCGACTTCGTAGGCGAAGGACTCCTGGCCGCGGATGCGCCAGGGGTTCTTGGAGTTGAGCAGAGCGACATGGTAGCTTTCGGAGAGGGCCTCCACCACCCGCATGCAGTCGTCGAAGACGCCGGGGATCTCGAGGACCCGGGCGCCGGCCCCCAGGGGCTGGGAGAGCTGCTGGGGGGTGACCTTGCCGTGGGGCAGGAGCACCGAGGAGGCGATCTTGTCGCCCAGATAGGCGGAGTAGAGGGCGGCGGCGGCGGAGGTGTCGCCGGTGGAGGCGCAGATGGCCAGGACGCCTTCCAGGGACTGGGAGCGGATGAGGTACTGGAGGTAGCTCAGGGCCACGGACATGCCCCGGTCCTTGAAGGAGGCGCTGGGGTTCTGGCCGTCGTTCTTGTAGTAGAAGTTCAGGCCCACGGCGTCGGCCAGGCGGGGGTTGGCGGCGATCTGAGGGGTGTGGCCCTCGCCCAGGTAGATAACATCTTCCAGGGGGATAATGGGGGCGATGAGCTCCTGATAGAGGAAGATACCCTTGAGGGCCGGGAGATTGAGCATCTTGCGGTAATCGAAGAGACGGCGCCAGAAGCCCCCGGGATGTTTTTTGAGGCGGTCGGCCCGGGTGTCCTCGAGGAGGAGAAGGCCGG
>CAYRYV010000043.1:0-30674 GCA_964428565.1 uncultured Desulfobacterales bacterium | reverse complement strand
AGCGCACCCGCGCACCTTGGCCGAAAGGCGAAAGACGAAAGGCGAAAGTTAGGAAATTCGTTCATAGTTCATCGAGGTCGTGGTGAGAGCACATCTGAAGGAGAGGGAGATTAACCGAAAACCGAAAAACGAAAACCCAAAACGCCCGGTGCGCAGCACGACCATCCTGGCGGTGCGCCGGGAGGGGCGTGTGGCGGTGGCGGGGGACGGCCAGGTGACCTTGGGCGAGATGGTGATGAAACAGAAGGCCCGCAAGGTGCGCAAGCTCTACAACGGCAGGGTGATCGCGGGTTTTGCCGGGTCCACGGCGGACGCCCTGAGCCTGTTCGAGCGCTTCGAAGGGAAGCTGGAGAAACACCAGGGGAACCTGACCCGGGCGGTGGTGGAGCTGGCCAAGGACTGGCGCACCGACAAGATTTTACGCCGCCTGGAGGCTTTGCTGCTGGTGGCAGACAAGGAGAGCACCTTTTTGATCTCCGGCACGGGCGACGTTATCGAACCGGACGAAGGGCTGATGGCCATCGGTTCCGGAGGGGCCTACGCCCACGCCGCGGCCCGGGCGTTGTTGGGACACACCGATTTATCACCGGAGGCTATCTGCCGGGAGGCCATGGCGATTGCGGCCTCGCTGTGCATTTATACCAACCAGGAGGTCGTGATCGAGGAGTTGGGGGAACAGCCCACCTCTGGCAACTAAACGGGATAACAGATGATTAAGGATGACATACCGATAAGGTTGGGGTGGGCGAATACGCTCTATACCAATTTCACCGATGAAATCCGATTTTATAAAAACCAACAGTGGCTGATATTGTTATTTGTTATCGGCATACAAGCAGGGGTGTATTTTTTGTGGAAGGGCCAATGTCCGGCAGTAAGTTTTCTGATTATATTAAGTATTATTCATGTTTTCATTGCACTGTTAGGACTTAGGGCCTTTGGCATCTTGCAAAACGGCGTGGAACGGAACCGACGTTATATAAGCAACATAAAGGGCAACTATATCACCCTGAGCAATATGATCGGCGAGACGGCCGAGGAACGGAAAGAAGGCGTATCGGCAAGGGACGATGCGGTCTTCAAGGTGATTTTTGCAACGGGTGTAGTCTTGAGTTTGCTGGTATTTTTATCACTTTGGTGGATGACGGCTTAACATGGAACTGGTCAGTGTAAAGATGCATCGCGGCGACCATCTGACGCCCCGGCAGATCGTGGCGGAGTTGGACAAATACATCATCGGACAGGCGGAGGCCAAGCGCAGCGTGGCCATCGCCCTGCGGAACCGCTGGCGCCGGCAGCAGATCCCCGAGGGGCTGCGGGACGAAGTGGCGCCCAAGAACATCATCATGATCGGCCCCACCGGGGTGGGGAAGACGGAGATCGCCCGGCGGCTGGCCAAGCTGGCGCAATCGCCCTTTCTGAAGATCGAGGCCTCCAAGTTCACGGAAGTGGGGTACGTGGGCCGGGACGTGGAGTCCATGATCCGGGACCTGATGGAGCTGGCGATCAACATGGTGAAGGCCGAAGAGCGGGACAAGGTGCGGGCCAAGGCCGAGGAGATCGTGGAGGAGCGGCTGTTGGATTTGCTCTTGCCCGGGAGCGGCGCTAAGCCCGCCGAGGGGCAGGAGGAAGCGCCGGGCGAATCCCGGGACGCCACCCGGGAGAAGATGCGGCAGATGCTGCGCCAGGGGCGTTTCGACGAGCGTTTCGTGGACCTGGAGGTGAATCAGCGGACCATGCCGGTGGTGGAGATCTTTTCCAATGCCGGGATCGAAGAGATGGACATCAACCTCAAGGAGATGTTCGGCAACCTCTTCCCGGCCCGCACCAAGCGGCGGAAGGTGAAGATTTCCGAGGCTCGGGAGCTGCTGATGCAGGAAGAGGCGCAGCGGCTCATCGACATGGACCGGGTGGTGGAGGAGGCCCGGCGCAAGGTGGAGCACAGCGGCATCATCTTCCTGGACGAAATCGACAAGATCGCCGGCCGGGAGCACACCCGGGGGCCGGACGTCTCCCGGGAGGGGGTGCAGCGGGATCTCTTGCCCATCGTGGAGGGCTCCACGGTGACCACCAAGCACGGGATGGTGAAGACCGACCACATTCTGTTCATCGCTTCGGGGGCGTTTCACATGTCGAAGCCCGCGGACCTGATCCCGGAGTTGCAAGGGCGCTTCCCCATCCGGGTGGAGCTGTCCAGCCTGGGGCAGGCGGAGTTCGAGCGCATCCTCACGGAACCGCAGAACGCCCTGATCAAGCAGTACCAGGCCCTGATGGCCACGGAGGGGATTGAGCTGGAGTTCGAGCCCGGGGCCATCACCGAGATTGCGGCGCTGGCCACCCAGGTGAACGAACGCACCGAGAACATCGGAGCGCGGCGGCTGCACACGGTGATGGAAAAACTGCTGGAGGATATTTCTTTCAACGCCTCGGATATCGGGCCGCAGAAGATCGAGGTGACCGCGGGGTACGTGGGTGAGCGGCTGGCGGAGTTGGTGGGGAATGAGGATTTGAGTCGGTACATTCTGTGAGGCCCGGTTAGGGGGGGAGAAAAGTTTCCAGTTTCCAGTTTCCGGTTTCCAGTTAAGGAAAAGAACAATTTAAGAGAAAGCTGGATAGCCAAGTCAACGTCATATCGGGATTTGGAGGTATGGAAAAAGGCTGTAGGGCTAGCAAAAAGCATTTATGAGATTACTGAGAACTTCCCGGCCCGGGAGATATATGGGCTGAGCAGTCAGACGCGGCGCAGTGTGGTATCAATAGCATCGAATATTGCTGAAGGGCAGGCCAGGGGCACGAAAAAAGAATTTATCTTTTATTTAAATGTGAGCGCAGGCTCTTTGGCGGAGTTAGAGACCCAGCTTATTATAGCGAAAGAAATAAATCTGGTGCCAGAAGAGACGATGAGTGAGACGCTGCTAACAACCAAGGAAATTAGGAGAATGATACACGGACTGATTAATCATTTGAGGGAATAATAAAAAGAAGATATCTTTTTAATAAAAATAAACAAAATTGAATCAAACGTATAGTGGTCAATCCTATGGATCCAAAAATACAAAAGTGGATTCGTTGGCTAAAGGTGATAGAAGATGAGATTATGCAACTTCTTATCGCTAAAGATATTTTTTGGGCTGTTCAGAAACTAATAAGGGGAAATAAGAAAATACAAAAACCCAGCTCTTTTTATCAGTATCTTGGATATACATACATTTCATATATTGTTATGGGTATAAGGCGCCAAACAAAAATTGACCAGCAGAGCATTTCCTTGGCCAGACTTCTTAAGGATATCGCAGATAACTATAAAAAGATAACAAGGGAATATTACAAAGAACTTTATAAAAACCTCCCCATATCACACCTAGTTCCCCCGGGAGACTTAGGAGACCAAGATTTTGATGAATTTTGTTCACAACCCGGTGATCAGAATATATCAATGGAAATGCCAATAAATGATTTATGTATATTAAGAACACAATGTCAAATTCTTGAGGACTACGCTGATAAAAGAATAGCTCATTCTGATAAACGTGGCATAAAGAATATTCCTAAATTTCATCACGTTGATGAATCAATAGATATGTTCAAAAAACTCTATATCAAATACCACAAAGTACTTAATGGTCCGTTTATTTTAGACATGGAGCCCATATTTCAATACGATTGGCAAGCGATTTTTGATTTTCCTTGGCGCGTGAAGAAAAATTAAGGTTGAAAAGTCCTTCAACTGGAAACTGGAAACCGGGAACTGGAAACTGACCAATGCAGGAATGGATTGAAAAGGCCGCCGTCATGATCGAAGCGCTGCCCTACATGCGGCGCTTTCAGGGGCAGACCCTGGTCATCAAGTACGGCGGGCACGCCATGAAGGACGAGGGCCTGAAGAAAGGGTTCGCCCAGGACGTGACGCTGCTGAAGTATCTGGGGCTGAACCCGGTGGTGGTGCATGGCGGCGGGCCGCAGATCAGCCAGACCTTAAAGCGCATGGGGATCGAGTCCCGCTTCATCGAAGGGATGCGGGTCACCGACGGCGAGACCATGGACGTGGTGGAGATGGTGCTGGGGGGCAAGGTCAACAAGGAGATCGTGGCCCTGATCAACGCTGCAGGGGGCAGGGCCGTGGGGCTCACCGGCAAGGACGGCCAGCTCATCGAGGCCCGGAAGATGCAACTCCACCGCTCCCGGGGGGAGGACGAGCCGCCGGAGATCATCGACCTGGGGAACGTGGGGCAGGTGACCGCGGTGAACACCCAGGTGATCGAGACCCTGCAGGAAAAGGGCTTCATCCCGGTCATCGCCCCCATCGGAGTGGGTAAAAGGGGGAACACCTACAACATCAACGCCGACCTGGTGGCCTCGCAGGTGGCCGCGGCCCTGAAGGCGGCCAAGCTGATCCTGCTCACCGATGTCACCGGGGTGCTGGACCAGGACGGGAAGCTGCTGTCCACGCTGACCCGGCGGGAGGTGCTGGAGGGGCTGACCCAGGGGGTGATCCAGGGGGGCATGATCCCCAAGGTGAACTGCTGCCTGGAGGCCCTGGCCGCGGGGGTGCAGAAGGCCCACATCATCGACGGCCGGGCCCGTCACGCAGTGCTGCTGGAAATCTTCACCGACGAAGGCATCGGTACGGAGATCGTGGAGGAGTGAGGAGAGTTGGGGGAGGGGGCTAAGGGCCGCAGGCCCTTACCCCCTCCCCCAAACCCCCACCCCCAATCCCATAGGCGCTTTCGGTGGGCGACCGGCGTTCCGCCGGTCGCCCACCGAATCGGGGACTTAAAGGGTTGGGAGGGGGTGCGGGGGAGGGCAGGGAGCAAGCTCCCTGGCCCTCCCCCGCAAAATAAAAAAGGTGGTTTCATGGCGCAGACGGTGAGTGAGCAATGGATGGGGCGGTGCCAGCAGGCGGTGATGCACACCTACGGCCGGCAGCCGCTGGTGGTGGCGCGGGGTGAAGGCGCCCGGTTATGGGACGCCGAAGGTAAGGAGTATCTGGACTGCGTGGCGGGGCTGGCGGTGTGCGCCCTGGGGCACGCCCACCCGGCGGTGGCGGCGGCGGTCTGCCGGCAGGCTCAGGAGTTGGTGCACGTCTCCAATTTATATTTCACCACGCCGATGATCGAGCTGGCGGAGGATCTGACCCGGCTGAGTTTCGCCGACCGGGTGTTTTTCGGCAACTCTGGGGCCGAGGCCAACGAAGGGGCCATCAAGCTGGCCCGGCGTTACGCCGCCCAGAAGCACGGAGAGGGCCGCCATACCATCATCTGCGCTACGGGGTCGTTCCACGGCCGGACCCTGGCGACCCTGTCGGCCACGGGGCAGGAAAAATTCTGGCAGGGGTTCGCACCGCTGATGCCGGGGTTCGTGTTTGCGCCCTTCGGGGACCTGGAGGCGGCGACGCAGGCGGTGGACGCGTCCACCTGCGCCATATTGGTGGAGCCCATCCAGGGCGAAGGCGGGGTGCAGATGCCGCCGCCGGGGTACCTGCCGGGGTTGCGAAAGTTATGCGACGAGCGCGGGCTGCTGCTCATCTTCGATGAAGTGCAGGTAGGGCTAGGGCGCACCGGGCGCCTGTGGTGCCATGAACATTACGGGATCACCCCGGACATCATGACGCTGGCCAAGGCGTTGGCCAACGGCCTGCCCCTGGGGGCGCTGCTGGCCACGGCGGAGGCGGCCACGGGGTTCGCGCCGGGGAGCCACGCCAGCACCTTCGGGGGCGGGCCGGTGATCTGCGCGGCGGCCCGGGAGGTCATGAAGATCATGGCGACTCCGGAGTTTTTGGTGGGGGTGCGGGACCGGGGCGAGTATTTCCTGGCGAGCCTCAAAGAGCTGGCGAAAAAACACGGTTTCGTGAAGGAGGCCCGGGGGCTGGGGTTAATCCTGGCCCTGGAGTTGGATAAGGATGGCACGCCCGCGGTGGACGCCTGCCGGGAGCGAGGGCTCCTCATCAACTGCACCCAGGGGACCATCCTGCGGTTTCTGCCGCCGCTGATCATCGAGAAGGCCCAGATCGACCGGGCGCTGAGCATAACGGCCGACGTGCTGGCAGGGATGTGAGATGAAGCGGGACCTGCTGTCCATCCTGGACCTGACCACCACAGAGATCATTGCGCTGCTCACCCGGGCCGCCACCCTGAAAGCCTGGGCCCGGCAGGGCTACTCCCGCCGCAGCCTGGTGGGCAAGACCCTGGCCCTGATCTTCGACAAGCCCTCCACCCGCACCCGGGTGTCGTTCGAGGCCGGGATGGCGCAACTGGGGGGCTACTCCATCAACCTGAGCCGGGCCGACAGCCAGCTCTCCCGGGACGAACCCGTGGCCGACACCGCCCGGGTGCTGGGCCGCTACGTGGACGGCATCGTCATCCGCACTTTTGCCCAGGCCATGCTGGAGGAGATGGCCCGGCACGCGTGCGTCCCGGTGATCAACGGCCTTACCGACACGGAACACCCCTGCCAGGTGCTGGCCGATCTGCAGACCATCCAGGAGCGCTGCGGCACCATCGAGGGCCTGAAGGTGGCCTGGGTGGGGGACGGCAACAACATGGCCAACTCCTGGATCACCGCGGCGCTGCGCCTGGATTTCGCCCTGCACCTGGCCTGCCCGCCGGGCTACGAACCGGATGCGGACCTCCTGGCCCAGGCCCGGGAAGCGGGGCGTGAGGTCGTCCTCCATGAGGACCCCGTCGCCGCGGTCGCCGATGCCCACGTGGTCAACACCGACGTCTGGGCCTCCATGGGCCAGGAAGAGGAAGCCAAGGAACGCCAAAAAGCCTTCGCCCCCTACCAGGTCAACGAGGCCCTGATGCGCCAGGCCCAACCCCAGGCCATCGTGCTGCACTGCCTCCCGGCCCACCGGGGCGAAGAGATCACCGCCGCGGTCCTGGAAGGCCCCCAGTCCGCGGTCTGGGACCAGGCGGAGAACAGGCTCCATTTACAGAAGGCCCTGCTGGAATGGCTGCTGGGGGGAGCGTGAGGAGGGAATAAAGAAGCTGTGGGGGAGGGCCAGGGAACTAAGTTCCCTGCCCTCCCCCACACCCCCTCCCAACCCTATAATAGAGGGCGGCCTGCGGCCGCCGTGGATCAAAGTAAAAGTGGACCTTGACCAAAAGCTCATCGAGGAAATCATCGGGCGCATCCTGACCGTCACCCAACCGGAGCGGATCATTCTCTTCGGCTCGGCTGCGAGGGGACAAATGACCCGGGACAGTGACATTGACCTTATCGTCCTAAAAAAAGAAGATGCCGGTAATACACGCAAGGAAAGTGTGCGGCTGCGTCAGGCCCTCATTGGCTTGGGCAACGCCTTTGACATAATCGTCATGGCCACCCAGCGCTTCGAGGAAAGCAAGGGGGTTATCGGGGGCATCGCCTATCCGGCCAGTAAGTATGGGAAAGTAATCTATGAGGCCGCCTGAGGAAGTCAAACGCGACCTGGTTCGGCAGTGGCTGGCCAAGGCCGATGAAGACTTGAATGCCGCAAAGGCCCTCTTGTCTCTGGAGGCCGCTTTTTTCACCACCATCGGCTTCCACTGCCAACAGGCTGCCGAGAAATATTTCAAGGCCTTCCTGACCTGGCAGCAGATCGAGTTCCCCAAGACCCATGACCTTGGCTTGCTGCTCGGTCTGCTGTCAACCAAAGCCCCAGCCGTGGCCGAGTCCCTGCAAGAAGTTATCGAGCTGAACCCATACGGCGTGGAGATTCGCTATCCGGGGGATGCCCCGGAGATAAACGCGGCGGAAGCCAGAGACGCGGTCCACCAAGCGGAAAAGGTAAAGGAAGTAATTCTCAGTGCTTTAAGGGTTATATTTGAGTTTTAGGAAAGATCTGGATTACAAGCGAAGGCATTCATCCTTAACGATTCTCACATGGCGGAATATCAAAAGCTCCTGGAAGAACTGGAAGAGCTTGAAGCCATCAGGGCCTATGACGCGGCCAAGGCGGCGGGGGATGAGGTTATTCCTTTTAGTGGGTAGGAATGTAGGGCGGGCACTGCCCGCCAGATATTTTAAGGTGGGAGTTGTCAATGTACATAACTAGCTGACAGAGGTAATTTTATGGAGCTTAAATTTTTCAATGAAAATTGGTTTTGGACCGGATTATTCACGTTATTAGGATCATTGTCTGGTATTTTGGGAAATATATTTAGAGAATCGGTTGCCGCTAGATCAAAAACAAAATTGGAGCGTTTAAAACTATACGAGTCTAGCATAATTAAAGCTCACGATGATATTATTAAATTTGTTTCTTATGCATCTAATTCTTGGCCACCAAGCGATCTTCGTACAGAATATACAGCTCTTATTAGATCAGAGTTTTTCAAGAAAATGAAGGACAACAAAATCTTTTATACTAAGCAAGTGAGAGATATAATAAGTATCTTTGCAGATCAATATAATATTCTTAATGAAGATACTGCAATGATAGATAAGTTCTATAAAGAAGAATTTTTAAATAATTTGGAAAAATTGGAAAAACTAGCATTAGAAAGGATTGATGAGATTCTTCACGAGGATAAAGGTAAGTTTTGGACCAATCTTAAGGAGAAAATATCGTCTCTATTTATGACATTCATAGGGTTAATAGAAAAATGGAAGACTAAAAATGGATAAAATCAAGAAAATCGTCCTCGCCTACTCCGGCGGGCTCGACACCTCCGTCATCCTGAAGTGGCTGATGGAGACCTATAACTGCCCGGTGGTGGCGTACGCCGCGGATTTGGGGCAGGGGGAGGAGCTGGAGGAGGTGCGCGTCAAGGCCAAGGCCACAGGCGCGGCGGAGGTGCATATCCTGGACCTGCGGGAGGAGTTCGCCCGGGACTTCATCTTCCCCATCTTCCGGGCCAACGCCCTGTATGAGGGGGCGTACCTGCTGGGCACCTCCATCGCCCGGCCCCTCATCGCCAAGGCGCAAGTTGACGTGGCGAAGCAGACCGGGGCCGATGCGGTGAGCCACGGGGCTACGGGCAAGGGCAACGACCAGGTGCGCTTCGAGCTGACCTACATGGCCCTGGCCCCGGAGCTCAAGATCATCGCGCCGTGGCGGGAGTGGGACCTGCAGGGGCGGGCCGACTGCGTGGCCTATGCCGAAAAGCACGGCATCCCGGTGCCGGTGACCGCGGAAAAGCCCTATTCCAGCGACCGGAACCTGCTGCACATCAGCTTCGAAGGCGGCATTTTGGAGGACCCCTGGGCGGAGCCGCCCGGGGATATGTTCGTGCTCACCCGGGACCCCCAGGAGGCGCCGGACAAACCCCAATATGTGGAGATCGACTTTGAGGCCGGGGACCCGGTGGCGGTGGACGGCGAGCGGCTGAGCCCCTTCACCATCCTGGACCACCTCAACCGGATCGGTGGGGAGCACGGCATCGGCCGGGTGGACCTGGTGGAGAACCGCTATGTGGGGCTGAAGTCCCGGGGGGTGTATGAGACGCCGGGGGGGACCATCCTGCGGGCGGCGCACCAGGCGGTGGAGTCCCTGACCCTGGACCGGGAGGTGATGCACCTGCGGGACAGCCTCATCCCCCGGTACGCGGAACTGGTGTACTACGGGTACTGGTTCGCGCCGGAACGCTACGCCCTGCAGGCCCTGGTGGACGAGGCCCAGAAACCGGTGACGGGCACCGCCCGGCTGAAGCTGTATAAGGGGAACGTCACGGTGGTGGGCCGCAAGGCGCCCCAATCCCTGTACCGGCCCGACTTGGTGACCTTCGAGGCCGGGGGCGACTACCAGCAGGCCGACGCCACCGGCTTCATCCGCCTCAACGCCCTGCGCCTGAAGATCCGGGCGAAGCTGGAACAGGGGTGAGCCGTGGGGGAGGTGTAGAGAGCTAGGCTCCCGGCACCGAGATGGCAAATGCCCCAGGGTGGAGGCAGGCACGCCGGGCGGAGACTTTCCAGGAGGGGTTATGGACGAACTGATGCCTCAAGCCGTGTCGTATATCCTGGCGGTCATTTGCGGTGGATTGGGGGTGCTCATGGTCTTTTGGCGGCCGGGTCCCAACCTGTGGATCGGCGTGCGTCTTCCTTGGACTTATGCGGACCGCCAGATCTGGGACAAATCATATCAACTGGCCGCGGTCCTGCTGGTGGTGATGGGGATCGGCGGGTACTTTTCGTGGGTACTTTTCTTCATTACGGCCGCCCTCCTGATAGTCCTGGGAATTCTCTATCCCATACGGTTGTATCGGCGTAAATATGGCAGTCTGCGGTTTTGGAAGGACCAGGGGTGGCAGGACTATCACCCGGTAGTGCGCTGCAGCCATTGCGGACACTACCAGAACCTGCGGGAGGCGGCGGAGTTGCAGACGGCCGTATGTGAGGGTTGTGGCCGGCTGTGCCGGAATTAAGGTAATATGTGCAGGGGAGGGCAGGGAGCTTGGCTCCCTGGCTCTCCCCCGCAAACAGAGACATGCATTATGGCAGAGAGTAAGGAGAAGCCCTGGCAGGGGCGGTTTAGCGGCGGGACGGCGAAGTTGGTGGAGGAGTTCACCGTCTCCTTGCATTATGACCGGCGGTTGTATGGGTATGACATTGCCGGGTCGATGGCGCACGCCCGGATGTTGGGCCGGCAGGGGATTTTGACGGGGGACGAGGTCGAAGCCATTGTTAAGGGTTTGGAGGCGGTGCGGGCTGAGATCGAGACGGGGGAGTTTGTCTTTGATCCGGGAGACGAAGACATCCACATGGCCATCGAGCGGCGGTTGACGGCGCTCATCGGGGAGGTGGGGCGGAAGCTGCATACGGCCCGGAGCCGCAATGATCAGGTGGCGTTGGATGCACGGTTGTATTTGCGGGACCGGGTGCAGGAACTCATGGCGGCGCTGACGGAGTTGCGGGTGAGCGGGGCGCGGCTGGCGCGGCGGCACCTGGGGGTGGTGATGCCGGGGTATACGCATCTGCAGCGGGCCCAGCCGATTTTGTTCAGTCATCACCTGTTGGCGTATGATGAGATGTGGCGGCGGGACGTAGGAAGGCTGGGCGACTGTCTGGCCCGGATCAACGTGCTGCCGTTGGGGGCGGCGGCGTTGGCGGGGACGACCTTTCCGGTGACCCCGGAGTATACGGCGGAGTTGCTGGGGTTTGACGAAGTGGGGCGCAACAGTCTGGACGCGGTGAGCGACCGGGATTTCATGGTGGAGTTCATGGGTGCGGCCAGTCTGGTCATGGTGCACTTGAGCCGGTTGAGCGAGGAGTTGATCCTGTGGTCGACGTCGGAGTTCGCCTTCGTGGAGATCGCCGACGCCTATTGCACCGGGTCCTCCATCATGCCGCAGAAGAAGAACCCCGACGTGCCGGAGCTGATTCGGGGGAAGACCGGGAGGGTGTTCGGGAGTTTAATGGGGCTGCTGACGGTGCTCAAGGGGCTGCCGCTGGCCTACAACCGGGATTTGCAGGAGGACAAGGAGGCGCTGTTCGACACGGTGGACACGGTGCTGGCCAGCGTGCGGCTAATGGCGGGGGTATTGGCAAACCTGGAGGTGCGTCCCGAGAAGATGAAAAGCGCCCTCAAGGGCGGCTTTCTGGCCGCCACCGACATGGCCGACTACCTGGTGACCAAAGGGGTGCCCTTTCGCACGGCCCACGCCATGGTGGGGCAGACGGTGCGCTACGCCGAGGAGCGGGGACAGGAGTTGGAGGAATTGACGCTGGAGGAGATCCGGCGGTTTGCCCCCCCGGCGGCACCGGACATCTTTGCGTGGCTGAGTCCGGAAGAGACGGTGCATCGCCGGCGATCCCTGATGGGCACCGCGCCGGAACGGGTGGAGGCGGCGCTGCGGCGGGTGGAGGAGGAGTTGGGATTGATTTAGAGATTGTGGGGGAGGGCCAGGGAGATAGACCCCCTGCCCTCCCCCCACACCCCCTCCCTAAGGTAAAAAATGGACGATTACGGGAAGATGCTGGAGTTTTTCGGGGAGCAGCCGGCGGGGCGGGTGTTGGATCTGCCTTGCGGGACCGGGGAGTTGTCCCGACGGCTGCTGGCCCGGGGTTTCCGGGAGATGGTGGGGATTGACATTGCGGCGGAGCAATGGGACCAGGGTCTGCCGGTGGAGTTTATCCGGCACGATTTGAATGAGCCGCTGCCCCTGGAGGACGCCAGTTTTGACTATGTATTTTGCCGGGAGGGCTTGGAGCACCTGGAGCGGCCCTGGCCCTTTGTGGCGGAATTGGCCCGGGTGCTGAAGGTGGGGGGGCGGTTGATCCTGAGCACGCCCAATATTTTGTCGGTGGACTCCCGGCTGCATTTTCTGCGGGACGGATATTTCACACACTTCCGGGAGTTGCGGTTTGATTGGCATGATCTGCGGGTGCAAGGGTATCAGGGGCATATCAGTCCTATTTATCCGTGGCAGCTCTTCTTTTTTCTGGAGAAGTACGGCCTGGCGGTCACCGGGGCGACCGCCGACGTGATGATGTCGGAGAAACGGTGGGCCAAGCGAGTGGTGAAGTGGCTGCTGGCAAGGTTGGTGTGCCGGAACCGGAAACATCGCTCCCTGACGGCGGCGGTCCCGTGGCAGGATATCCTGTGGGGGTCGTCTTTGATTGTGGGCGCGGAGAGGGTCAGGTAAACGAGATGGCACCGCGCAAATGGGGTAAAGATGGAACACCGGGGGGAAGATTTTTGCGGCTGTGCTGTCTGCTCCTGGTCGTTGGAGGCCTGCACGGCTGCGGCAAGAAGCTGCCCCCGATTCCCCCGGACAGCCTGACGCCGGGGAAGGTGCGGAACTTCCAGGTGGCTCAGGAGGGGAACAGTATAGTCCTGAGTTGGCTGTTGCCCACGGTAAATATAGATGGTCAGCCGCTCACCGAGATCGCCGGGTTTCGGATCTTTCGGGGCGAGGAATCCCTGGGGAGCCGGGGAAGTTGTCCGCCGGAGCCGGAGCGGCTGGCCGATATCGAGCTGACCTACCCGGTGGTGGGCGAGGTGCGGGGGGAGGCGGTCTTTTACCGGGACCTGGAGTTGACTCCGGGTCAGCGCTATTATTATCAGGTAGCGGGTTTTGACCGGAGCGGCCAAGTGGGGGAGTTTTCCTCCATACTGGCTTGGGGTTGGGACGTGTTGCCCCAAGCGCCGGAGAAGGTGCAGGCCCGGGCCGGAGATCGGCTGGTGGCGCTGAGTTGGGCGGAAGTGACCAAGCTGGCGGATGGCCGTCCGGTTTCGGGACAGGTAACGTATCAGGTCTACCGGCAGGACCCCACAGGGGAGGTGGTGCGGGTCAACCCGCAGCCGTTGGCCAGCCCCGGATTCCAGGACGTTTCGGCGGTCAATGACGTGGAATACACCTATCGGGTGCGGGCGGGGCGGCTGGTGGACAAAAACCTCCTGGAGAGCGTGGATTCGGCTGCGGCGAGAGCCAAACCCGAGGACCTGACAGCTCCGGCCCCGCTGCAGAACCTGGTGGCGGCGGCGACCTCCAGGGGAGTTGAACTGCGGTGGGATGCCAGTCAGGAAAAGGATCTGGCGGGGTATCGGGTCTGGCGGCGAGCCGTGGAGGACCCTCAATTCAAACCATCCCACCCAGGATTGCTCAGCACGCCCTATTTTGTGGACGACCGGGTGAAGAAGGGCGGGGTGTACTATTATTATGTGACGGCGGTGGATAACGCCCGCCGGGCCAATGAGAGCCTGCCCTCGGAAGGGGTGGGGGTGCAGTATTGAGTTTCCGGTTGCCCGATGAGGGTAGGTGAGATTATGGGAAACTGCCCTATTTCCTTGGGATATCTGGAGAAATGGACTGACGGTCATGCATCATTTTCACTATCATGAAGGCGAGTTGTATTGCGAAGGGGTGCCGGTGCAGGATATCGCGGCGAAGGTGGGCACGCCTTTCTACCTTTACAGCAGCGCTACTCTGCGGCAGCATTACCGGGTCTTTGACCAGGCCTTCGCGGGGATTGACCATCTGGTCTGCTTTGCGGTGAAGGCCAATTCGAACCTGGCCATCCTGCGGCTCTTCATCAACGAAGGCAGCGGGGTGGACATCGTCTCCGGCGGCGAGCTGTTCAGGGCTTTGAAGGCGGGGGTAGATCCGGCCCGGGTGGTCTATTCGGGGGTGGGCAAGAACCCGGAGGAAATCCGCTCTGCCTTGGAGGCGGGCATCCTGATGTTCAACGTGGAATCCCCCCAGGAGCTGACGGCCATCAACGACATGGCCGGGCGGCTGGGCACGAAGGCCCGCATCGCCCTGCGAGTCAACCCGGACGTTGACCCCCAGACCCATCCGTATATCTCCACGGGGCTCAAGAAGAACAAGTTCGGGATCAACATCGCCGCGGCCCGGGAGCAGTACCGCCGGGCGCGTAGCCTTCCCCATCTGGAAGTAGTGGGGGTAGCCTGCCACATCGGCTCCCAGCTCACCCAACTGACGCCTTTTGTGGAGACCTTGGAGAGGCTCAAAGTGCTGACGGGGCAATTGCGGGAGGATGGCATCACCATCCGCTACCTGGACATCGGGGGAGGGTTGGGCATCCAATATAATGAAGAAGCCCCGCCGCATCCCCAGGAATACGGCCAGGCCATTCAGGGGCAGATGGCCGGGCTGGACTGCACCCTCATCCTGGAGCCGGGGCGGGTGCTGGTGGGGAATGCCGGCATCTTGGTGACCAAGGTGCTCTACACCAAGGAAGGGGAGGAGAAGAACTTCATCGTGGTGGATGCGGCCATGAACGATCTGGCCCGCCCCAGCCTCTACGGTTCCTACCACGCCCTGCAGCCGGTGGTGCCACGGGAGCGGGGGGAGGTGGTGGCGTCGCTGGTGGGGCCCATCTGCGAATCCGGGGATTTCCTGGCCAAAGACCGCCTGGTGCCGGACTTCGCGCCCGGGGAACTGGTGGCGGTGATGAGCGCCGGGGCCTACGGTTTCACCATGAGTTCCAACTATAATTCCCGGCCCCGGGTGCCGGAAATTTTAGTGCACGAACATGCGTTTTATGTTATCAGGGAACGAGAAAATTACGAGCAGCTCATTTGGGGAGAGTCCGTCCCGGAATTTCTGCGGCATCCGGAGGCAGGAGGAGGCCCGGCTCCACCGCCGGGGGTGGAATAGGATTATGGCCAAGATACCCTTCTGGAAGATGCACGGCAGCGGCAACGATTTTGTGGTCATCGACCACCGCCGGCGTTTCATTCCGGAAGAGCAGCGGCAAGACTTCGTGCGGTCGGTGTGCCGCCGCAAGGTGGGGGTGGGGGCCGACGGGTTGATTTTCATCGAAGCTTCGGAGACGGTGGATTTCCGCTGGCGGTTCTTCAACGCCGACGGTTCCGAGGCGGAGATGTGCGGCAACGGGGGGCGGTGCGCCGCCCGGTTCGCCGCCCTGAACGGCATTGCGCCGGAGAAGCTGGCCTTCGAAACCCTGGCCGGAGTCATCCATGCCGAAGTCATGAACCGGCGGGTGAAGCTGGAACTGAGCACCCCCCACGGCCTGCGGCTCAATCTGCCGATTCCGGTGGACGGCCAGACCTGGGAAGGGCACTTCATCAACACCGGGGTGCCCCACGTGGTGCTGCCGGTGCCCGTTCCCGAAATGGCGCCGGTGGTGGCAGTGGGCCGGGCGGTGAGGTTCCACGAGCTTTTTGCCCCCGCCGGCACCAACGTCAATTTTATCAAGGTGGTGGGTCCCGGGGAGATCCGGGTGCGCACCTACGAGCGCGGGGTGGAGGAAGAAACCCTGGCGTGCGGCACCGGCGCGGTGGCCTCGGCGTTGATCGCCTCCCGTCTGGAGGGGCTGGGATCGCCCATTGCCGTGCACACCGTCAGCGGGGAAACTCTGACGGTTCACTTTACGCAGCAGTCGGAGGGCTTCACCGGCGTTTTTCTGGAAGGGGAGGCCCTGGTGGTATATAATGGCATGATCTGGGAAGACGAATTGTAGTAAGGAGGATTAACATTATGTTTCAAGGGGCTATTGTCGCCATCGTGACGCCGTTTAAGAACGGCCAGCTCGATGAAGAGGCCTACCGGCAACTGATCGAATTCCAGATTGAAAGCGGCACCCACGGCATCGTGCCTTGCGGCACTACCGGAGAATCGGCCACTCTGAGCCATGCCGAACACAAGCGGGTGGTGGAAATCTGCCTGGAGCAGGTAAAAAAGCGCATCCCCGTGATTGCCGGCACCGGCTCCAACAATACCGCCGAAGCTGTGGAACTGACCAAACACGCGCAGGCGGCGAGGGCTGACGCGGCCCTGATGATCACCCCGTACTATAATAAACCGACCCAGGAAGGCCTGTACCAACACTATAAAAAGATCTCCGGGGAGACCAACATCCCCATCATCGTTTATAACGTGCCGGGACGCACCAGCCTCAACCTGCTGCCGGAGACGGTGGCCCGGCTGGCGGAGCTGCCCAACATTATCGGCATCAAGGAGGCCACCGGCGACCTGAAGCAGTGCGCCAAGGTCCTGGAACTGTGCGGCGAGAAATTCTGCGTGCTTTCCGGGGACGATTTCACCGTGCTACCGCTATTGGCCATCGGCGGGAGGGGGGTGATCTCCGTGGTCTCCAACGTGGCGCCGGCGGACATGGCCCAGATGTGCAACGCCTTCCTGGCCGGGGACCTGGGCAAGGCCAAGAGCCTGCACTACAAGATGTGGCCGCTGATGGAGGCCATGTTCTTCGAGACCAACCCGGTGCCGGCCAAGACCGCTTTGAAGATGATGGGCAAGATCACCGGCGAAGTGCGCCTGCCGCTGTGCCCCATGAGCAGCGCCAACGAGGAGAAACTGCGGAAGGTGATGGCGGCCTATGGGCTAATTTAGGATTACCGAGGTGGGGGAGGGGAGGGAGCTAAGCTCCCTCCCCTCCCCCACACCCCCACCCAACCCGTGTAAAGATGAGATGGTGGGCAATGTCCACCCTACTTGAGGTGAGAAAATGGTCAGGGCAGTAGTGGCCGGGGCCGCGGGGCGCATGGGCGGCCGCATTATTCACATGTTGGCGGCGGCGGACGGTATTGAGCTGGCCGCGGCCTTCGAAAAACCGGGACACGCGGCGGTAGGCCGGGACGTGGGCGAAATCGCGGGGCTGCCCGCCACCGGCGTGAAGGTGGCCGGGTCTCTGGCCGAAGTGCTGGATTTGGGGCACGTGGTCATTGACTTCACCAACCCGGCGGCCTCCCTGGCCAATCTGGAGCTGGCGGCCACCGCGGGCAAGGCCATGGTCATCGGCACCACGGGGTTCGAGGCCCGGCAGGTGGAGGAGATTAACAAGCTGGCGCAGAACACCAAGGTGGTGTTGGCCCCCAACATGAGCGTGGGGGTCAACCTGATGTTCAAGGTGTGCCAGGATATCGCCAAAGTCCTGAGTTCGGGCTACGACGTGGAGATAGTAGAGGCCCACCACCGGCTGAAAAAAGACGCCCCCAGCGGCACCGCCATGAAGCTGGCCCAGGTAATCGCCCAGGCCCTGCGCCGGGACCTGGACCAGGTGGGGGTGTATGTCCGCAAAGGGATGATCGGGGAGCGCACCGACGCCGAGATCGGCATCCAGACGGTGCGGGCCGGTGACATCGTGGGGGAACACACCGTAATCTTTGGGGGCGTGGGCGAGCGTCTGGAGATCATTCACCGGGCCCACAACCGGGACAACTTCGCCCGGGGGGCGGTGCGGGCGGCCCAATGGATCGTGAGCCAACCAAACGGACTGTATGATATGCAGGACGTGCTGGGCCTGAAATAAGTAGTTTCCGGTTTCCAGTCAACAGCTTCCAGTATAAAGAATTATGCGGCTGGTGCGGTTTTTTTATAAGGATGCGGTACAGTACGGCATCCTGGAGGGGGAAACGGTCTGGCCGGTGAGCACACCGCCGTGGGAGGGGATCGCCAAGACCGGGGAGCATCTGCCCCAGGACCGGGTGCGGCTGGTGGCTCCCTGCGCGCCCAGCAAGATAGTGGCCCTGGGGTTGAATTATCAGGATCACGCGGTGGAATTTGGCCGGGCCGTGCCGGATGAACCCCTTATCTTCCTGAAGCCGTCCACCGCGGTGATTGGCCCGGAGGCGGAGATCCGGTATCCCGCCATGGCGCGGCGGGTGGATTATGAGGCGGAGTTGGGGGTGATAATAGGCAAGACCGCCCATCATGTTCCGGAGGAGCGGGCCCTGGACTACGTCTGGGGCTACACCTGCGTCAACGACGTCACCGCCCGGGACCTGCAGAAGAAGGACGGCCAGTTTACCCGGGCCAAGGGCTTCGATACCTTTTGCCCCCTGGGGCCCTGGATCGAAACTGACATCGCCGACCCGGACAACCTGACGGTGGAGGCCTATCTGAACGGGGAGCGCCGCCAGCACGGGAGCACCCGGGACATGGTCTTCGGGGTGCGGCGTTTGATCTGGTTTATTTCCCAGGTCATGACCCTGCTGCCCGGCGACGTCATCGCCACCGGCACGCCGGCGGGGATCGGGCCCATGCGCCCGGGGGACGTGGTGGAGATCAAGGTGGAAGGTATCGGCACCCTGCGTAACACATTGAGGAAACAATAATTACGGGATAAAACACTCCCGGTAAAGCGACATAACCTGCGGAGGTTGCGATCAATATGGGCTTTTTTGAACCCGCAGACCGTCTACAGAATTAAAGTGATGGGATAATGGATAATAAAGAACCCTCACCTTCTTGTTATTTGATAAAAAAATGGGAAACCCTTTGGGATATTTATAAAACTAGGGGCGAATTAACTGAAAAAAGAAGGAATTATAATTGGTTGATTCAAGCTGCTCTTTTTGTTGGGTGGTATAAACTTTATGATGATAAATCTCTATTAACAATTTTAATTGCTTTAGGGGGAGGCATAATAAGTTTAATTCTTATAATTATTTTAAAGAGGGAAACTGAATATTTATTATATTACGAGGAATACTTCAGAGATATTGAAAAGAAAATAAGTACGACGTGTGGCTATGATTTTAATTTTATTACATATGACAAAATAATATTTAAAAATCGTGACAAAGAATTTCAACTTGACGTGTCAGATAAACCGATGATTGAAATAATAGATTCATACTGGAGATTATCATATTGCAACTTGACAAAAAAACATATTATTAATTCAATCGTTAAAAATAATAAATTATTATCATTGAGATATTTAGAAAATTATATTCTACCGTTAGTATTTTTAATTGCTTGGCTAATTATTTTATTGATATCAATACTAAACAAACTAATGTCTTGTTAATGGAGATTTTTTACTATGAAAAAATATAATTTTTTATATATTTTTATATTTCTGTTTTTTGTTGCTTGTGCTGCACCGCCAGTTTTGAAAATTGACACACCATTTAGTGAGGAAGAATTAAAGATATATAGTAATAAAGGTTCTGGAAAGATTCATGGACAAGCATTTTTGAAAACTAGAGGTGGTGATGTTAAGTATGGAGCAGGAAATACTATTTATTTAATTCCTTCAACACCATATACTGATGAATTAATGAACAAGGTTATGATACGAGGTGGTGGATTATTGCATAATATGGACCAAAGGCTATCTAGTTATATAAAAACAACAATAGCTGATGGAGAAGGGAAATTTGATTTTATTAACTTACCCAAAGGAGATTACTATGTAGGTTGTCAAATAAGTTGGCAATATGCTCGAAAATATGGACTCGCAACGACAGGTGCAAATATTTACGAAAAAGTTAATCTAAATGATGGCCAAGATTTAAAAGTAATACTAACTAAGTAATACAATAAACAGAAAATGACAATTTATCTTTATATACAAAAAGAAAAAATTTTTTAGAGGAATTTTTTTAATGAAATTTTTTGAACCCGCCGACCGGCTGAAACAGCTGCCGCCCTATCTGTTCAAAGAAATCGACCGCATGAAGGACGAAGTCAAGGCCCGGGGGGTGGACATCATCGACTTGGGGGTGGGGGACCCCGACCTGCCGACGCCCCGCTTCATTGTCGAGGCGTTGGAAAAGGCAGCGGCAGATCCCAGCACCCACCGCTACCCTTCCTACTCCGGGATGAACGAGTTTCGCCACGCGGTGGCCCGTTGGTATAAAAAGCGTTTCGGGGTGGAGCTGGACCCGGAGCGGGAGGTGGTCACCCTCATCGGTTCCAAGGAGGGCATCGCCCACCTGCCGTTGGCGGTGAACAACCCCGGCGACCTCAATTTGGCCACCAGCCCCGCGTACCCGGTGTATCACATCGGGACCCTGTTTGCCGGGGCGCATACCCATTTTCTGCCGCTACTCAAACAGAACAAGTTCCTGCCGGACTTGAAGCAGATCTCGGAGGGCGTGGCGCAACAGGCCAAGCTGTTGTTCTTCAACTACCCCAACAATCCTACGGCGGCGGTGGCGGACTTCGGCTTTTTCGTAGAAACGGCGGAGTATTGCCGGCAACATCGGATCGTGGCGGTGCACGACGCGGCCTACACCGAGATGGCGTATGACGGTTTCGCGCCCCGCAGCTTCCTGGAGGTCCCTGGGGCCAAGGAAGTGGGGATCGAGTTTCATTCGCTGTCCAAGACCTACAACATGACAGGCTGGCGTCTGGGCTTTGCGGTGGGCAACGCCCAGGTGATCGAGGCCCTGGGCAAAATCAAGAGCAACATCGATTCCGGGGCCTTCAACGCCATCCAGATGGCGGGGATTGTCGCCCTGGATTCCGACCAGGCCGCGGTGCGGGAAAACTGCCGCATCCTCCAGGAGCGTCGGGATCTTCTGATCGGGGGCCTCCGGAAACTGGGCTACACCGTGGACACCCCCAAGGCCACTTTCTACGTCTGGCTGCCAACGCCCACCGGCCTGACTTCCGCGGGCTTCACCGCCCTGTTGCTGGATAAGGCCGGAATCGTGTCCACGCCCGGCAACGGCTTTGGGGACCCTGGGGAAGGCTACGTCCGGCTGGCGCTGACGGTGGACAAGGCCCGGATCGAGGAGGCTTTGGCCCGCTTGGCGAAATTGGGATGATAAGTATAGTTCATGGGTTATAGTTCATAGGTTATGGATTATGGTTGGTTTTAAGGGCATGGCGTTGAATTTAGGGGTATGGGGCCATCGTCTGTAAAAAAACCAAGAATCAATAACCATGAACTAAAAACTACGAACTATGCTGGGACACACCGCTTATATCGGGCTGGGATCCAACTTGGACGACCCGGCGGCGCGTCTGACGGAAGCGGCAGATCGTCTGCGGCAGGCGCCGGGGGTGGAGGTGGTGCAAGTCTCACGGTATTACGCCACCCCGCCGGTGGGGGTAACGGAGCAACCCTGGTTCGTCAACGCGGTGGCCGAAGTGCAGACAAGCCTTACCCCCCAGGATCTCTTGACGACGCTTCTCACGATTGAATTCGCCATGGGGCGGGTGCGGCAGATGCATTGGGGGCCCCGGGTCATCGACCTGGACCTGCTGCTCTACGATGAGGCCATTCTGGAATATGAAAACCTGGTGGTGCCGCATCCGGAGATGCACCGCCGGGGTTTTGTGCTGGTGCCCCTGGCGGAGCTGGCGCCCCAGGTCCGGCACCCCCGCCTGGGCAAGACTGTGGTGGAACTGCTTGCCGAGCTGGCACCGGAGGCCAGAGTTGCGTTGCCACTAAAGGGTACCTTGCCATGTACCGATTGCTGATCGGGCTGTTGTTGGGATACCTGGCCTATAAGGTGATCCAGAAGGTTGCCCCGTTATTCAAATCTAAACTGCCTCCGGCATCCGGGGGAGGTCGAGTGGCGGCGGAGGAGCTGGTACAGGACCCGGTCTGCAAGACCTTCATTCCTCGCCGGGACGCCCTGAAGGCCAGTAAGGACGGGCAAGATTACTATTTTTGTTCCGAAGGCTGCCGTAAGAGATTTCTAAAATGACCGAGAGCCGGTGTGAGAACCGACAGAGGAGCTGCCGATGAAATTTTTTATTGACACCGCGAATATCGAGGAGATTCGGGAGGCCCATAAATTAGGGCTCGTGGATGGCGTGACCACGAACCCCAGCCTGTGCTCCAAGGTGGGTTGCACGAATGTGGCGGGTTTCCATGAGCAGATCAAAGATATCTGCGAACTGGTGCAGGCGCCGGTGAGCGCCGAGGTGCTAAGCACCGAAAGCCACGAGATGATCGCCGAAGCCCGGAAGCTGGCTCAGATCAGCGAGCATGTGGTGGTGAAGATTCCCATGACTGCGGACGGGCTCAAGGCCACCGGGGTGCTGGCGGAGGACGGCATCCGGGTCAACGTCACCCTCGTCTTCCAGCCGGTGCAGGCGCTGTTGGCCGCCAAGGCGGGGGCGGCCTACGTCAGCCCCTTTATCGGCCGGCTGGACGATATCAGCCAGACCGGAATGGAGCTGGTGGAGTCCATTATGACCATCTACGACAATTACGGCTACGACACCGAGATTATTGTGGCCTCTATCCGGCATCCGCTACACGTTTTACAGGCCGCCCTCACCGGGGCCGACATCGCCACCATACCGTACAACGTGTTGATGCAGCTCATCAAGCATCCCCTCACCGACATCGGTCTGGCCAAGTTCCTGGAAGACTGGAAGGCGGTGCAGAAGGCTTAGTATGTCCTTTGACCTGAAAAACCACTGGAATCTCCCCAATGCCCTGACGGGGGGGCGGGTGGTGGCCATCCCCATCATCATCCTGCTGCTGTGCTTCCCCGGCAAACTATCCAGTTTTCTGGCGGCAATGCTCTTTTTGGGGGCGGGGATGACGGATTTGTTGGACGGTTTCTTCGCGCGGCGGCAACAGATAGTGAGTCGGGTGGGGAAGTTGATGGACCCCCTGGCCGACAAGCTGCTGGTGTCGGCGGCCTTGATCATGCTGATTCCCCTGCAACGGGTGGCGGCCTGGATTGTCTTTGTGATCATCGGGCGGGAACTGTTGGTCACCGGTCTGCGGAGCCTGGCGGCCACGGAAGGAATTGTGCTGGCGGCCGACAGCTGGGGCAAGGCCAAGACCCTGTTCCAGATGAGCGCCATCTTCTGTTTGATTTTGCATTATCCTTACGGGGGGGTGGATTTTCACCAGATAGGGACGATTCTCCTCTATGTTGCCCTGGTGGTCACGCTGATTTCCGGGGGGAGCTATTTCTTCGGGTTTTTTCAGCGGGTTGACAAATGATTTTCGTTGGGAATCGGCAGAGGATGCTTGACATTCCCTTTAGAATGGGCATAATTTAAAGATACAATTTTTAGGAGGATATTTCCTTGGCAGTACGACATCGTTCCGTGGAAAAACGGGACCGGCAGAGCAAGGTCCGGGCCCTGCGCAATAAAGCCCGCAAGACTCGGGTAAAGAATGTGGTCAAGGCAGTGCGGCAGGCCGTGAGCGCCAATCAGCCGGAGAAGGCGGCTGAAACCCTGAAACAGGCCACATCTGTGATCGACACGGTCGCCGCCCGCGGCACCCTGCATTGGAAGACCGCAGCCCGCAAGATTTCCCGCCTGACCCGCCGGGTCAACGCCCTGCGCTCCTCCTCAGAAGCTTCCTAAGAAGCACAGAGTTCCATCACCGCCACCTCCAGCAGCAGCCGGTCGGGAGCGGCGCTGGTCTTCAGGCCGCGGTCGGTGCGATGCAAGGCCAGCAACAGCTCGGCCAGCCGCGCCTGCTGAAAACTCCGGGCCTGGCGTACCAGTTTGTCGGCCACCATGCCCGGCACGCCGACCCGCGCCGCCAGCTCGGAGGGTGAGCGTCCCTCATGGGCGGCCTCCTTGGCTTTTAAAAGGAGCCGCACCTGTCGGGCCAGCATCACCAGGATTTTGGGAGGCGGCTCTCCCAGGTCCAACAGCCCCCCCAAGACGTTAAGGGCCCGCACCGTCTGCCCTTTTCCCAGGGCCTCCACCAGCTCAAAGATATTATGGCTGCGGCTGCGACTGGCCAACTGCGCCACCGCCGCCGGGCTGATGACGGTCTCCTCCGGTCCCACGAAAAGCACCAGTTTGTCCAGCTCCTGGGAGAGGTCCATGAGGTTGTGGCCGGCAGTTTCCAGGAGACGCTGAGCAGCGGCGGGTGGCAGTTCCTTGCCCCGGAGGACGGCCTCGTCCATGAGCCAACGGGGCAGCCGGCTGTCCTTGAGGCGGAAGAAGCCCAGGGCCGCCTCCTGTTGGGATAAGCGCCCCCAGACGGAGTGGCGTTCCACCTCTTTGGCCTTGAGACCCACGGCCACGAGCACTAGGGAGGTATCCTGCCCCGGATGTTCCAGATATTTCTGGAGAGGTTTCAACTCCACGGCCTTGTAGCGCTCGGCCTGCAGGACGACGAACAGCTGATGGCCGCCCCATAAGAGGGGAGTGCGGGCCTGACCCAAAACCTCGCCCAGTTCGGATTCAGCGGCGTCGACAATGGTCTTGGCCACGGGCTCCCCGGCTTGAGTGGACAACCCCTCCTGCAGGCGAGCCACGGCCTGGCGGATGAGGAACTCCTCCTCTCCGAATAAAAGATAGACCGGCCGCAGACTGCGGGCCCTGAGGTGACGTTCAAGGGTTGGGTGTGACATAGTTGGCTGCGGGGGGCGGTTTCCTACCCCTCGGGAGGCCTCAATCCCCGGAGGCGGGAGCATCCGGGGAGCCGGCTTGACTACAATATCATCAGAATTTTGTCGTGCACCCGCTGGGCCAGGCTGGCCGAAGCCCGGCGGATGGCCTGATAGCGGGTGGTTTCACCGATGTGGTAGTTGGAGTCCACCACGTAATCGGCATAGACCACTTCCCTCTCCTTCCAGACGGTCTTTCCCTTTCGATCCTTCATGGTAAAGTCCACCGTGAGAGTCACCCGGCGGACCAGGGAGACGTCGATGTCCACATAGGCCACCGAGGAGCTTTCCACCCGGTTCAGGGTGCCCAGCAGGATCAGATCGGCGCTTTCGTCTCCGGAGCGGGCCCGAACAGCCCGGCCCTGGTTAAAGGCCCGGAGGAAGTCGTTGGCGAAGACAGTCTCCAGCCCGACTTCGGTGGAACGGTTTTCAAAGGGCGGGATGGCCAGGGTGGGAACGGGCTTGCCATCCGAAGGATCACTGCCCACCACCCGGTAGCCACAGGCGGCCAGAGCGAAACAAAGTTGGCCCAGCAGAAGAACGGGCACTACATAGCGGCGCAACATGTTTTAACCCTCGGGGTTTGAGGGGGGCGGACAGGTTCCCCCGGCCTAAGTATTTTCGGGATTCCGGCTGGAGGCGGCGAACTCGCCTCCAACCCGGCGTCGTTTCAGAGGACGATATTCACCAGCTTGCCCCGGGCGACGATCACCTTCCTGATGGGCTTGGACCCTACTAACTCCCGGATGCGCCGGTCGGCCAGAGCGAGCTCCCGGGTGGCGTCGTCGTCCAAATCGGCGGGGATTTCCATCTTGCTGCGCAGTTTACCGTTGACCTGGATGACCACCAGGCGGGTGGCCGCGGTAAGGGCGGCGGAATCGGCCTGGGGCCAAGGCTCATGGTATAGGGAGCGGGTATGCCCCAGGGCCTCCCAGAGTTCCTCGGCCAGGTGGGGAACCATGGGACTGAGCATGAGGATCAGGCTCTCCAGAGCCTCCCGCCAGAGGGGGGCGGCGTCGGGACTATCCGGATTCGTCGCGTCATCTTCCCGGGCCCGGTAGAGTTCGTTCACCAGCTCCATAAGAGCGGCGATGGCGGTGTTGAAGTGAAGCCGGGCCTCGATATCGTCGGTAACCCGATGGATGGTGGCGTGCACAGAGCGGCGCAGGCCCCGGAAGGCCGGGGGCAGGTCCCCACCGTCGCCGGCGTAAGACGGTACATCCCGGAGTCGGGCGTGCAGGTCATAGACCAAGGCGTAGACCCGGTGCAGGAAGCGGGAACTGCCCGCCACCCCCTGGTCGCTCCATTCCAGGTCCTTTTCCGGGGGGGCGGCGAAGAGACAGAAGAGCCGGGTGGTGTCGGCTCCGTAGGTCCGGATCATATCGTTGGGGTCCACCACGTTACCCTTGGACTTGCTCATCTTGGCCCCATCCTTGAGGACCATGCCCTGGGTGAGGAGCCGGGTGAAGGGCTCATTGATTTCCACCAGTTCCAGGTCCCGCAGGAGTTTGGTAAAAAAGCGGGCGTAAAGGAGATGCAGCACGGCGTGTTCGATGCCGCCGATATACTGATCCACGGGGAGCCAGTAGCGCACCCGGGGGCCATCCAGAGGGCCGCGGTTGAAATCGGGGCAGGCGTAGCGCAGGAAGTACCAGGAAGATTCCACAAAGGTATCCATGGTGTCAGCCTCCCGCCGGGCCGGGCCGCCACAGGCGGGACAGGTGGTATGGATAAAGTTTTCCAGCCTGGCCAGGGGGGAGCCGCCCTCCCCGGAGATATCCACCTCCAGGGGGAGCCGGACGGGAAGGTCGGCCTCGGGTACTGTCTGCATCCCGCAGGTATCGCAATAGATTACAGGGATGGGAGCGCCCCAATAGCGCTGACGGGAGATGCCCCAGTCCCGCAGGCGGAACTGCACGGCGGCTCGACCTTTCTCCTGTTGCACCAGAAACTCGACGATGGCATCCTTGGCCCGGTCGCTGGGCAGGCCGGTGAACTGGGCGGAGTTTACCAGGACGCCGGGATCTTCGTAAGCCGCGGTCATGGTTGTGGCAGAGAGCCGCCCTTCCGGGGGCTGGATGACCACGGTGATGGGCAGGTCGTATTTGCGGGCAAATTCGAAGTCCCGCTGGTCGTGGGCGGGTACCGCCATGACTGCGCCGGCACCGTACTCCATGAGGACAAAGTTAGCCACATAAATGGGCATGCGCCCGCCGGTGACAGGGTTAAGGCAGAAACTCCCCGTGAAGACCCCTTCCTTAGTCAACTCCTCCACCACGCCTTTGCTGCGGTCTTTTTGACTCCAGACACGGATAAAGTCGGCGACCGCTTTTTCCTGGGGGGTGCCGGCGGCCAGGGCCAGGGCCAGGGGGTGCTCCGGGGCCAGGCTCATGAAGGTGGCGCCGAAGAGGGTGTCGGGGCGGGTGGTAAAGACAGTGAGGTTCCCGGCTCCGTTTTCCAGGGGGAAAGAGATTTCAGCTCCCCGGGATTTGCCGATCCAGTTTTTCTGCATGGTCAGGACGCGTTCGGGCCAGTGGGGCAGGTGTTCCAAAGATTCCAGGAGTTCTTCGGCGTAATGAGTGATTTTGAAAAACCACTGCTCCAGGTCTTTGAGGACTACAGGTTGGCCGCAGCGCCAACAACCGCCATCCTCCACCTGCTCATTGGCGAGCACCGTCTGGCAGGAGGGGCACCAGTTGACCGGGGAGCGTTTTTTATAGGCCAGGCCGCGGCGGTACATTTCGATGAAGATGAACTGCTCCCAGCGGTAATAGTCCGGGTCGCAGGTGGCCAGCTCCCGGGACCAGTCGTAGCTGTACCCCAGGCTTTGTAACTGGGTTCGCATATAGTCGATGTTTTCATAGGTCCACTTTGCCGGATGGACGCCGTGGGCCAGGGCGGCGTTCTCGGCGGGCATCCCGAAGGCATCCCAGCCCATGGGGTGCAGCACATTGAAGCCCCGCATGGTCTTGTAGCGGGCTAGAATGTCGCCGATGGTGTAATTGCGGACGTGGCCCATGTGGATGCGCCCCGAAGGGTAAGGGAACATTTCCAGGCAATAGTATTTTGGACGTCCGGGACGTTCAGTGACCTCAAAGACGCGGCCCTCTTGCCAATACTGCTGCCACTTGGCCTCGATGCGAGCCGGACTATAGCGTTCTTCCATGGATTCTCCCCAAAAAGCTCGATAAAAATGAATATTATCTTATTTCCGGGGGTAGGGGCAAGCTAGGAGTGCGGGGTAGTCGGCCTTTTCATTTGGCACCCGGGTGGGAGAGAGCCGTTGGAGGGGTAGCGGGGCCGCAGGTTCTCTTCCACCCGCGATAATCCGGGGGGAGTCAGCGGGGGCCGGCGGCCTGCCGCAGGCGCTCTGTCAGGGCGTACACCGCCCGGGAGGCCTTGCCCTGCGGGGCAGCCTTCAGAAAGGGGGTGCGCTGCCGCACTCCCTGGATCACCTCCGGGGCCTTGGGAACCGCTCCCAGGTAGGTCAGTGACAGTCGCAGGAAACGCTCCGCCACTCCCGCGAGGTGCATGTAGACTTGTTGGCCCTCCGTATCGTTAAGCACTTGGTTCACAGTAACCAGGAAGTCTTGGCGCCGGTGGCGCTGGGAGAGCACCTTCATGAGGGCATAAGCGTCCGTAAGGGAGGTGGGGTCCGGGGTCATGATCACCAGATTGTGATCGGCCATGGTGTTAAACCACAACACCGGGTGGCCGATGCCGGCAGCGGTATCGATGAGGATATATTCGAAGCCCTGCCCCAACCGGCGCAGGAGTTCATCAAGGGACTCCCGGTCTTGGGGGCCCAGGTTGACCATCTCCGGGACCCCAGAGGTCGCCGGCAGGATGGCAAGATTCGGTTCCAAATAGACCAGGGCCGAACGGGGATCTTCCCCCCGCTCCAGTACGTCCCTGATGGTGGTCTCCACCGTCAGACCCAGGAGGACATCGATATTGGCCAGCCCCAGATCTCCATCCACCACCAGGACACGGCTTCCTTGCCAAGCGAGGGCGTGGGCCAAGTTGACCGTGAGGGAGGTTTTCCCGACACCACCTTTGCCACTGCTGACAGAGTAAATCGTCGGTTTGCCGGGGGTAGGGGCCACAGTCACCGAACTCACTAGGTTATCAGTTTTTGCATACATATCGGCCTCTAGGCGGCAGGGAACAGTGCGGACCGTTCCGCGGCGCTTACTTCGGTGGAGCTCCGCTCCTCCCGGGTGTCGTCATAGAAACAGCGGTTGCGGCCTCCGGCTTTGGCCTGGCGCAGGTAATCGTCGGCCCTTTTGACCAGATCGAGGGTGCCGAAGTTTTCCTGGCCCTGATAGAACGCCACCCCTAAGCTGGCGGTAAGAGGAATCGTTTCACCGTCGTAATTCAAGGGATTTTCAGCCAGAGTGGTTTGCAATCGCTGGGCGGTTTTCACGGCGGAGGCCAGGCGAGTGGCTGGCAAAATCAGGGCGAACTCTTCTCCCCCATATCGGCAGAGGATATCCAACCGCCGGATGTTGGACCTCCACAGCCAACAGGCCCACCGCAGGGCCTCATCTCCGGCGTCGTGGCCGTAGCGGTCATTGACCTGTTTGAAATAGTCCAGGTCGATCATAACCAGGGAGGTGGGTAAGGCTGTTCGCCTGGTCCGCTCCATCTCCTGCTCCAGGGAGAAGATGAAATAGCGGTAATTGAAGACTCCGGTGTGGGGGTCGGTATACGACAGTTCGGCCAACCGGCGGCATTCGGCCTGCAGACGCTGCAACTCCTCCTTCAGGGAGCAGCCATGATAGCCCAGCGGGCAGGCGCAGTCGATATTGTCCAACTCACAGCAGGGTTGCAATCGTTTCCACCCCGTTGGAAAAGAATATTTTCGGTGGCCCAAGAATCAGGGGAGCGCCTCCCGCCCTCCTGAAGGCACCGCGTCCTCGTAATATTCTATAACTCGGTCATTGAGAACGATTACTTGAAGAATTTTCCTGCCTGCTGGACAAAATTCCGGTCATGGGTGATAATTGGCAACGGCGCGCCCTGCTGCCACTGGTTAGCAGGACAGCATCAGGCGCAATGGGAGGAATAAGCTTGTACCGACGGTGGCGGCTTCCGGGTTTTAGAGTCTGTTGTCTGACAGCCGGACTGCTCATCACAGCTCTGGTCGGCACCACTCCGGCAGCGACAGAGCGCCAAGGCCTGTTAAATGCAGTCGGGATGCGCTTGCAGTCGATTCCCGGAGGCCGTTACCTCATGGGAAGCCCTCCCCAGGAAGCAGGACGCTATTGGAATGAGGGACCCCAACACTGGGTGCGGCTTGCGCCTTTCTATATCTGCACCACAGAAGTGACCAATGTCCAGTACAGCCGTTTCCTGAAGGAGACGGGGCACGCGGTTCCCCTTTATTGGCTCGACAAGAACCTCAATTCTCCTCACCAGCCGGTGGTGGGAGTAAGTTGGCATGACGCCGAGGCCTTTGCAGCCTGGCTGAGCCGAAAGACCGGCGACACTTATCGCCTGCCCACCGAGGCGGAATGGGAGGCTGCCGCCCGGGGGGGGTTGGAGGCCGAACCCTTTCCCTGGGGTGCCGCAGCCCCGGGCGCCGGGAACATCTGGCGAGCCAATTATAACCCCAACGACTATGCCGACGACGGTTACCAATTCACCGCCCCGGTGGGGCGGTTCCCGGCCAACGGCTACGGCCTCTTCGACATGGCGGGAAACGTCGCCGAGTGGTGTCTCGACTGGTACGATCCGGACTACTACAGCCACGCCCCGGAAGATAATCCCTGCGGACCCGCCACCGGCAGGCACAAGATCCTGCGGGGGGGCTCCTGGTATTCCCGGGCAAGGGATATTCGGTGCGCTGCCCGCCAGTATTCGCCTCCGAGCAGAGCCGATGGCTTTATCGGTTTCCGCCTGGTGCGGGTAATCCCCCGGGTGAAGAGTCCTCCACAATAATCCCCATATCAGCCGCAATTGATACCCACTGATGCGAATGCCCCCCAACCCCTCAGATTTACATATAATTTTTTCTAGATAAAATTCTTGACAAGTATTATTGCTTGGATATACTCATGTATAGATGTATATGTGTCTAAATTTTCATAGGACAAGGATTTAAACGGGGGGCAGTTCCCCCAAGAGGGAGGGTTTATGGCCGAGAAGGAAAAGAAGCCGTTTGATCCGGCGACCAAATCCATTGATC
>CAYRYV010000042.1:0-30679 GCA_964428565.1 uncultured Desulfobacterales bacterium | reverse complement strand
CGGCGGCGAGCTCCCCGAGGACCGGGTGCGCGGTCTCAGCAAGGATCTGGCCTTCGAAATCATCAACGCCATCAACCAGGTCTCCGTGGTGACGCCCTTCTCGTTGATCTGCGCGGCGCTGCTCACCTATCCTCGCAAAGGCGTTTACCGCCGGGAGCTCCTCAACATCATCCAGGCCTTCCACGACCTCCTGGCCCAGCAGCAGGTTCCCCTGGCCGACACCCTGGCCAACCTCCCCAAGGCCATCGATGACACTCTGGTCCTGTGTGAAGGCCGCAAGCTCGTCGCCGCCATCGAAAAGGAAGAGGAGCTGACCGACGAGCTGGGACTGGGGGCGTACAGCATTGATGAGTCCAAGCGCATGGTCCTGGAGTATTATAAAGACAATATCATCCACTACTTCGTGCCCGCGGCCATGGTGGCGACATCCATTCTGGCCACCCAGGGCTTCGAGTTCACCCGGGAGCAGATCATCGAGGACTATCGTTTCCTCAAAGAGTTCTTCAAGTATGAATTCGTCTATAATGAATTGGGCACCGAGGCCAACGTCGATGGCGTGCTGCAATATTTCACCACCCGGGGCGTGGTGGCCACCATCGATCGCGACGCCGCCGTTTACACCCTGTCCGCCTCCGGTCTCAAGGAACTGGCCTATTTCGCCAACCTGCTCCACAACTACCTGGAGGCCTATTGGATCGTTTTGCGGTCCATCCGCTACCTCAAGAAAAAACCCCGCAATGAACGGGAATACCTCAAGCGCATCCATTCCATCGGCGCCAAACTGCATAAAGTCGGCGAGGTCGAACGGGCCGAGGCCCTCTCCGACGCCAATTTCCGCAACGCCATCAAGGTCTTCGGCGAAAAAGGGGTTATCCTGAAAAAGGCCAAGGAAGGCAAGCAGCCCACCACCTTCAGCCGCCCCGAAGACGAGGACGCCCGGGATTTCTACGGCCGCCAGCTGGCCCGTTTCCTCCGCCGCTAACGGCGGGAGGCGTTAATCAGGCGGCAAAGGGATGCCGGCCCCGGGCAGCTGGGCGCCGGGTGTGGTTTCGCCGTCTTACCCCTACTGGTCTCGTATCCTAATGGCAGGTCACGCCTTCTGCCCGCCGAGGATTTCGGGCCACAGCCACCATCTCTCCCAATTCCGCCTGCAGGTCCTCCCAGCACGCAAAAGGAAAGAGGCGCTGCGTCGGGCCGCCGCCGTCCGTATCCGGCAGTACCAGCCACCAGTAGGCCGTGCCGTCCCGCCCCTCGAGAAATCGGTGCATGCCGTAAAATCCATCCCATTCCGCCACGATCCGGGCGTTGACGTAACAGGTCCCTGCCTGGCTGTCTTCTATGATCATCGGTTGATAATCCATGCTCTTCCCTGCCTCCTGGCTCTGAGGTGGCGCACTTCGCACTGCGGGCAGCACCGCCTGTTCTCCGTTTGCTTGTAATCGCAGGCGCAGCTGGGGCACACCGCCAACGGTTCCCCGGCGCCGGCACCGGACCGGCTATGACTTTTTCCTTCTTCCATCCCGCCGCCTCCCCTCAACCGCACACCGGCCCATCCGCAATATATGCCAGACATGCTTCTTCCCCGGCCGCTTCCCGGGCGCGTATCCTTTTCACCACGCCCGGGGAGAGTCGTTCCATATACAACACCTGACCGCCGGCGCCCCGCCATTGCTCCACTCTTCCCCCCGCCCGCCGGCGGGCCTGATCCGGTGAAATACCCTGCATCTTCGGGCTCCTTCCTTTTTTGGGTACGTTTGTAGAATTTCTGCGCCCGAAAGTCTAAAACGCCTGATGCAGTTGGTGCATTTGTCACAAATTTTTCACGGAAGCCGACACCGCCATGCAGGCTTGACAAAGCGCGGCAGGGGCGAACCGCGATGCGCGAGCAGTAGCAGCCCGGCAAAGCCGAGAGCTAGGCTGACAGGCAACGGTATTGCATCTCTGCGGGGTTTCTGGCCGGTGGGTACGGGAATGGTTGGCGGGATCTGCGGGAAAAAAGGGGAGGCGCATCGGCGCCCCCCGAAGAACTACCGGCGTGGCGGGGGCGACTCGATTATTCCACCGCCATCTTCGTTACATAGACAAACTTGCCCCCGCTTACCTGCAGGACGATGACGTCCTTCACGGGGTTGTTGTCGGGCCCCATGCTGATGGCGCCCGTCACCCCGGGAAAGGCCCGGGTGGCGGCCAGGGCGGCCTGCACCTGGGGGCCGGCCGGCGTCCCCGCCCGGGCCATGGCGTCCAGCAACAGGAAATAGCAGTCGGCCGCCAGGGCCGCAAAGGCGTCGATTTCCCGCTGGGTGGCCTGTTCGTAGGCGGCGATGAACTCCCGGGCCAGGGGGGTGGTGGCGGCCTCCCGGTGGAAGTGGGCGGTGAACATCATCCCTTCCACCGCCGGCCCGCCGATGGTGATGAGCTCCGGCACCTGGGCGCCGTCGCCGGTCAGGATGGGGACCTGCATCTCCAGTTCGCGCATCTGCCGGGCAAGCAGGGCGTCTTCGGCATAGTAATTGGGGGCATAGACGAGGTCGGGCTGGAGCGGCTTCAGGCTGGAGATCTGGGCGGAGAAATCCTGGTCGCCGGTCTGAATGGGGCTGACCCGGACAATCTCCCCTCCCAGACGCTTGAACTCGGCCATGAAGAAATTGGCCAGCCCCACGCAATAGTCCTGGCTTTGATCCATGATCACGGCCACCTTCCGGGCTTGCAGATGTTGCCGGGCGAAACGGGCGGCGGCCTTCCCCTGGACGGAGTCCACGAAACAGGTGCGGAAGGCGAATTTCCGCTTCTGGGTGACCAGAGGGCTGGTGGCCGTGGGGGTGATGTTCGGGACCTGGGCGCGTTCGGCGATGGGCGTCCCGGCCAGGGTGTCGCCGCTGATGACCTCCCCGATGATGGCCGCCACCCGTTCCTTTTCAATCAGGCGAGAGACCGCGTTGGCCGCCTCAATCCGGTCGCTCTTGGTGTCGGTCAACGCCAGGCTGACCCGGCGGCCCAACACCTCCGGCTGCATCCGGTGGGCGACCTCGACGCCCTTCCACACCATCTGCCCCATGGCCGCCGCCGCGCCGGTCATGGGAATATAACAGCCCACCTTGATCTCGGACGCCTCCGGCCGCACCGGGGAAAACCCCCAGACCACACAGCAGACCATGAGGATGGCACCGACAGAGGTCATAACCGCTTCTCCTGGATGAGGAATCGCCGGCTCGCCGCCCTCCCGCCGCGACGGGAGGGATTTACAGCCAGCGCTTCCGATGGAAAAAGATTATCATGCCGCTCGCCACCAGGACCATCAGGCTCAGGGCGAAAGGATAGCCGAAGTACCAGCTCAGCTCCGGCATGTTCCAGGGCGAGAGGTCGGGTTTGAAGTTCATCCCGTACAGACTGGCCAGGAAATTCAAGGGAATGAAAATGGTGGCGATGACCGTCAGGACCTTCATGATTTCATTGAGCCGGGTATTTTGTTTGGAGAGATAGATGTCGATGGTGCCCGCCGCCATTTCCCGATAATTCTCCAACAGATCGATGAGCTGGAAGGCATGGTCGTAGCAGTCCCGGAGATAGACCTGGGTGAAACTCGTAATCAGCGGGTTTTCCTGACGGATCAAGATGTTGATGGCCTCCCGCAGGGGCCACAGGAAACGGCGGAGGCGGACATAGGTGCGCCGCAGGTTCTGCAGGTCCCGCATCCCACCGCCGTCGGGTTGTTTCAACACCTGGTCTTCGATGATTTCCAGCCGCTCGCCCATGGTCTCCATCAGGGGAAACCAGTAGTCCACCGTCAGGTCGAGCAGGGCATACATGAGGAAATCCGGGCCGTGATGGCGGATGACCCCCTGCCCGTGGCGGAGACGATCGCGGATGATGGCGAAATAGTCCTGATGGCTCTCCTGGCAACTGAAGACATAGTTGTCGCCCACGAAGATGCTGATCTGTTCGTCCCGGAGGTCGTTGTGGTACGTCACCAGACGGGTCACCAGGAACAGGACGGAGTCGTAGTCTTCCACTTTGGTGGGGGAGCGGCCGTGGACGACATCTTCCAGGGCCAGGGGATGGAGGCCCAGGTGCGTCCCCAGCTCTTCGATCAGGCCGGTGTCCTCCAGGCCGGAGAGATGCATCCAGACCACCCCGGGACGTTGCCGGAATTCCAGGCAGTGCGTCACCGAGGCGTCCGCCAGCTCTTCCAGTTCCTGGTCGGTATAGCGGATGAGGCGCAACCGGCTGGCGAGCAGAGGGCGTCCGTGGGCCCGGCTCAGGGTGCCGGGAGGGGTTCCCGGTGGCGGGGAAGTTTTAAAGGCCATGGCTTTTCCTTGCCGGCTTGCAGGGAGTGAAGCCCGGTGGCGGGGTGACTCCCCGGCGGTCCCGAATAGTGCTTGTCAGCAGAAAATTTACCGGATTATAATAGCATGGATTACCGAACCTGTCAAAACCGGCCCGTCCGAGTAAGCCGGCGCCAGAGATGTTAACCAGACCGACGGAGGTGCACATGGAACTCACGGCAGAACGCCTGGTCATCCCCGAGGGGGCCAATCTCATTTTAGGGCACTCCCACTTTATCAAGACCGTGGAAGATATCTACGAAATCCTCGTGGGCGGGGTCCCGGGGGTCAAGTTCGGGCTGGCCTTTTCCGAGGCTTCCGGCGAGTGCCTCATCCGCACCGAAGGCAACGACCCGGAACTCCTGGAGGCCGCGGTGACCAACGCCCAACGCCTGGCCGCCGGGCATACCTTCAACCTGTTGATCCGGCAGGCCTTTCCCATCAACCTGCTCAATGCCATCAAGAACTGCCAGGAGGTCTGCACCATCCATTGCGCCACGGCCAACCCGGTGGAGGCCATCGTGGCGCAAACGGAGCAGGGCAGAGGCATCCTGGGGGTGATCGACGGCTTTGCCCCCAAAGGAGTGGAGGCCGAGGCCGGCCGCGCCTGGCGTTATGACTTCCTGCGCAAGATCGGCTACAAGAAATGAGGCGAACCGGGGGGAACGCCGGGGAGCGGGGCCAGCCGTATTGCCCGTCCCGCTTTGCCCTGCCCCCGGCGCTGCCGGTCAGCGGTTTAAGGAGCGGGGGAGGGCCGGCGCGGTGAGCTCCGCCGTCCTGTCCAGGGCGGTGGTGCTGGCCGCGGGCCTGGGGACCCGTCTGCGGCCCCTGAGCCTCACGGTCCCCAAACCGCTCTTCCCGATCCTGAACCGGCCGTTGCTGGGCATCCTCCTGGAACAGTTGCAGGCCGCGGGCTGCACCGGGGTGGCCATCAATACGCATCACCTGGCGGCAGCCCTCGCCGGCTTCGTCCGGGAACTGCCCCCCCACGGGGTGAGCGTCAGGCTGAGCCACGAACCTCGGATCCTGGGGACCGGCGGGGGGCTGAAGCAGTTGGCGGATTTTTGGGAGGGCGGCCCCTGCCTGGTAATCAACGGCGATATCCTTACCGACATTGATCCGGCCGCGGTTTTCCGGGCCCACGCCGCCACGGACGCCCTGGCCACCCTGGTGCTGCACGATTGCCCCCGGTTCAACAATGTCTGGCGGGACGACCGGGGGGATATCGCCGGCTTCGGTGATAGCCCACCGCCCGGGGCGGCGGGGCCGCCGCTGGCCTACACCGGCATCCAGGTGATCTCCCCGCGGCTTTTCGACCTGATGCCGGCGGCCGCCTACGTGGACCTCATCGCCACCTACCGCGCCGCCCTGGCCGGCGGCGAGCGTCTGGCGGCGCTGGTGGTCGCCGGGCCGGTCTGGGAGGACATCGGCACCCCGGCGGCCTATCTGGACCTGCACCGGGGCCTGCTGGCGGGGCGCTTCCCCTCCCTGCGCCGCTACTTTCCCCCCCTCACCGACCCCTGGTTGGGTGAGGGGGTGCGGGGAGCTGCGGAGGCGACCTTTGGGGGCGGCGTGTGCGTGGGCCCCCGGGCGACCCTGGGGAACGGGGTGACGCTGGCAAATACGGTGATTTGGGCCGAGGCGGTCATTGCTGACGGAGTGGCGCTGCAGGATTGCATCGTGGGGCGGGGCGTCCGGGTGACCCGCGCCGCCCGGGGAGCGTGTCTTGTCTGAGACGCCGGTAACGCCCCGGGAGGATTTCGGCCCCCACCTGCGCCGGGCCGTGGCCGACCTGGGGGGGAGCCTGACAGGTCTGGTCCCCCTCGCCGGCGACGGCTCCGACCGGCGGTTCTATCGGTTGCCCTTGCCCGGGGGATCCCTGGTGCTCCTGCACCAGCCGCGGCCCCCGGGCGGGGCGGTCACCGAATTCGACTCCTACCGGTTGATCGGCACCCATTTGCGGCGCTGCGGCCTGCCCGTCCCCGAGATTTTCGGGCACTGCCGGGAGGAGGGCTGGTTCCTGCTGGAGGACTTGGGGGATGTGAGCCTGCAGGAGGCGGTGACCGGGGCGGCGGCGGAGACGGTGGGGCAGTACTACTCCCGGGCCCTGGAGCTGCTGGTGCGCCTCCAGGTGGAGGGCTCGCCGGGCTTCTCCCCGGCCTGGTGCTTCGACACCCCGAACTATGACGCCGCTCTGGTGCGCCAGCGGGAATGCCACTATTTCACCACGGCCTTTCTCCGGGGAGTGGCGGGCCTGGTCATCACCGCCGCCGAGCTGGAGGCAGATTTCGACCGCCTTATCGCCGGGGCTCTGGCGTCGGGCGCCTCCGGCCTGCTGCACCGGGACTTCCAGTCCCGCAACCTCATGGTGCAGGGGGGGCGCCTGCGGCTCATCGATTTCCAGGGCGCCCGGTGGGGACCGCCCCAGTATGATCTGGCCGCCCTGCTCATCGACCCGTACGTGAACCTGCCGGCCGCGGCCCAGGAGAGCTGTATCCGGGAGTACCGGGAGCTGCTGCCCGCCGCCTGGGCTCCCGGGGCCGGCTGGCGGGAGCGCTACGACCATCTGGCCCTGTGCCGTAACCTGCAAATCCTGGGAGCCTACGGATTTTTGAGCCGAGTGAAGGGCAAGGCCCAGTTCGAGCAGTACATGGCCCCGGCTCTGGCCGGGCTGCGCCGACGGCTGGCCCAGGGGCCGGGCCGGAGCCTATCCCGGCTCTGCCGGGCGGTGGAGGCGGCGGCGGAGAGACTGGGACAGCAGGATTTCCGGCCCGAACGTCCGTCCTCCAGGTGACGGCGGCCCCGAGCGGAAAAAAACCCGGCGCTCCGCAGCATCCCGATTTGGTGCGGGCTGTGCGGGGGTGCTGGGGGGTTTACACAAGTACTTCTTCACGCGCTGAAGGGTCGTCGCCAGCTAGCTGCCCTTTCCTTCATAGTCAAGCTGGCCGGGCCCCCGGGCGCTTCCCGGCCCGGGCCCGGCGGCCGCCGTTAATATCCCTGGCGGCGCTGCCGCTGCAACTCGACATAATGCTCCGTGGCCCGGCGGACGGCATCCTCGGGGTGGCGCAGGAACCAGTCCCGCCCCGCCTCGTCCCGGAAGAGATAGAGGCGGCCGTTATGGATGGCGAATATCCGGGGGTTGATATCCTCCACATGGCCCATGGCCATGGAGGCGGCGCAGAAGCCCCCGAACTGCGGCTGAAAGCGGGGCGCATCCCGCAGGAAGGTGATTTTGTTGGCCCGGGAGGCAAAGTAATAGGTGGCGTTGCCCAGGCGTTCCATCATCTGGCGGCTGCCTTTGAGCGCCCGGCCTTCGGCGAAGTAGGCCACCGGGTCGTAGCCGTGGACGGCCACCACCCGGCTGTCCAGATTGATCAGGGAGTATCCCGAGCCCCCCGAGCCGGTGCTCATTTGGGCCGCCGCCCCCGCGGCCAGGCCGGTCATCAGCAGTACGCCCGCCAACATCAAGCCCCAAGTGGTCCGATGGCTCATCACGTCTCCTCCTTCACGCAGTCGGTTTGGATTACCCCGTCGGCGGTGCAGCCGCCAACGCCTTGATGCGCTCATTATAGTCCACCCGGGCCGGGTCCTCAAGCCAACCCGGTGGTTGCGGCAGTTGAGACCGGTGGCGTGCCGGGGTACCGGTACAGGCCGTGAGCTGCCGGGGCACAGTTGGCAGATTTTTGCAAACATTTTATGACACAGCAGTACTAGTGCCTTCCTCCCGACTCTAAGGTCTCAGCCAACTGCCGAACGGCGTTAAAGTCGGCGTCCTGGGCGGGGATGACGGCAACGAAGCCGGCTTTTTCCAGAATAGCTTTATGTTCCGGGTTATTCATATTCAACGCCAGCAGAGCTCGAAAAATCTTTTCTTGGCTGTCGGAGTCCATCCCTCGTCGGGCGGCATAAACCCACCCCGGATACCAATGCGAATATGCTAGTATCCGAATTTGCTTGAGATCAATTTTATCAGCCAGAATATCCAAAGTGCCTTCTCGAATCAGGCCCACGTCGTACTTTCCCGAATACACCGCCATGACGACTTTTTCTTGCTTGCCTCCCGGACCAGGAGCGAAGGATATTTCGGCGAAATCCTCCTTACGCAGGCCGTTCTCCAAAATCAAACCCCACGGATAAAGATAACCCCCCGCTGATGTAGGATCCACGGCAATCAGGCGCTTGCCTTTTAAATCTAATAGACTTTTAATTTTAAGGTTGTCAGTGCGACAGATGATCTGGCCCCGGAAATTCTCCCGCCCCCCAGGTTCCACGATGCGGGCAAAGGCCCGGGCTCCATAACGGTCGGCAATCTTAATGTAAATGAAAGGATTACTAAAGGTTAAATCAATAAGCCCTCTGCCCACCATGTTCATGTGTTCATCAAAGGTGTCCGGAAACACCTGACGGATAGTCAATCCAGTCGTGCGGCTCAAATATTCAATCACCAGATGATGTCGCATATACGATACTGTGTGGGCATACTGGGGAAGATAGGCGTAGGTGATGGCATTTTCTGGGCGAAAAACCGTAACCTCCTCCTTCTTAGATAAATCTATCTTTTTTACCGGCTCCTCATCACCACAGCCTCCTAAGAGAAGGCTGGCGCACACTAACAGAATCACGGCTTGCAGCCCCATGTCATTTCCTTTGTGAAACCATTTTAGCCACAACCACCTTGCCTACAGGGGGTCACAGGACATCGGAGACTTTTATTTTATGATATTTTAGCCACTTCCACAAGGTGACACGGCTTACCCCTAAGCTTTTGGCGGCCGCGGTCACCTTACCCCCATTTTCTATTAATGCCCTAACCAGTGTCTCTTTGTCTCGGGCGCGCCCGCCAATCTTAGATGCGGCATCTTTCCGGATCCCGGACGTGTCGGCGCTGATGATGTGGACAGGCAGATGCTCTGGCAAAATATTTCCCTCCGGGCACAACATAAAAGCATATTCAATGGCATTAATCAGTTCACGCACGTTGCCAGGCCAATTATACCTGATAAGCCAATCCAAGGCCTCTTTACTAAAACCAACTACGGGCTTGCAGGTTTTTAGCCTTTTCCGCTCGACAAAGGTCTCCGCCAAAAGAAGAATATCTTCCTGTCGCTGCCGCAATGGCGGCAGGTGAATCGGGACGGCATTAAGGCGATAAAACAGATCTTCTCGGAAACGGCCCTCCGTCACCAGTTGCTGAAGATCCTGATTAGTCGCGCCGATTACCCTGACATCCAATACGATAGGTACCCTCGCGCCCTCTCTTTCAATAACCTTCTCACATAGCACTCGCAGCAGTTTGGATTGTATGGTGGCTGGCATGTCGCCAACTTCGTCCAGAAAGATGTCACCCCCGTGAGCGGCTTCAAAATAGCCCCGCCGATGAAGTTCCCCGTCACTGCCATCGACCTTACCGATTCCAAAAAGTTCGGTTCCCAATAGTGATTCATCCAGGGCTTTACAGTTCACCCGAACATACGGCTCCTGACGTCGCGAGCTGAGATTATGAATAGCACGGGCCACCAGTTCTTTACCCGTGCCGCTCTCGCCATAAATGATTACCGGCGCATCGGTTTGAGCGGCGCCCGAGATCAGGGAAAAGAGTTGGTGCATCACCGCAGACTTGCCCAAGATTCCCTGAAAGCCATTTTCCTGGTTAAGTTCTCGCCGCAACCGGCCAATGAGACGTTCTTGAGATACCATCTCGCTGACATCCAAAAATATTTCCAGACCGCCCAGAATCTGGTCTTTATCATCTTTAATGAGAGTTGCCTTCTTTATTACATGCAGCAAGCGGCCATCTTTTTTGGCAATCACGCACTTGGAGGGCAGAACGACACCGTTTTGAAAAAGCTCGCATTGTTTGCGAACCGCATCAAGGTCTTCACGAAAGCAGGTATTGCACCTGATCAGTGCGCAGCTATGGCCGATAAGTTCGTTGCGTCCATAGCCGGTAATCTTTTCCATGGCATCGTTGACTGACTGGATAATTCCTTTGGGATCCACCACCACCACTCCCTCCATCATGGTGGCATTCACTCCTTCCCACAATCTCCCCCAATCCGCGTGTAACATGATGTTCCCTCTATCAGCCTGTCAGCGGCACTCCATTTTTATGTTAAGCACAATGTGTTAACTTCTTCCTTAACCATTAACATTTTTGGAACCAATATTCAATTTAAAAAAATATTTGACATTTGATATCAATATGTTTTATATGTTAATTGTTAACATTTTATGCGGCGGCGGGTTCACACACATTTCCTCAGGAGTAGGGTTTGTTAGCATGCAGCCAGGGGTATCGATGAATTCTGTCAGGGGCTCTGATTGCATTCTCGCTGCATATTTCAGCTCTGGAGATGGGTAAGGCGCATTAAACCGACCCGTAGGTTGCTTGCTCGGGGTGAGGCGAGATTATTTCATTTTAAGGAGGTTGTTTATGAAGAAATTCTGTTCTGATTAGCATGGCGGTCATTTTGGTCTCCGTCTTGCCCCTTGATTGCAGGGGCCGGGGAACCTAAGGCTCGGCAGGCAAGGCCAAGCCCTGGAAATTATATGAACCCTGTGATTTTCCTGGCAAACCTTGACCAATATGAAAAGCATGATTACAAATAGAACACCCCATGGCAGTATAGGCCGCCTGGATCTATAACAAGTATGGCCAGCCGGCAGCTCATGGAGGTTTCCTCCGAACTTCCGGCTACCCAGATATTATTCTGGTTTTAAGGAGGTCCGCAATGTTTCAAAAGATTCTCGTCCCTCTGGACGGTTCCGACCTGGCGGCCAAGATTCTGCCGCAGGTGGTGGAACTGGCCAAAACCCACCAGGCTGAAGTCACCCTGCTCCATGTCTGCTACACCGAGATCGGGGAAGCCAGCCCCGGAGTCATCGCCCAGTCCGCTTCCCATGAAGCCAAACGGTGCGAGCTCTTCCTGTCCCAGGCCGCCCAGGACCTCAACGCCCAGGGCGTCAAGACCGCCTTCGCCTGCGTCGAAGGCTCCCCTGCCCGGGAGATCATCGGTTATGCCGAGAGCCACAAAATGGACCTGATTGCCATGGCCACCCACGGCAAGGGAGAAGTGGCCTGGGTGCTGGGTAGCGTGGCTGAGAAGGTTATCACCCACGCCACGGTGCCGGTCTTGTTGTTCCGGGTTATGGAGTTCAAGCCGCCCCTGCTCAAGGAAGACCCCTATTTTACCCGGGGCCTACCCTGAGAAAACCGGACGCCACCTTATCTTACCGCCGTAACTGCTGCAAGCCTGGCTCGGTGCCTGGCCTCCGAGACCGGGGGTGATGTAATATTTTTAAATTTTATTGGTAGTAGGAGGAATTATGAGAAACAGAACTTGGTGCGCTATTTTCGTTCCCGCCCTGGTAGTGGTGACCGCCCTGGCCCTGACAGGGGCAGCGGCCTGGGCCCAGGAAGCGACCAAACCCACAGCCCCGGCCCCGGCCCCCTCCGTCGACCCGGCAACCCCGTCAACCGTACCACCCACCGCGGCCCCCCCGGCGGCCCCTGAAACGGCCAAACCCGCCGCTGAAACCGCCAAGCCGGCTCCTCCTGCCCCCGCGGCCGCCCCACCCGCTCCCAAAAGTAAGCTGGAAGAAGCCATCGCCAAAACTCCCCAGGGCACCCAAAAAGGTATGATCAATCCCGGTGCCCCCAAAGGTTTCATGGGCATCCCCGGGGCTCCCACCCACTTCTGGCTCTGGTACATCCTCTGGGGCACCTGGGTGGGTTGGATCTTCTCCTCGGTGGGCGCCTTTGGCGGTATCATGGCTGGCGTGGGTCACATTTCCGTCTTCGGGCTCTCGGATTTCGCCCGGGGCTTTAAAGATTCCAGCCCCACCTTGAATAAACTGCTCACCGATTCCATCCGCACCAGCAACCAGTACCTGGTGGGGCTCTCCGCTCTGATCTCATCCTTTACGTATTGGCGCATGGGGCGGCTGGTCATGCCCCTGGGCCTCTGCCTGGCCATCGGCGGCATGTTGGCCGGCTATCTGGTCCCCCTCCTGACGGTGGGCAAATTGACCGTCAGCACGTACGTCGGCTTTTTCGGCATCATCGTCTTTGCCGTGGCCTTCGTGCTCTGGTATGAGACCACGGAAAAGGGCATGGCCAAACGCAAGGCGGCCAAGGCCGCGGCCAAGGCCTTTGAGGATGCCCATATTAAAAAGGGTGGCGAAACCGCCGCCGAGCACCTCAAAGGCGTCCAGGTTACCCATTGGGGTGCCTCCCGGATCAAGTTCACCTTTTACGGCGCCGAATTTTCCTTCAACCCCATCTGGCCCCTCTTGGGCGGCTTTGTCATCAACGGCATCTCGGCCCTCATCGGCGTGGGCGGTGGCTTCCTCTACGTCCCCTTCCTGACCTCCGCTGCCGGTCTGCCCATGTTCATCGTCGCCGGCACCTCCGCCCTGGCGGTGCTGGTGGGTATGATCGTCAACATCTTCAACATGATGGTGGTCCGGCAGGTGCCGGTGGACTTCCTGCTGATCGCCACGGAGTTGATCGGTATCGCCATCGGCTCGATCCTGGGACCCATCACCTCCAAAAAGATCCCCGAGGTTTGGTTGAAACGGCTCTTCGTGGTCCTGGCCATCTACGTCGGTATCGGCTACCTCACCAAGGGCTTTATGGGGAAATCCATCTTACCGGGAATGTAAGAGATCCCCTTAACGGGCCGGGGGCGAGCCTCATCGTTCCCGGCCCCGATGATCATTACTATGGACATGCCGCCTTTCTTTCTCTGGGTAGATCCCTACCTGATCCGGTTCTTCCGGTTGACGGACGTGGCCGCCATCAATTTTGTCATCGGCACCGCGGTCATGGCCTTTCTGGCCCTGGTACTGGGGAAACTCAGCGCCGCCCTGGTGGTGGCGGCCGGGCGCCACTATTCCCAGCCGCTGGCCGAGAAGGCCAAAAAATATCAGGACCTGTCCCTACAGGCCCTCCAGGCCGGGGATCGACCGGCCTATGAGGCCTCCAACAAGCTTGCCAACGACGCCTTCAGCAAGACCTTCTTCCTGGGGGTGGCGCAGTCGGCGGCCTTCTTCTGGCCCGTCGGCTTCGTCCTGGCCTGGATGCAATACCGTTTCCTGGGGCTGGCCTTTTCCATTCCGCTCCTCGGCTGGTCGGTCGGCTATATCGGGGTCTTTATCCCCGTGTATGTGCTTGCGTTCCTGTTGTTTAAAACCATCCTAAAGCGGTTGCTGAACCTTCGCCGGGTGAGGTCCAATCCTGATACTGTTCCAACGTAATGTCTGTTCCACCGATCACTGGTTAGCACTGTCATCCTGATCGACACTGCTGCCCGCCAATTTATAAGGAGAATTGACTATGTCCCGCAAAAGCTCAATTATCTGCCTCTGCCTCCTTCTTTCCTTAACCTTCACCGTGTCATCCTATGCTCAGGCTCCCGAAAAGCCGGCCCCGGCAGTCGCCGCCCCTGAACAGAAACCCTCGGAAGCCGCGGCCCCCGAGAAAAAACCGGGGCTTCCCGAAGACCCGAAAAAACACACCTCCCTAGGTCTCTATGTCACCGCCAAAGAGGCCTATGACCTGTGGCAGAAGGATCAGGACAAGGTCAAGGTCCTGGATTGCCGCACCCCGGAGGAGTACGCCTTCGTGGGGCACGCCCCCATGGCGTTTAACGTTCCCTTCCAATTCATGACGTATCGCTGGAATGCTGAAAAGAAAGAATACGCCATGAAGGATAATCCTGGGTTTATCAAACAGGCCAAAAAGACCTTTAAGCCCACGGATACCATCCTGGTCATGTGCCGCTCGGGCCATCGCAGCAGCAAGACGGTGGATAAATTGGCCAAAGCCGGCTTTAAAAATGTCTATAATATCACTGACGGCTTTGAGGGTGATAAAGTCAAAGATAAAAACGACCCCAATTACGGCAAACGCACTGTAAACGGCTGGCGCAATGCTGGCGTGCCCTGGACCTACGACCTTGATCCCAACCTCATGTATTTTCCCGAGGGAAAGCCTAAAGGGAAATAATGCTTCGCCCCGGCATAACCGGGAGAAAACCATGAGCGCGCAAGGTTTCCTCTGGGGGTACGAATACCTACGGACGTCTGTTTAGGTTCAGGTCACGCCTGGCGCGACTCATCCGAAAGCCGCGTCTTGGGTATTGAGTAACTTAACCTTCCTGGGACGCGGTAATAATCAGCTCTTTGTACCATGCCCTATGCGTATGGGATCTGGAGCAATTATTTACGAGGTCAATTATGTCCAAAGAAGTCTATAGCATCTGTTTCATGTGCACGGTCCGCTGCCCCATCCGGGTGCTGGTGGAAAACGACGAAGTCAAGTGGATCGAAGGCAATCCCCACGTCCCGGGCATTGACGGCGCCCTCTGCGCCAAAGGCTCGGCCGGGCTGGCCTTGCTCAATGACACTGAACGCCCCCAACACCCCATGATCCGCACCGGACCCCGGGGCGCCGGCCAATGGCGCCAGGCCTCTTGGGAGGAGGCGCTGGATTATGTGGCCGACAAACTGAAGGCCGTCATCACCCAACACGGCCCTCAGAGCCTGGTCTTCGGCGAGCGCACCAATCTCAACACCCACATCAGCAAAACCTTCATGAAGGCCCTGGGCTCCCCCAACCACTTCACCCACGACGCCCTGTGCAAAGGCTCGGTGAACACCGCCTTCCGCAGCCTCACCGGCTACACCGATCCCCAGATCGGCATCGATTACGCCAACACCAAACACATCATCATGTATGGCCGCAATATCTTCGAATCCCTGGAGATCAAGGCCATCAACAACCTGATGAAGGCCCTGGATAAAGGGGCCAAAATGACCTACATCGACCCCCGCTTCAGCATCACGGCCTCCAAGGCGACCCGCTACTGGATGATTCGGCCCGGCACCGACCTGGCCCTCAATTACGCCCTGATGCACGTCATGCTGGCGGAAGAGCTCTACGACAAGGCCTTCGCCGTCCGCTGGATCAAAGACCAGCGCCAGGAACTCCCGGCCCTGCAGAAATTCGTGGAGCCCTATACCCCCGAATGGGCGGCACAGGAGACGGGCATCCCCGCCACCGACATCATCAATCTGGCCCGGGAAGTGGCCGCCGACAAACCCTCCGTGGTCTTCCACTACGGCTACCGGGGCGCCCACCATCCCAACGAAATCTATCTGCGCCGCTCCATCATCATCCTGAATGCCTTAATGGGGAGCCTGGAAGCCCCGGGCGGCCTGTTCTTCAAAAAAGGCCTCAAGGCTGCCGGCCGCAGTGACATCGGGAAATACGTCGAGCAGGAGTTCCCTAAAATCACCGTCCCCCGCTTCGACGGCAGCGGCGGGGCCAAATTCCCCATCGCCGACGCCTCCCACGGCAATCCGCAGATGCTGGCCTATGCCATCGAACATGAAGACCCGTATCCCATCAAGGCCCTCATTGCCAACCGCTTCGAACCCCTGGGGTCCATCCCTGACCGCGAGGGCGTGCGCCGGGCTCTGGACAAGCTGGACCTCATCGTCGCCATCGACGTCAACTTCAGCGAAATCGCCTGGTACGCGGATGTCATCCTGCCGGAATCAACCTATCTCGAGCGGGGCGACTCCGTCCAGGCGGTCTCCGGGCTCAAACCCCAGATCTATATCCGCAAACCGGCGGTCTCACCCCGCTACGATACCAAACCCGGCTGGTGGATAGTGAAGGAACTGGGCAACCGGCTCGATATCGGGGGTTATTTCCCCTATGAGACCATCGAGGACATCTGGAAGTTCCAGTTGGAAAAGGTCGGGGTAAGACTCGAGGATTTCGAGAAAAAGGGGTTCGTCACCCTGGTGGACGATGCCATCTGGTGGGACCGGGAAAAGGGCATCCAGTTCAAAACTCCCTCGGGGAAATTCGAATTCACCAGTTTCCTCATGGAAAACGCCGGGTTCCCCTCTTTTGTCCCCTATACTCCCGTGCCGGCCCCACCGGAAGGGCAGTTCCGCCTCCTGGTGGGCCGGGTGGCGGCTCATACCCATGTCTCCACCCAAAACAATCTCTACCTGAACGAACTGGTGCCGGAGAACGAACTTTGGATCAACACCAAAGCTTCCGAAAGGCTGGGAATCAAGAACGGTTCCCTGGTGGAGGTCAAGTCAAAGGTGGGGACCAGCCGAGTCAAAGCCAAAATAACCGATTTCATTCATCCGGAAGCCGTCTTCATGCTGCACGGCTTCGGCAAGACCGTACCGGCCCAGACCCGCTGCTACCAAAAAGGCGCCAGCGACGCTCTGGTGCAGGAAAACATCTCTGATCCGGCGGGCGGCAGTCCCGCTCTGGACGAAACCCTGGTGCAAGTGCGGCCGGTAAAGTAGCGCGGGGAGAAATTTATCATGAGCCAATACTACCTCATTCAGGATCTGAAAAAATGCATCGGCTGTTTGAGCTGTGAAGTCCACTGCAAGAGCAATAAGGGCCTGCCGCCGGGGCCCCGCCTGGGGCAAATCATCACCGTCGGGCCCAAGATCGTGGATGGCCACCCCAAGATGGCCTTTGTCTTCATGCCCTGCTTCCATTGCAGCGAACCCTGGTGTGTCCCTGTCTGCCCCACCGGCGCCATGCGCGTCCGCCCTAAAGACCAGATCGTCTATGTCGACCAGTCTCTCTGCGTCGGCTGCAAGAGTTGCATCAGCGCCTGCCCCTGGGGCGCCCCCCAATGGAATCCGGCCACCGGCAAGGTGGTGAAGTGCGACTACTGCATGGATCGCGTCGATCAGGGGCTGGAACCCGCCTGTGTCAGCAAATGTGTCACCCACTGCCTGCAATTCGGTAAAGTCGGAGACCTGGAACCCGAAAAACGGAAGAAAATCGCTGAAAAGGTCGCCTTCGAGCTGGATGTGGTGGTCAGCGCCCGGTAACCCCCCAGGGAAGAGGAACGTCTATGATAGCCCAAGCAAATGCAGCGCCTTTGATGCAAATCAATATCTCCACCTTCCCCGGTGGCGATACCGCGGCCGCCGAAGCGGTGCGTGAGGCCTTCCTGACGGCCATCAAGGAACGCTCCCTGGATGAACTCGGTCCGGTGGAGGTCCGGCTGGTGGGCTGGCGGGGCATCGAAGGCAAGGATGTGGTCGCAGAGATTCGCGACCAAATAGGAGTAAATCTCTACGAACTGCTCACCCCGGACATGGTGCCCCGCATCATCCAGAGTCATATCGATGATGGACGGCCCCTGCGCCAATGGCTGGTGGGCAAGGACTTCCAGGACTTCAATGAGCTCCAGAAGGCCTACGTCTCCGAATTGGTCGGAAAAATCGACCCTCTCTCCTGGGAGGAGTATCAGGATTATGACGGCTATAAGGGACTGCGCACCTTTTTCAGTCAGGGCTTCGATTCCTTCCTGCAAAAGGTGGTGGCCGCCGGCTTCCGGGAAGTCAACCGCATCACCACCATCGCCCTAGGGCCTTTATGGTGCGAATGGCGGGTGGAAAAGCGTCAGCCCATCCTGACCCTAAACGGGGCCCCGCCCCTGGTCCACGCCTCCCCGGCCATCTTCATGGTGGAAGGCGTTCCCCACCAGGTATTGGAAGGCGTGTTGCTCGCCGCCCAGACCCTGAAGGCCAAGGCGGTGGTCATCTACCTCCCCGAAGACGCCACCCTGGCGGTGGCGCGTCTGCAGGCCGCCTGGGAGGCCTTTCAAAAGGCCCGTCTGTGGTCATCCAAAGAACCCCTGGTGGACCTCCACATCATCACCGACAAGGGCCGCTTTCTCATCGAGGACGAAGACCTCTTCATCCGCAACATCTCCGGGCTGCTGCCTCCCTCCTTTTGGGACAAGCATCCCGACCCGCAATTCCTGGTCCACAGTTTGTTGTCCATCTCCACCCTGCCCTTCATCGCCCAACAGCCGGTGGCCTGGTTCCGCAGCCAGGGCCTGGAATGCGCTCCCGGCACCATGATCTTCCGTCTCAACGGGGCGGTGGAACGGCCCGGCTTTGTGGAAGTCCCCCTCAATGCCACCCTGGGCGACGTGATCAACGATATCGGGGGCGGCTGGCGGCATGGCCGTAAACCCAAGGGGATCCTGATCGGTGGCCCGGTGGGAGGCATCTTCCCCAAAGACATGCTGAACATCCCCCTCAATCACGAGACCCTGCGGGAACTGGGTGGTGGTCTGGCGGTGGGCGTGATCCAGGCCCTGGATGATCACGATTGTATTGTGGCTCTGGTGCGGGATCAGCTCGCCTTCATCCTGGATCAGCCCGGCAGTCAATGCCCGGAGTGCCACCAGATCTTGCTCCGGATCAAGGAGTCTCTGGATAAAATCACCGACGGGACCGGCACCTACGATACCATTGCCCAGTTGCAGGTCGCTTGTGAAGAGATCCAGGTCAAGGGAGCCTGCCAGTTAAGCCGACAGGCCGTCAACCCGATCCTCACCGCGCTGCACTACTTCGGGGACGAGTTCCGGCATCACGTCGAAAACCATTACTGCGACGCCCATGTCTGCCCCAAACTGCTGTCGGCGCCCTGCCACCTGGCCTGTCCCGCCGGCATCGACATCCCCAGCTTCCTGGCCCTCATCGCCCAGGGCAATCACCAGGAGGCCTGGGAGGTGATGCGGGAGGACAACCCCCTCCCCTGGGTCTGCGGTCTGGTCTGCCCCCACCCCTGCGAGCGGGCCTGTGTCCGGGCCAATCTGGACCAACCCATCAATATCCGCTACCTCAAGGCCTTTGCCGCCGAATGGGTGGACCGCCACGGCGATTTCCGGCCGCCGCCGGCCAAACAGGCCACCGGCATGAAGGTGGCGGTCATCGGTTCGGGGCCCGCCGGCCTGAGTTGCGCCTACTTCCTGGCCTTGAAAGGGCACCGGGTGACCATCCTGGAATCCGCCCCGGTCGCCGGCGGCCTGCTGGTGGCCGCCATTCCGGACTATCGCCTGGCCCGGAAGATCGTCGCCCGGGAGGTGGAAATGATCTCCTCCCTGGGGGTGGAGATCCGCACCGGCGTCACCGTGGGACAGGACGTTACCCTGGATGACCTGCGCAGCCAGGGGTTCAAGGCCTTTTTCATGGGCATCGGGGCGCACCTGGGGTATAAGCTCAAGATCGAGGGCGAGACCGACTACCCCCAGGTCTACGATGTCATCAACTTCCTGCGTAACATCTACCTGGGTGAAAAAACTAAGCCCGCCGACCAGGTGGTTGTCATCGGCGGCGGTAACGCCGCCATGGACGCCGCCCGCACCTGCATCAGGTTGGGCTGCAAAGAGGTCCACGTCTCCTATCGCCGCACCCGGGCCGAAATGCCGGCCCACCCCGAGGAAGTGGAGCAGGCCCTGGAAGAGGGGGTGCAGATCCATTTCCTCACCGTACCCATCAAAATCGGGGGCGACAACGGCAATGTCGGTTACCTGGAATGCCTCCAGGCGGAACTGGGCCGGCCGGATGCCAGCGGCCGCCGCCGCCCCATTCCCATCCCCGACAGCAACTACCGCATCGAGGCCGGGGCGGTGATCACCGCCATCGGGCAGCAGCCCGATCTCTGCCCCTTCCCCGTGCTCCCCGTCCAGACCACTCCCTGGTGCACCATCGTCACGGACACCGGGAGCTGCCGGACCTCGGCCCAGGACATCTTCGCCGGGGGCGATGCCGTCACCGGCCCGGCCACGGTGGTGGAGGCCATTGCCGCCGGGAAACAGGCGGCAATGGAAATCGACCATTTCCTCTTCGACCGGCCCGGCCCCGCCCCCATGGTGCGATTCCAGAAGCGGCGCAAGGTGCCCTTCCAGCCCATCCCGGCGGCCGAGAAGATCAGCAACCATCGCCATCCCGTGCCCATGCTGGAGATCGCCCAACGCACCTCCACCTTCGAGCCGGTGGAACTCAGTTATACCGAAGACCAGGCCCGCAAGGAGGCGCAACGTTGCCTGAGGTGCGACGTCTGCATCCGCTGCAGCACGTGTGAAAGGGTGTGCCGCGACCAGATGCATGTCTTTGCCCTGAAGTTTTCACAGATCACCACCACAGAGAGGGTCCTGACTGATTACACCAGGGCCCAGGACCGTTGTATCGCCTGTGGAGCATGCGCCTTAGCCTGCCCGACCCAGGCCATCGATTTCTACGAAGGTCCGGACTATCGGGAAGTGCGCCTCTGTGGTACGGTCCTGAACCACCTGGAAACTCCCAAGTGTCGTTTCTGTGGAGAACCCTTTGTGCCCAGCCGTTATTTAAGCTATGTCACCGGCCGCAGCGACGGCCAGATGGGCAAACATGTCCTGCGCCGCTTCTGCTCCAAGTGCGCCCGGGAACAAAGGGCTCAAAACTTCGTCAGATTATAGACCGATGCTCAAGGGACCCGGAGAGAGTTCTGACGGGTCCCTTCGTACTCTCCCGTTTTCGAAAAGTTCGGAGTAATAACCGCCAGATCGGTCTCCTTCCGGTTAAATTGACTTGATAACCACCATTGATAGAAGGGGGGATTATACCGGAGCTGTTGGCGGGCCAATTATAGGCCAAACTTCCGCCGCCGAAGGTTAGCCGGCCAGGAGGATACCCCACCGCCACATACCCAGGAGGCAATGATCGACATAGAACAACGGGGCGCGCCCCGCTCGGCAGGAAGTTCTGCCGGCAGCCGACGCCAGACATCCGGAACGTTTTGTCCGCAAACCGCCAGTCGCTCCCCTAGCACCCAAGGCCGTCTGGATAAATCCTCCCAGCACAGGGAAGGCGCATTGCTTAACAGAGATACACTAATTTTTGATCCAGGGTGTCTCAAATTCATTGACACATTCCGGGTTACATCCTCAGCTTAACAGAGTCCTGCCTGCGAACCCCCAAGGGTGAATTAGCCATGCGGTTCATAAACAGACTGTCGTTTCGCGGAAAAATCATATTTGGTCTGACGGCGGTGGTTTTGACCTTTGGAATACTTTCAGCCATTCTGGCCAGTAAAATCGCCACCCAGGCCATGCTCGGAGAAATTAAAAAACGGGGATTGAGTCTGGGCATCTCTCTAGCGGCTCGAACCGCAGACCCCCTTTTGGCTATAGACTTCCTCCGGCTGAAAAACATGGTGGATGAAGTAAAAGAATCCAGTGATGACATTGTATACGCTTTCGTGCAGGAAAAAACCGGCCAGGTATTATCCCATACCTTCAAGGGCGGATTTCCTTCACAGCTGCGAAGAGCTAATGAGGTAGCGCCAGGCGCGACCCAGCATATTCAACTACTTGATTTCGGCGAAGAGAGAGTTTACGATTTTGCCATACCGATAACCATCAGTAAAGAGCGTTTGGGAACAGTGCGGGTGGGCTTGTCACAGGTGAAAGCCCAAGCGGCTGTCCACCGATTACTGTTTATCATTTTCAGCGTCTCGGCCGGGGCCGGGTTGGTGGCGGTGGTGCTGGGGACCCTGTTTGCAGAAACAGTCACCCGTCGCTTAAACATATTACGGGAGTCCGCGGAAGAGATCGTTAAAGGCAACCTGGATCTCCAGACCGGGCCCCAGCTCAAACGTAATTGTTGGGGTATCAAAGAATGCCATCAGCCCAAATGCCCGGCGTATGGCGACACCCGCCGGCGCTGTTGGTATTTGGTGGGGACCATGTGCCCGGAATGCGCTGCCGGTGGTTTTGAACAAAAAATTGAAGCCTGCAGGGAGTGTCAAGTTTACCAGGAAGTCAGGGGCGATGAAATCCAAAGCCTGGCCGAGGCTTTCGATTTTATGGCTCTCAGCATGCATGCCTATATCGAGAGTCTCAAAGAAGCAGAACGGACTCTTACCAGGCAACAACAGCTTCTGAAGACCATCTTGGATGTGACCCCGGATTTGGTGAGCCTCCAGGATGAAAATCTGATTTATCGCGCAGTAAATCCGGCCTTTTGCCAATTTTTTAAAATGACGGAGGATGATATCCTCGGCAAGTCGGATGCCGAGCTATTTCCCCAGATGGCAGAGCGTCACCGCCAGGAAGATTTACAGATTTTCAAGACCGGGATTCCTATGTCCAAGGAAATCCCCCTGGGGCGCAACCAAGGGCGCCACTGGCTCCATATAGTCAAGATGCCTGTTTATGATGAGGACCGGATTGCCGGCCTGTTGTTAACTGCCCGGGATATTACGGAGATTAAACTTTACCAAGAGAAGTTAGTGCAATCGGTGAAAATGGAGCAATTGGGAAAATTGGCCGGGGGCGTGGCCCATGAAATCAACACTCCTTTATGCATTATCCTGGGTTATGCCCAGATGCTGTTGGAGGATATACCCCAGGATGTGGAAGGTTACGAATATTTAACTATCATTGAAAAACAGGCCCAAATCTGTCGGCGCATAGTCAGTGATTTGTTAGGATTTTCCCGACAACTGGAAAGCAAGATGGGGGAAATGGATCTGAACAGGTCCATTGAAGAGGTTCTGCCCATCGTCCGGCATACCTTCAAGCAGCACTGGGTCGACATCGAGACTGATCTGGCCGAAAATTTACCTCTCATCGTGGGGGACAAAGAAAGGCTCAAGCAGGTGTGGATCAACCTTTTAAACAACGCCTTTGATGCCATAGGGGAGGACGGCACCATTTGGGTAAAAACCAGTCTCTGTCCCCAAGGCCGGCGGGTGCTGGTAACGGTGGCAGACAACGGTTCCGGCATTGAAGCCGATGACCTGAAGGTTGTATTTGAGCCCTTCTTTACCACCAAGGCTCCCGGGGTTGGAACCGGGCTGGGACTTTCGGTGTCTTTTGGTATTGTACAGGATCATCGGGGAACCATCTCGGTTTTAAGCCCAAGCCCCCTGACTGTGCGGGGCGTGGTGTCGCCGGGCAGGAGAGCGCCGGGGGCGGGTTCGATATTTCTTGTAGAGTTACCGGTGTCACCGGACGATGCCGGGGAAGACTCTTGTGACGATTTGGCAATGCAGTCGGGTGCAAAAATTTACCAGAAAGCATCTTAAGAGGGGGGTATGGGTGACATTCTTGTGCTTGACGACGTCCTAGACGCCGCCGTCATGATCAAACGTGTTCTTGAGCGAAAAGGTCATCGGGTAGAGGTTTTCACCGAAGAGGAGACAGCCCTCGGACATGCCCGGACTCATCCGGTGCAGGTGGCGATTTTGGATATCCGGCTCAGAAAGATGAGTGGGGTGGATGTCCTGGAGGAATTGAAAAAGATTTCCCCCCGCACCCAGGTAATCATGTTGACCGGGTATCCGACGTTAGAGACGGCTCGCCGGTCTAAAGAATTTGGGGCGTTCGATTATTGTATCAAACCCATCGATAAGGAAGAACTGGAAGAGAAGGTGGCCAGCGCGCTGGCCGCGGCAAGGAAGGAGTCGACGACCGGGGCAGATTGATAACGTGCTCAGGAGAGATGAATAACTATTTTATATTGTTCTTTTTTACCTGCCCGGTTTGCCATGAGTCTGCGGCAACGTTTTACCTAGTGGTTCCATGAGGTTTTTTCCCCGGAGAAAGTATGTCGCCTGAAGTACAAGGCCTTCAAGGAACTTTGGCGACATGACAAAAAGTGTCGGAAACTCATTACTGACCTGGAGGAAATTGATTTAACAAAAGCACCGCTGGATTGAGCCCGCAGACAGAGCTTAGTTCGGGGTGCCCTCCGGTCAACCTCCCGATTTTCCCCCAAGGCCCCGTTGCACTCCCCCCGCAATGAAGTAATTTCCGGCACATTCGTGCAGACTTTTTTTCCCCTGCCGGGGTAATCCGGATCACAAGGGCGTCAGGCGCCGGCCGGGGATGAGGGCGCGCCGCCCCGCTGCCGGAAGAAATCGACGGTTTGGGTCAGGCCGTCCTCAAGAGACGCAGACGGTTGCCAGCCCAGGAGGGTTGCGGCCCGGCGCCAAGCCACCACGCTGCGCCGCTGTTCCCCCGGCTTGGCCGGACCATGCCGCGGTGGCCGGTCCGCCCCCGTGATGGCGTTGAGACGTGCAAACAGTTCATTGATATCGGTTTCGACGCCGGTGCCGATGTTGATGGCCCCCTGAGCATCGGTGGTTAAGGCCAAGAGGTTGGCGCGCGCCACATCCTCCACAAAAACGAAGTCGCGGGTTTGCCCGCCGTCGCCGTTGATTATGGGCTGTTCGCCTTTGAGGAGTTTTTCGGTGAAGATGGCCACCACTCCGGCTTCCCCGTGGGGATCCTGCCGGGGGCCGTAGACATTGGCATAGCGCAGGGAAACAGACGGCAGCCCGTATTCCTGACGGTAGTAGTGCAGGTAGTTGTCCACGGCGAGCTTGGCAACCCCATAAGGGCTGAGGGGCCGCGCCGGATGCTGTTCGTCGGCGGGGAAATAGTCCTGTTCGCCGTAGATGGCCCCGCCGGTGGAGGAGAAGATGAACTTGCGCAAGCCGATTTTGCTGGCGGCTTCCAGCAGATTCAGGCTGCCGAGGATATTGACGGCGGCATCGTGGCGCGGATCGGCCACCGAGTGGCGCACGCTCACCTGGGCGGCCAGATGGAAGATGACTTCCGGCCGCAGCCGCAGGATGAGTTCGGGCACCGGCGGCGTGCAGATGTCCAGGTGATGGAACTCCGCCCGGGGATTCAGGTTATCCCGGGAGCCGCCGGACAGGTCGTCCACCACGTGGACCCGGCAGCCGTGGCCCAGCAAGAGATCAACGACGTGGGAGCCGATGAAGCCGGCGCCCCCGGTCACCAAGACGGTTTGTGCGGTCATGAGCACTCCTTTGCCCCTCCCGGGGTTTTCCCGGCCAGGGTGCGGGCTATTTACAGTACCTATCGGGACCAGCGGCCCGGTTAATGAGAAGAATCGCCATCGCCCTCCAGGCCCAGGTAAGCCGCCCGGACGCGGGGGTGGGTCAAGAGGTCGGCCGCCGGTCCCTGGAAGACCACCCGGCCGTTTTCCAGCACATAGCCGTAATGGGCCACCTCGAGGGCGACGGCGGCGTTCTGCTCCACCAGGAGGATGGTTGTTCCCCGGCGGTTGATGGCCGCCAGGGCCCCAAAGAGGTCCTGCACCAGCAAGGGGGCCAGGCCCAGGGAAGGCTCGTCCAGGAGGAGCAGGCGCGGGCGGCTCATGAGGGCCCGTCCCACGGCCAGCATCTGTTGCTCCCCGCCGCTGAGGGTGCCGGCGGCGGTGTCAAAGCGCTGCCGCAGGCGGGGGAAGAGCTCGAAGAGCTCCGCCATATCTGTTGCCAAGCCCCGTCGGTCCCGGCGGTGATACCCTCCCAGGAGCAGATTCTCCCGGACGCTGAGGTTGGCGAAGATCCGCCGACCTTCCGGGCTGACGGCCACTCCCAGACGGGTGATGGCATGGGTCGGCAGGCCCTGGATTTCCCGGCCGTCCAGGAGGATTTTGCCGCTCCGGAGGGGCACCAAGCCGGTGAGGGCCCGCATGGCGGTGGATTTGCCGGCGCCGTTGGCTCCCACCAGGGCAACGATACGGCCAGCGGCGACCCGGAGAGAAAGCCCCCGCAGGGCCGGAATATTCCCGTAGGTGACCTCCACCTCGACAAGTTCAAGCATGGCTTTTCCCGAGATAGGCCCGGATAACCCGGGGGTCGTCCTGAATTTCCCGGGGGGCTCCCCGGGCGATGACCACGCCGTGATCCAGCACGGTCAGGTGATCGCACCATTCCATCACCAAGCGCATGTTGTGCTCGATCAGGAGGATGGCCAGGGCGTATTTTTCCTGGACGCCCCGAAGAAAGGCCAGCAATTCTCCCGTTTCGTGCGGATTGAGGCCGGCCGCGGGTTCGTCCAGGAGCAGCAAGCGGGGGCCGGTGGCCAAGGCCCGGGCGATTTCCAGACGGCGTTGGAAGCCGTAGGGCAGATTCCCGGCCGCTTCCGGGGCCACCTCGGCCAGGCCGACGTCCTCTAAGAGGGCCAGCCCCTGTCGGCGAAAATCCCGCTCCTCGGCGGCGAACCGGGGGAGACGCCCGATGACTCCCCACAGGCCGATCCTGCTGTGGGCCTGGAAGCCCACCAGGATGTTTTCCAGGACGGTGAGGCGGTCAAAGAGGCGGATATTCTGAAAGGTCCGGGCGATGCCCAGGCGGTTGACGAGGTGGGGGGCCAGGCCGGTGATGTTGCGGCCGGCAAAGAGGATTTGCCCCCCCTGGGGGGCGAGAAAGCCGCTGATGACATTGAAGACCGTGGTCTTGCCGGCGCCGTTGGGTCCGATCAGGCCGGCCCGGGCCCCGGCCGCCAGGGTCAGGGACAGGTCTTCCAAGGCCGTCAGGCCGCCGAAGCGCACGTCCAGGCGCCGGATCTCCAGGAGGGGGGGAAGTGTCTGGAGGTGCTGGTCAGTCGGCGGCGTCGCCATGTTTTTTCCGGAAGAGCCGCCGCCAGGAAAACTCCGACCGCCCCAACAGCCCCCGGGGGGCAAAGATGATTACCAGCAGCAGCACACAGGAGAAGATCACCAGCCGCAGGCCCGGCACCCCCGCAAACTGCAAGGGTCCCAGGGCGAGGGGCTCCTCCACCACGCGCAGGAGCTCTCCCCCCACGGTGAAGAGGACGGCGGCGACCAGGGCCCCGGCGGTGCTGCCGAGGCCGCCCACCACGATCATCATCAACAGATGGAAGGTCAGCAGGAAGGAAAACAGGGAGGGGGAGATGGTGGTGATCAGATGGGCCAGCAGGCCCCCCGCCACCCCGAAGAAAAAGGCGCTCACCAGGAAGGCGGTCATCAGGTAACGGAAGGGGTTGATGCCCATGGCCCGGGCCGCCGGTTCATCCTCGCGGAGGGCCTGCAGGGCCCGGCCGTAGCCCGAGCGGGTGAGGCGGACGATGACCAGGAGAGTGAGGACCGCCCATCCCCAGGACCACCACAGGTTCGTATGGGGCGCCAGCCCCTTCAGACCCAGGGGGCCGTTGGTGAGCCCCTGCCAATTATTGGCCACCACCCGGACAATTTCCCCGAATCCCAGGGTGACGATGGCCAGGTAATCCCCCCGCACCCGCAGCACGGGGAAGCCGGTGAGATAGGCGAAGGCGGCGGCCACCGTCCCCCCCGCCAGGAGGGATACGGGAAAGGAAGCGGACAGTTGGTCCAGGGGCCAGACCAGGGGGGTGAGGAGAAAGTTCATGGCCTTTTCCGCGGGAGTCAGGGTCAGCAAGGCGGAGGTGTAGGCGCCGATGGTGACGAAGGCGTTGGGGCCCAGGTGCAACTGTCCGCAGACGCCCACAATCAGGTTGTAGCTGACGGCCAGGATGATAAAGATCGCCGTGTTGTTGATGATCCTGATCTGGTAGGGATCGGCATAGCGGTCGGTCGCGGCCAGGGCCAGGGCCAGGAGGAGGCAGCCCCCCAGCGGCAGCCAGCGCGAGGCGGCGGAGGCGGCCATTACAACTTGTCCTCCAGGCGGGTTTCCCCCAGGAGTCCCTGGGGCCGCCACAGGAAAATAAGCATTAACAGGGCGAAGGACAGGGCGTCCCGGTAACCCGCCCAGGCGGGCAGCCAGGCCACGATCATGATTTCCAGCACTCCCAGGAGCAGGCCCCCGACCACGGCGCCCAGGAGATTGCCGATGCCCCCGATGACCGCGGCGATGAAGGCCTTCAGCCCGGGCATGATTCCCATCAAGGGGTTGACCTGGGGATATTTCAGGGCCCACAACAGGCCCCCCACGGCGGCCAGGCTCGACCCCACCAGAAAGGTGAGGGCGATGATGCGGTCCACGTTGATGCCCAGGAGGCGGGTGGTTTCCATATCGTAGGCGATGGCCCGCATGGCCATCCCCATCCGGGTCCGGTAGACGAGGGCGAAGAGCCCCAGGAGCAGCAGGGCCGTGACGCCCAGGATCCAGAGACTGAGGCGCGGGACCAGCAGCGTCCCGATTTTCAGGGTGCCGGCAAACCCCGGCGGCGTCGGAAAGGCCTGGGGCAGTCCGCCGATGATCACGGTGGCCAGATTTTCCAGGAGAAAAGAGGCCCCGATGGCGGAAATCAGCAAGGAGAGGCGGGGCGCCCGGCGCAAGGGTTTGTACGCCCCCTTATCCAGCAAGACGCCCATGGCCCCGGTGAGCGCCACCGCCAGGCCGAAGGCCAGGGGCCAGGGGAGGGAGAAAAGCCCCATGCCATAGAGGCCGATATAGGCCGCCACCATCAGGAAGTCGCCGTGGGCGAAGTTGATCAGGCGCAAGATGCCGTAGACCATGGTGTAGCCGATGGCCACCAGGGCGTACAGGCTGCCCAGGGAGATGCCGTTGATGAGCTGCTGCCAGAAGGCGTTCAGGTCCATGGGCGGTGCGCTTACCCTGATGCAAGGAGCACGTGAGGGAGGGAGGCCAGCATAATTTGTTATGCCCCAAAAAAAACAGCCGGTCAAGAGACCGGCCGTTCAAATGAAACTGGCGGGAACTACTGACCGGCAGGAGGCGCGGGAGCTACCTCCGGGGCCGCAGCACCTTTTTTGGCCTTTTTGTTCTTTTTGGCTTTTTTGGTCTTTTTAGCCTTTTTAGCCTTCTTGGCGCCTACGTCTTCAGTCTGAGCCTGGGGCTCGCCAGCCGGCTGGGCCATTTGCGCCAGACTGACGGAAACCAGGGATAAACTGAATAATAAGGCCAAAATTAATGAAAGAAGTTTCCGCATTCGCATTCACCCCCCCAGGGCCTGCTATTATGTGGGTTTCCACACCCGACCCACAGATAATCATAACTCTTCCATAACCGGCGTCAACAAGAAAAATTTCTCATTCAGAAAAAAATACGGGCTCTCTGTCTTATACGGTAACTTACTGGAAATACAAGAAAAAGTCGCGAGAAAGAATCGTGGCCCGGGGAGGTTGGGCGCCGGGGGGAACCGGGGGTCAGGGAGCCGGCCCGGCCTCCGGGAGGCAGGCGGCGGCCAGGTCCTCCCGGAGCCGGCGTCCCAGGTCGGTGAATTCGGGGGAGGCGGGCAGGTAGCCCAGGAGCCGGTCCAAATACCCCCGTTCCCGCAGGAGGCGGTAGCTGACGCTGAAATTGAAGTCATAGATCCAGCTGCACACGAGCAACTTGAAATCGTTGATCCAGACCATGTGGGCATATTCCGCCAGCTGGCGGTTTTGCACCCGCGCGAGAATTTCCGGGGAATAGCGGGTGGGGTGGGGCTGCAGTCCCAGGCGGACCACTTCGTCGTGGAGGGCGTCGGGGGAGAAATGGATGAGCATGACCCGGAAGATGTCCAGCTTGTCGGCATCCCGGACGACCCTCACGGCGAGATCGACGTCGGCGGGCAGGCGGGGGGGGAGGGCGCGGCGGTTATGCAGGCCCACGGCCGCCAGCACGGTGCGCCGGGACCCGGGGGCGAGGCCGGTCAGGGCGCCGGTCCGGCGCAGCACCCGCACGCCGCCGGCGCCATGGTTGCCGGCGAGGCGGTCATCGAAGGTGCGGAAACGGGCGTATTGGGGAAAGCGCCCCACGTCGTGGAAGAGCGCCGCCAGGTGGGTCAGGAACTCCAGCTCGGGGGCCAGGGACAGGGAGGCGGTGATGCGCCGGGCATTGTCCAGGACCTGCAGGGTGTGGCGGTGTTTCAATGCCACCCGGGAGTCGCCGTCCTGCAGATAGGCGGCGGTGAACCCGGCAAACCAATCCAGGTAGGGCTGCAGGCCGTTGGGGGAGGCGGGAGGGATCGTCATGCTTCAGTATACCTCACAAGGAGTGGCGTTGGAAGCCGGCCCGGGTGATGGTGGCGAAGACAAAGGGCGGCCCGATGCCCGGCACCTGGGAAGACATCTTGATCAAGAATTCCTTGGACAGGCGCAAAAGCCGGTCCAGGGAGGCATTTTCGGCAATCGCGTTGGCAAGGCGCATCTCCATCCCCAGGTTGCGGGGCATGACCAGCAGGGGCTGCACCGGGAAGACCTGAAAGGGCAAGACGTTGTTTTCGCTTTCCAGGAGGTAGATGCGGTAAGGCTGGGCTTCCTCCTCCAGGGAGTAGCCGGCGACGATGAAGTTGAGGCGGCGGAACTCCTCGTGGGCCTCGGGGCCGTGCTGCTCCAGGAACAGGGCGTAGCCCCGGCTGAGGAAATCGCCGGCGAAGTCGACGATGTCCTCCACGGCCAGGAGGCGCCGGCGGGCCACCTCCAGGTGCAGGTCCCGGCTCAGGGGCACGCTCACGCCGGAGCCGCCGCTGACCACGCCGGCGTAACGCCCCAGGGGAAAGAGCTTCTCCACGGCAAAGTACTGCATCTGACCGGCGGCGTCAAAACGCGTGGCCCGGCTGTCGGAGGCCAGGATGAGACCGGCGGCATTGAAGGCGGCCAGGGCCTGGGTCATGGGCCGCCCTCCCCCGGCGCCGGACACGCCGGCCCGCAGCGGGCCCGGGAGAAGCTGGCCGGCGGGACAAGAGACCGGGGGAGGGGGCCAAGGGCTTTGCAGCCCTTGCCCCCTCCCCCGGACCCCCACCCCCCATCCCGTGGAGGGATGA
>CAYRYV010000041.1:0-31058 GCA_964428565.1 uncultured Desulfobacterales bacterium | reverse complement strand
CCAGGAGCCGCGTAAGCCGGGCGGTGGGGGGTGTACCGGGGAGAGGTACGGGGGGCAAGAGGTGGCCCGGCAGGAGCGGGGGAAGCAGAAGGAGGAGTTGGGGAGCGAGGGCGGATGCGGTTTACTCCCGGCGGTTGATGAGGGCGGCCAGGTAGCCGGCCCCGAAGCCGTTGTCGATGTTGACCACGGCCACGCCGGAGGCGCAGGAATTGAGCATGCCCAGCAGGGCCGCCAGGCCCCCGAAGGAGGCGCCGTAGCCCACGGAGGTGGGCACGGCGATGACCGGCCGTTGGACCAGGCCGCCGACGACGCTGGGGAGGGCCCCCTCCATACCGGCGACCACGACAAAGACGGAGGCTTCCTGCAATTTTTCCCGATAGTGCAGGAGGCGGTGCAGTCCGGCCACGCCGACGTCGTAGACGGCCTCGACCCGGTTGCCCATGATGCGGGCGGTATGGTAGGCCTCTTCGGCCACGGGGAGGTCGGAGGTGCCGGCGGAGATGACCAGGATGAGGCCGCGGCCCAGGTCGGGCACGTCTGCGGGGCCCAGGGTAAGGACGCCGGAATCGGGGTAGTAACGGCCGTCGGGCAGGGTAGGGCGGAGGGCCTCGTATTGGTCGGGAGCGAGCCGGGTGACCAGGACATGGCGGGCATGGTTGGTAAGAGAGCCCAGGATGGCGGAGAGCTGGGCCACGGTCTTGCCGGCGGCGAAGACCACTTCGGGAAAGCCCTGGCGCAGGCCGCGGTGGTGGTCCACGTGGGCGAACCCCAGGTTTTCGAAGGGGAGGACCTGGAAGCGGGCCAGGGCCTCAGCGATGCTGAGGCGGCCGGCCTGGACGTCTTCCAGGACTTCCTGGACCTTTTGAGAATCCATCAGCCATCCACCAAAATGAGTTTACCCAGGGGGTCAACCCGGTAGGCGCGGCCCTGCCACCGGACCCGGCGGCCCAGGAAGCTGGCGGCCCAGAGGGCGAAGGAGAGCGCATCCTTGCAGGGCAGCAGGGCGAGGGTGAGCAACGGCAGACGCCCGCCCAGGAGCAGCCAGTGAGAGGTATAGGCCAGGCCGAGGCGGGCGAGGAGGGCGGCCAGGAGCAGGCCCCAGCCCAGGGCGGAGCCGCCGGTGGCCCAGAGGGCCAGAAGGGCGTAAGGCAGGACGTGGGTAATGCCGTAGGCGAAGTAGCCAGCGGGGCGGCAGACGCGGTAGGTGCGGGCCCAGCGGAGCTGATGGGCCAGGTAGCCCCGCAGGGTCTCCCGGGAGGCCACGGTGGCCACCACGTAAGGGAGCAGGCGGATGGCGTAGCCGGCCTGGTGGAGGCGGTAGCCGAGCTGGTAGTCGTCGGCGAGATGGTCCGCCAGGGCCTCAAAGCCGCCGATGGCGGCGAGCGCCCGGCGGGGCAGGGCCAGGGTGGCCCCCAGGCCGAAGCTGACACCCTCCACGTAGTAGGCCATGGCCACGGAGGGAATGAAATCGCCGGCGATGGTGAGGGTCTCCAGGACGGCGCCCAGGGTGGCGGCGGGGCCGCCACGGTAGGGGCAGGTGACCAGACCGACCTGGGGCTCCTGCAGGGCGGCGGCCAACCGGGAGAGGTAGTCGGGGTTGACGGCGATGTCGCTGTCGGAGATCACCAGGTAGTCATAGCGGGCGCGGGGCAGGAGCTGGATGAGGGTGCTGACCTTGGGATTGGCCCCCAGGGACTTCGGGCAGATGACGATTTCGGAGTCGCAGTGGGGGTGGGCGGCCAGGAGGTCGCGCAGCAGGGGCACCACCGGATCGGCGGGATCAGCCACGCCGAAGAGCAGCTGACAAGGCCCATAGTCCTGGTGGAAAAAGGTTTCCAGGCAGGCGCGGGTGTCGGGCTGCAGGCCCCGCACGGGTTTGAGCAAACTGAGGCCGGGCTGGCCGGGGGCGGGGGCGGGGAGGGGGAGGGCGAAGAAGCGGACCAGGGCAAGCAGGGCCATGAGTTGGTAAGCCAAGGCGGCCAGGGTCAAGACAATGAAGAGGGGGGCCAGGATGAACATGGGTTTCCGGGATAAAGTCAATGAGGCCGGGGGGATGGAGAAGCCAGCCGCCGGCGGCGCAAGCCCCCCGTTCTGCTTATGGTTCGGGTTTTCCCCCCGCGGGGAAAAATCGCGGGGCTCAGGATGAAGAGATTCATACAACCTGCCGATTAAGTATAGAGAGGCTCAGCCTCGACCGTTAATCAGATTTTATAACAATATGTGGACGATTGCCAGAGTTCCGCGATATCTTTTGCTATTTCGGGGGTGACGTGGTAAATTTGCGGCAGAGAGCCGCGCACTCCCGGGGACAGCCGTGCAGGATCGGCGGACAGGAAACTGGCCATTGGGTGAAGGGAGAGGATGACAATGGCGGGGCGCATCCAGGCAGTATTCTTCGATCTGTTCGGGACGTTAGTGGACATCTACACGGATGAAGATGACCCGCAGGTTTACCGTACGTTGGCCCGGTTCTTAAACTATTTCCAGATTTATTTCACGCCGGAGGAAATTGCGCGCGCCTACAGGGAGATCGCCGACGCCAGGCTGGCCGATACGCACAATCCCTATGGCGAGATCGATGTTTTTTTCACCTTCGAGGCGATCCTGACAGAGGGCCGGGGCAAGATTCCGGACCGCCACATGACCATCTGGCTGGCCCGGCTATTCCGGTCATTAAGCTGCAAACACCTGAGGCTCTTCCCCAATGCCCCGGCGGTGCTGGAGAAGATCAAAGACCGCTATCAACTGGGCATCATCTCGGATGCGCAGTGGGTTTTCAGCGAGCCCGAGATCCGGATGCTGGAATTGGACAAGTATTTCAACACGATAGTTCTATCCTCGAAGTATCTGGTGCGCAAGCCGGCGCCGCAAATCTTTACGCATGCGCTCAGGGCCGTGAATTTGGAGCCGGACGAAGCGGTGTATGTGGGGAATTATCCGCCGGAGGATGTTCCGGGACCGCGAGCGATCGGCATGCCGGTTATCCTGGTGGATCGCTGGGGGGGGATGGAGGCCCCCGGGGTGCCGGTGATCGGCAGCCTGCTGGACCTTCCCAACGTATTGGAAGAGATGGGGTAAGCCGGGAATCCGGGCAGCAGACCAGCAAAGGAGGACGGATGAGTTCACAGATAAACTGGCAGGGTGATTTGGCCGCGGCGCAGGTCGAGGCCCAAAAGGCGGGCAAACCGGTCCTGCTGGAATTATTCATGCAGGGTTGCGGCCATTGCGCCCGGCTGCACAGTGAAACCCACGGCGACGAGGGCGTCGTCAAGGCGGTGAACAGCGGTTTCGTGGCGGTGAAGCTGGACGGCATGGCCAATATGGAGATCGTGAAGAAATTCAATGTCAAGGGTGCGCCCACAACCATCATCCTGTCACCGGAGGGCCAGGAAAAAGGCCGGTTTGCCGGATTCTACCCCCCGGAAGAATACCTCAAGCAGTTAGCCTCCTTCAGTTAAGCATACCTGTTAGCGATATGGGGCCCCCCATGTCGATGGCACGACGCCGCCGACTGTTGCTGGCGGTGTGTCTGGCGGCCTTCATGGCGACGTTGGACACCAGCATCGTTAACGTCGCCCTGCCCCAGATAGCCCGACAATTCAACACCACTCTGGCACAAATCTCCTGGGTGATCACCGGTTATTTGCTGGCGAACGTCTCGCTGTTGCTGGTGAGCGGCCGGCTGGCGGACATGCTGGCCCCCGGCCGGTTGTTTCTGGCCGGGATGGTGATTTTTGCGGGGGCCTCGGCGGGGTGCGGGCTCAGTCCGGAGCTGATCTGGATGGTGGGGATGCGTCTGGTCCAGGGAGTGGGGGGGTCCCTGATGCTGGGAACGGCCCCCAAGATCATTGTGACCCTGTATCAACCGGGAGAGCGGGGTTTGCCCCTGGGTCTGTTCTCCACCGCCTTCGCCAGCGGGATCAGCGTGGGGGCGCCGTTAGGGGGCTTCATCACGGCGCACTGGGGCTGGCCGTATATATTTCTCATCAACGTGCCGATCTGTGTGGGGGCGGTACTGACCGGCCGGCCGTTGCGGCGGCTGCGCCCGGAGACCTTATGGAACCGGCGGGCCTTCGACCTGGCGGGGAGCGTGATTCTGGCGGGGGGCTTGATTCTGCTGATGGCGGTGTTAAACCGCGTCCGGGGAGCGGGGGGACTGGACGGCGTGATCGCCGCGGGGGCAGTGGGCGTCGTGGTGGCGATGGGGGTGCTGGTGTGGGTGGAGAAGCGGCAGGCGGCGCCGATGCTCAGCCCGGAGTTGTGGGGGGCGCGGTCCTTTATTTTAGGGTCGATTACGGTGGTGTTGACTTTCATGGCGGTCATGGGTTGTTTTTTCCTGTTGCCGTTCTACCTGGAGCAGATCTGGCATTTTGATCCGCCCCGGGCGGGCGGGTTTATGGCGGTGCTGGCCTTCACGAACGCCCTGATATCGCCGGTGGGAGGGTATCTGGCCGACCGCTGGGGGAACATGTTGATCCTGCGGCTGGGGTCGGCGATCATCGTTGGCGGGCTGATTTCGTTAGGGGGGATCGGCCCGGAGCACTCAAGCCTGCTGTTGGCGGGCATACTGGCGGTTATCGGTTTGGGTTTCGGGTTGTTCCAGGCCCCCAATCTCAATGAGGTGCTGCGCGGCGTGAGGCCGGGGCTTATGGGCCTGGCGGCCAGCACGAATGCGGTTTTGAAGAATTTGGGAGCATTATTGGGGGTGTCGCTGACGGTGCTGATCTTCGCGGCCTATCATGTCGCCCCCCCGGGGCCGGGAACCGGCGGATGTGGTGAACTCCAATGTTTCCGGCTGGCTGTGGCGGCGGCGGCCGGGGTGGCGGTGGTGAACCTGGCGCTCAACCTGGTGCCCCGGAAGACTTAAGGGGCCCCAGGGGGAGGCGGGGGCGTAGAATATCCCGGCCGGCGGGGGGCGTCTGTCGAGGTTTTAACCTTTACAGGAGCGGCCCGGGACCTTATAATCAATCAGGCGAAGGAGAGACAAGCGAGATTAAGGAGGGGAGATGGCCCGATACGGCCTGTGGGTGATGCTGCTGGCGGGTGGACTGCTGTGGGGAGGGGCAACGCCGGGCAGCGCCCAGGAAGAGTCTGTGGTGCGGGCCAAGGCGTACTGCATCATGGACGCGGACACCGGCAAGGTGTTGGACAGTCAGAATCCGCAAATGATGTTACCCCCGGCCAGCACCCTGAAGGTCGGCACGGCGCTGATGGCCATCAACAACCTGAAGCTGACGGACAGAGTTCCCGTATCCGCTTATGCGGCGTCGGCGCCGGCCTCCAAGATCAACATTCGCCCCGGGGAGGTGTACAGCGTGACCGACATGCTGTACGCCATCCTGCTGGCGTCGGCAAACGACGCCTCCCGGGCCATGGCGGAACGCATCAGCGGTTCGGAGGAGCGCTTCGGGCGTTTCATGACCACCAAACTGCGGGAGATGGGGGCCTACCGGACCAATTTCGTCACCGCCAACGGGCTGCCGGCGGACGGCCAATATACCACCGCCTACGACCTGGCGCATATCTTCCGACAGGCCATGAGGAATCCCACCTTCGCGCGGATCATGTGCACCAAGACCTACGAACTCAACAACGGCAAGGAAGTGCGCAACCACAATCGCTTCCTGTTCACCACGCCCCTGGCGGTGGGGGGCAAGACCGGGTATACCAAGGCCTCCCGCCACACCTATGTGGGCATGTTTCAGAATGAGGACAGACGCATCATCGTGGCGCTGTTGGGGAGCACCGGGAAGTGGGCCGATCTGCGGATCCTGATCGAGAAGGGATTTGCCGAAGCGGGGGCGCCCATCGCCAAGATGCCGCCGGCCGAGGAGCAGCTCAAGCGGGCTGCCAAGCCGGCCGCCGCCTCCCGGGGGAAAAAGAAGGTGTCGGCCCGCAGCTCCCGGAAGAAAACGGCGGTGAACGCCACCATGATCCCGGTGAGGAGATAAAGGCGGATGGCAGGGTTGTTCAAAAAAGTACGCAACCGGATGACCCGGCGGCGATATGTGGTGTCCACCGTCCGCAAGGAGGGTGATGTTTTTGAAACCGCGGTGTTCGAGGCCAATCTGTTCTACTGGCCCCGGAGCCTAAAACATCCCAGCCTGGCCCTGCAATGCCATGATCCGGACGAAGCCACCCGGAATCACGAGACGTTGGCCCGGCGTATCCTGGTGGAGTATCCGCCCCGGGTGTTCCAGGAATATGAGGAGAACAATGGTTAGGAAAAGGCGGGGAGGCGGCAGCCGGTAGAGAAAGAAGCTCAGAGGGCGGGTCGAGGGACCCGCCCTCAGTGTTTTCGGAGGGGACGCCGGCGGTTAGGAGGCCGCTTTGGCCTCCAGGAGTTTTCCCAGGGCCGCGAGATGGGCCTTTTCCTCCTGGGCGATGTGCAGGAGGATGTCCTTCGTCGGCTCCAGGGCGGCCTTGTGGGCGAAGCGCAGGTAGAGGTCCAGGGCCTGGGTTTCGATCATCATAGCCAGGTCGAGGGCGGCGGCGACGTGGGTGAGGGCGGCGGCGTTTTGGGTTAAAAAATCCTGGACTTGAAAGCCGCCTTCCATGATCCGGGTCTGAACCGCGGCCTCAAAGGCCGGGCGCGCCGGGGGGGAGGCCTCAATCCGGGTAAGGAGGTCGAAGAGCTTGTCCATGTGCTTGTCTTCGATACCGGCCATTTTACCGGCAAGGCTGCGGAGGTCCGGGTCGGCGGCCTGGGACTCCAGGGTGCGGTAAAGAAGCTGGAGGCCCTTTTCCAGCCCGTAGGCCAAGGCGATGACGGCGGCGGGGGGTTCGTCGCCGCGGATCATATCCAGATTAAGCTCCACGGGACCGGCGGCCTTGTGGCCCTGCCAGGCCTTGATGCCGCCCTTGAGGTTGTAGACCTCGGCAAAGCCCATGCCCGAAAGGAGTTGGGCGGCCACGCGGCTGCGGCCGCCGATGGCGCAGTACACCACAGTAGGCTTGGCGGGATCGAGGCGGGCGCCGGCGTCGCTGAGATCGGGGAGGGGGATGAGGGTGGCTCCGGGCAGGTGTTCTTCCTCATATTCGCCGGGCTGGCGCACGTCCAACAGGGTGTAGGAGCCCGCGGGGCGGGCCGCCAGGAAGGCCTGGGCTTGTTCGGGGTCCAGGGAGTCCACCGGGGTAAAGAGTTTTTTCAGCTGAACCATGGTGATTGACCTCGCCGGGTGAAAGCGGCCGCAGGGCCGGGAGCCGCGCGGCCGGTCCCGGAGATTATCGCCACCGCTCCGGTGCGGCAAGTGAGCCGCGGGGTTCGGGGAAGAGAGGCGCCTGAGGGGAACCGCCGCCAGCCGCCGCCGGGGTATGGCCGGGCATCCGGGTTTTTTTGTCGTATTATAGCCTGGCGACGCCCATATTACCAGGAATTTGTCGGGCAGGGGAGGATACCCGGCGGAGGGGGGCGGCGCCACCTGCCGGCAAATTACGGGGAGGTGTCCGGGGCGCCCGCGGCCGGCCGGCCGCAAAGCCAACCGATGGCAAAGGTGAAGAAGGTGCCGAGGAGCAACAGCCAGGTCCAGGCCAGGGGGAAGAGGCGGGTTTCGGAGAGGATCAGGAGGGTCAGCATGGCCAGGGCGGAGAGGGTCATGGCCACGACGTTGACCCGGTTGCCGCGGCGGGTGGTGAGCAGGCCGAGGAGAAAAACGCCCAGCAGGGAGCCGTAGGTGACGCCGCCGATCTTGAAGGCGAGCCACAGGATTTTGTCGAAGTGGCTGAAGAAGTAGGCGATGCACGCCAGAAGGAGGCCGAAAACCACCACGGAGGCCCGGGAGACGAGCAGATAGTGGCGTTCGCCCCCCGCGGGGAAGATCACCGGACGATAGATGTCGGTGACAAAGGAGGAACTGAGGGAACCCAGGGGCGAATCGATGCTGGCCAGGACAATGGCCGCCAGCATCAGGCCGCGCATCACCGGGGGCATGGTCTGCTCGATGAAATGGGGGAAGATGTTGTCCAGTTTGGCGGGCAGGGGCAACCCCGGATGCTGGGCATAGTAGGCATAGAGGCAGGCGCCGATGACCAGGAAGATGAGCAGCACCAGCAGACTGCCGATGGGCGTCAGCAGCATGGTTTTCTGGCTTTCTCTTCTGGTTTCCACGGTGAGCAGGCGCTGCATGAGTTCCTGATCGGTGCCGAAGGCCGCCAGGGAGCCGAAAAAGCCGTTCAGGGTGGCCAGCACGAAGATATTGGGATCCGAGAACAGGCTCTGCAGGAGGGCCGCGGGGCCGGCGTCGGCAAGGGCCGGGCCCCAGTTGAAGATTTGCAGTTTGCCGGCCGACCCGGCCAGGGCGACCACGGCGGCGGCGCCGCCGTCGATGCGGCTGAGCAGGAAGGCGACGGCCACCGCGCCCGCCAGGGTGAAGGTGAGGGCCTGCACCACATTGGTCCAGACCACCGCCTTGATGCCGCCCCAGGCGATATAGAGGATACAGACGACGGAAAAGAGGAGGATGGTGGGGATGAGCGCCCAGCCGATCAGGAGGCTCACCGCCAGACAGGCGGCCATCAACCGGACGCCGGAAGCCAGCAGCCGGGTGATGAAAAACAAGAGGGAGCCGGCGATTTGGGTGGCCGGACCGAAGCGGTGGCCGAGAAATTCATAAATGGAAGTGCAGTTGTAGCGGTAAAAGGCCGGGATAAACAGGAAGGCGATGACCACCCGGGCCAGGAAGGAGCCGATGAAAAACTGGCCGTACTCCCAGTTTTCCATATAGGCGATGGCCGGAACCGAAATCAGGGTGACGGCGCTGATTTCGGTGGCCACGAACGACAGACAGGCCGCCCACCAGGGGATTTGGCGGCCGCCCCGGAAGAAGTCGTCGGTGGAGTTCTCCTCCCGGCCGGAGTAAAGGCCGACGCCCAGCAATAACATGAGCAGGGCCAGCAGGACAGAATAGTCCTGCCAGGTCAAACTGCTGCCGGCTGGAAAAAGGTTTTGGAATTCCATGGAAGCAGAGCTATTGTATCAAAAAACAGGAAGGCGATCAGCAGTGGGGAACAAAGAACGGCGTTTGGGTGAACCCGCCGGTTCCCGGCGGCACCGCCGGAAAGAAAAATTCCGGGATGTACAGCAGCTATGAAGCTCGCGGCAATCCACAGAGAGCTGGAAGGCCTGGGAGACGCCTCCCGGGTGGCCGTGTGGCAACGCTTCTTTAAGACGGGGCCGGGGGAGTACGGGGCAGGCGACCGGTTCCGGGGCATCCGCGTCCCGGTTTTGAGAAAACTGGCCGGAAAACATCAGAACCTGCCCCTGGCGGAGACGGGGCGGTTGCTCCAATCCGGCTTCCATGAGGACCGGCTGCTGGCGTTGTTGATTCTGATACGCCAATATTACCGGGGCGACGGCGTCACCCGGGAGGCAATCCACCGGCTGTATGTGGACAACATCCGGTTTGTCAACAACTGGGACCTGGTGGACGTCTCGGCCCCGCACCTGGTGGGGCATTATCTGGAAGGCCGGGGGTCTGACACCCTGACCCGGCTGGCGGCGTCCGGGAATCTGTGGGAGCGGCGCATGGCCATCATTGCTACCCTGCACTACATCAAGCACCAGGAGTTTGACGAGACCCTGAGGATCGCCGGGTTGCTGTTGGATGACCCGGAAGACCTGATCCACAAGGCCGTGGGCTGGATGCTGCGGGAGGTGCAAAAGCGGGAGGGCGCGGTGGCGGAGGCGTTCCTGCGCGCCCATTACCGGAGAATGCCCCGCACCATGCTGCGGTATGCCATCGAAAGGCTGCCGGCGGCCAGGCGGCAGGCGTACCTGCAGGGCACGGTGGACTGAATTCAGGGGAGATTGACGGGAGGGGAGGGCAGGGCAGGGGGCTTGAGGCCCCGGCGACCGCCTGCCCGCTTCCCTGCCAACCCCGCGTAAAGGGATGCTATGAAACTAGAAGAAATGGTGGGACAACGGCTGGTCATCGGCATTCCCGGCACCCGCATCACGCCGGAGATCGTGCGGCATTTTGAGGAACTGCACGCCGGGGGGCTGATCCTCTACCGGATCAATTTCGAGTCGCCGGGGCAGTTAAAGAAGCTGATCGCGGAGCTGGAGGAGGCCCTGGGCCGGAGGCTGCTGATAACCGCGGACCATGAAGGCGGGCGGGTCATCATGTTCCGGGAGGGGGTGACCGTGTTCCCGGACAACCTGGCGGTGGGGACGACCGGCAAGATCGAGTATGCCCGGCAGCAGGGGGAGATAGAGGCCAAAGAACTGCGGCGGCTGGGGCTGGACGTGAATCTGGCGCCGGTGCTGGATGTGTTGACCGAGGCGTACAGCCCGAATATCGGCATACGCGCCTACGGGCAGGATTGGAAAACGGTGGCGGCGATGGGCGCGGCGCGGATTGCGGCCATGCAGCGGGGGGGACTGTCGGCCAGCGCCAAGCATTTTCCGGGGAAGGGCCACGCCCCGGTGGACGCCCATCTGGGGCTGCCGGTGATCGGCTCCACCTGGAAAGAGATGGAGGAGGTGCATCTCAAGCCCTTCGTGGCGGCGATCGCGGCCGGGGTGGACGTGGTGATGTCTTCGCACCCCTACTATTCCCAACTCGACCCCTATCCCAAAAAGATCGCCACCTTTTCCCGGCGGATTATCCGTGATTACCTGCGCCGGGAGCTCGGGTTCAACGGCGTCATCGCCAGCGACGATCTGGAGATGGGAGCGATTAAAGCCATCTGCCCCATCGGCGAGGCCGGGATTCTGGCGGCGCACGCGGGACATGATCTGCTGCTGGTGTGCCACGACCCGGCGGCCCAGAAAGAGGTGTATGACAAACTGCTGGAGGCCTACCGCCGCAAACAGCTGTCCCTCACCGAACTGGAAGAGAGCGGCGAGCGCATCAGGAGGTTGAGGTTAAAGAGAGAGCGGCGATTTGCAGGGGGAGAGCCGGTGGCCGAAGAGGCCGGGGCCGGGCTGGCGGCGAGGATCTCCCGGGAAGCCGTGCGGGTGCTCCAGGATGACAGAGGCTTACTGCCGCTGCGGCGGGGAGCGCAAAGAATAGGGGTGATCTTCCCGGAATTGTCCCGCTGGGACGCCAGGATCATGATTGAGCGGGAAGTCCTGGAGGAAGAGGCGTTCGTGCGGCAGGAATTCCGGAATTTGGGGTTGCAGCCGGAGATTGTCATCGTGGGCATCGAGCCGGAGGCGGAGGAAACCGCCCGGGCGGCGGCCCTGGCAAAAACCTCCGACCTGACCGTGTTGTTCTGCTTTGACGCCCATCTCTATCCGACCAATAAGAGACTGCTGGAGGCGGTCCAGGACGCCGCGGGGGCGCTGGCGGTGGTCCTGTTGCGGGACCCCTATGACGCGGAGTATCTGCGGGCGGGGGTGACGGGGCTGACGGCTTACGGCTGGCGGGTCTGCCAGCTCCGGGCGGCCATTGCCAAGATGGGCGGCGCGGCCGAGCCCTCAGGATAGCGCCGGTGCGCCTCAGAGAAATTTGTATTCGTCAGGGAGGAGACTGCGGCGCGCGCGCCGCAGTTTGCCTTTGACGAACCTGAAGATCAGGTCCCGGTCGTCCCCGGCCGTCAGGAGCTTCTTCAGGAGGCGGTCATCCTGGAGAAGCTGAAGGAACCGCACCTGCTCCGGGTGACCATCAAGACGATCGATCTTGGCGTCTATCCCCTCAAAGGTTGGACAGCCGGCGAGGCGCTGGTGGAGGACATGCTCCAGCACCTGGTTGGAGACGGTGTCCGGGGACTCCGGGGGGGGTACCGATCCCGTGTTCCGCAGGGTTGCGGCCAACTGCAGGAGTTCATGGGTGAGATTGCCGAAGTCAAGGTAACAATGGCCATGGTTAAAGAGATAAAAATTGGAAATGAGAGTTTCGCGTTCCCACATTTTTTTTAATTTCCCCACAACCGCGGCGCGCTGGGGGGAGACTGACAGAGGGCGCTGCAGACAGAGAAAATCCCTGAAATGGGCCTTCACGGCCTCTGCTGCGAACCTGCCCTCACAGACGAGGTACTCAGGAAACAGTATGCAGGCCAAGGGCCGAACCGGATAAATGCGGCATAAGTCATGTTCCAGAAACGGGCAGGGCTTGTGCAGCCGCAGGGCGACCTTTCGGAGCCAAGCGTGCGGTTCGGAGGAAATCAGTCCCAGGATACAATGGCGTTGGTAACACGTAAATACCGACGTATGCTGATGCAGGGCGGCTCCCAGGAGATCAACAATACTCACCGGGATCAGCAGCGTGTTATTTTTACATCCGGGTCGGGTACAGGCCGGGTCGCAGTGGAAGGCCGACTCATGTGAGGCCAGGTGCGCCCGGGTGCGAAAATATGCCGTCAGCCAGTGGCGGGGGTTATCAGTTGGAGATGAAACCGCCTGAATGTTCCTTGCGTCTTCCATAGGGTGAGATCTCCGCGTACCTTTTCTGCGAAGCGGTTGCCCCGGCACTAACTTTGAGCGATGGCGAGCGCCTGCCGTCAAGCAGGCCCCCGTCGCCGCCGACTCGCCGCCCAGACTGCGGTTGACGTTTATTATACAGGATCGGGGGGCGGGAATTATGCGGTAGTGCCGTTTCCGGGGAAAAAATGCTCCCGAAAGCTGAGAGACTACCGTGTGAGGCGGCCCTGGTTGCCTTGGACACGGGATGGAGGGCCACGCAATGACCCGGGGGGACCGGGGGATGTCCCGGGATGTGGCTAGAGACCGGGTGAGGGGTAAGGGCGGCCCCGGGGGGGGAGAGAGGGCGCTGCGGCCGTTTCCCCCCCCGCCAGGGGGAGATCAGCACCCCGGCCCCCCCACCTCCCCGGCGGGGGGTGGTGAGTTTGCGGGCCAGGTCGGGACCCCCTGTGCCCCCTACCACCTGTTGGTATGCAGCCGGGTCGGGTCGAAGCGGTTCTCCCGCACCTTCTGCTCCGCCGGATAGCCGACGGGAATGATGCACAGCGGCTGCACGTGCTCCGGCAGATGCAGGATTTTTTGCACCGCCGCCATCCGCTCCGGGTAGTTGTAGATCGCCGTCCACACCGCCCCCAGCCCCAGGGCGTGGGCCGCCACCAGAATGTTTTGGGCGGCCGCCGCCCCGTCCAGTTGCCAGTAGCCCTTGTCTCGGTGTCTCTCCTTTTCCTGATTGCCGCACAGCACAATGGCAACTTTAGCTCTCTTGACCTGAGGCGAGTTGGGGTTGAGCTTGTAGATCTCCTCGAGGATCAGGGGATCGTTGATCACCACGAACTCCGTGGAGCGTTCGTTGAAGGCGCTGGGGGCGCACATGCCCGCCTCCACCAGCAACCTGATCTTGTCTGCTGGCACCGGCCGCGCCGTATAGTTGCGGATGCTACGCCGGGTCAGGATCGCCGTCAGTGCGTCCGGGGTCCCCGCCGGCACCTTGATCTCCCCGGCGGGGGCTGCCGGCGCGCTCTCGGCCGCCCGGCCGGAGGGCACTAGCCCCGGCTGCAGGACCAAGGCCGCCGCCAGCGCCGTCGCCCCCCAGGCCGTCGCTATCTTTCTGATCATCTGCATGCGTCCTCTCCTTTCCGGTTGTTTAAGGCAAAGAGGTAATACCGCCGCCGGTATATTTCAAGGACAAATTGCGGACGCCGGGGGGTGGGGTGGCATGGCCCCGGAATCCGGCAGGGGTGCGGATTTTTTTCCGGGGGGGGATTTTTTATCTAATCATCCGGTGGTGTTCTGCCGATAAATCATTTACCTGACAGGCAAAACACCATCAAGACGGCCGTGTTTCTGGCATGACCCCGTACGGATGCTTATATTCTTATTATAATGAACCAGGCGCCGGGTTCGGAAATGGAGAGAGCAGTCATGTACCGGCGATTTTTTATCCTTTGCCTGATGATGGCGCTGGTGGGCGGCGGGGCGCTGCTACCAGGCGCACTCCGGGCGCAAACCCTGGATGCCCAGCAACTCATGGAGGAGTTGGACGGGGCGGGTTTGCAGGTCATCGGCACCGGCCAGAAATTCGGCATTCCCTATGTGGAGATCAACTTCCCCCGGGGTATGGCGGTGTACACCATCTGTCGCATCGTGCCGTCGCTGTCGGAGCGCTTTTTCGAGGCCCGGGACAAGATCGGCGTCTTTAACGCCTTGAATCCCTTTTATGTCCGCGGGGACAACGGCGAGCCCTTTGAAACCCAGGTCCGCACCCTGAAGATCCCGCTGGACTTCAGCCGGGAGGCGGAGGTTTTCCCGGCTGCCGACCGCGCGCTGGAGACCCACGACAAGTACATCGTCATCGACATCACCAAGAGCTATCTGGCCTTGTACGAACGTGGAACCCTGGCCCGGGTCTTTCCCATCTCGTCGGGCCGGAACGGCACCGGCCTGTGCCGGGGGCCCCGCCTGGATTTCGCCATCCAGTACAAGGACAAGAACCACTGGTCCAGCATTTATGATGTCTGGATGCCCTGGAGCCTGCACATGGTGGGGCCGTACTTCATCCACGGCGGGGTGCTGCCGGGAGTGGCCGATTCCGCCGGGTGCATCCGGATGTTTCCCCGGGACGCTGAAGAACTGTTCCATCTGGTGGACGTGGGCACTCCGGGGCGCATCGTCTGCGTCTCCGAATACGCGGCCGCCGAAGCCGCCCCGCCGGCCAGCATGGCGCAGTTGCAGTAAACCGGCGGCATTGGCCCCACACTCCGGGCGCCGTCCCCGTCCCCCCGCGGGGCCGGCAGTCCTGCATACCGGGCAGAGGTCCCCTCTGCCCGGTTGCGTTTTTTTCATTATCCTGTAAATAATCTTTCTTGAAGAGACCCCTGCGGGCAATGGTCCCGCGCCGACTCGACCGGAGTCCATGGAGGAGCCCATGCACGTCCTTGCCTTCAACAGCAGTCCCCGGGATGATGAGACCAGCAAGACCACCCGCCTGGTGGAGGCCTTTCTGGACGGCGCCCGGCGGGCCGGGGCCGTCGCCAACACCATTTATCTGCGGGAGCATACCATTAAACACTGCCTGGGGTGCTTCGGCTGCTGGCTCAAGACCCAGGGCCGCTGCGTCCAGCAGGACGACATGACGCAGCTTCTGGAACGTTTCCAGGCCGCGGACGTGGTGGTGCTGGCCACCCCCCTGTACCACTTCAATATGAACGCCCGCCTGAAGACGTTCGTGGAGCGCACCCTGCCCCTGCTGGACCCCACCTTTACCGACGACGGCCAGCACACCGGCCACCCCTGGCGGGTGCCCCGGATGCCCAAGATCGTCGCCCTGAGCGTCTGCGCCTTTCCGGAGCAGGACAACTTCCAGGCCCTGTCCTTGAATATGCGCATGATTTGCGGCAAGCTGCTCATCGGCGAGATCTACCGGCATTCCTCGGAATTTTTCGATGTGCCCCTGCTGGCCGGGCCGGTGGAGGGGGTGCTGGCGGCGGTGAGCCGGGCCGGGGAGGAGATCGTGCGTCAGGGCGGAATCACGGCCGCCACCCAGGAGGCCATGACCGCGGATCTGGCGCCCCGGAAGATCCTGATTGAGCAGGCCAATATTTATTGGAACCAGGAATTGGAGCGGGCGGAGGCCCCCGCGGAGTGGCCCCGCCGGGAATCCTTTTCGACCTGGGTGTAGCCCCGCCGACGCCGGAGCATACGTTCTCTCGCCTCCGGCCCGGCTGCTGATGAACCTCAAATGCCGGACGGGGCATCTCAGCCCTGCCGCCGGACCCCGCCGGATGATGGGGCGGCTGATTTTTCCTTTGCGAGGCCCACTTGGACGATCAGAACAGACCCGCCGATCTGGACGTGCTGCGCATCAAGCGCCCGGAGGAGACGCCTGGGTATATGCAGGCCCCCCGCCGCCGGAGGGCCGTCTTCTGGGGCGGCCTGCTCGGGGCCGCGGCCGCCCTGGTCCTGATTCTGTATCTCACCGGAGTCCTGCCGCCGGCCCGGGAGGTCACCGTCGCCACCGTCAGCCGCTTCTATCCCTCGCAGGCCTTTACGGTCCTCAACGCCAGCGGCTATGTGGTGGCCCAACGCAAGGCCTCGGTCTCCTCCAAGGGCACCGGGCGGCTGGAATTTTTGGGGGTGGAGGAGGGCAACCGGGTGAAAAAGGGCGAGGTCATCGCCTCCCTGGAAAACGCCGACCTGGAGGCCGCCCGTAACCGGGCCGCGGCCAACCTGCAGGTGGCGGCCGCCAGCCTTACGGAAGCCCAGGCGGAGCTGGCCGACGCCGCCTTGAACTACCGGCGCCAGAAAAAGCTGGTGGCCGCCGATCTGGTGGCCAAACAGGACTTTGACACCGCCGAGGCCCGCTATAAGAAGGCCCAGGCGGCGGTGGCTGCGGCCCAGGCCAACATCGGGGTGGCCCGGGCCGCCCTGAACGAAGCCCAGACCACCCTGGAGTACACCCTGATCCGGGCCCCCTTCAACGGCGTCATCCTCACCAAGAACGCCGAGGTGGGGGAGGTGGTGGCGCCTTTCGGCTCCGCCACCAATGCCCGGGCCGCGGTGGTCACCATGGCCGACATGGACTCCCTGATGGTGGAGGCCGACGTGGCCGAAGCCAATATCAGCCAGGTCAAGAGCGGGCAACCCTGCGAGATCCAGCTGGACGCCCTTCCCGGGGTGCGTTTCGCCGGCCGGGTCCACATGATCGTCCCCACCGCCGACCGCGCCAAGGCCACCATCCTCACCAAGGTGGCCTTCCTGGAGGCGGACGACCGCATCCTGCCGGAGATGAGCGCCAAGGTCGCCTTTCTCTCCCGGGCCGTGGCTCCCGGTGAAGAGACGCCCCGCCTGGTCGTCGCCCCGCCGGCCCTGGTGCAGCGTCAGGGCGTGTGGGAGGCCTTTGTCGTCACCCGGGACGACAGAGTCGCGGTGACGCCGGTGGAGGTGGGAGAGAAGCTGGGGGACTTCGTGGAAATCAAAGGCGGCCTCCGGGAAGGGGACCGGGTGGTGCTGAACCCGCCAAAAAAACTGCGCGACGGCGATAAAATCAGGATTCGGGAGGGCTGAGGCCATGCCTCCGGTCAACGGCAACGGCACCCTGGTGGAGATCGCCCATCTCTCCAAGTCCTACTACCGCGGCTCCCAGGTGATCCCGGTCCTGGAGGACATCTGCCTGACCATCCCCGCGGGGGAGTTTCTGGCCCTGATGGGGCCCTCGGGCTCCGGCAAGACCACCCTGCTCAATCTCATCGCCGGCATCGACCGGCCCGACCAGGGGGTCCTGCGGGTGGGGGGGGTCGATATCGCCCGGCTCACGGAATCGTCCCTGGCCCTGTGGCGTCACCGGCACGTGGGGTTCGTCTTTCAGTTTTATAATCTCATTCCGGTGCTCACCGCTTTTGAGAACGTGGAGTTGCCCCTGCTGCTCAGCGATCTGTCCCGCGCCGAGCGCCGCCTCCACGTGGACGTGGCCCTGCAACTGGTGGGCATCTACGACCGGCGGGACCATTATCCCCGGCAGCTCTCCGGGGGCCAGCAACAGCGGGTGGCCATCGCCCGGGCCATCATCACCGACCCCACCATCATCGCCGCGGACGAGCCCACCGGCGATCTGGACAAGGTGGCCGCCGAGGAGGTCCTGGATCTGCTCAGCCGCCTCAATCAGGAATTGGCCAAGACCATCATCATGGTCACCCACGACCCCCGGGCCGCGGCCCGGGCCACCCGGCTGCAGCACCTGGACAAGGGCGTCCTGAACGCCTGCGCCGCCGGCGCCGGATAAGGCCAAATCCTGTGGTTGTTTCATTAGCCAGGGACTATATGTAATCATTAATAGTTAGATGAATAGCACTAGAAAACCTCGCGGATTTTCCATGCCGGTTATATGAAACTGCCCAATTCCGACAAGGCATTCATTGCGTCTGAAAAATTGTCTGACTATTTATTATCGGATACGCATCCCCTCGGGCGTTTAAAAGCGAAATTCTTCCAGGCCATCGGGTTCGATAAAACCACCTGTGCGGCATTGGAGCAACAATTGCTTAATATTGCCCAAATCTCATCTCAGGTAAGCAAGATCGCTTCTGCCCACGGGGACAAATATCTCGTTGACGGCATTATCACCTCACCCCGGGGTATGAGCGCTCATATCCGCACCGTCTGGATTGTTGAGTCCCCCGGGCACCCCCCTCGCTTCGTAACGGCGTATCCAGTATAATGAAGCAGCCAGGAGAAAACCGATGTTTCAGGAATTAGACCTTGTCGTGCTCACCCGTGACGTGGGGGAATATCTCCTCCAGAAGGGTGATATCGGCGCCGTGGTGCATCTGTATCCTTCGGGGGAGGCGGCTGAAGTGGAGTTCGTCAATGCCCGGGGTGAAACTGTGGCGTTACTGACCTTGCCGACTGAGGATATCCGGCCTTTCCAGGGCAGGGACATCCTGCATGTCAGGGAAATGGCGCCGGCCGTTGCTTAGGTGACTGACGGCCGTTTGCGCCCTCCAGAACCGACCGCTTGTTCAAACTCATCTTTCGCAACACCCTGCGCCACCCGTTGCGCACCGCCCTCACCATCCTGGGCATGGCCATCGCCATCCTGTCCTTCGGACTGCTGCGCACGGTGGTGGACGCCTGGTATGCCGGGGTCAACGCCGCGGCCGCCGACCGCCTCATCACCCGCAACGCCATCTCCCTGGTCTTCCGTTTGCCGGTGGCCTATCTGAACAAGATCCGGGCCATTCCCGGGGTCAAGGTGGTCAGCCACGGCACCTGGTTCGGCGGCATCTATAAGGACGAAAAGAACTTTTTCCCCACCTTCGCCGTCGAGGGCCGCACCTATCTGGACACCCATCCCGAATTCGTCCTGGCGGAGGACCAGCGCCTCGCCTTCCTGCGGGAGCGAAACGCCGCCGTGGCCGGCCGCAAGTTGGCGGAGAAATTCGGCTGGCGGCCGGGCGACATCATCAATATCCGCGGCAACATCTTCCCGGGCGACTGGGAGTTCGTCCTGCGGGGCATCTACCGCGGGGCCGACGCGTCCATCGACGAAACCCGCTTTCTCTTCAACTGGGATTATCTCAACGAGACCCTGCAAAAAACCAACTCCCCCCTGGCCAACCAGGTGGGGACCTTTGTCGTGCAGCTCACCGACCCGGACCAGGCCGCCATGGTGGCCGTCAAGATCGACGAGTTGTTCAAGAACTCCCTGGCCGAGACCCTCACCGAGAGCGAACGGGCCTTCGCCATGGGTTTCGTCTCCATGACCGGGGCCATCGTTATGGCCATCCAGGTGGTCTCCTACGTGGTCATCGGGGTCATCCTGGTGGTGCTGGCCAACACCATGGCCATGACCGCCCGGGAGCGCCAGGAGGAGCACGCCGTTCTCAAGACCATGGGTTTTCAGGCCTGGCACCTGGTGGCCCTCATCGGCGGCGAGTCCGTCCTGTTGGCCCTGTCCGGGGGCCTGCTGGGGGTGGCGCTCACCTTTCCCGCCGCCCACCTGTTCAAGACCGCCTTGAGCAACTACTTCCGCATCTTCAACGTCTCCGACCTCACGCTGGTCCACGCCCTGTTGGCGGCCCTGGCGGTGGGGCTGATCTCCGCCATCTTCCCGGCTTGGCGGGCCGCGCGGGTGGGCATTGCCGAGGGGCTCCGGAGGATCGGGTAGGGTGAAGATACCTCTGAGTTACAGCTACCGCAATCTGTGGACCCGGCGCCTGACCACGGTCCTCACCGCCAGCGGCATGGCTTTGGTGGTCTTCGTTTTCGCCGCGGTGCTGATGCTGGCCGAGGGCCTGCGCCAGACCCTGGTGGCCACCGGCTCCTACGACAACGCCGTGGTGCTGCGGGCCGCGGCGGAGTCCGAGGTGCAGAGCGTCGTGGACCGCTCCCAGGCGGCCGTCATCACCTCCCAGCCGGAAATCGCCCTGGGGGAGGCGGGACGCCCCCTGGTGTCCCCGGAGATCGTGGTCCTGGTCAACCTGCGCAAGAAAGGCGGCGGTCCCTCCAACGTCACCATCCGGGGAGTAAACCCCGTCTCCCTGGAACTGCGTCCGGAAGTGAAACTGGCCCGCGGCCGGGTTTCCCGCCCCGGCTCCAATGAGATCATGGTGGGCAAGGACGTCGCCCAGCGCTTTGCCGGACTGGACCTGGGGCAGACGGTGCGCTTCGCGGCCCGGGACTGGGTGGTGGTGGGCATCCTGGACGCCGGCCGCACCGCCTTCAGTTCGGAAATCTGGGGAGACGTCGATCAGATTCAGCAGGCCTTCCGGAGGCCCATCTTTTCCAACGTGGTATTGAGAATGAAGGACCCGGGCGATTTTGCGGGCCTCAAGGAACGGCTGGAGAGGGACCCCCGCCTGACCGTGCAGGTCAAGCGGGAGCTCACCTTTTACGAGGACCAGTCCAGGCGCATGGCCGACTTCATCCGGCTGCTGGGCCTGGTACTGACCGGCATTTTCAGCCTGGGCGCGGTCCTGGGGGCCATGATCACCATGTACGCGGCCGTGGCCACCCGCACCGTGGAGATCGGCACCCTGCGGGCCCTGGGCTTCACCCGGGGCAACATCCTGATCGCCATCCTGCTGGAGTCCGTGCTCATCGGCCTGTTGGGGGGGCTGTTGGGATTGGGGGCCGCCTCCCTGATGACCTTCATCACCATCTCCACCATGAACTGGCAGACCTTCTCGGAAGTGGCCTTCAACTTCTCCCTCACCCGGGGGATCACCCTGCGCAGCCTGGCCTTCGCAGTGGGAATGGGGGTGGTGGGGGGTCTGCTCCCTGCCCTGCGGGCCGCGAGAATGGATATTGTGGAGAGCCTGAGGGCGGCTTAGCCTCATAAAAGGTGGGGACGAGGACAACGCCAATACCATTGACATATTGATGCATTTTTAATATGCTTTGATGCATGAGAACGACCGTCAGGATCAACGATGATCTACTGCAACGGGCCAAACAACGCGCCGTCGCCGAGGGGCGCACCCTGACGTCGATCATCGAAGAGGGCTTAACGATGATATTATCCACCTCCCCGGAGGGCCAACGGGAGCGCGTGGCGTTACCGGTGTCCCGAGCCCGTCACGGCGTCCTCCCCGGCGTTGATCTCAATCGCACCAGTGACCTGGAAGAGGTCATGAACACCCCGTGATTCTTACCGACGTCAACGTCCTCGTCCACGCCTTCCGGGCCGATACCCCCCATCATGAGGCGTGTAGAACCTGGCTGACGGCAGTGGTCAACGGCCAGGCGCGCTACGGTATGTCCCCCCAGGTCCTCAGCGGCGTCATCCGCATCGCCACTCATCCCAAGGTGTTTATCCAGCCCAGCGATCTTTCCGAAGTCCTGGGTTTCTGCCAAATCCTGCTGGATCAACCCCATTGTCTGGTGGTGCAACCCGGGGCGCGTCACTGGCATATTTTCACGCAGTTATGCCTCGCCGCCGACGCTCGGGGCAATCTGGCGCCCGACGCCTGGTTTGCCGCCCTGGCCCTGGAATGGGGCTGTGAATGGATCACCCTGGACCGGGATTACGCTCGCTTCCCGGGCCTGAAATGGCGGACGCCGGAGTGAGTGTGACGTCCTTATTTCATCCGTAGGGGCGCAATTTATGGCGCCCTCCCCAGGTCTGCCGCTCCTCCGCCCCCACCAACAAAAAAAGCAGGGCCGTGACTGACCCTGCATTATTTGTTTCTCATGTCTAAGAATTGATTTTATTCAAAAAATGTTGAATATTATGAACGTCCAGTAGAGCCTTTAACGCTAGTATCATTCCTCCAGACGTACCGCCCTTTTCTCCTTAAAATCTGGCCTCACCGGCATCTCTGTGTTATATTTTGCTAGTTATGCCCAATGCGCTTCCCCACACTAGAACCCCCGTCACCCCCCTGCGCCTGCTGGCCTGGGAGACCACCCGCACCTGCAATCTGGCCTGCGCCCACTGCCGGGCTGCGGCCACCCTGGGGCCGTATGGGGGGGAGCTCACCACCGCCGAGGGGAAGCAACTGCTCGCCGACGTGGCCGGGATGGGGCCGGCGGTGATCATCCTGACCGGCGGCGAGCCTCTCTTGCGGGCCGACATCTTCGAGCTGGCGGCCTACGGACATGGCCTGGGGCTGCGCATGGTCATGGCGGTGAACGGCACCCTGGTCACCCCGGAGATCGCCGAACGTCTGCGGGAGAGCGGCATCCAGCGCCTGAGCATATCCCTGGACGGGGCCAACGCGGCCTCCCACGACCGCCTGCGGCAGGTGCCCGGGGCCTTTGCCGGGGCCCTCCGGGGCATCGAGGTCCTGAAGGCCGCGGGGCTGCCCTTCCAGATCAACACCACGGTCATTGTGGATAATAAGGGCGAACTGCCGGATATCTACAGGCTGGTGCAGGAGTTGGGGGCCGCGGCCTGGCACGTCTTCGTGCTGGTGCCCACCGGCCGGGGGGAGGAGATCCGGGAGCAGCTGCTGTCGGCGGAGGAGTACGAGAAAACCCTCGGTTGGCTGCTGGCGCGCCAGCGGGAAGGCAAAATCCATATCAAACCCACCTGCGCGCCGCAGTTCTACCGCCTGTGGCGGCAGGAGGCGGCGGCCCGGGGCGAAAAGATCACCCCCGCCACCCACGGCATGGAGGCCATGACCAAGGGCTGTCTGGGCGGCCAGGGCTTCGCCTTCGTTTCCTATAAAGGGGAGGTGCAGCCCTGCGGCTACCTGGAGCTGATGGCGGGCGACATTCGGCAGCAGCCCTTTCCGGAAATTTGGGAGAACTCCCTCCTGTTCCGGTCCCTGCGCCGGGTCAACGACTACGGGGGGCGCTGCGGCTACTGCGAATACCGGAAGGTCTGCGGCGGTTGCCGGGCCCGGGCCTACGCCCTGACCGGCGACGTGCTGGCGGAGGAGCCTCTGTGTCTCTACGAACCGCGCCGATGACAGAACCGATGACGAATAATCAGGAAAACCTCGACGACCTCGATCGGGCCATTCTCAACCAGATCCAGTCCTTCTTCCCCATCGCCTCCCGGCCTTACCGGGAAGTGGGGGCTCAGCTAGGGGTTTCGGAAGAGGAAGTGCTGCGCCGGGTTCGGCGTTTGGTGGAGGAGGGCGTTATCCGGCGGATCGGGGCCAACTTCAATTCCCGCAAACTGGGTTACACCAGCACCCTGGTGGCCGCCCGGGTGCCTCCCGAACAGATGGACCGCTTTGTCGCCGCGGTCAACCGTTATGCCGGCGTCACCCATAACTACCTGCGGCGTCACACCTATAATATCTGGTTCACCCTGATCGCCGAGTCCACCGACAAACTCGAGCAGATCATCCAGGAGATCGCCGCGGACACCGGGGTTACCGAAATCTTCAGCCTGCCCGCCCGCCGCATCTTCAAGATTCAGGTAGATTTTTCCCTCTAAAGGGCGCCGCGCCCTGTCGGCGGGCTGAGGGCTATTTCATCGGCACGCAGAGCACCGGACAGGGGAGCAGGCGCACCACCTTTTCGGCGGTGGAGCCGAAGAAAACCTGTTCGATCTCTCCCCGGCCCTTGTGGCCATAACCGCCCATCACCACGATATCCACCGCCAGGTCCCGGGCCAAGACCGCAATCTCCTGAAACGGCACCCCCACGGCGACGATGGTGTCCACTTCCAGCTCATGGGTGCGCCATTGCTGCACCCAGGCGGCGATGGTCTGTTGGGCCTTATGGCGAAGCAGCTGGGTCAGGCTTTCGGAGGGTTCATTCAGGTGCAGGGCCAGTTTCTCTAGAAAATTGCTGTTGACGACGTGCAGGACGATCAGTTTGGCGTCGAACTGTTTGCCCAGGGTTTGGGCGCTTTGAAACGCCGCACCGGCGCACTCGGAAAAATCCGTGGCAATGAGAATGGATTTCAATTCCATGGGTGTGCACACAGGCGGGCGGCGCCGGCGCCGCGGTCACTGCCGGCGTTCACGCCGCCCCGTCGATGATAATGAGATTATTTCAGCTTGCTTTTTAAAACCTTGATGAATTCATCGGCGCTTTCGAAGGCCCCGATTTCCACAAATACCGCCTTGCCGCTCTTGTCCAGGACGATGGTGGTGGGGGTGCCGGGGATGTTCAGCTTGTTGGTTAAGCTCAGATCCGGGTCAGCCAATACCGGGAAGGGGATCTGAAGCTGTTTGCGCCACATGGTCACCGCCATGTCGTTATCGCCGCCGCCCACCGCGATGAACTTCACCTTGTCCTTCAACTTGGCGTCCCCGGAAATCATGTTATAGACTTTGTTCATGGTGGGGGCCTGATGGAAGCAGTGCGGGCAGCCGGTGCCGAACGCCTCGAGAACCACATAGGGAGCGTTCACCTGGCTGAGGGTGAAGGGGCCGGTACCGCTGAGGCCGAGATATTTCTGATCACTGGGGTCCAACAGCTTAGGGAACTGCAGATTGCCCAACTGGGCGCCCTCCTTGATTTCCGCCCAAGCCGGCGACCAGGCCAGGCTGCCAACTATTGCCAATACCACCAGTACAGACAGAGCACATTTTTTCACCATGATCCAGATTCCTTTCTTCGGTGATTTTTTCCTACCAAAGGAGATATTAGATGAGTTATCGGCAAATGGCAAAGAAAAATTAAAGGAAATAGCTGTCCTGGAGCAATCGTCAGCGGAATTGTCGGCAGCAGTGTTTTGCCGGTGGCCGCCAAGGTACTCCGAACCCGTTTACCGGTCCGTGGCTGGCGGCGGCTTTTTGCCGATGGCCGCCAGCGCCAACCGGGACGCCAACAGATTACTGGTCCCCCGGGAGATGAGGTCGCCGGCGGCGCTCACCAATTCACACTGGGCATTAATGATGCGTTGCCCCTCGCGAATGATGCGGGCCTGGGCGAAGAAGGTCTCCCCCACCCGGACGCTGCCCAGGTAGTCCACGTTCAGGGTCAGGGTGACGAAAAAGTTGGGCCGTTCCAGCGTGGCCACCGTCAGGCCGATGACGTCGTCCATGATGGCGGTCTGCACGCCGCCGTGCAGGGCCCCCAGGGGGTTCGCCATGTCCGGGCGCACCACGAACTCCAGGGTCAGCGCCCCGGGTTCGGCCTGACGCAGCCGGCCCCCCAGCCACCGGGTGACGGCCGGGGCCCGGCTCCCCCACTCGCGGCCGATATGCCGCCGCAGTTTTTCCAGAAAACGCTTCATGGGCTTGCCCTTCTCCGTCCGGCGTCTTCCTCTTGTCCCGCCGGTCTTAATGGTCTCGCCATCTCCCCCGGAGGCACCCGTACCCCAGATAAATCGCCAAGCCCACCACCAGCCAAGCCACCAGCCGCCGCCAGGATTCCGCCGGCATCGACAACATCAGGCCCAGGGACACCAGGGCGCCCAGGAGTGAGAGGGTTTTCCCGGCGGGCAGCCGGAAGGGCCGGGGGATTTCCGGTTTGCTGACGCGCAGCGCCAGCACCCCCAGGCAGACCATCAGGAAGGTGAAGAGCGTGCCGATGTTGCACAGATAAGCCAACTTGTCGATGGAGGTCAGGGCGCTCATCAGGGCCACGAAGACCCCGCACACCAGGGTCATGACGTAGGGCGTCTGATACCGGGGATGCACTTTGGCCGTCCAGGGGGGCAGGAGGCCGTCACGTCCCATGGCGAACAGAACCCGGGGTTGCGCCAGCAGCAGCATATAGAGCACACTGGTGATGCCGCCCAGGGCGCCGATGCTCACCAGTCCCGCGGCCCAGGGAAGGCCGATCTGCCGGAAAATGGTGGAGAAGGGCGCCCCCGGGTCGATCTGTGTGTACGGCGCTAAGCCGACCAGCACCAAGGCGGCCAGGAGATACAGCAGGGTGCAGATCGCCAGGGAATTGATGATGCCGAAGGGCACGTCCCGTTGCGGTTGTTGGGCTTCTTCCGCCGTGATGGCCACCACGTCGAAGCCCAGATAGGCGAAGAAGACCACCGACGCCCCTTTGATGACGCCGGCGCCGCCCTGCGGCAGAAACGGCGTCCAGTTCTCGGGCCGCACGTAAAAGGCCCCCGCCACGATGATGAACAGCAGGATGCCCAGCTTTAAAAAGACCAGTCCCCGGGCCACCAGGGCGTTCATCCGGGTCCGGAAGACCAGCAGACCGGTGAGCAGCAACACCATCAGAAAGGCCGGCAGGTTGAAGATGCAGGGCTCTCCCGGCGAGAGGGCAGGGGGCAGGGTGTAGCCCAGCTGCCGCAGCAATTCCACCAGGTAATGACTCCACCCCACGGCCACCGCCCCGGCCCCCATGCCATACTCCAGAATCAGGTCCCAGCCGATGATCCAGGCGAAGATTTCCCCGAACACGGCGTAGGCGTAGGAATACGCCCCCCCGGCCCGGGGGTGCATGGCGGCCAGCTCCGCATAACACAGGGCGGCCAGCAGGGCGGCCAGTCCCGAGACGATAAAACTGAGGATGATCCCCGGTCCCGCGATCTGCACCCCCACCCCGGCGATCACGAAGATGCCCGCGCCGATGATTTGGGCGATGCCGATGATCACCAAGTCGAACCGGGTCAGGCTGCGGCAGAGGCAGGTGACCGCCGGGGCGCCCGGGGGCTCCCCGGTCAATGATTTTTTGGCCAACAACTGTTGCCAGGTCATGTGGAACGGGCGCAACCTTAAAGAAAAGGATTAACCCCGCGGGTCCTAAGGCTCAACCGTGGATTTTGATCTCCTGAAGTTTTTTCCGGGTGTTCTCCGAATACCAGATGTGTAGAAATTCCCTCAGCGAGTCGGCCTGCCGGGCGGCGATGACCGCCGCCGTCGGCTGCCGCAGCATCGTCTTGAGGCTAGCGAAGGCCGCCGCCTCCCGCCCCGCGTACTCTGCGGCCACCGCCCGGGCGTCGGCCGCCAAGGTCTCTTCCGTGGCCAGCTGGTCGACCAATCCCAGAGTCCGGGCCTCCTCGGCGGTGTGCAGCGCCCCCCGCAACAGGATCAGTTCGGCATGCCGGTGACCGACGACGTAAGCCAGCATCTCGCCGATGCCGCCGAAAACCGTCGAGCCGAAGGTGATCTCGTTCAAGGAGATCTTGGCCTTGCCCGTCACCATCAGCCGATAGTCGCAGGGCAGCGCCAACACACAGCCGCCGGCGACGGTGTGGCCGTTGAGGGCGGCAATGAGCGGTTTAGGAAATAAGAACATCTCCTGGCATAACCGGGAGAAGTTTTCCAGAACACCCCGGAACGCCTCCGGGGGGTAGCCGAAGAACTCCGGGATGTCGAAACCGAAGGAAAAGAACTTGCCGGACCCCGTCAGAATCACCGCCCGGACATCGGCATCCGCCGCCAAGCCCCGGAAGACCTGCGCCAGTTCCGCCAGCAGCGGTTCGTTCAGGGCGTTCACCTTACCCCGGCTCAGGGTCACCGTGGCGATGCCGTCCGCCTGCCGTAGTTGCACAAACTCCATTCTGCCTCCACGTCGCCTGTTATCCGGGAGCGTTGCCGGAGGCGGGGGCCCTGGGGCATGATACCCGGCTCCGCAACCCCGCCCGGCGTCCCGGGTCGGCCGTTACACCCGGATGCGGGAGAATATCCGCACATCCACCGCAAACACGCCCCGGTCGTAGACGAGCAGGGGATTGAGCTCCACCTGGTCGATCTCCGGGTTGGCCGTGGCCAGGCGGGCCAGCCCTTTCATGACTGTCAACAGGGCCTCCTCGTCCCGGGGGGCCTGCCCCCGGACCCCCGTCAGCAGGGGATACCCCTTAATGGCGCGGATCATCTCCCGTAATTCCTCATCCCCGGCCGGCAGCAGGCAGAACTCCACATCCCGGTAGATCTCCGTGTAGATGCCGCCCAGCCCGAACATCAACACCGGCCCGTACTGCGGGTCGGTGAGCACCCCGACGATGACCTCCAGTCCTCCCGGCTTGGCCATGGGGCTCACGGTCACTCCTTCCAGCCGGGCTTCTTTGGAGTACATCCGGGCGGTGGTCAACAGGTCGGAGAACTCGCTTTTGATCTCCTCCTCCGAATTGATAAACATGCGGACCCCACCCACGTCACTCTTATGGGGCAGATCCGGGGAAGAGATCTTCATGATCACGGGGAAGCCGAAGTTGCGGGCCAGTTCCACCGCGTCCTCGGCGGTGGTGGCCAGGGGCGCGGCCGCGGCCGGAATGCCGTGCTTGGTGAGCAGGGTGGCCGCCTCGTTGGCGGGTATGAGGTGCAACCCCGGCGAGGACGGGGGGGTGGACGCCTCCCGGGCGGCCGGGGGGGGCTCGAAACGGAAGAATTGATGCAGCGCCTTCAATCCCCGCTCCGGGGAGGGGAAGACCGGGATGCCCTTGGCGTGCATCTTGGGGACCTCTTCCCGTTCCACTTCCGCCCCCCCCAGGTAGACCACCAGTTCGTCGGCCCCCGGGGTGACCAGGTCCGCGGCCCCCGGCACCGGGTCGCCGAAGATCACCACCTGGGTGTCGTACTCCCCGCGGGCCGCCGCGATCACCTTGCCGTAGAGACTGGGATCGCCGATAACGTCGCCGGTGAGGTCGATGGGATTGCCGATGGCGCAATGGGCCGGCACCGCGGCGCGCAGCTTGTCAGCCAGCCCGGCCGCCGGGGGCGGCACCGTGAATCCCAGTTTTTCCGCCTGGTCGATGGCCAGAATGGCGGCCCCGCCGGAGCTGGTGACCGTCAGGAGCCGGCGTCCCTTGGGTTTGGCCAGATAGGCCAGTCCCTTGGCAAAGTCGTAGAGCTCTTCGATGGTGTCGGCCCGATGGACCTTATATTTGCGGAAGATGGCGTCATAGACGGCGTCGGTCCCGGCCAGGCTCTTGGTGTGGGATTCCGCCGCCTGGCGGCCCCGTTCCGTGCGCCCGGCCTTCAGGATCACCACCGGCTTGGTGGCCTCCCCCAGGGCGTCGGTGAAATAGACCGGCCTTTTCACCCCCTCGAGGTATAGGGCGATAACCGCGGTATGGGGGTCCTGATTGAAATACTGGATGCAGTCGGCCTCGTCCACGTCGGCGCGGTTGCCCAGGGAGACGAACACGGAGACGCCGAGGTGCTCCTGGGAGGCCCAATCCATCAACGCCGCCCCCACGGTGCCGCTCTGGGAGATGAAGGCCATCTTGCCCCGGGTGGTCAGCAGCGGCCAGGAGGCGCACAGGCGCCGGTGGGGGTTGTTGACCCCCTGGCAGTTGGGGCCGATGAGCCGCACCCCGTGCTTCCGGGCGGCGGCGGCGAGCTCCTCCTGCAGTTTCTCGCCCGCCTCACCGGCCTCGGCGAAGCCGCCGGTGATGACGATGGCGGCCTTGACCCCGGCGGCCCCGCACTGTTCGATGGCCCCGGGCACCGCCTTGGCCGGAATCACCACCACCGCCAGCTCCGGGGCCGCGGAGATGTCGCCGATGGCCTTATATGCCTTTTTCCCCAGGATGTCATCGGCCTTGGGGTTCACCGGATAAATAGGGCCCGGGAACCCCCCGTGAATCAGGTTGTAGAGGATGTCGTAGCCCAGTTTGCCGGGGGCGGTGGAGGCCCCGATCACCGCCACGCTCTGCGGGGCGAAAATGGCGTCCAGGGTGTTGGCTGCGTCCATGGTTCCTCCTTCGGTAAGGACTCGTTGCGACCGCAACAGATTCACTGCGGAGCGGGGGCGGAAAACCCGGCCGGGCTGCCGGGATTATCGGGCCCGGGGGAGGGTCGCGGCCCGCAGCGGGGCCATTGCCTCCCGGCGAAAAAACGGGTTGAGAAATGAGTGGGGCAATGTTACCATAGCCCCCGGCCGCTGACAAATATTTTCCGGCGGCCCCGGGTGGGCGCGCCGGCCGCCGGTCGCCGCCGCCGCCCGGGGGGGACTCGGGCTACAACCCGGCATCAGCGTCGCAGTGGCCGGATTTCTGAACACCGGATGTTTCGGCGGGCGAACGCCGGCGGCTCACAGTCCCCCGGCCGCGGCCGCGTCCCGGGGTTTAACATCTTGGGATACTGGCACTTTGCGGGTATGGCCGCCTCTTTGCAGAAAGGATTGGACAACCGGCGACAACCGGTGCAGAGTAATGTCAGGAGGGTTCCATGAAGATCGATGGCCTGCAGTGCCCGGCCCCCGCACCGGAACCGGAGAGTCCAGCCGGGAGGCCGGCGACCTCCAGGCCCCCGGACAACCTCCCGGCGGCGGACGCCGTCTCTGTGTCCACGGAGTCCCGGTTGCTGGCCAAAGGCCGGGAGGTGATCTACCAGGCGCCGGAGAGTCGGCCGGAGAAGGTGGCGCGCCTCAAGGAGGCGGTGGACGCCGGCACCTACACGGTGGACACCCGCCAGGTGGCCAACCGTCTCATTGCCCAGGCCCTGGTGGAAAAACCGCGATCCCGGGAAGAATGAAATAGCCTGGGAATACAAGCGGATATAATGGGCTCCCCCGGCAGGCAGACCGCGGCGGGAAAAAAAAACGTCCCAACCGAAAAAAAGAGTTGCAGCGCCAAAATCGGGCGTGTATATATTAGGAGTTCTCGGGCGGCGGGGACAAGGGAAAAAAATGAGTCCCGGCCCTTGACAGACAGAATCGAGCTTGGTAAAATTTTTAATTACCTTGCCGCTCCCTCAGGGGTGAAAAAGTAAAGCAGTACCCCTTGACAAGGACGGTCCGGGTTGTTAAGATTAAGTTAAGCGACCTTGCTCTTTGAAAACTAAATAGCGGACACACGTGCAAAGCGGGCAAATCCCAGTTTAACTGGAGAGTTTGATCCTGGCTCAGAATGAACGCTGGCGGCGTGCCTAACACATGCAAGTCGAACGAGAAAGCCCGGTTCGCCGGGCAAGTACAGTGGCGCACGGGTGAGTAACGCGTGGGTAATCTACCTTTGTCTGGGGGATAACACACCGAAAGATGTGCTAATACCGCATAACCTGGCAGGGACTTCGGTCCTGGCCGGCAAAGATGGCCTCTCCTTGGAAGCTGTCGGATGAAGATGAGCTCGCGTCCCATTAGCTTGTTGGTAGGGTAACGGCCTACCAAGGCCGCGATGGGTAGCTGGTCTGAGAGGATGGCCAGCCACACTGGAACTGGAACACGGTCCAGACTCCTACGGGAGGCAGCAGTGAGGAATCTTGCGCAATGGGGGCAACCCTGACGCAGCAACGCCGCGTGGGTGAAGAAGGCCTTCGGGTCGTAAAGCCCTGTCTAGTGGGAAGAATAGCCTTGGAGCGAATACCTCCGAGGCATGACGGTACCACTGAAGGAAGCACCGGCTAACTCCGTGCCAGCAGCCGCGGTAATACGGAGGGTGCAA
>CAYRYV010000040.1:21043-31577 GCA_964428565.1 uncultured Desulfobacterales bacterium | reverse complement strand
TCCCCATACCGATCAATAATCCTCACCCCCACCCCAAAACACACCACCACATACCCCACCAACACCCCCAGCGACACCAGGCTCTCCAGATTATACACCGGCCAGCGCAGCAAATGATTCGTGTGGGTCAGGGGCAGGGCCTGGATGAGGTAGGGCACCGGCCAGGGCATCTCGTTGACCGGAAAGAAGGTGCCGCAGAAGAAGGCCATGGGCATGATGAAGAAGTTGGTGAAGGTGGCGGTGTCTTCGTGGGAGCGCGAGCGCATCCCCACGATGACCCCGAAGGCCGCGAACAGGGCGCAGTTGAGCAGCAGCGCCAGCACGAAGACCGGCTCCAGGTGCAGGCGGCTGCCCAGGGCCAGGCCCAGGATGAGGATGATGAGGGCGGCGAACAGCCCCCGGGTCATGCCCGCCAGGGTCTGGCCCACCATGATGGCCGCCGGGGTCACCGGCGACTGCACGTAGACCTGGAAGGTGCGGAAGTGCAGCCGCCCCACCGTCAGGCCGTTGGCCACCCAGGTGTAGGAGTTGGTCATGGAGGTCATGGCGATGAGGCCCGGCAGCAGGTAGTCCAGGTACGAGATGCCCGGCAGGGTGACGCGCTTGCCCAGCCCCAGCCCGAAGGCCAGCAGGTACAGCAGGGGGGCGAACAGCGCCGAGACCACGTAGCCCAGGCGCAGCAGGCGCCGCTGGAACAGCAGAATCTCCCGGTAGTAGATGGGAAACCAGTTCATGACGAGAGCCTTTCGCCGGTGAGCTTGATGAACACGTCCTCCAGGTTCACCGGCCGGATGACCACCTCTTCCTCCTCCCCCAGGGAGCAGGTGTAGGCCTCGGATTTGTCCCGCACCAGCTGGTAGGAGCGCCGGCCGTTGCAGGTGGCCTCCACCGCGTAGCCCCCCAGGTTGGCCACCAGGGCCGCCGGCCGGTCCAGGGCGATGAGTTTCCCCCGGCTCAGGATGCCCACCCGGTCGGCCAGCAGTTCCGCCTCCTCGATGTAATGCGTGGTGAGCACCACGGTGATGCCTTCCACCTTCAGCTCCTGGATGAGGTTCCACAACTGCCGGCGCACCTGGGGGTCCAGCCCCACGGTGGGCTCGTCCAGAAACAGCACCTCCGGTTTGGAGACCAGCGCCCGCAGGATGAGCAGCCGCCGCTGCATGCCCCCGGAGAAGCCCTTCACCGGATGGCGGGCGCGCTCGGCCAGCCCCCCCAGCTCCAGCAGTTCCCGGATGCGGTCGTCCAACTGCGGCGCCCGGTGCAGCATCCCGTAAATCTTCAGGTTCTCGTAAGCGTTGAGCTCCCGGTCGAGATTGATCTCCTGGGGGCAGACGCCGATGAGGCGCTTGACCTCCAGACGCTGCCTCACCACGTCGAAGCCGTGGATGGTGGCCCAGCCCCGGGTGGGCCGCGCCAGCGTGGTGAGAATCTTGATGGTGGTGGTCTTGCCCGCCCCGTTGGGACCCAGCAGCCCGAAGATCTCGCCCCGGGGGATCTCCAGGGTGAGGCCGTCCAGGGCCGTGATTTTGCCGTAGATTTTGGTGAGGTCGCTGGTGGTGATCACGTAAGAGTTTCCAGTTTCCAGTTTTTAGTTTCCAGTTAAGGAGGTAATAGCTATCAGCGGTCAGCGGTCAGCGGTCAGCGGTCAGCTGTCAGCTGTCAGCCAGAGTAGTGACGCCGGATAATGGTAATGCGTCAAGCGATGCTCAGCATTGGAAGATATTTACCCTTGTTAGTATAAATCAAAACCTTTTGTCAGTAAGCTTGTTTATTCTTGCTGAGAGCTGACAGCTGACAGCTGACAGCTGAGAGCTGACAGCTGACAGCTGATAGCTTTTTTTACGTGCTGCGGGAGGCGAGGAGGGCCGCAGAGGCCCCGTGGGGCACAAAGGCCGGGTCCAGGCGGCGCAGCAGGTCCACCACGATGCGGGCGGTGGCCCCCCAGACGGTGACGTCCCCCACCTCGCAGTAAAAGACGGTGATTTCCTTCCCCCGGAAGACGTAGGGTTCGGTGCGCCAGCGGCTGGGCGCGGCCATGGCGGCCACCGGCAGGGTGATGAGCCGGGCCACTTCCCGGGCGTTGAGGCGGAAGTCGTAGGGGTGGGGTATGAGCCCCACGAAGCTGTGGACCGCAAAGCCGGTGATGGTGTGGCTGGGGGCCAGCTCCCCCAGGATGTCCACGTCCCCCGGCGCCAAACCGATCTCTTCGTGGGCCTCCCGCAGGGCGCAGTCCCGGAAGGAGGCGTCCTCCGGGTCCCGCACGCCCCCGGGAAAGGCAATCTGCCCCTGGTGGTGCTTGACTTCATGGGTGCGCTGGGTGAACAGCAGCTGCCACTCCCCCTCCCGCTCAAACAGGGGGACCAGCACCGCCGCCGGGACCAGAGCGGGCGGCAGGGTGGCGGTCTCCGCCGGTCCGGCGAAAATCCTCCGCAATTGTTCGGCTGTCATGGTGGGCGGCAACCCGTCGGTGCGGCCGGGCCGGGGTGCTCCCTCTCCCCGCGCGGCCTCCGGTCCCCGCTTTTCCTCCTTTCCCGGCTTTCCGGCTTTGCTTTTTTCCCGGAATTGTCCTATACTGGCCGTCATCTACCCCAACCCCGACAAGGACCATGAAACGGTGCGCGCCCCTCTCCCCGCTCCCGGTGAACTCCTGGAGTGGGATACCCGCTTCTTCGGTTTCCCGGTCGCCCGCCTCCGGGCCGACACCCTCACGCCCGCGGGCGTCCGGGACACCCTCGCCTGGTGCCGGGAGCAGCGCGTCCGTTGCCTGTATTTCCTGGCCCGGGCCGACGATGCCCAAACCGTCCGGCTGGCCGAGGACCACGGCTTCCGGCTGGTGGACCTCCGGGTGACCCTGGAGCTCCCCGACCGCGCCGCCTTCCGGCCGGCCCCCCCGGTCCCCGGGGTCCGGGTCCGGGACGCCGTCCCCGCCGACCTGCCGGAGCTGCGGCGGCTTGCCCGGGAGAGTTTCCGCCTCTCCCGCTTTTATTACGACGGCCGCTTTCCCCGCGCCCTCTGCGACGGCCTCTACGACCACTGGCTCACCGCCGACGTGCACGGCGGCGTCGCCCTGGCGCTGGTGGCGGAACTCCAGGGCCGGCCCGCCGGCTTCCTCACCGGCCGGCCGGCGCGCCCCGCCGCCGCCATCGGGCTCCTGGGGGTCGATTCCGCCCGGCAGGGCCGGGGGGTGGGGAGCCTCCTGCTGGCTCGGGCGGTGGACCGGCTCTGCTCCCGCCCCCCCGGCCGCCTCCGGGTGGTCACCCAGGGGAGGAATATCGACGCCCAGCGCTTTTATCAGCTTGCCGGTTTTGTATCATGTTCCGTGGAATTATGGTATCATTGGTGGGCATGAAAATCCCCCCCCCGGCTCGGCGGCCGGGCCGGGCCCCGCTTGTGATCCGGTGAAAATCTGTCTGCGTTGCCAGCACGCCTTTGCGGCTCCGGGGTGGGAGTGCCCGGCCTGCGGCTTCCGGCCCCCCCGCCGGGGGGATTTTTACAGTTTTGCCGACGACCTGGACGCCGCCCCGGCCACCTTCTGCCCCGGGGCCTTCCCGCTGCTCCGCCAGCAGGAGGAGCGCAGTTTCTGGTTCCGCGGCCGCAACCGCCTGATCCAATTTCTGGTGGGCCGCCATTTCCCCGGGGCCCGCAGTCTCCTGGAGGTGGGCTGCGGCCCCGGCGGCGTCCTGGCCGCCCTGGCCCGGGCCTTCCCGGGCATGAGGCTGGTGGGCGGCGACCGTTACCCCGGGGCCCTGACCCTGGCCGCGGCGCGCCTGCCCGCCGCCCGGTTCCTGCAGCTCGACGCCCCCCGGCTGCCCTTTGACCGGGAGTTCGACGTCGTCGGGGCCTTCGATCTGCTGGAGCATGTGGCCGACGACCTGGCCGTGCTGCGGGCCGCCCACCGCGCCCTGAACCCCGGCGGCGGCCTGGTGGTCACGGTGCCGCAGCATCCCTGGCTGTGGAGCCCCTACGACGCCCTCATCTGCCATCAACGCCGCTACCGCCGAGCGGAGTTGGTGGGCCGGCTCGCCGCCGCCGGCTTCCGGGTCGTCTGGGTCTCCTCCTTCGTGACCCTGGCCTTCCCCCTGCTGGTCGCCTCCCGGTGGTGGGGCCGCCGCCGCCCGACCATAACCCCCCCGGGGTTGCACCTGCCCCGGTGGCTGGACGCCCTGCTGGACGGGCTCAGCCGGCTGGAACTGGCCGCCTTTCGGCGGGGGCGCGCCTTCCCCTGGGGCGGCTCCCTGGCCGGCGTGGGACTTAAACTGTAACGGATGACCGCCGGTATGTCCACCATTCCTTTCCATAAGCTCCATCTCAACGGCCGGGAGCTTGCCTCCCTGGCCCGGGCCCTGCTGGTGGAGGGCCGCGTTTCCGGGGGCGGCCTCTTCACCGGCCTTTGCCAGGAGTGGCTACGCGACCGCCTGGGGTGCGCCCGGGCTTTTCTCACCCCCTCCGGCACCGCCGCCCTGGAAATGGCCGCCCTCCTGGCCGGCATCGCCCCCGGCGACGAAGTCCTCATGCCGTCGTTCTCTTACGTCTCCACCGCCTCCGCCTTTGTGCTGCGCGGCGCCCGGCCCGTCTTCCTCGACATCCGCCCGGACACCCTCAACCTCGACGAAGCCCTCCTGGAAGCCGCCCTCACCCCCCTCACCAAGGCCGTCGTGCCCGTGCATTACGGCGGCTATCCCTGCGCCCTGGACGACATTCTCGGCTGCGCCCGCCGTCATGGCCTGATCGTCATCGAGGACGCCGCCCAGGCCGTCCTGTCCACCTACCGCGGAAAATTCCTCGGCGCCCTGGGCCACCTGGGCTGCCTGAGCTTCCATGGCACCAAGAACCTGGTGGCCGGGGAGGGCGGCGCCCTGCTGGTCAACGACCCCGCCTATCTCGCCCGCGCCGAAATCGTCTGGGACAAGGGCACCGACCGCGCCCGGCAGCTGCGCGGCGACATCGAGCAGTATTCCTGGATCGATCTGGGGTCCTCCTTCGCCCCCAGCGACCTGACCGCCGCCTTCCTGTACGCCCAGTTGCAGGAGGCGGAGTCCGTCACCTCCCGGCGGCGGCGCCTGTGCCGGCTATACTTCCAGGGCCTCCGGCCGCTCCAGGACCAGGGGCTGGTGCGCCTGCCCCCCGCCGCCCCCGACGGCGAGGCCAACGGCCATCTTTTCTATCTGCTCACCGGCTCCGCCGACGAGCGCGCCCGCCTGCGGCGGCATCTGGCCGCCCGCCGTATCCACACCGCCCTCCATTACCTGCCCCTGCATTCCTCCCCCGCCGGCCGCCTCTACGGCCGGGCCGTTGGCGACCTGCCGGTCACCGACACGATCAGTCGGCAACTGCTGCGGTTGCCCCTGTACGCAGACCTGCAACCCGTCGAGGTGGAGCGCGTCGTGGCCGCCGTGACCTCCTTCTATCAGGGCCGGTGATGCCCTGCGCCCCCCGGACGCCCCCCACCGGCGAGCCCCCTATGGCCCGTGACCGGCACACTCCCCTTACCCTGGCCGCCCTGGTCCTCGCGGTCACCCTTGTCTGGTGCTGGTTCTACGATCTCCACCGCCCCGGGCAGTTGGCCACCCCCCTGTATTACGCCGGCGACGCCCTGTATTTCCTCGGCGTGGCCCAGGCCTTCGCCGAATTCCCCTCCCTCCTGGACCTCGCCATCTTCCGCCTCAATGCCCCCGCCGGGGCCCACTGGAACGACTTTCCCCCCACCCACAAGCCCTTGTTCTATTTCATGGGCCTGCTGACCCGCCTGGCGGGGCCCGCCGTCGCCTTCAACCTCTCGTTGCTGCTGGCCCACCTCCTGGCCGCCGTCGCCTTTTACGCCACCTGCCGCTATTTCGCCGTCCGCCGCCCCGCCGCCGTCGCCTTCAGCCTCTTTTACGCCTTCTGCTGGTATCTCTTGTACCGCAGCATGTTCCATCTCAATCTCTGTTATATCTGGCACCTGCCCCTGTGGCTGATCGTCGTCGATCTCTGTTTCGCCCCCCCGGCGGTCCCGGCCGCCCGCAAATGGACCTGGGGCCTGCTCATCACCCTGGTCACCGCCGTGCAGGACGCCTATTATTTTTATATCTACCTGCTGCTGCTCATGATGATCGGCCTCATCCTCCTCATCCGCCGCCGGCCCGACCTTTACGTCACGACCCTCGTCGGCGTCCTGCTGGCGGCCTTTGTCCTCCATTACCTGCATTTTTTTCTGGCGGTGCTGCGCGCCGGCCCCAACTACCATATCCTGGAGCGGCGGCTCATCGAGTTGTACATCTATAGCCTGAACCTGGCCGATCTCGTCTGGCCGGTGAATCTTCAGCTCCCCTGGGCCTCCCGCTTCGCCCGGGACCATTACTACCGCTTCCTGACCCCCATGGCCGATGTCTCGGCGGCCTTCCTGGGGGGCGTGGGCCTTATCGCCTTGCTTGCCCTGGCCCTATATGCCTTTTATCGCGCCGCCCGGGCCCAATGGGAGCAGGTCCCCCCCGAGGCCTGGATCGCCCTCCTCACCTTCCTGCTGGCCGTCACCGGCGGCCTCAATTTCTTCCTGGGCACCCTCGGCTTTCTCCTGTTCCGCTCCGCCAACCGCTTCAGTATCGTCATCCTCACCCTGTCCCTGGTCTTCCTCGCCCGGCTCCTGTTTACCCGGCTGACCCCCGTGAGGTATATTGTCTTATCGTTCCTGGTGATGATCTTCCTGGGAGAAACCTGGTTCCACCGGCTCTATTTCCGCGAGGCGCAGGAGATGAGCACGCAGGCCCCCGCCCGCCTCATCGACCACGACCGGGCCTTCGCGGCGGCCCTGGAAAACTCCCTGCCACCCTCTGCCCCGGTTTTTCAACTGCCGGTCACCCCCTTTCCCGAAGCCCGCGATGAAATCAGGATGGGCAACTACGACCATTTCCGCCCCTACCTCTGGACGGCCACCCTGCGCTTCTCCTTCGGCGACCACAAGGGCCGGGACAGCTCCGTCTGGCAGGGCTACCTGGCGAAACTGCCCCTGCCCCTCCTGCTCCTGGAACTGGAGGAACAGGGCTTCCACGCCCTCTATATCAACCGCTGGGGCTTCCCGGACCACGCCCGCGGCCTGGAGGCCGAGCTGCGCGCCCTGGGTAAGCCCGTCATCGCCGCCTCCGGGCGGGGCGACCTCGTCGCCTACCGCCTGCACCCCCCCACCCGGCCCTGAGACGCCCCGGAGAGCCTCCATGGATATCGCCCCTCTGGCCGCCGCCCGCTTCGCCCCTGCCGGGGCCGTCCCCGACGTCCGGCCCTACGGCTCCGGCAACGTCCACGACACCTTTCTGGTCTCGCCCCCGGCCGCGCCGCCCTTTATCCTGCAGCGCCTCAACACCCGCGTCTTTCCCGACCCGGAGCTGGTCATGGCCAACCTCCGGGTCTGCACCGCCCACCTGCGCCGGCGGCTGGAGCGTGAGCCCCTGCGCCCCGCCCGCCGCTGGGAGGTGCCCCGGCTGCTGGCCACCGCCGCCGGCGACGAGCTCTGGCGCGCCCCCGACGGCTCCTGCTGGCGGGCCCTCACCTTCATCGACCGCGCCCGCGCCGTCGACGTCCTCGCCGACCCGGCCCTCGCCCGGGAGATGGGCTTCGCCCTGGGCCTCTTTCACCGCCTCCTCAGCGACCTGCCCCCCCACCGCCTGGCCGACACCCTGCCCGGCTTCCACGTCACCCCCCGCTACCTGGAGCGCTTCGACGCCGTCCGGGCCCGCCGCCCGCTGCCCTCCTCCCCCGAAGCCGACTACTGCCTCCGCGTCATCGCGGCCCGCCGCGGCGGCGTCGCCCTCCTGGAGGACGCCCGCGCCCGGGGGCTGCTGCCCCTGCGGGTCATCCACGGCGACCCCAAGGTCAACAACGTCCTCCTCGACGCCGATACCGGCCTGGCCGTCAGCCTGGTGGACCTCGACACCGTCAAGCCCGGCCTGGTGCATTACGATCTGGGCGACGGCCTGCGCTCCGGCTGCAATCCCCGGGGGGAGGAGACCCGGCAGTGGGGGCGGGTGCGCTTCGACCCCGACCTCTGCCGCGCCTTTCTGCACGGCTACCTGCCCCCCGCCCGGGACTTCCTCACCGCCGCCGACTACGATTACCTCTACGACGCCGTCCACCTCATCGCCTTCGAACTGGGGCTGCGCTTCTTCACCGACTATCTGGAGGGCGACGTCTACTTCAGGGCCGCTTACCCCGGGCACAATCTGGCCCGGGCCCTGGTCCAGTTCCGCCTCGTCGCCAGCCTCGAGGCCCAGGAGCCCGCCCTGCGCGCCCTCATCCGGGGGTTGCAATGAGCGCCCGGGACTTTGCCCTGCGGCCCTGCGGCCCGGCCCCCGCCGCCGCCGCTTTCACCCTCACCGGGACCCTCACCCGGAGCGCCGCCGGCCTCACCCTGCGCTACGACCTGCGCGGCCCCCTGGCTGAGCTGGTCATTCCCGCCCCCGCCGCCGCCCCCGCCCGGCGCTTCGGCCTCTGGGAGGCCACCTGCCTCGAGTGCTTCCTGGGCGTGCCGGGCTCCCCCGCCTATTGGGAACTCAACCTCTCCCCCGCCGGCCACTGGCATCTCTTCCGCTTCGCGTCCTACCGCCACGGCATGGAGGATGAAGAGGCCGTCGCCGCCCTGCCCCTGCGGCGTCAGCAGACAAGCGCCCGCCTCATCCTGGAGGTGGCACTCCCCCTGGCGACGCTCGTTTCCCCCGACCGGCCCCTGGAGGCCGCCCCCACCGCCGTCCTGCAACACCGCGACGGCTCCCTGACCTACTGGGCCCTGACCCACCCCGGCCCCCAGCCCGACTTCCACCGCCGGGACGGTTTTCTCCTGCATCTCTGAACGCGGCTGGTCTTGCCGGGCTGGTTGCTGGGGAGGGCGGATCAGGAAAGGCAGGGTGCGGGGATTTTAACGCGTCGGTTAGGGGAGGACCGGGACGCCCTGGTACGCCGCCGTCTTAAAAAACCTTCTTGCTGTCCAACAGCACCGTCACCGGCCCGTCGTTGATCAGGCTCACCGCCATCATGGCCCGGAAACGGCCGGTCTGCACCCGCAGGCCGAGCTTTGCCAGGGCCGCCACCAGGTCCTCGTACAGGCGTTCCGCCTGCTCCGGGGGCGCCGACCGGTCGAAGGCGGGCCGCCGCCCCTTGCGGCAGTCCCCCAACAGGGTGAACTGGGGCACCACCAGCACCCCCCCACCGGTGTCGCCCACGCTCAGGTCCATCAGGCGGCCGGCGTTGGCGAAAATCCGCAGGTTGGCGATCTTGTTGGCGATGTAGTCCACGTCCCCGGGGCCGTCGTCCTTGGCCACTCCGGCCAGCACCAGCAGCCCCGGCCCGATCTGCCCCACCACCTCGCCGTCCACCGTCACCGTTGCCGCCGTCACCCGCTGTATCACCGCCCGCATTTTTTCCCCCGCCGGCCCGCCCGGAATTGACAGCGCTGCTGTCGGGCGTTACCTTACCTTAGACGAACCCCCCCGGGCTGTCAAGCCGCCCGCCGGCTTCCCCGCCCGGCTTTCGGAGGCCTGCAATGCTTTCTGCCTGTCTCACCCGGCTCTTTCCCGACGGCGCCGGGGTGGCCGCCGTGGTCCTCCCCCTGGCAATGGCCCTGGCCCTGGCCCTCATCCCCGCCGCGGCCGCCGCCGACGATCCCCATGAGGCGGCCCGCCGGCGCATGCTCGAACGCGACCTCAAAGGCCGCGACATCACCGATCCCCGCGTCCTGGAGGCCATGGCCCGGGTCCCCCGCCATCTGTTCGTCGACCCCCGCCACGCCGGGCGGGCCTACGGCGACCATCCCCTCCCCACCCGGGACGGCCAGACCATCTCCCAGCCCTATATCGTCGCCCTCATGACCCAATGGGCCGCCCTCCGCCCCGGCGACAAGGTCCTGGAGGTGGGCACCGGCTCCGGTTACCAGGCCGCGGTCCTGGCCACCCTCACCGACCGCGTCTTCTCCATCGAACTCCACGAGGAGCTCGCCCGCACCGCCGCCGCCCGCCTGGCCCGCCTAGGCTATCCCCAGGTGCGGGTGAAATCCGGCGACGGCTGGCTGGGCTGGCCCGAAGAGGCCCCCTTCGACGCCATCCTGGTCACCGCCGCCGCCCCGGAAGTCCCCCCCGCCCTCAAGGAGCAGCTCGCCGACGGCGGCCGCCTGGTCATCCCCGTGGGTTATGCCTGGAGCGGCCAACTGCTCCTGCGCCTCACCCGCCGGGGTGACACCTTCGCCACCGAAACCATCTGCCCCGTGGCCTTCGTCCCCCTCGTCAAACCCCGCTGAACCCTCCCCCCCCGGCATCACGCTCCCCCGCCCGGCACGGCTGTACCGCTCCCCGGTACACCCCTCCCGGCTGTCCCCGACAACTTGTTGTCGGGGTGGCGTAGCCACCAGAGGCTCTTCTCCCCGCTCCCCGGCTCCCCAGCTCCGGCTGGGCAACGCCCTTACCCACCCGGCTCCCGCCGGGCCTCCTCAACTGGAAACCGGAAACTGGAAACTCTTTCGTACCGCTCCCCGGTACACCCCTCCCGGCTGTCCCCGACAACTTGTTGTCGGGGT
>CAYRYV010000040.1:0-20943 GCA_964428565.1 uncultured Desulfobacterales bacterium | reverse complement strand
GGCGTAGCCACCAGAGGCTCTTCTCCCCGCTCCCCGGCTCCGGCTGGGCCTCCTCTGGCTTTCTGGCGTGACGCCGCCGGCTCCCGGCCCCCAAAAATGCTCCCCACGTTACGATTTTGTGACATTTGTCCTATGTGTCTCATGTGTGTTGGACCTGGCCCCGCTTTTTCTGTACAGTGGTATCCGGGCGGCCACCCCGCCCCCGAAAAATTGAAAAATACCAATTATTTTCTTTAACTCGAAACTCGAAACTCGAAACTCGCAACCCGCAACCTCAAGGATTTGGATATGGTCAACCACACGCTGCTGTGCAGCATCTGCAACCACCCCCCGGCGGGCAGTTCCGCCGGCGGGCAGATCCCGACAGGGAGGAGGCCATCATCGCCATCCTCGCGGTGCTCAACAAATATCCCGACGTCCGCCAGGGGGTCTTCGCTGGGCTTAAATTCCTGTATCAGTGCCCCCCGGCCGGGATACGCCCTTACCCGGTACACTCCCGGTACATATCGGTACATGTTCCGGCCGGTACCGGGCCCCGGCATAACGCCGCCGGCTTGATCATAAGAGGTGATTGCGATGAATAAGGAAGGAATTCAGTATGATACCAGAAAAGTGACTGCAGCCGTCTCCGGTGTACCGGCTCCCGGAGTTTTTTTCCCCGGTACCCGGTACAGCGACGCGCCCCGGGTCAACCCGGTACCGCGGCCCCGGCGACGCCCCTCACCCCTCAGCCCTCCACGGGCTGGGGGGTGGGGGGCCGGGGGCGGGGGCAAGGGTCGTGAGACCCTTGGCCCCCTCCCCCGGTCTCTTTCTCACGCGGCCCTTGGCCCCTCCCCCGGCCATCTTCTCCCTTGGCCCCCGGCTCTTTCTCTACCGGGTGGGTGCGTCCTGGCCGGGCGCGCAAAAATGTAGGGGGAAGCCCTGCGGGCCTCCCCCTTGTGAGGATTTCGTGTATGGCCTGAACTCTTAGTACATGCCGCCCATGCCGCCCATGCCGCCGCCCGGAGGCATGGCGGGCATGGCCTCTTCCTTCTTGGGCTTCTCGGCGATCATGGCCTCGGTGGTCAGCAGCAGGGAGGACACGGAGGCCGCGTTCTGGAGGGCGAACCGGGTGACCTTGGTGGGGTCGATGACGCCGGCGGCCATGAGGTCTTCATACACGCCGGTCTCGGCGTTGTAGCCCATGTTCCCGGCCTCTTTCTTGACGTGTTCCGCCACCACGGAGCCTTCGGCCCCGGCGTTGTTGGCGATCTGCCGGATGGGCTCTTCCAGGGCCCGCTTGACGATGTTGAGGCCCATCTGCTCGTCGTGGTCCTTGAGCTTCAGGTCGTTCAGGGCCGGGACGCAGCGCATCAGGGCCACGCCGCCGCCGGGCACGATGCCTTCTTCCACCGCGGCCCGGGTGGCGTTGAGGGCGTCCTCGACGCGGGCCTTCTTCTCCTTCATCTCCACCTCGGTGGCGGCCCCGACGCGGATGACGGCCACGCCGCCGACGATCTTGGCCAGGCGCTCCTGCAGCTTTTCCCGGTCGTAGTCGGAGGTGGTTTCATCGATCTGGGCGCGGATCTGTTTGACCCGGGCTTCGATGTTCTCCCGGGAGCCGCCGCCGTCGATGATGGTGGTGTTGTCCCGGTCGATGTTGATCTTCTTGGCGGTGCCCAGGTCTTTGAGGCTGATGTTTTCCAGCTTGATGCCCAGGTCTTCGCTGATCACCTGGCCGCCGGTGAGGATGGCGATGTCTTCCAGCATGGCCTTCCGCCGGTCGCCGAAGCCCGGGGCCTTCACCGCGGCCACCTGCAGGGTGCCGCGCAGCTTGTTGACCACCAGGGTGGCCAGGGCTTCGCCTTCCACGTCCTCGGCCAGGATCAACAGGGGCTTGCCCATTTTGGCGATCTGCTCCAGGATGGGCAGCAGGTCCTTCATGGCGCTGACCTTCTTTTCATGGATGAGGATGAGGGGCTCTTCCAGGCTGACGTCCATCTTCTCGGGGTTGGTGACGAAATAGGGGGAGATGTAGCCCCGGTCGAACTGCATGCCTTCCACCACCTCGAGGGTGGTCTCCATGCCTTTGGCCTCTTCCACGGTGATGACGCCTTCCTTGCCCACCTTGCTCATGGCCTCGGCGATGATGTTGCCGATGGTGGCGTCGTTGTTGGCGCTGATGGTGCCGACCTGGGCGATTTCCTTCTGATCCTTGGTGGGTTTGGAGAGTTTCTTCAGTTCGCCGATGACCGCCTCCACCGCCTTGTCCACGCCCCGTTTGAGGGCCATGGGGTTGACGCCGGCGGCGACCAGCTTGGAGCCTTCCTGGTAGATGGCCTGGGCCAGGATAGTGGCGGTGGTGGTGCCGTCGCCGGCCACATCGGAGGTCTTGGAGGCTACTTCCCGGACCATCTGGGCGCCCATGTTCTCAAATTTGTCTTCCAGCTCGATTTCTTTGGCCACGGTCACGCCGTCCTTGGTGATGGCGGGCGCGCCGAAGGATTTTTCCAGGATAACGTTACGGCCTTTGGGGCCCAGGGTGACCTTGACGGCGTCGGCCAGGATGTTGACGCCGCGCAGCATGGCCTCCCGGGCCTTGATGTCATATTTGATTTCTTTCGCAGCCATGATATATAGCTCCTCCTTGGGAAAATTTACAACTCAACGGATGCATGGATAAATACGGTATAGGGATGGGCAAATGCAAAGCCGGGGTGGTTATTCCACAATCGCCAGAATGTCGTCTTCCCGCATCATCAGGTATTCTTCGCCTTCGATCTTGATTTCGGTGCCCGAGTACTTGCCGAACAGCACCCGGTCGCCCTCCTTGACCGTCAGGGCAATGCGCTGGCCGTTGTCGGCGACTTTTCCGGAGCCCACGGCGATGATCTTGCCTTCGATGGGCTTTTCCTTGGCCGTGTCGGGGATGTAAATGCCGCCCTTGGTCATCTGCGTTTCTTCCAGCCGTTTGACCAGCACCCGGTCGTTCAAAGGTTTAACCTTCATGAAAGTACCTCCTATCTTAGATAATTCAATTATTTGTTAACCGGTTGTTAGCAGCCGGAACAATAGAGTGCTAACGGTTGATAATGTAAACCGCTTTGGAAAAAAATCAAGGGGGGGATAGTATTTTTTTCGATTTTTTTTTTTGCGGGAAGGCCCGCCCGGGGGAGTTAAGCCGCTCCGGGGCGGGGGCTGGCGTTACGGCCGGGCCACCGCGGCGTCGGTGGTGGAGCTCAGGTGAATCTCTTTTTTCGGCTGGCGGGCGATACTCCGTGAGGTGGAACGCCGTGTGCTTTTCGCCACCTTTTTCTGCTGCGCGGCGGGGGACCGGGCCATCTTCACGCCTTTCGCGCCGCCGGCGAGCCGGCTGACCTTTTTCGGTTTGTTTTTCGCGGACACCTGCTTGCTTCTGACGGCGCCCCGGGCGTCGGCCTTGTCCTTTTTGCCCTTGGACACCCCGCTCTTATTGTCGCCGGAGGAGCCCTTGCCTTTCTTCTTGCTGACGGCTGGGGTTTCAGACTTACGGGTCGTTTTGGCCGGGCGGGCGGTCTTGGCCTTGGTGGAGGTGGAGCCCGGGATAATGGCGGCCGTCACCGGTTCGTCCTCGGCACCCGGGGAACGGCTGGCGGCTGGGGCCTTGGTCTTGGCGGCAGGGCTCTTGCCGCGGGCGGCGGCGACCTGGAGAACCTGGTTCTTTTTCATGTCCTTGCCGCTCTTGAGGTTGTTGCGGGCCAACAGGTCGGCCTCGGTGGTCTGAAAGCGTTTGGCGATTTTGGCCGGGGTGTCGCCCGGTCGTACCCGGTATACCAGATTGGTGGGTCCGCCGGCGGCGGGCTCCGCAGTCTTCTGTCGGGCCACCCGGACGCTGGATTTCTCCGGGCGCTTGCTGCGGCTGGCGGTGCGGGTGGACCGGGAGGACGCCTCGTCATCGTCGTCGCTGCTGGCCCGCCGCGCATAACTGCGTTCGGCCGGCATCTGGGCCCGGGCCAGGGCGATGTTGTTCTGGAAGGCCTCCTTCTTGCCGGGGGGCACTTTCAACAGATAGGCGGAGTACGAGGGCGGGGTGGTGCCCCGGAGCAGCTCGGGGTTCAGGGCCTGAACTTCCTCGACGCTGGTGCCGGTGGCGATGGCCGCGGCCCCCAGGTGGGTAGGTTCGGTGACTTTGACCAGGTCGTATTTCAACGGCGGCTGGTAAGGGATATTCTTAAAGCCGTATTTTTGGGGGCTTTTGGCGATGATGATGGCGGCGATCATCTGGGGGACGTAATTTTTGGTTTCGGTGGGCAAACACTGGTTATCGGAGAGCTCCCAGAAGTTTTTATGGGTGCTCTGGTTGATTTCCCGCTGCACCCGGCCCTCGCCGCAGTTGTAGCTGGCCGCCGCCAGGTACCAGGAACCGAAGCGCTTATATAAATCCAGCAGGTATTCCGCGGCGGCCCGGGTGGCCTTTTCCGGGTCCCGCCGTTCATCGATATAATTGTCCATGGCCAGGCCGTAGCGGGCCCCGGTGCCCCGGATGAACTGCCACATGCCGCAGGCCGCCGCCACCGAGTAGGCCTTGTTGTTGAAGCCGCTTTCGATCATGGCCAGATAAGCCAGGTCGTCGGGCAGGCCGTATTCGGCGAACACCTTCTTGATCATGGGGAGATACCGGCTGGAGCGGCTCAGAAACCGGGTGAAGACCGCCTTGCGGTCGGTGGAAAAATAGACGATGTAGTTCCTCACCTGTTTGTTGACATGGATGGGCATGTCAAACTTGCGTTGGGCCTCCCATTTCTTGATTTCGTTCTCCAGGTCGGCGGAGCCGCTTTGGGCGTAGAGCTCTTCCAGCCGTTGACTGGTGACGTCGCCGGCCAGCGATTCTTCCCGTTCGTTATCGAGGTCGTCGGCGAGAGTTTCGAGGGGTTGGGAGGGTGCGGGTGCGGATTTATGCTCCACTGCGGCCCGATTTCCGCCGCAACCGATGAGCAGCCACAGGAGCGCGGCTGTCAGAAGACCGAATCTCTTCATATTTTCCCCCCCATCGGCGAGACGAGGCGGGCTGCCGGCGCAACCCGTCAGAGACGCGACCCCCGCCCCTGGCACTCCCCCGGGGGCGGTGTCGGCCTGGTTGGTCCTGCTACGGATGTCCCTTGAGTGCCCTTGTACCATAGTTTTTCGGGAAACGCAAGAAAAATAGCCCGAAAGTTGCCGAGTTAGGTGCGGCCCGCGGCCGAACCTGGCAACTTTTACAAAAAAACAGTATAGTTAGTGCATGATACGGTTTGCGGCGCCGGCGCGGAATTCTCGACCATCCCCGCGGGCTTGCCGGGCGTGGGGATTGGGCGCCGCCCTGCTCTTCCTCAGTGCGGCCGGGGGCCTGGCCGCGGGGCGGGAACCCTTCGTCACCTGGTTCTACTCCTTTGCCTGGTGGTCTTACATCCTGCTGGCGGACAGCCTCGTGTGCCGGCGTGGGGGCGACTCCCTGATTTTCGGGCGGTTCGGGGAGTTCCTCGGGATGCTACCGGTGTCGGTCACCTGCTGGCTGATCTTCGAGGCCGCCAACCTGGCCCTGGGCAACTGGCGCTATGTGGGGGTGCCGGACTGTCTGCCGCTGCGTTGGGCCGGCTACTGGATAGCCTTCGCCACCGTGCTGCCCGGCCTGTTCGTCACCGCCGCCCTGCTGGAGAGCTGGGGCCTGTTCCGCGGCGCGGCCCTTCGCCCGCGGCCGCTGCCGGGGTGGTGGTTGGCCGCCAGCCTTGTCCTGGGGCTGTTTCTGCTGATTTTTCCCCTGCTCCAGCCGCGCTACGGGTTCCCTTTCATCTGGCTGGCCTTCATCTTCCTGTTGGAGCCCTTTGCCGCCCTGGCCGGGGTGAAATCGTACGTGGTGGCCGCAAGCCGGGGGCGGGTGCGGGAGGTGCTGCTGCTGCTAACCGCGGGGCTGGTGTGCGGCTTCCTGTGGGAGTTTTGGAATTACTGGGCGGCGGCCAGATGGGTCTATACCCTGCCCTACTTCAACTACGGCCGGGTCTTCGAGATGCCGGTCCTGGGCTACCTGGGGTTCCCGCCCTTTGCGGTGGAGGCGGCCGTCATGTATAATTTTGCCCGTCTGATCCATGGACGACTACCAGAAAAGCGGCAGGGCCGGCGTCTGTGGTGGGGAGTGCAGCTCGCCTTGTGGTTGACGATGTTTGCGGCCATCGATAGCTGGACGGTGGCTTCCTACCGGCAACCGTAAGTCGGGCAGCAAAGACGACCCGGCAGCGTCGTCGCCCCTCTCCGCCCCCGCTCCATCTCCTGCAGGTCTGTTGAGGAATCTGTTGACTTTCGCCAAAGCTCCCGGCACGTGCTACCCCGTCACCCTGGGCTGCGCCAAGAACCGGGTGGACACCGAAGTCATGCTGGCCCTGCTGACCCGGGCGGGCTGGCGCATCGTTAACGACCCCGGGGACGCGGACCTCATCCTAGTCAACACCTGCGGTTTCATCGCCTCCGCCGCCCAGGAATCCATCGACACCATCCTGGAGCTGGCCGCGGTCAAGAGCGCCCATCCCCACCGGCTCCTGGTGGCCGCCGGCTGTCTGGTGCAGCGCCACCAGGGCGAACTGGCCGAGTTGCTCCCGGAAGTGGACGCCTTCGCGGGCGTCAACGACTTCCCCCGCATTGCCGCCATCGTGAAGCAGTTGCGCGGTGCGGCTCCCCGGCGCCGCCATTGGGACGCCCCCCTGCTCTCTTACGCCGGGGTCCTGCCGCGCCTGCTGTCCACCCCCTTTTATACCGCCTACCTGAAGATCGCCGAAGGCTGCCGCCACCATTGCACCTTTTGCACCATCCCGGCGATCCGGGGCCCCTTCCGCAGCCGCCCGCCGGAGGCCGTCGTCCAGGAAGCCGAACTACTCCTGGACCGGGGGGTCATCGAACTTAACCTGGTGGCCCAGGACACCACTGCGTACGGCACTGACGGCGGCGGAGTCTCCCGGCTCCCGGAGCTGCTGGGCCGGCTGGCCGGACTGCCGGGCCTGCGCTGGCTGCGCCTGCTCTACGGCCATCCCCGGGGCGTCACCCCGGAGCTCCTGGAGGTGATGGCGGCGCATCCCCAGATCTGCCCCTATCTGGACATCCCCCTCCAGCACCTGAGCGACCCGGTGTTGAAGAGGATGGGCCGCCGCTATACCCAGCAGCAGGCCCTGAAAGCCATCGATCTGATCCGCGCCCGGTTGCCCCGGGCGGCCCTGCGGACCTCCATGATCACCGGCTTTCCCGGGGAGACCGAGGCCGACTTCGAGGAGCTCTGCCGCCGGGTGGAGGATATCGGCTTCGATCACCTGGGCATCTTCGCCTTCCAGCCGGAGGCCGGCACCCCGGCGGCCCGCTTCCCCGGGCAGGTCCCGGCTCGCACCGCGGCCCGCCGGGCCCGGCAGCTCACCCGGCTCCAGGCCAGACTGGTGCGCAAAAAACTGCGGGCCCTGAAGGGCACGGTCCAGGAGGTTTTGGTGGAAGGGGTGAGCCCGGAAAGCGATCTGCTCCTCACCGGCCGGCTGGCCACGCAGGCCCCGGAGGTGGACGGGCAGGTGTATCTGACGGCGGGGCAGGGACAGGTGGGGGCGCTGCAGCCGGTGCGTCTGACCCGGACGCATACCTACGACCTGGAAGGGGAGCTGCTCGACGAGACGGGAAAGCACGAAAGCGACGACCGATAAAAATTGACAGATACCCGGATCAGATGTATCTTTTATTATTTAAGGTGAAATTTCGTCATGGCGATCCAGGATATCTTTCAACGGCTGAAAACAGATATTGACAGGATAAACGAGGCCCTGGCCGCCAACCTGTCTTCCCACGTGCAGCTGATTGCCGATGTGGGGCAATACGTCCTCACCAGCGGCGGCAAGCGGGTGCGGCCGTTGCTGTTCCTCCTGTCGTCCCGCCTTTGCGGCTGCCGGGAAGATCACCTGGTGGACGTCTCCACCATCTTCGAATACCTCCACGCCGCCACCCTGCTCCACGACGACGTGGTGGACGCCGCCACCGTGCGCCGCGGCCTGTCCAGCGCCAACATGATCTGGGGCAACCAGGCCGTCATCCTGGTGGGGGACTTCCTGTTGGCCAAGGCCCTGAGCATCGCCTCCGCCACCAACCGCATGAAGGTGGTGGAGGTCCTCTCCCGCACCACCACCCGCATGGCCGAAGGCGAAGTCCTGCAACTGATTCACACCGGCAATTTTTCCATGACCGAGGCCGACTATTTCGACGTCATCACCCGCAAGACCGCCATCTTGATGTCCGCCGCCTGTCAGATCGGGGCCATTATGGCGGGCGTCGATGCAGACCGGGAGCTGGCCCTGGCCGACTTCGGCCTCAACCTGGGGATCACCTTTCAACTGGTGGACGACATTCTGGACTACACCGGCGATGCCCAGGCCCTGGGGAAACCCGTGGGCAACGATCTCAAGGAGGGCAAGGTGACGCTGCCGTTGATCCACGCCCTGGCCCAGGCCCCGCCCGCCCGGCGCCAACGCCTGCAGGAGGTGGCCGCCTCCGCCGATCCCCAGGCCATCACCCGGGAACTGATTCCGGCCCTGGAGAGCGCGGGTTCCCTGGAACACGCCCGCCGCCAGGCCCAGGAGTACAACCGCCGGGCCCAGCAGTGCCTCACCGCCTTCCCCTCCTCCCCCGAAAAGGACCTCTTCCTGGAAATCACCGATTACCTGGTCAGCCGCACCTTTTAAGGCGGCTGAAGCTCCCCGGCCTGCCGGGGCCCGCAATTTCGCCGGTTACCTATCGAGCGGCCGGCCATTGACGGTTTTGACGCCGGCGTTTCTCAAGACGGCGATGGTCTAGCGAAACCCGGGGCGGAGATCCCGGCTGGCCAGGCCCAAGACCTCCGGATCGCCGTGGTCGCCACGAGCGGCCGTCAGGCGCAGCCTGCTCCCCCGGGTGGTCTGCACCACCACCAATTCCCGGGAAAAGTCAACTCCCGGCCCCGGCACCTTCCAGACCTTCCAGAGATTTTCCAGGCTTTGCGGGTTCCGTATAGCGACCGGGGCGGCCTGTTGGCGGGCGGGATCTGCCACCGAACCACTCCAGTGGCGCACGGGTGGAGGCGGCCATCTGCCAGCCGGTCAGCGACCGCCGGCTTCACTCCGTGCCCAGGGGCTCGCTGCGGGTCATGAGTTCATGCACCCTGGCCTCCAACTCCTGCACCCGTTTTTCCAGGGCGGCCACCTGGGCGGCCCGGGCCACCCCCATCTCCCCGATCATCCGGGTCACCAGCCCTTTGATCTTGTCGGTGAGGGCCTCCTGATCCTGTTTGACCCTGTCCATGAGTTGTTCCACGGCGGCGGGCCCCTCCTGTTGGCTCACCTCGCCGCGGCGTATCATGTCGGCCACCAGGGCCTCGACCTTCTCCTTGGTAAAGTCGTATACCCCCAGACCGAACCGCCAGGTTTTCTTCAAGAATTCTTCCATATCGGCTCCCTCCGGACAATTTTGGGGGCCTCGGCCGGCAGTCCGCCAAGTATTGCCCCTGACCTTATTCTACTGCAAAGTGGAGACGGAGGCATCCAGGATCTCCCGGACCTTGGCGGCCAGCGCGGCAACCTTGAAGGGCTTCTGGACAAAGGCATGACCGCGGCTCTGGGCCTCCCGGAGGAGGGGGCTGTTGCCGGTGTACCCCGACATATAGAGCACCTTCAGGGCCGGACGGGTGGCCGTCAACCGGGCTTCCAATTCATAGCCGCCCATTTGGGGCATCACCACATCCGTCAGCAGCAGGTGAATGACATGGGGGTAATTCCGACTCACCTCCAAGGCCTCCTGACCGTGGGCGGCGGAAAGAACTTCATAGCCATACTGGCTGAGGGCCTGCTGAATAAAGGTCCGCAGATCCTCGTCGTCCTCCACCAAAAGGATGGTTTCCCAGCCTTTCCCGGGTTTCTCCGCCGGGGTCTCCGGAATGCTGGGCTGTTCTGCGGTTTCGGCAACGGGCAGATAGATCTTGAAGGTGGTCCCCTGCCCGACTTCGCTGTAGACCCAGATATGGCCGCCGCTCTGTTTGACGATGCCGTAGACCGTGGAGAGTCCCAGGCCGGTGCCCTTCCCCGAGCTCTTGGTGGTGAAAAAGGGCTCGAAGATATGTTCCAGGGTTTCCGGGTCAATGCCGACTCCCGAGTCGGTGACCGCCAGCATCACGTACCGGCCGGGGGTGACTTCCAGGTGCCGCACGGCGTAGGCCTCGTCCAGATGGACGTTGGCCGTTTCCACCAACAGGCGGCCGCCCTGGGGCATGGCATCCCGGGCATTGACGGCCAGGTTGAGGATCACCTGTTCAACCTGGCCGGGGTCGGCTTTGATCATCTGGAGGGCGGGATCACAGAGGGTCACCAATTCGATGTCTTCGCCGATCAGCCGCGCCAGCATACGGTCCATGTCGGCCACGACATCGTTGAAGTTGACCAGCCGGGGTTGGAGGATCTGTTTGCGGCTGAAGGCCAGCAACTGGCGGGTCAGGGAGGCGCCCCGTTCCGTGGCCTTGATGATTTCCTGGATATTGTGAGCTCCGGGCGGATCCTGCCGGACGTCCAGGAGCAGCATTTCGGCATAGCCGGAGATGGCCGTGAGCAGATTGTTGAAGTCATGGGCCACCCCTCCGGCCAGCCGTCCGATGGCCTCCATCTTCTGGGCCTGCAAGAACTGGCCCTCCAGTTCCCGGCGTTCGGTGATATCCATGAAGAAACCCAGGATGGCCTGCTCCCCGCCGTAGCTGATGGGGGTGAGGGACTCCATGATCCACCGGACCTCTCCGGCGCGGTTGAAGACCTGGAACTCGAAGGGCAGGGAACTCTTGCCCTGCAACATCCGGATGGCGTTTTTGCGGACCTCGTCCTTGAATTCGGGCACCACCCGGCTCAAAGAGTTCCGGCCCAGCAATTCCTCTTCCCGATACCCCGTGATATGCAAAAAGCCGGGATTAACCAGCGTGAAATTGCCCGCCTGGATGATAAAGATGCCGATGGGCGCCCTCATGATGAGGTTTTTGAAGGTTTCTTCGGCCCGCTTCCTTTCGGTGATGTCGGTGAAATGCTCAATCCGGCCGCCCCGGTAGACTCCGGAACGGATGGGCTGGCACCAGTATTCCAGCCACCGTTCCTGCCGGGTGTCATCCGGCAGGAGGTGGCACTCGAAATGCTCGCCGTAGTATTGGGCCTGATATGATGCCAATATCTGCCGGGCGTACTCCTCCGGATCGGCGAACAGATATTTGAAGCGCTCCAGAATCAAGCGGCGTTTATCCTGGCCGATGACCTCCCGCCGGTCCAGGCCGAAGAAATTTTCCAAGGCCCGGTTCATCCACACCACCCGGAAGTCGGCATCCAGGATGAACAGTCCGATGGTGGAGCTTTCGATGACGTCATCAATGAGGGAGCGGTACCGCGCCTCCTCTTCCTCGGCGGCCGGAGGGGGATTCCCCACCAGGGCCTCGAGTGCCCTCACCCGTTCCCGCAGTACCGTTAATTCGGTGAGCAATTCCTCGCGAGACTGAACCTCCGTCGCTTGCATCAAACGTCCCCTCCCGCCGGTGTCGCTGGTGTCAGGCGCATCGCATCAACAAAAATCCACGGGTAACTCGAGAATTGAGAAGTTCGGCCAGCAGGGATCAGGGAATCCCTGATACAGGTGATAAAGTAAATAAAATTAAAAATTTTTTCAATCATTAATTATTGCCAGGGACAGAGAGGCGGGAAAGTGGGGGTGCCGTCAGCGGGCGCGGAGGTTTCCGGAAAGGTGGGGTCGGGGAAGAGGATGCGGGGGCATATCGCCAGGGAGGCGCAATTCGCCTCAAACGACCAAGTTTAACCCGTCCCGGGCCACGATGAGTTCGCCGGGGAAGCTCGGCGCAACCGCGGCGCGGATATCGAGGCGGTCGCAGGGGGGATACAGGTGCGTGAGCACCAGCCGCGGCACCCCGGCCCGGGCGGCCATCTCCACGGCCTCGGCCGGCGTGAGGTGGCCGGCCACCTTGGTGGGGAAGGAGGCCTCCAGGATGGCCAGATCGGCCCCCCGCAGGAAGTCGATCAAGGTGTCGCTCCAGTCCGTATCCCCAGAGTAAACCACCGCTTTGTCCCCCGTTTCCAGGCGGAAGGCCAGACTGCTGGGGATATGGTTCACGGGGGCGGTCCTGATGGCCAAGGCATCGAATTCCAGGCGCGCCGGCGTCTCCGGCGCCAACTCCCGCACCTGCATGAGCCCCGGCGGGGGTTCGATCCAGTCCCCGAAGGCTCCCTGCAGCCGGGCGTGCAATTGGGAGAAGCCCCGGGCGGCCAGCAGCGTAAAGGGGGTGGTGCGGGTATATCCCAGGGCGTAGCGGGTGGCGAACAGGAAGGGCACCAGGTCGCCCACGTGGTCCGGGTGGAAATGGCTCAGGCAGATGAAGTCCAGGTCGTTGAAATCAATGCCCTGGACCGCCAGGGCCTTCAGGGTCCCGGCGCCCATATCGAGCAGGACCAGGCGACCGGCGGCCCTGGCGACCACGGCCGGGGCGCCCCGTTGGGGGTGGGGCACCCCGGTGCCCGAGCCGATGATGGTGACGTCCATCTCAACCGCCTCCGGCCGGCGACTGTTGGGGCGGGCGGCGGCGGTCCCGGGGGGCGGCGTTGCCGAGCATGGTCAGGCCCCGTCCACGTGCCCCATCTCTTTCACATAATACCAGTCGGCCGGGTCGATGAGAAAATTGCGGTAGTCCACCAGGTTGTTGTAGTGCCCCCGCTCCTCGTTCACCAGGCTGAGGAACAACCGGCGCTCCAAAGGGTCTCCGGCTGCCTGGGCCAGCTTCTGGTAGAAGGCGATGCTCTTCTCCTCCATGGAGATGCCCACTTCCAGGGCCTTCAGGTCGCCCTCGTCGCCCTTCCCGGCAGTGGCCTTGGCCATGGCCTCGGTGAAGACGTTGGGCTGCTGGTGGGGCTGCACCCAGGAGCACATACCTTCGTTCCAGGTGGGGTCCTTTTCCAGGCGTTCGTAGATTTCCCGGATTTTCCGGATATGGTACTTCTCCGATGCCGCCAGATATTCAAAGATATCCCTGGTACCCGCGGATTTGGCCCCCTGGGCCGCCTGCTGATAGAATTCCAGGCCGTCCTCTTCCATCTTGACCGCGTCCTTCATGGCCTGGACCACGAGGCAACTATCGTTTGTCATGGGTAATCCTCTCCGTGCAGAGCAAGTTTGGGAATATTTGCCCGAGCGATATATGAGCTAAGGTAAGTCCTGCCGGGGGGAGGCGTCAAGGCTGCGGCCGCGAAAAACTTGACCCTGCCGTCCCCGCCCCGGGGGCGCCTCAGGAAAAGGGCATACGGGCGGCGGGAGCCCGTCCCCCTCCTTCAGGGGGCATAGGGAATCGGGTCCACGGCGCCGGCGGCGGCGAAGCCCTGGAGGCGCAGGTGGCAGGAGGAGCACCGGCCGCAGGCCCGGTCATCGCGGACGTAGCAGGACCAGGTGAGGTGGAAAGGGGCGTTCAGGGCGAGCCCCAGGCGGATTATGCCGGCCTTGTCCAGGTGAATGAGGGGGGTGAGGAGGGCGATGTGGGTATCGTCCCGGGTGCCCAGGTCGACGACCCGGCGCATGGCCTCATAATAGGCCGGGCGGCAGTCGGGGTATCCCGGGCTGTCGATCTCATTGGCCCCGATGCAGACGGCCGCGGCCCCCAAAACCTCGGCCCAGGCCACGGCGGCGGCCAGCAGGATGGTGTTGCGGAAGGGCACATAGGTGGAGGGGAGGCCCGGGGACTCGAGCTCGTAGTCGGGGACGGCCAGATGGGTGTCGGTGAGGCTGGAGCCGCCGATGGCCCCCAGCCAGTTCAGGTCGGCCTCCAGGGTGCGCACCGCCCGGAAATGGGCCGCCTGGTCCCGGAAGTCGGCGAGTTCCCGGGCCACGGTGAGCTGGCCGTAATTGGCGTGGAAGAAGGCCAGGTCGTAGTCCCGGGCGACGACGGCCGCGGTGACGCAGCTGTCGAGGCCGCCGCTGGCCAGGACCACGGCCAGGGGGCGGGCCGCGGGTTCAGACTGAATACTGGCGCTGTTTGCATTCATGGTGGTGACCTGTCTTCATGATACTCCCGTACGCGGTAAAACACTATGGCCCGGTGCAGCTCAAACGCCCCGGGCGGCGGGGCCCCAGACGTATTTGTGGAGCTGAAGATGGAGGCGCAGAGGCAGGCCGGAGGCCACTATCCAGGCGGCCAGGTCGGCAGGGGGCAACCGGCCGAAGACCGGGGAGAGGAGGACCGGGAGCCGTTCCCAGAGGCCGCGGGGAGTGAGGAGGTCCAGGGCGAAATCGAAATCGGCCCGGTCGGCGAGGACCAGTTTCAGCTCATCGGTGGAGGCCAGGACGTCGAGGTTGGGAAGGTAGTTATGGGCCGCCATGCCGGAGCCCGGGCATTTGAGATCGACGATGCGGCGCACCCGGGGATCCAGGCCGGCAAGGGGGCGGGAGCCGTTGGTCTCCAGCAGGACGGTGAGGCCGGCGTCGGCCAGGGCGGCGAGAAGGGCCGGGCACTCTTCCTGGAGGAGGGGCTCGCCGCCGGTGACCACCGCGATACCGACGCCGGCGGCCCGAGCCGCGGCCGTCAGGTCGGGCACCTCCCGGGGCTGGCCGCCTGCATAGGCGTAAGTGGTGTCGCACCAGCGGCAGCGCAGGTTGCAGCCGGTGAGACGGATGAAGAAGCCGGGAAGCCCGGCCAAGGTGGATTCGCCCAGCAGGCTGATGAAGGTTTCGGTGATGAGCAGCATGGGAATCGGGATTCGTGGTCTATGTACTAGTGATAGTCTACCAGGAAACAGAAGGAATGTCCAAGGCGAGGAGGGCGGAGAGGTTCGGGCGGGCGGCGCGAGCGGCCGGGAATTGATTTTTGCGCGCAATGCGATTACAGTGAAAGCAGCGGGAGGTCGGGCCATGTCGGAAGAGTGGCGGAACAAGCTCTATTTTGGGGACAATCTGGAGATACTGCGGGAGCATATCCGGGATGAGAGCGTCGATCTCATTTACCTGGACCCGCCCTTCAACAGCCAGGCGACCTATAACGTGCTTTTTAAAGAAAGGAGCGGAGAGCAATCCGCGGCCCAAATCACGGCCTTCGACGATACCTGGCACTGGGGGCTGGAGGCGGAGAACACCTATTATGATATCGTGACCCTGGGACCGAAGCAGGTGGCCGATCTGGTGCAGGCCCTGCGGTCTTTTCTGGGCGCGAACGACATGATGGCGTATCTGGTCATGATGGCCATCCGGCTGATCGAACTGCATCGCGTCCTCAAGCCCACGGGAAGTATCTATTTGCATTGTGATCCGACTGCCGGCCATTACATCAAACTGCTTCTGGACGCCGTGTTCGGGACGGCGAATTTTCGCAATGAAATTATCTGGAAAAGAACATCCGGCCACAGCGACGCCCGACGCTACGGCCGGGTGCATGACATCATTTTTTACTACATCAAGAGTAACCGGGCGATCTGGAATCAAACGTATCAACCCTACGACCAAGCCTATATTGACCAATACTACAGATATCAGGACGCCGACGGCCGCCGCTGGATGTCTGCTGATCTCGGCGCTGCCGGTCTCACGGGGGGAGGCTACGAGTACGAATGGAAGGGCATCAAGCGGGTGTGGCGCTGTCCGGCAAGCACCATGGAACGATTAGACCAGGAAAATAAGATTTACTACACCCAGACGGGCATGCCGCGGCTGAAAAGATACCTGGACGAATCCGCCGGCCTGCCCATGCAGGATGTCTGGACCAACATCGAGGCCCTGAGATCCTGGCATAAGGAAAGACTGGAGTATCCCACGCAAAAACCGGAGGCTCTGTTGCATCGCATGGTTACCGCCAGCAGCCGGGAGGGCGACGTGGTGCTGGACCCCTTCTGCGGCTGCGGCACCACCATCGCCGTGGCGGAGAGGTTGCGGCGGCGCTGGATCGGCATCGATATCACGCACCTGGCCATTACGTTGATTAAGAAGAGACTGCATGACACCTTTCAACAAGAACTCGCCCCGTTCAAAGAAATCGGCGTGCCGGAGGATTTCACCAGCGCCGAGGCGTTGGCCCGCCTGAACCGGCATCAGTTCGAGTGGTGGGCGGTGGGGCTGGTGGACGCCCGGCCGGCGCAGGATAAGAAGAAGGGACCGGATACCGGGATTGACGGTTATATCTACTTTTTCGATGATGCCAGCGGCAAAGCGAAGAAGATTGTGGTGCAGGTGAAGAGCGGTCAGGTCAGCGTCAGCCAGGTCAGGGATTTGAAGGGGGTCATCGACCGGGAAAAGGCGGTCATGGGGGTGTTTATCACGCTGCGGGAGCCCACCGCGCCCATGCGGCAGGAGGCCGCGGCGGCAGGCTTTTACGAGCCGGAGTTTTACCCGGGTCAACGCTACCCCCGGCTGCAGATATATACCATTACCGAGTTGTTGGGAGGGCAACAAGTCCTGTATCCCCGGGTGGCGCCGGCGGCCACCTTCAAGCAGGCGGAGCGCAAGAGTAAGGGGCGCAGCGGCGCGGAGAAGCAGAACCACGTGGATTGGGAGGGAGAGGAATAACAATAACAAGGCCGGCTGCGGGGCCGGGCGAGCCGGCCCCTCTTCTTTATTCCCTTAGCGCAATTGCTCGGCGAGTTTTTTGGCGGTGGCGGGGTCCAGTTTTTCCAACGTTTTGAATGACTTTTCGGCCTCTTCCGTGTTTCCCAGGCCGACATAGGCCCCCACCAGGCCGAAGTGGCCCCGGGGTTCATTGGGCTCGGCGCGCACAACCTTCTGAAAAGCTCCTTCCGCCTCGCGAAAACGTTTCAGGTTGAGATAGGTCATGCCCATCTCATATTGCAGATCGGGGGTATCGGCGGCTTCGGGATTGAGTTGGGCCGCCTTTTCATAAGCCCCCAGGGCCTCCTGATAGCGCCCCAGGGCATAATAGGTGGTTCCCAGCAAATAATGGGCGGCCGGATTTTTGGGTTCCAATTTGATGGCCTGCTGGCAGGCCTCCAGGGCCCGGGAATAGTTTTTCACCTCGAAAAATCCCAAACCCTTCTCCAACAAATCGGCGGCGGACTGGGCCGCCAGGACGGTCCCCGGATTGACGGCGAGCTGCCCGCACAGGACGAGCACGGCGATGAGGACGGGTACTTTCTTCATGGTCACTCCCCTTTGTCGTAATATTTATATACCACTTCTCGAAAGTATGTTCCCAGCCACCCCTCGTGCTGACCTGGGCTCCGGAGGGGAGCAGGGGCCATACGGCAGATACTTTCGAGAACCGCTATAATATCTCCATCTTACAGAGAATCATGCACAGCTTGCAGGGCCTGATCCAGGTCGGCCTGCAGGTCGGCGACGTCTTCGCAGCCCACGGAGAGACGCACCAAGTCGTCGGTGATGCCGGCGGCCCGGCGCTTTTCCGGGGGCAAACCGGCGTGGGTCATGGAGGCCGGATGCTCGATGAGGGATTCCACCCCTCCCAGGCTGACGGCCAGGGTGATGAGGCGGACGCGGTTCATGAGGCGGCGGCCGGCTTCCAGGCCCCCGGCGATGCCGAAGCAGAGCATGGCCCCGAAGCCGTCCATCTGCCGCCGGGCCAGCTCGTGCTGGGGATGGTCGGGGAGCCCCGGATACCGCACCCAGGAGATCTGGGGGTGGGCCTGGAGGAAACCCGCCAACTGCCGGGCGTTGGCCTGGGCCCGCTCCAGGCGCAGGGGGAGGGTGGACAGCCCCCGCAGGACGAGCCAGGCCTGGTGCGGGTCCATGACGCCGCCAAAGAGAGTAGAAGCGCGCTTGAGCTGTTTACAGAGCGTTTCCTCCCGGACAATGACCATGCCGCCCACGACATCGCTGTGGCCGTTGATATACTTGGTGAGGCTGTGGATGGCCACGTCCGCCCCCCGGGTGAGGGGCCGTTGCAGGTAGGGGCTGGCGAAGGTGTTGTCCACCGCCAGGAGGGCTCCGTGGTTGCGGGCGATCTCCGCCACCCCGGCGATGTCGGTGAGCTTCATGGTGGGGTTGGCGGGGGTTTCGATGAAGACCAGTCGGGTCCGGGGAGTCAGGGCCTGTTCGACGGCGGCCAGGTCGGTGGTGTCCACCAGGGTGGCGGTGATGCCGAAGCGAGGGAGTTCGGTCTCGATGAGGACCTCGGTGGGGCCGTACAGGCAGTTGCCGGCCACCAGGTGGTCGCCGTTATTGAGCAGAGTCAGCAGCGTCAGGCTGATGGCGCCCATGCCCGAGGCCGCGGCCACGCCGAAGGCCCCCTGCTCCAAGGCGGCCACCCCGGTTTCCAGGGCGTTGACGGTGGGGTTGTTCATGCGGGTGTAGATATAACCCGGCAGTTCTCCGGCGAAGCGGCCGGCGCCGACCTCGGCGCTGGGAAAGGCGAAGGTGGAGCTCTGGAAGATGGGCACCGACACCTCGCCGAACACGGTGGCGGGCAGGCGGCCGGCGTGGATGGCGACGGTGGCCGGACGCCAAGCCCGGCGGTCCTGGGGGTCCTTCATGGCTGTATCCTCACCGCAGGGTGGAAGGTGGCAGCATCAAACCGTATCCAGCGAAAACCGCCATTGACAGAACATCTCCGGGGGATGGGGGTCGGGCGGGGCAAACAGGCAGTCGACCCGGATACGGGGGTCGATTTCCCGGGCGAAGCTGACAAACTCCGCCCGGTGCATATCCTGACAGCGGTATTCCGGCAGCCCCCGTTTGAGGCGGGCCTCCTGGGTGGGGCAGGAGGGCACGGAGATGATCACTTCGTCGGGTTTTTCCTCGATCCGATAGCCCACCAGCGCATGCCAGGGCCAGTAGCGCAGGGCCCGGACAAAGCCGGTCAAGCCCCGTTCGGCAATGGCGAAGCGTTTGAGGATATCCCGCGCCCCCAGGGCGGAGACCCGGTCCCAGACCTTCTCGTTGATCAGATCGGCGGCGGCTTCGTCGAACTGCTCGGTGAGGTAGATATACCAGAAGGAGTCCATCACCCGGTAGTGCCACAGCAGGAACTCCAGGTACCTGCGCAGCTCGGGGGCTTCCTGATTCTCGAAGAGACTGAGATCCATGCTTTCATCCTTGGGGGCGGCCGGCCGGGCCTTGACCGCGGCGGTGCGGGGCGGCGACCAGCAGCAGGGGTATCGGGAAATAGTATACTTCCCGGGGCGGCCAGAATGCATGATTTTTCTTTGGGGGGGAGCGGAAATTTCTCCGCCGGGAAAAACAGGGGAATGACGCCCCGTTACAAGCTATGTTCAACCCCCCGCGTCCGGGTCCGGCCGAACGCGCGGCATGACAAAAGGGCACCCGGGGCCGGGAAAGGAGTTACAGCCACGGCGCAGCCCAAGGGGGGCCGGGGGTAAGACGATCTTGGGCGGCAAAACACCCGGGAGGCGGCAAGTCTTACCGCCGGCCAGGGGTAAATCCTGCCGGGGCCGTTATCCGGACGCCGGCAGGGCCGGCAGGCCGGGGGCGGCTGGGGGCGGCAGCCACCCGGACTCTGCGGGGGGGCGTGGCCGGAGCGCGCCGGGCTCCTGGCCCCTGGCAAGGAAATTGCGTAGAACATGGCCAGGATAACCATTCACACCAGAACAAGGAGGAATGCCATGGCCATACCAGCCATCGCCGCCCAGATGGCGATCCCCGTGGCGGCGCAACTCATCTCCAAGCTGTGCGGCCCGAACGCCGCGGCCAAGCCGCAGGTGGAGCAGCCGCCGCCGACCCCGCCGCCGGAAGCCGCCCAACAGCAACAGCTGCTGGCGCAAATGACGGGCAAGGGGCTGAAGATTAACGTGTACGCCTGAGATCGCGGTGGGAGGGCAAGACGGCCGGCCGCCCTGCCCTCCCCTGCGGCCGCGTTATTTGGCGGCGGCCCCCAGCCGGGCCTCCACCGCGGCCCAGTCGATGTTATTGAAAAAGGCCTGGATGTAGTCGGCCCGCTTGAGGCCGTAGTCCGTCATGAAGGCGTGTTCGAAGACATCCATGATGAGAAGGGGTTTGCCTCCGGCCAGGTGCCCCACGTCGTGCTCGTTGATCCACATGTTGAGCAGGCGCCCGGTGGCCGGATCCTCGTAAAGCACCGCCCAACCGATCCCCCGCATGGCTCCGGTGGCCTTAAAGCAGGCCGCCCAGGCGTCGTAGCTGCCGAAATTGGCGGCAATTTTTTTGGCCAGCGGCCCTTCCCGGTTGATTTCCCCCTTGCCGCCCAGGTTGCCGAAGTAAAGTTCATGCAGCCGCATGCCGTTGAACTCCCACCCCAGGCGGCGCTTCAGTTCGGCAAAGGCCGGCGTATTGGTCTGCTGCTGCCGGCCCATCTGCTGCAGTTGCTCCAGCAGGGCGTTGGTGTTCTTCACGTAGCCCTGGTAGAGGGCGAAGTGCTGGTCCAGCAGGGTGTCGCTGAAGCCTGTCATGCCCTTGAGTTTGCTGAAGTCCTGGGCGACGTAGGGTTTGACGTCGGTGGCCAGGGTGGAATCCCCGCAACTGAACAGCAAGGTGAAAACCGCCAGCATCCCGAGAGTTTTTCCCATCAATGACGACATCGCCGATCCTCCTGTCTATGGTCTCTGGTGTTGTTAAACTTAGGTAGCTGCGGACCAGAAGTCAATAGCGGCCCCCGCCTTCCCGCGGTTTGACCGCGGGCGCCAGGTCCGCCGCCGGCAGCCAGCCTGCCGCAAGCAGCCAGACCCCGACGGAGGAGATGGCCCCCGGGCGGGCGCGGCCAGGGGGCGGAGCGGCGTACCGGGGTACCGGAAAAAAAACGCCGGCACCCGATACAGGGGGGGCAAGCGAGGCGGCTTTTCTTATATCGCATTGATTTCACATATTAATCATCGCCATTACCCCTTGTGGGCAGGCCGGCGGCGTATCGCCGGGAACCCGGTACAACCCGGAATTCGTACCGGTATGTACCGGGAGTGTACCGGGTAGGGGCCGACCCGGCCGGGGGTCACTGGTAAAGGTGCCGGACCC
>CAYRYV010000039.1:0-31788 GCA_964428565.1 uncultured Desulfobacterales bacterium | reverse complement strand
AACCCGCGACACCAAGCTTGGGAAGCTTGTACTCTACCAGCTGAGCTATGCCCGCCCTGAATTAAATTTACAAGGCACTCAAGGAGATGTCAAGGGTTTTTCCCGGTGGTTCCCCAGACTCCCGGCAAGCCGGTGGGGTGAGAAGGTGACGTCCCGGGGCAGTCCGGCCGGTCAACTTCTTGGGGGATAGGCCCCTCGGCTCTATGGGACACGCGCTGGGACAGTCTCACCGGATGACAGGAAACCCATAGCAAAAACATAAGATTATCTTTCAAATACATTTAGTTATAATTTGGCAAAGAACTTGCTTAATAACATACCAAACAAACTTCACGTTCTCTGGAATCTTCTTACAAGGAGAAGGCGAACCCAGAATGTGGCACGTTCCTCCTGACCCGCAGGCGCAGCAATATACTCAAAAAGTGCCGGATACCGACGAAAAGTTGGATCGGGCCCTGGTGGCCGGGTTAATTTTAGAAATCATGCTGGAATCTCCAGGGCAGCCACCCGATCACCGGGAATACCCCAGCCAGATCAAGCATCGTTTGCAGAATTCTCTGATCGAGCATCTGGCAGGTAAGGTGACACTGGACCGTTTTCGTTCCCTGGCCTCCCGGCTGGACAATTGGTTTGAATATTATTACCCGCTGCTGATCCCGGAAACCAGAAACATGCCCACCGCTTATACCGTCGCCGAACCCGCCGCCCTCTACCTGGTGCGGGAACCGACGTCGGGGTGGAGGACTACCATGACCTCTCCCACCGCCTCTTCCTCCCACCGCCCTGTATTTTGGGAAGAGTTGTTAGATCGTTGGCTGGCGGAACTGGACGAGCAACTGCCCCGGCGATCCCACCGGAAGGTCAGCCCCGGCAAGCTCAGGGACTTTCTCCAGCAGACCGGCGGAGGTTGGTTTAAGGTACGCGACTTTGAAAGATTCTTTCAAGTGGACCGGAAAACCGCCTGGGACTATCTGCAACAGTTTTTACAGGCCGGTCTGGTCTGCCATAATCGCCGTCAATCCGCCGCAGTGCGTTACTGTGCCAGTCCCCAGCTGTTAAAAGTGGAGGCCGACACCCTGCGTTTGGCGTTGTATTTAGCCTTGCCGGAAATGGCCGAAGAGATGGTGGAGCGTCTGGGCGATCTGCTGGTGGCCTCGGCCGGGGAAACCTTTCCGGAAAGGGAGTGGCAGAGCCAGTTCTCCGCTCGGCAATTGGAACAGCTCCTGGAGTCTTTGAAGGCCCACCACATTTTAAGCATCCAGGTCACAGGCAACGGGGTGCGCCTGTTGCGCCTGCGCAGCCGTTGGCTTCAGTCCCGTCCCTTTTCCCACCAGAATTAACCACCCGTTTTTGCTTGACGCTCCGCAGTCCTTATGCTACTTTTGTGCCTAGTCTTGAGTACGTGAAAGGTTTAGCAAGCAATGATTTACAATGAAGAATTTGAAACTCTCCCCCGGGAGGCGTTGGAGGCGATTCAGCTCCGGCGCCTGAGAGCCCTGGCGGAGCGGGTCTATGCCTTGGTGCCTTTTTATCGGCAGAAGTTCGATCAGGCGGGAGTGAGCCCGGGAGACATCCGTTCCCTGGACGATGTGCGCCATCTCCCCTTTACCAGTAAGCAGGATTTACGGGACAATTACCCTTTCGGTCTGTTCGCCGTACCCATGGAGCAGGTGGTGCGCATCCATGCCTCCTCCGGCACCACAGGCAAACCCACCGTGGTGGGTTACACCCAGAGGGACATTCACAACTGGTCGGACATCATGGCCCGCACTCTAGCCGCCGCCGGCGTCCATCGCGGGGATATCGTCCACAACTCCTATGGCTATGGCCTGTTCACCGGCGGCTTGGGCTTCCATTACGGCGCCGAGCGCTTGGGAACCTCCGTCATACCCATCTCTGGGGGCAACACCCGCCGCCAGATCATGCTGCTGCAGGATTTTGGCCCTACAGTGCTGACCTGCACTCCCTCCTTCTCGTTGCATCTGTTTGATGTGGCCAAGGACATGGGGGTGGATTTCAGCAAATTCAAGCTTCGAGTCGGAATCTTCGGGGCTGAACCCTGGAGCGAAGGCATGCGCCAGGAAATTGAGAAGAAACTGTCCCTTGACGCGTTGGACATCTATGGCCTCTCCGAAGTCATGGGGCCTGGGGTGGCAGTGGAGTGCATCGAGGCCAAAAGCGGCCTGCATATGGCCGAGGACCATTTCCTGCCGGAGATCATCGATCCCGTCACCATGGAGGTTCTGCCTCCCGGCGCCACCGGTGAGTTGGTAATCACCACCCTCACCAAGGAAGCCTTCCCGGTGATCCGCTACCGGACCCGGGACATCACCTCCTTAAACCCGGAACCCTGCCGCTGCGGCCGCAATCTGGTGCGCATGGCCCGGATCAGCGGGCGCACCGACGACATGCTCATCATCCGTGGAGTCAACGTCTTCCCCTCCCAGATCGAGTCGGTGCTCATGGATATGCGGGGGGTGGAGCCGCACTACCAGTTAATCGTCGATCGGGTGGATCAGATGGATACTCTGGAAATCCGGATCGAAGTCGATGAGGCCACCTTCTCCGATGAGGTCCGGCAGTTGCAGACCATGGAAAAGAATGTCGCCCACCAGATCAAGGATTATCTGGGCATCTCCGCCAAGGTCCGCCTGGTGGAGCCCCGGACTATCCCGCGCAGTGAAGGCAAGGCGCAGCGGGTCATCGACAATCGCAAGATCTAAACGCTTGATGCGAGGTAGCCTGGTATTATGAAGGTCGAACAGATTTCCGTCTTTCTGGAAAACAAGGCCGGACGCCTGGCCGAAGTGACCAGGGTGCTGGGCGAGGCCGGCATTAACATCCGGGCTCTGTCTCTGGCCGACACCACCGATTTCGGCATCCTGCGTCTGATTGTGGATCAATACGAACAGGCCCGGGAAATCCTTAAGAAACATGGTTTCACCGTGGGAAAAACCGAGGTGGTGGCCATCGAAGTGCCGGACCGCCCCGGCGGGTTGGCCTGGGTTCTCCAGATTCTCTCCGATTCCCAGATCAACGTCGAGTATATGTATGCCTTCGTGCAGCACAGCGGCAAAAATGCAGTGATCATCTTCCGTTTTGACAATCTGGAGAAGGCCATTAAGCTCTTGCAGGACCAAGGAGTCCGGATTTATAAAGGCGAAGAGGTCTATAAATTGTAAGTATTTCCTTGGGGGGGCGGCTCTCGTCTGATACGGGGCGGCACCCGCCGGGTAGGCACCTCATCCGGTAACCGTGAACGAGGGTTGCCGATTTCAGCACTACGGAAAAGGAGGAGGATATGCAGCTTTCTATAAGAAACCTTCCCATGCGGCAATTCTACCGGGTCCTCTTTCCCGTCCTCGCGATTAGCCTGATCGTGGCCGGGGCCGGGCAGGCAATGGCCGCCGAACCATTCGTCATCGGCGGTGTGTTTTCCATCACCGGACCCCAATCCTACCTGGGAGAACCGGAACGCAATACCATGGAAATGGTGGCGGAAGGCATCAACGCCAAGGGCGGCATCAAGGGACGCCCGGTAAAGGTCGTGATTTACGATGATGAAGGCGACGCCACCAAAGCGCGGCTCAATGCCACGAAACTGCTGGAAAAGGATAAAGCCATTGCCATTGTGGGCCCTAGCCTGACCCCCACCTCCATGGCCATCATTCCCATTACCCAAGGCGCCAAGGTGCCGTTGATTTCCTGCGCCGCCGGCGTGGACATCACCTCCCCCGCCCAGGAGCGGGTCTGGGTCTTCAAAACCGCTCAGACCGATCAGATGGCGGTGGGCCGGATCTACCAGTACCTGCAAAAACAGAAAATCAATAAAGTTGCCATCCTGACCGTTTCCTCCAGTTTCGGAGTTTCGGGCAAAGACCAGCTGGTTAAGCAAGCACCCCAGTTCGGTATCAATATTGTGGCCAATGAAACCTTCGGGGAAAAAGACACCGACATGACACCCCAGCTTACCAAGATTCGGGGGACCGACGCTCAGGCCGTTATCTGCTGGGGAACCGGCCCGGCTCCGGCTATCGTGGCCAAGAACGCCAAGCAGCTGGGATTGAAGATCCCGCTCTTCCAGAGCCACGGGGCTGCCTCCAAGAAGTTCATCGAATATGCTGGAGACGCCGCGGAGGGTATCATGCTGCCAGCGGGTAAGATCGCCGTCTATAAAGACCTGCCCGACAGTGATCCCCAGAAGGCGGTGATTAAAGACTATGTGGAGAAGTATGAGGCCAAATTCAAAACCCCGGTCTCGGGGTTCGGCGGCTATGCCTATGACGCCATGAACATGCTGGCGCTAGCCCTGGAAAAAGCTGGGGACGACAAGGCCAAGATCAGACAGGAAATCGAGAACATCAAAAACTTTCCCGGCGTCAGTGGAGTCTTCACCATGAGCCCGGGGGACCACAACGGCCTGAGCCCTGACGCCTTCGTCATGGTCAAGATCGAGAACGGCACCTGGAAGCTGTTGGAATAACCCCGGGACTGTGCCGGGCTGTCCGTAAACCATCCGAAACCACCGCCATTCCCCTCTCCCCCGGTCCGGGGGGAGAGGGGCGGAGTGAGGGGGAGAGAGTCTCCCGCGACCAACCAGCCTCTTGGAACAATTATCTGATCTGCTCCAGTATCTGTTTTCCGGTCTGACCACGGGGTCTATCTACGCCTTGATCGCCCTGGGGTTTTCCACCATTTTTACGGCCACGGCCATCATCAACTTGGCCCAGGGTGAATTCGTGATGTTGGGCGCTCTGGCTGCGGCCGGCCTCAACCGTTGGGGTTTCTCTTTACCCCTGGCCTTCTTGGCGGCAGTGGCAGGGGTCACTCTCGTCGGGTTGGCCTTTGAGCGCCTGGCCATCCGACCGTCCCGGGACGCCACCCCCATCAGCCTGATCATCATCACCATAGGAGGGGCCGTCTTTCTCCAGGGAGCGGCCATGCTCTGGTGGGGTAAAGACGCCTACACCCTGCCCCCCTTCAGCGGGGCGACTCCCCTGAGTTTAGGGGGCGCCACCCTGCTGCCCCAAAGTCTTTGGATCATGGGCCTCACCCTGCTGCTAGTGCTAAGCCTGGAACTCTTCCTGCGCTTCACCCTGTGGGGCAAGGCCATGCGGGCTTCGGCATTCAACCCGGTGGCGGCTCGTCTGGTGGGCATCAGCGTTACCCATATGGTGCAGTTGTCCTTCGGCTTCAGCGCCGCCATGGGGGCGGCTGCCGGGGTAATGATCGCCCCCATCACCATGGGAGTCTACGACATGGGCACCATGCTGGGTCTCAAGGGCTTCTGCGCGGCAGTCTTGGGCGGTCTGGGCTCTAGCGGCGGCGCGGTGCTGGGAGGCCTGCTGCTGGGGGTAGTGGAGTCCTTCACCAGCGGCCTTATCTCCTCTAGTTACCGGGACGCCGTGGCCTTCATTATCCTGGTCCTGGTGCTGTTCTTCCGGCCTCAGGGACTGTTGGGCCGTCGCTCCCTGAGGTCTTCCTGATGTTCCGCCATCCCCGTCTGACGGGTCTGGCCCTGGCTTTGGCGGTTATGGCCGCCTTCACGCTGACCGTCCGCAATAATTACTACTACACCTTATTCAACCAGATCGGCATCAACGTCATCCTAGTGGTGGGATTGAACCTGCTCATCGGCTATGCTGGCCAGATCTCTTTGGGCCACGCCGCCTTCTTTGGGCTGGGGGCTTATACTTCCGGCATCCTCACGGCTACCTATCAGACCAACCCCTGGCTGGCCTTGGCGGCCGGTCTGGTGCTCAGCGGGGTGGTGGCGGTCAGCCTGGGGGTGCCAGCCCTGAAGCTGAAGGGCTATTATCTGGCCATGGCTTCGCTGGGCTTCGGGATCATCGTCTTTATCCTCTTTCAGGAGATGAGTTCCCTCACCGGGGGGCCCTCCGGCCTCATCGGCATCTCCAGCCTACGTCTGGCTGGATATACTTTGGGCACCCCCCAGGCGAACTTCCTGGTCATCTGGCTGACAACGAGCCTGATTCTACTCTTGTCCCTCAACATTGTGGACTCCCGCATCGGTAGGGCGTTGCGGGCCATTCATGACAGCGAGGTGGCGGCCTCGGCCATGGGCGTGGACGCTCAGCGCCTCAAGCTTTTGATCTTTGTGATAAGCGCCCTTTACGCCTCTCTGGCTGGCAGCCTGTTCGCCTACGCCAGCAACTTCATCGCCCCCAGTTCCTTCGGGGTGATGTTTTCCATCAAATTGGTCACCATGGTGGTGGTGGGGGGCATGGCATCCATCTGGGGATCGCTCTTCGGTGCCGCCGTTCTGACCGTATTACCGGAGTTTCTGGCTTTTTTCCATGATTATGAAGTGGTGATTTTCGGGCTCATCCTCATGATGGTAATGATCTTTTTGCCCCGAGGGCTGGTCCGCGGCTTACTCGACCTGTGGGAATACCGACAGTGGAAGCGGGCAGGCAACCCCTGAATGCCGCTCAGGGGGCGGCGCTGTTGACGCTGGAGGGGGTCAGCCTCTCCTTCGGCGGGCTGTTGGCGGTGAAGAACGTCTCCTTTGCCGTTCTTCCCCGCCAGATCAAGGCACTCATCGGCCCCAACGGCGCCGGCAAGACTACCCTCTTCAACCTGATTACCGGGATGCTGACACCGGAAGCCGGGCACATCCTCTTTCAGGGAGAGCCCATCCAGGCCCTGGCACCCCATCTGATCGCCGCCCGGGGGATTTCCCGCACTTTTCAAATCGTGCAGCTCTTCGGCCATATGACCGCCCGGGAAAACGTTATGGTGGGGCGCCACCAACGCACCCGGGCCGGGCTGCTGGCCGCCGGCCTGCGCCTGCCCTGGACCCGGCGGGAGGAGGCCGCCATCCGGGAGCAGGCGGAGCACTGGCTGGACTTCGTGGGACTGGCCGGGCGAGGGGAGGAGCGGGCCGCCAACCTGCCCTTGGGCCATCAGCGCCTCCTGGAGATCGCCCGGGCGCTGGCCACAGAGCCTCAGCTGCTGCTCCTGGACGAGCCTGCCGCCGGCCTCGATCCGGTGGAGACCGAACGTCTGCAGGCCCTGATCTTCGCCATCCGTGAAAGGGACATCAGCGTGCTGCTGGTGGAACACGACATGAGTCTGACCATGGAGGTGGCCGATGACATCGTCGTATTGGATTACGGCAGCGTCATCGCCGAAGGCGCCCCCCGGGACGTGCAGCGCAACCCCGCAGTGATTGCGGCTTACCTGGGGAGCGAGTGGCAGGCGTGAGGTTATGAGGGATCTGCCCTCAGACACCGGCGGTCAGCAAAATCAAGTTGAACCCGGCAGGCTTATCACTACCGCGGTCAATCTTTTTGAAGGTAGCGGCGCGCCCCGATAAGGGAGCGTTTCCAGGCGTCCTGGTTGAGGTTGCTCACCGCCACCCCGCGTTGGGAGGAGGAGGAATGGATGAACCGACCCTGGCCGATGTAGATCCCAGTGTGGCAAGGACGGTCCTCCTCTGAGGAGAAGATGCTGAGGATACTGGCGGCATAGTGCGAGTACTGGCGCTGGCAGAATTTGTTGAAGAAGAGGACGTCCCCGTAACGCAGGTCCCCGGAATCGACTTTCATGCCGGTGTGGAATTGCTGCTCGGAGGTGCGGGGCAGCTTCACCCCCACCTGTTCATAGACGCGCATGACCAGTCCGGAGCAATCCACTCCTGCCGGAGTGCTGCCCCCGTACTTATAGGGGGCGCCGTAAAACTCACTGATGGCCTGGCGCAGCCTGGCCTCCGCTGGTTTGACGGCGGGTTTGGCCGCTTCTGGAGGCGGTGCCGCGACCCGCTCCGGTCCGGCGCACCCCGCCAGTCCCCCTATCCCCAGTAAGATAAGCAAGCCGACCGCCCGATAAGACACGTGCATGGGACTCCCCTCCCCTTGTTCGGCGTGCGTCTTTCACCTAAGGACTCATAACGGCCATATTGTCAAGACACCGGCGTCCCCGGCGGCATCTGTCGCACCGGGCTTACCACTGCCAGTTCGTCGGCACCCACGGCGGCCAGCACCATGCCCTGGGATTCGATGCCCATCAACCGGGCCGGTTTGAGGTTGGCCACGATGATAACGGAACGACCGACCAGATCCGCGGGCTCATAATGTTTGGCGATGCCCGCCACCACCTGCCGGGTCTCGCCGATATCCACCTTAAGTTTGACCAGCTTGTCCGATTTGGGCACCTTTTCCGCCGCCAAAATGACCCCTATACGCAGGTCAACCTGCTGAAAGGTTTCCAGGTCGATTGCGGGTTTAAATGGCTTGGATGGGGCAACGGGCTGAGTGGGGAGGGCCGCCACTAGAGGTGGCGCCGTCTCCAGGCGGGGGAAGAGGGCCTCCCCGCGTTGCAGCCGAACACCGGGTGCCAAACCGCCCCAGTGTAACTCCTCGGCGAGGGGAAGCCGACCAGGCTCGATCTTCAACTGCCGGGCCATCTTGGCGGCACTGTCGGGCATTACCGGTAGAAGCATGACCGTCACCTGACGGAGCACCTCCAGGAGGTGATAGAGCACGGTATCCAGCCGGGTCTGCTGGTGTGGATTCTTAAAGAGCTTCCAGGGCTCGGTGGCAACGATGTAACGGTTGCTGAGGTTGATAAGCTCCCACAGACGCATCAGGGCCTTGTGAAACTCCAGTTCGGGCATGAAGCGCAAATAATCCTGCCCCGCTGCGGCCGCCAGGTCCCGGAGCTCCAGGTCGGCTGGCTCCGTCGGTCCCGGGGCCGGAATCTCCCCCTGACGGTATTTCATCACCATGGAGAGGGTGCGGGAAAAGAGGTTCCCCAAGTCGTTGGCAAGGTCGGCATTGATCCGACCGATGAGGGCCTCCTCGCTGAAAGAGGAATCCAGCCCGAATACCATCTCCCGCAGGCAAAAATAGCGCACCTGATCGATGCCATAACGGGCCACCAGATTCTGGGGCTCCACAACGTTGCCCAGGCTTTTGGACATCTTGCCGTGACCCACCTGCCAGTAGCCGTGGACGTTCAAATGCTGGTAGGCGGGAATGCCGGCCGCCCGGAGCATGGTGGGCCAGTAAATGCCGTGGGGTTTGAGGATATCCTTGGCGATGAGGTGCTGGCACGCTGGCCAGAACTTCTCGTATAAGGGCCCGTCAGGGTATCCCAGGCCACTGACGTAGTTAATCAGGGCGTCGAACCAGACGTAGGTGACGTAACGGTCATCGAAGGGTAACGGGATACCCCAGGGAACTCGGTTTCGGGGCCGGGAGATACACAAATCCTCCAGGGGGTCCTTGAGGAACGCCAGCACTTCGTTTCGGTAACGCTCCGGCCGGATAAAGGCCGGATGTTCATGAATATGCTCAATCAACCAGTCCTGGTATTTGCTCATCCGGAAGAAGTAATTTCCTTCCTTGACGAAGGTGGGGGCGACTAAATGATCCGGGCATTTGCCGTCCACCAGTTCCCGCTCCAGAACGAAACGTTCGCACCCGTAACAGTAGTGCCCGGCATATTCGCTGAAATAGATATCGCCGACGGCATTGACCCGGTCGAGGATATTGCGCACCACCCACATGTGCTGCGCCTGGGTGGTGCGGATAAAATGATCGTAGCTGATTCCCATGAGATCCCAGGCCTGCCGGAATTTGCCGCTGATTAGGTCTACGTAGTCCTTAACGTCCAACCCCGCGGCTTGGGCTGCCTCCACCACCTTCTCGCCGTGTTCGTCGGTGCCGGTTTGAAACCGGGTGGCGTCCCCCCGAAGCCGGTGAAAGCGCGCCAGGGTATCGGCGATGACAGTAGTGTAGGCATGCCCGATGTGGGGTTCAGCGTTGACGTAGTATATGGGGGTGGTGATATAGAAAGTATTTTGCATGAATGAATCCGTAATTCCAGACTATCGCACAAGCTATGGAAAGCGGTAGGCTTATACCCCCTTCCGGTAATGTATTGCCAGTCGGCGTTATACTACCTTATCCCGCCACCAGCGCAAAAACTCCTCGTGGCTGCAATCCGGGGAGATTCCCGGGCAGGCATTCTTGGCGCCCTCCAGTTCATCGGCGTCCAGTAAAATGGCAGGTAAAAACGGCCAATCCCGGCAGATCCGGGGCTTTACCGGATGTATGCGGCAACGGCCTCCGTCATTGAAGATGCAAAGCCCCTCGGATCCCACCCGCAGGGCCGGCCCCGAAGGCGATTGACAGACATACCGGCGGCGGAACTCGTCCAGTGGCAAACCGCAGAACCTCGCCAAACGCTGCACTTCCACTTCGGTCAGGAGAATGCCCCCCTCCCCCCGGCAGCATTCCCCGCATTGTCGACAGGAGAAAACCTGGCGGGCCGGTTCCGTCATATGAGGGCACCTTCTTCGCCTTCAGGATTTTTCAGGGGCGGCTGGCCGGTGGACTCCAGGACGCTGCGCCATAAGGGGTCGTCAAGCTGCACCACCCGGCGTTTGCCCACCGCGGCCTTGATGGGGATATGGACGTAGCGGTCATGCCACAAGCTGATGAGCATGCCGGTTTTGCCCGCCATACCGGCGTGGACGGCGCTCTGGCCTAGATATCCGCAATAGATCCGGTCATTATAATTTGCCGGCATGCTGCGGATGATATAACTGGGATCGATGAACTTCAGGTTAAGCTCTCGTCGGATAGATTTAAAATAATTATTGATCTTGTCAATGAGGAATCCCGCGATATCCCCAGGCTTAACGTTGCCGGAGGCGTCCCGGGGGAGTTGCTCGCGGTCAAAGAATTTTTGTCCCGCACCCTCCGCCACCAGAATGACGGCATGTCCCCGTTCTTCCAAACGGCGTTGGATGGTGGCCAAGAGGCCGTGTTTGCCTTCCAGATCGAAATCGGACTCGGGAATTAGCACGAAATTGACATCCCGGAGGGCTAAAGTGGCATTGGCGGCGATAAAGCCGGAATAGCGGCCCATCAGTTTCACCAAACCGATGCCGTTGGGGGCCCCCAGGGCCTCGGTGTGGGCGCTGCGAATGGCTTCGGTGGCCATTTCCACCGCAGTGTCGAATCCGAAGGAGCGGGACACCAAGGCGATATCGTTATCGATGGTTTTGGGAATGGCGATGACACAGGTGCGCATCTTCCGATGATTGACTTCATCGCAGATCAAATCCACCGCCTTGAGGGTACCATCGCCGCCGATGGCGAACAGCAGACTGATATTCATGCGTTCCAAGGCGTCGACAATCTCCCCGACATCCTGCGGCCCGCGGGAAGACGACAGGATGGTGCCGCCGAAGGTATGAATATTGGCCACCACCTCCGGGGTCAACTCCAGGACGGGGTGGCCATAACGGGGAATGAAGCCCTGCAAGCCATAGCGGATGCCGTAGATATGGCGCACTCTATACAAATGGTGAAGTTCCAGCACCAAAGCGCGGATGACGTCGTTGGTCCCCGGGCATAAGCCGCCGCAGGTGACAATGGCGCAGTGAATCTTGGTGGGGTCAAAATAAATCTTTGAACGAGGGCCGGCCAACTCAAAGGTCATGGCCTCCTCCCCCGCGGCTAAACTGTTCAGATAGTCGGGAGTATCGTAGACCAGGATACGATGATTATCCTCGATAAAAGAAGGTTGGCGTAGCTTCCCTTCGTGGTTGACTACCAGCAGGCGCTGGAGAGGAGAATCGACCTTAGGAACGCCAATGGAGGGGATAGTGGTGTCAAATTTTTCATACTGTGTCATGAATTACTCACCCTTCAGGAGGATAAGGAAACGGTTTGATCTAACCAGGCCACTTCAATTTCATCCTTCAACTCCCGGGTCATCAACCGCTGGATGGCCTCGCGGGGGCTTTGGTCTTCATAAATGATGCGATAGACCTGCTCCACGATGGGCATCTCGATCTGGAATTTTTCGGCCAGGTGAAAGGCGGCCCGGGCCGTCCGGACACCTTCGGCCACCATCTGCATATCATGCAAAATTTCAGCCAACTTCTTACCGGCACCCAGCTGCACTCCCACTTGGTAATTGCGGGATTGCCGGCTGGTGCAGGTGAGGACCAAATCTCCCAGGCCCGCCAGCCCTGACAGGGTGAGGGGATGGGCCCCCAAGGCCATTCCCAGGCGAGCGATCTCCGCCAGCCCCCGGGTGATCATGGCGGCCCGGGGATTATCTCCCAGCCCCAAGCCTTCCAAAATCCCGGCGCCCAGGGCCATGACGTTCTTCAAAGCCCCCCCCAGCTCCACCCCGATGACATCATTGCTGGTATAAACCCGCAGACTGGCTGAAGCAAAGAGGTTTTGAACCTGGTGGGCCACCTCAGAGTACCGGGAGGCCACGGTTATCGCAGTGGGCTGACATCGAGCCACCTCCCGGGCGAAGCTGGGCCCGGAGAGGATGGCATATAGGGCGGCAGGTCCCAGAACCTGGCCGACCACCCCCGCCATGGTGAGCAGGGTGTCGGTCTCGATGCCCTTGGTGGCGCTCACCAGGATACGCCCGGGGCCCCAAGACGCCGCCAACCGGCTCAACACTCCCCGGAAGACGTGGGAGGGTACCGCCATGACGACCATCTGTTTGTCCCGGACCGTCTCCGATAGATCGTCATAAAAGCCAATGCGAGGAGATAGTTTGATATCGGGGAGAAATTGGGAATTCTGTCGTTCCCGGCGTAATATCTCCAACAATGCCGCTTCAAACACCCACAGATGGACCTTGAAACCCTTGAGGGCCAGATGTTGGGCCAGGGCCGTTCCCCAACTGCCGGCCCCGATGACCGCGACATTCTCAGTCATGACTTTCACCGGAGCTTTCTTCGGTATCTTCGGTCTTTTCCGCCAGGCGGGCCAGACCCGCCACCCGTTCTTCCGCTTCGGTGTCGATGAGCTTAACTCCCTGGGTGATCCGGCCGATCAATGGAATGCCTTTGACTGCCAACCGGATGATTTTGCCCCGGTCGGAAATGAGCATCACTTCGTCTTCCTCGGTGACGGGCAGAATCCCCACCACCGGACCGTTACGCTCGCTAACGCGCAGGGCCAGGAGCCCCATGCCGCCGCGGTGCTGCAGGCGGTATTCCTCCCGCCGGGTGCGCTTCCCATAGCCGTTGGCCGTGACGGTGAGGATATCGCTGTCATCCCGCAGGATCTCCATGCCCACCACTTCGTCGTCAGCCGCCACGGTGATGCCTTTGACGCCCCGGGCGGCCCTTCCCATATCCCTGACGTCCTCTTCCGAAAAACGGATCACCTTTCCCTGCTGTGTGGCCAGGAAAATGTCCATGGTGCCGTCGGTCAGGCCCACGCCGACCATTTCATCCTGTGGATCCAGGGAAATAGCGATCAACCCCCCTGCCCGGGGGCGGCTGAAATGCATGAGACCGGTTTTCTTGATAATCCCATTTTTCGTGGCCATAACCACAAAATGGCCCGGAGAAAATTCCCTGATGGGCAAGACGGTGGTGAGTTTTTCGTCGGGGGCGAAATTGAGCAGATTGACAATAGCCTTTCCCCGGGCGCTGGGGCTCCCCAGGGGGATGGAATGCACTTTCAGCCAGTAGACCCGTCCCAAATTGCTGAACACCAGGAAATAGCTGTGGGTGGTGGCCACATAAAGCTGGGAGACAAAATCGTCTTCCTTGGTGCCCATGCCGGTACGGCCCTTGCCACCCCGCCGTTGGCTGCGGTAGTCCCGCAGGGGGTTGCGCTTGATGTAACCCAGGTGGGACACGGTCACCACCATATCTTCGTCGGCGATCAGGTCTTCCAGGGTCAGATCCCGGGCTTCGGGGATGATTTCGGTGCGGCGGTTATCGGCGTAGCGGCTGGAGAGCTCCGCGAGATCGGTCTCGATCAACTCGTCCACCAGACGGTCGCTGGCCAGGATCGCCTGAAAGCGGGCTATCGCGGCCAGGATCTGCTGGTATTCGTCCACGATCTTCTGACGCTCCAGGCCGGTGAGGCGTTGCAGGCGCATATCGAGGATGGCCTGGGCTTGCACCTCCGATAACCCAAAGCGGTCCACCAGCCCGCCTTTGGCCTCCTTGGGACTGGCTGCCGCCCGGATCAGGGAGATCACTTCATCCAGATGATCCAGGGCGATGGTCAGACCGGCCAGAATATGCTCCCGCTCCTGGGCCTGACGCAGCTCGTAGCGGGTGCGACGCACGATGACCTCCCGGCGGTGCTTGATAAACTCCCCCAGGAGGTCCTTAAGGGTTAACAGCTCCGGACGATTTCCCACAATGGCCACCAAGTTGATGCCGTAGGTGACCTGCATGGAGGTGTGGGCAAAGAGTTGGTTCAGGATGGTCTGGGGCACTTCGTCTTTTTTCAGCTGAATGACTACCCGGAGACCTTCCCGGTCCGATTCGTCGCGGACGTCGGTGATGCCTTCGAGTTTTTTGTCCTTGACCAGCTCGGCGATGCGTTCGATCAGTCGGGCCTTGTTCACCTGGTAGGGGAGCTCGGTGATAATCAGATTTTCTCTGCCCCCGGAGCGCTCGAAGTTAGTTTTCGCCCGCAGGCGGATAAGGCCTTTGCCGGTGCGGTAGGCGTCGGTGATCCCGTCGGCCCCGTAGATATACCCCCCGGTGGGGAAATCCGGCCCCGGAATAATTTGCAGGAGCTCCTCCACAGTAATGCGGGGGTTGCGGATCATGGCCAGGAGGGCCTCGCACACTTCCCCCAGGTTATGGGGGGGGATGTTGGTGGCCATGCCCACGGCAATACCCGAGGATCCGTTAACCAGGAGATTGGGGGTGCGGGCCGGCAGGACCAGAGGCTCTTCCAGGGAGCCGTCGTAGTTGGGGACGAAGTCCACCGTCTCTTTGTCCAGGTCCAGAAGCAGCTCATGGGCCAGGCGGGTCATGCGCACTTCGGTGTATCGCATGGCCGCGGGGGCGTCGCCGTCAATGGAGCCGAAGTTGCCCTGACCGTCCACTAGGGGGTAGCGCAGGGAAAAGTCCTGGGCCATGCGGACAATGGCGTCATAAACGGCTGCATCGCCGTGGGGATGATACTTACCAATGACGTCGCCCACGATACGGGCGGACTTGCGGTAGGGCCGGTTCCAGTCGTTGCCGGCTTCGCTCATAGCGAACAGTATCCGGCGGTGCACCGGCTTCAAGCCGTCGCGTACGTCAGGGAGCGCCCTGCCGATGATGACGCTCAGGGCGTACTCCAGGTACGATTTGCGAATTTCGTCCTCAATATTGACATGTACCGCGCGTGTTTCCATAGCCTCTTCGGGAAAAAATGAGATTGTTATATTGTATGAAAAATGGCAAACTTTTCAACGATAATTGAGAATTGTTTTCTTCAGAAGAAGCCCTGACGGAACACCGGTACCGCCGGGCAAGGATGGAGCAAAAAGCGGCGGAGGTCATCAGTTCCAGGGACTGGGTGCCGGCAGTGTTGCCGCCGGGGACTTTGGCGGCTCTGAAAGAGGCTCTACCTCAATGAGGTAGAGCCATGTCGAGGGAGATAGACCGGATTGAGACAACATGGTAGGGGAAAGATTAGGTTTTCGGCTTTGGTTTGTGGCTGGTTCTCCGGCATCGCGTCGGTCGGCCTGGCAACCATTTTCTTCGGCTGCCTGATACTGGCTCCATCTCCAGCTCTGGCCGGGATGCTGTTTTCGGACATACCGCCGGAGAATCCGGCCCGGGGCGAAAAACTGATAGAACTGCTGGGATGCAGGGCCTGCCACGCCCCAAAGGCCGCTCATGGACACGCCGGCCCGGAGCTGGCGGCGGCCTTGGCGCGGCTGACCCCGGCGGAGTTGGAAACCCAACTGCGCACCCCCCGGCAACGGCAGGCGCAGTCGCGCATGCCCAGTTTCGCCTTTGTGCGACCGGAGGATTTTGGGCCCTTGCTGGAGTATCTGCTGGCGGGCAGGTAAACTGGGGGGTGAGGCAGGGGAGCGCCACCCCGGCCCAGACCCCGCCTAGATAAATGTGAACGGCCTTCGTGGTAGGTCAGGGTAAATTCGGCGACTCTTCACTTTCCCCTCTGTCCATCGTATGCGGGACCCGGCGATAACCCGAAAGGAGGACATTGTAACCGATGAATATTCCGGCAGGATTCCATGATATGCTTTCGTTCGGTCTGGTTGAGGCGTTACTGGGTCGGCGATCCCGGCGTTTTTTCAGGGGAGCCACCATCCCGGACGGCGTTTTTGCCTATACCTCTCGGCATGCCCCGGCGCCGCTGTCCGAGTTGGAGAAGTTGCTGGTGGTGGCCGCCTGCGGCGCCAACACCGGCTGGCACCACATGATCTATCGGGCCCAGCGCTATGCCCCCCATCTCGCCAACTATGCCGGGGCGGCAGGGGGGCGCACGTTCCCTTCCTCCGCCGGGTTTCATACCAGCAAGACGTTTTTTACCGACGATGAGGGCGTGTATGTCCTGGACTGCCGGGACGCCCCGGCGTGGGCCGAACGGCAGGAGGATGGCGCCCTGGACCTGGAGACCATTCTCACGGCGCTGCAGCGCCATATCAGGAAAATTCAGGAGGGGCGGCTGGGCCTGCCGGCGGCGCCGCCGTACACGGAAGCGCACAACACCTGGGTCGTCAACCAGCCGGGCACAGTGCTCGTCATCCCGGTGGGGGACTTGGCCCAACACGTGCTGCTCAATCTGTGCTATATGCTGCAAAACGGCCTGGTGCTGACCGACGACATCAACGGCGTCGCCATCCCGGGAATAGAAAAGTTCCGGGGCATTGTCGAGGTGAATAATACCTGGCCCCTGACCTTTGTGGAGCAGTGGTCCCTAGCCGAGCTGACCGCGGAACTGGCCAGCAGTTGTTATGCCGGGACGCTGATGCTGCAGGCCATGGGATTGGGGGGCTGGATGTTCAACGGGCTGGACCCTCTCAGCGTGCTGGGGGCCAGCGGCAACCCGGACGTGCCCGGTCTGGGGTTTCGCTATGACACCCGGGAAAGCTGGCCGTATCCCAATCCCACCGGCCTGGCGGGGATCATGGAAGGCTTCTGTCCCCCCCATTATCCGGACATGCGCGCCGCGGTGGAGGCGCTGTGCGACCGCAAGTTCGGCCCCGGCGGCCCCTTTCACCCGGACACCCCCGGTCCCTGGAAAGACTCCCGCCGGGTCCGGGCCGCGGCCCAGGTGCACAGCCCGGAGTTCCGGGACTGCGTCGCCCTGCAGGCGCAATATGTGCTGGAGACGTTCGGCAAGTTTCCCGGGACAGTGCCGTCGATATTTCTGATTACCTATCTCCAGGCCCACCACCTGGACCTAGAATTTTACGACGAGTTTTATCAACCCGGGAGCTATCTGAAGACCCACGCAGAGCACTGGCAGCGCTGGCATGGGGAGAAGACGGCAGAAGAGAACGCCGTTTAGGCTTTCGAGGGACTGCAGGTTGCGGCTGGCGCCACCGGGGCGATGGCAAGATCAAAATTCGGGGGAGGTTCTGAGGAAACCCGCCCCTGACTTTTTACCGGTTGGGGAGGGGGTGCGGGGCAGTCGCAGGGAGCGGGGCTCCCCGGGCTCCCCCGCACATTCTGTTAATGGCCCTCTTCGTAGGCCAGGGTCTCTTCGGTGACCTTATCCTTGAAGAGGTGGTGCGTCCAGACCTGGTAGGCGATGACGATGGGCACGAAGGTCAAGGCTACGCCCAGCATGATCTTCAGGGTCAGCTGGCTGGAGGAGCTGTTAAAGGCCGTAAGGCTGAAAGCCGGATCGAGGCTGGAGGGCAGGAGATTGGGAAAGAGCCCCACCACGCCGAAGAGGGTGGTGGTGACGATGGCCCCGGCGGAAGCGAACCAGGCCTTCCAGTACGATTGCTTCGCCAGGAAGACCTTGATGAGGACCAGGGCGACCACGGCGGCCAGGGGAATGAGGAAGAGGACGGGGGTCGCCAGGTAGTTGTCGTAGAGCTGGGTGGCCCGGCGGGTGGCCAACAGGAAAATGACAGCCATGACCAGCAGGACCCACCAGAGTTTGCCGGCCAGGGCGACGGCACGGTTGTGGAGGTCGCCCTCGGTCTTGACCGCAGCCCAAAGGGAGCCGTGGACCAGGAAGAAGAGGGTGAAGAGAACGCCTCCGGCCAGGCCGTAGGGGTTGAGGAGGGTAAAGAGGGTCCCCTGATAGATGCCGTCCTGATCAATGGGCAGGCCCCGGAAGATGTTGGCGAAGGCGACCCCCAGGAGCAGCCCTGGCAGGAAGCTGCCTATCACCAGGCAGGCATCCCAAAGCTTGCGCCAGCCGGGGCTGTCGAGGGCGCTGCGGAAGGCAAAGGTGACGCCCCGGAAGATGAGGGCGAAGAGAATGAGCATCAGAGCGGAGTAGAGGCCGCTGAACATGGTGGCGTAGGTGGTGGGAAATGCCGCAAAGGTGACGCCGCCGGCGGTGATCAGCCAGACCTCGTTGCCGTCCCAGTGAGGCCCCATGGCGCCATAGATCAGGCGGCGTTCGGTGTCGTTCTTGGCCAGGACGGGGAGCAGGGTCCCCAGACCCAGATCGTATCCATCGAGCATGAAATAGACGGCCCAGAGCACTCCCCAGAGCACAAACCAAATGGTCTCGAGCATGGCTACACCTCCTCGGCGGGCACCGGCGCGGGTTCAGGGCCCTGCTTGGCGAACTTGGTCATGAGATAGATGGCGGCCGTTCCCAGGAGGGAATAGACCACCACAAAGGCCGCCAGCGACACCCCCACCTGGGAAGCGGCGATGGGCGAGACCGCGTCTTTGGTGCGCATCAGGCCGTAGACGATCCAGGGCTGGCGCCCCACCTCGGTGACGATCCAGCCGGCCTGGAGGGCGATGTAGGGAAGCGGGATGGCGTAAACCATGATCTTCAGATAGCCGGGGTTATCGAGGAGCCGATTCCGCTTAAGCCAGCCCCAAACGGTGAGGGCTACAAAGAGGAAGCCCAGGCCCACCATCACCCGGAAGGCCAGGAACGTGAGGGTCACAGGAGGGCGGTCCTCCGGGGGGAAGTCCTTGAGGCCCTTGACGGTGGCGCTGGGTGAGTGGTAGGCCAGGAGAGAGAGCACCCCGGGCAGGGCCCCGAACTCCACCAGGTTCTTTTCGTTCTTTTCGTCAGGGATGGCCAACAGATACATGGGGGCGCCGGCGGTAGTCTCCCAGAGGGACTCCATGGCGGCCAGCTTGGTGGGCTGGATCTTGGCCACGGCACTGCCGTGATGGTGGCCCTGAATGACTTCGGCTACTGAGAATATCAGGGCAAAGGTAAGGCCCAGGCGAAAGCTCTTGGTGAAGAAGGAGACTTCGTTTTTTCGCAGCAGATGCCAGGCGCTGACGCCCATGACGAAAAAGCCCGCCAGAATATAGGCGCCGCTGACGGTGTGGAAGAAAATCTGCCAGGAAAAGGGCTGGGTGACGACCGCAAAGAAATCGGTGAGTTCGGCGCGGCCATTCCTGATGGCGTAGCCCACGGGGTGCTGCATCCACCCGTTGGCGATGAGAATCCACAAGGCCGACAGGTTGGAGGCGAAGGCCACCATCCAGATGGCGGCGCAGTGCAGCTTGGGGGAGATGCGGTTCCAGCCGAAGATCCAGACGGCCAGGAAGGTGGACTCCAGGAAGAAGGCCAAAGTGGCCTCGATGGCTAACAGGGAGCCGAATATATCACCGACATATTTGGAATAACGGCTCCAGTTGGTGCCGAACTGGAATTCCAGGGTGATGCCGGTGACCACCCCCACGGCAAAGTTGATGATGAAAATCCTGCCCCAAAACTTGGCCATACGCTTGTATTCCTCAGCGCCGGTGCGTACGTACTTGGTCTCCATGATGGCGATGAGCAGCGACAGCCCCAGGGTGAGGGGCACGAAAATGAAGTGAAAAAAGGTGGCGGCGGCGAATTGCAGCCGAGAAAGCCACAAGGCATCCATTTATCCCCGTCCTCCTTGCTGATGAGATAACATCTCCGCTCCTGTCTGGGGCTGTGCCTCAGATGGGCGGCGGCTTTCTGTGGGGGAGGGGACCCGAGGCCCAAGCCTTTGCCCTCTCCTTCCCCCAATCCCGGAAAAGGTTGGGGGGGGTAATCAGGAAGTGCCCTGACATCATCCCCCCGGCCTTTTGGGCAAGAGGGTGTTTTTCTTCTGTTAATACTGCACTTAACCCTTGGCAAGGCAATATACTAGATTAATAGTTTATTATCAATAATCATTCTCACTTTGTTGGGTGTTTTTTCCCCCCTAAATTATGCCGGGATACTCTTGTGCCGGCCAATGGAAAAGTCGTGCAGGGGCAGCAGGAAGTCCGGCTGCAGTTCCCTCACCCGGCGGCAGGACTCATAGGCGTCCACCAGATTGAGGTGGACGCCGGGCGGACAAAAGGGGCCGGAGGCCGGGAAGTTTTGTTCATTGCAGCAGAAGCCGGTGATAAGGGCCTGCCCCTGGGCGGTATTTATGAGCACCGACTGGCCGCCGGGGGTGTGGCCCGGGGTGAGCAGCACGTTGATGCCGGGGAAAATCTCCTGGTCGCCGTCGACCCGGATGACTTCGTTGTGGTCCAGGAGGTCGGGGAAATAGCGGTGGTCCACGGGGTGGGGGTCAGCGAAAAACTCGTATTCTTTGCGTTGCACGTAGACCTTGGCCCGGGTGCACCGGTAGTCGTTTTCGCAGTGGTCGTTGTGCAGATGGGTGTGGATGATGACGTCAATGTCATCGGGGACAAGATTGAAGGTGGCCAGAGCGTCTTCAAACTCCAGGATCTGCACGCCGTATCTTTCTTCGACTTCGGGGGGCACCATGAACTGTTCCAGCCCGGTGTCCACCAGGATCTTTTGCGGGCCGCCCTCCAGGTAAAAAACATAGCTGGGGATCCAGATGCGTTTGCCGTAGCCCTTGAGGTAGGTCATGACACCCTGGTCGGTTTCGTTGGCGCCCACCACCAGGGGATGGATGATGTATTCCATGGCTGGTTCCTTTGCGCGGTTATCACAAGGTATAAACAAGATCAAGAATACGCTTCATCGGAGTTGAGGTCAAAAGTATTTCAACTTTTTATACCATAAATTAAAATAGGGCACAGATAGACAAGATTCTGCCCATTCTTGCAAAATCAAGGAGCGGTTATATGGGAACCTCCCGGGCGCGGCGGGCCCCGACGCGCAAGCAATGGCAGGCGGCCAAGCGAGCCATGACGCGTTTTGCCTCCCCGGGGGGAGGGGGCCCGGCGGCGGCGGCTGAGGTGCTGGCCAAGTATTGCCTGGCCGTACAAGATGATCCGGTCAGCGACCTTCCGGAGAGCCCCTCCACGATCCCGACCCTGGAACGCACGGCCCAGAAACTGGCGGATTTTTACACGTTTTGGGGGCGGCACGGCCTGGCGCTGACACTGAAGGCTTTCGGAGTGGCGGGCCGGCCCGGGGAGGTTCAGGAGGCTTTCCTGGCGGCTTTGTCGGAAACCCTGGCCGGGCCGGGGGCGGAATTGGAAGAGGCGGTGGGTCGAGCAGCATGTGTTGATTTCCTGAGTATGGAAGTTCAAAACGGCGATTTGGGTCGGGCCGGAACAGTTGACCGCAAACCCTCCTCGGCGGATGTGAGGTGGAAGATCAAAGAATTCATCGCGCTGGCCATCCACCGTAAGCTGATGTCGGACTTGGGCGAATCCCTGGAAGGGCGGGCTGCGGACGCTAACATCGTCCGGAGGCGTGAACGGGAGTTGGAGAAATGTATCCGCGAACCGGGCGGGACGACGTCGGGGCCGGACTTTGAGCTCACCTGGCCCGCAGCCCGGCGCCGGGAGTGGGTGAAGGCGCAGGTGCAGCAGGCGCTCTCGGGATGGGATGAACGCCATGGGGACTGAAGTCGGACTGACCGCAGAGATGATCAACTTTCCCCCGACGGACGCCCAGGACATGGGGTTACGTATCTTCCCCGGGGGCCCGGAGTACCCTTTTCACCATAACCTGCAGATCCTGGGAAAACTGCCCCGTCCCCCCGGCCCGGCGGCGTTGTCCTTTTTGAGCCTGGCCCTGGCGGTCTGGGCGGCGGACAAACTGCACCCCCGACAGGCCGCCGCCGACGCCTGGACGCGCACCTTCAGGCTCACAGTGCCGGTGGCGGCCGCGGCGGCGGCCTGGACGGCGCTGACCCCGGCCCTGAATTTCCTGACGGGAGACCGCTGGCATTGGGATCTGCGTCCGGCGGCATTTCCCTGGGAATACCCGAAAACCCCGGTCTTTTCCTGGCAGCCGGACGCAGTCTGCCTCTTTTCCGGTGGGATGGACTCGTTGGCCGGGGCTATCGAGCGCCTGGAGGCCGGAGACCGCTTGCTGTTGGTCAGTCATCATGACTACGGCCAATTGGCCAGCTGCCAGGCGCATCTGGCCAAGGCGCTGATCGAGCACTACGGGCCGGCGCGGGTCCAGCACCTGCCCCTACGGGTGCAATTCCCCGAGGCGCCCGAAGCGAGTCTGAGGAGCCGCTCCCTGCTTTTTGTGGCCCTGGGTGTAGCCGCAGCCGACACCAGCAGCGACGACACCCCCGTGGTTATCCCGGAGAACGGCTGGATTGGACTCAACCCGCCATTGACCGGCAGCCGGGTGGGGAGCTACAGCACCCGCACCACCCACCCATATTTCCTGGGTCACCTTGAAAAAGTTCTGGCGTCGGCGGGACTGTCCCATTCCCTGGTTAATCCTTATCACAATGACACCAAAGGAGAAGTTTTGCGTCGCAGTCCCAATCCTACACTCCTGCGCCGCTTGCTGCCGGCCACCATCTCCTGCGCTCATCCCGCGGTCTTCCGTTGGCAGCAAGAACGGCAGGGAAACTGCGGCTATTGTTATCCGTGTCTGGTGCGCCGGGCGGCCCTGCATGCCCGGGGGTGGGATAAAATAGAAGGTTATGCCTATGATGTGTTGACTGATGAGGCGGTACTGAAGAATCGCCGGCGCGGCGCCGATCTGCGCAGTTTGCTCTACGCCCTGGGAAACTACGAGCAGGCGCCGAAGCCTGCCCAGCTCCTGCTGAAAAGCGGTCCGGTGCAGCTGCAAGGGGAGGCGGGAGCCGCCCGGCTGCGTCTGGTGGCGGAGGGATTGGCCGAGCTAACACGCTGGCTCCACACCCAGGGGGGGCCGCATATCCTGAATTTCGCCACTCTTCGGGAAGGTTAGGCCGTCAGGCCGGCTGAGCCCGGGTAGGACCGTTCGGTTCTTTTTCCAATGGATGATAGCGCCACGGTAACGATGGCGATAAGAACCCTATATGAGCGAACAGGACTGCGGTCATCACTGGTACGAAAGGTTCCTGGGCAGGCTTTGAACAACCGCCGCGGCCTGATTTTCTCTCCTCACCTCACCGCGCTGTCGGCACTGCCCCGCGGGAAGCGGCAGTCAGCCTGGTGGAGGCCATTTCCGGCAGTCATCGCATCGCCATAAGCAGGGTGACGGGCAGCTATGAAAAAACTTTCGAGAACCGCTATGAAATTGCTTTATCACCATTTTCCGGCCACTCCGCCCTCCTGGAAATCATTCACCAAGACTTCCGCGGCCTTGCCTCCGGAAAAACTGCGCCCGATCTGCTTCAGCCGGGCCAGGCGTTCCGCCGCCGGGGGGTGGGAATCGGTATAATGGGTGGCGGCGAAGATATCCCCCCCGGCCACCGCGGCCAGGCGTTCCCAAACGTCCAGGCCGCGGTCGGTATCATAGCCCGCCTGATAGGCGTACCACAGGCCATAGGCGTCAGCCTCCCGTTCGTTGTCCCGGCTGTAAGTACTGACCACCGCCTGGCTGACAAACCGGCGCAGGTCCTGATCGGCCCGGTAGAAGGACCCCGCCGGGGTGAAAGGCCAGTTGGCCCCAAAGGTGAGCAGTGCCGCCAGGATGTCCCCGGCAAACCGCCCCAAAGCCCATTGACCCTTGGCCCTCACCCAGTGTCCATGGGCCTGGTGGGCCAGCTCATGGCCCAGGATGACGGCCAGTTCGTCGTCGGTGCGGCACAGGGCGATGAGCTTATAACTGATCATGACCAGCCCCGGGGCGGCGTAGGCGTTATATTCCTGGCCGGCCGCCCCCCGCACCACCATCAGGCCGTATTCCGCCGGCAGATGCAGCGGATAAAGGGTGATCTGTCGTTTAACGCCCTCCCGCTCGACGAGCAGGGTCACCGGCCCGCCGCGATATAAGCCCTCCGTCTCCAACCTGAGGTTTTCGGACCACCGGGCAAGCTTCACCAGAATATTGCCCGGCAGCGAATATCGCAGGACTTCCCGAATATGGTCGGAGAATTGCCGCCATTGGGGAAGCCAGGCGGGAAGGTTCATGCCGTTGACCGCCAGGATGAGGTCGCCGGGCCTCAACGCCGCCTCCTGGTAGCCCCCCCGCCGGTCGGCAGATGACTCCTCTCCCAGGAGTGTCACATCTTTCTTCAAGGGCGGCTCAGCCGCCGGGGAGGGCTGCCAGACCTGGTCCACGACGGGCTGCCCGGCGGCCGTCACCCACCAGTTGAATCCCAGAAAAGGATAGGTGCGGCCGTGCACCCGGGGCAACGTGGCGAGCAGGCGGATAAAAACCCGCATGGCTCTCTCTTCGCTGTAATTGGTCCGGGGATGGCGCAGCAGGGAGGTGAGTTGCACCGCCTCCACCTCGTGGCGGCTGGGGATCGGCCGAGTGACTTCCGCACAGGCGGTGATCGTCAGGCCGGCCAGGATGGCCAATAGCGCCGCGCGTCCTAAAAGTGCCACCGCAGTCCCAGGGAAGCTGCCAGGAGCCGGTAATTATCCACCCACTCCCGGAAGTAGAAAACGTGGACGCCCCAGAAGAAATTCTTGACCAGTTCCTGTTCGAACCCCGCCAGGCCCTGGAGGGCGGGACCCCAGTCCCCGTGGTTGCCCACCACCTGGGCAGTGCCCTGCAACACCAGGGTGGGCAGGCGGAAGAGCTGCCGGTCGAAGTCCAGGGTCAGCCCCACGGCGTGATAGGCATGGGGGCTGAAATAAGCCTCCTGCGTCCGGCGGTAGGCGGCCAGGTAGTAATGCGGCGTGACGTCCAGGCGCATGCGGGGCTGCCCCACCGCCTGCCAGCGCACCCCCTGATAAAGGCTCAGGCGGCGGTTCTCGTCGGAAAACAAGGCCCCCGACAGGCTGCCCCGCCAGTCCAGCCCCAGCTGAAATTGGTGGCTGTGGCCCACCTCCAGTTGGTGCAGGGAGGTGATGCGGGTCTTCTCCAGGTTCTGCACCGATTGAAACAGGCGGGGATAAATGGCGGCGTCCTGGTCGAAGAGGTCTTTGCGGGCGTACGTCAGGCCCAGGTGGGTATCGGGGCCGGCCTGATACGTCAGGTTCAGGGACCCGAAGAGCCGGTCGCGCTCCTCGTCCCGGGTGACCACACTGCGGCTCAGGGTCGATTGCGTGATCAGTTCGAAATGGGGCGGCGGCGGTAGCGGCACGAACCGGGTGAACTGCTGGGTCGCGATCGTCTGCTGGCGGATTTGATCCCGCTTCCAGTAATGCCGCCAGGTGAATTCTGCGCTGGCGCTGAGCTGCTCCGTCAACTGGAGCGGTCCGGCCCCCGCGGTCACTCCCAGCCGCTGCAGGCGGCTGGTGGTGTTTTCCGCCAGTTGCACCGAGAGGCCCGGGAATACGGTGTTGGTCACCCGGGGCCCCTGACGCTGCTGGTACGCCTTGTAATCCACGGCCAACTGCACGGGCAGCGCCTTTTTCAGCCAAAAACTGCCGCCCAGACGGGCGTCCAGCCCCTTGATGTCATTGCTGTCCCGAAAGATAACGGTTTCCGGGACCAGCGCAAAGGGGAGTTCCAGCGGCAGCAGGGAGAAAGCCGTGGAACCGCGACCGGCCAGCACCTGGGGTTCCCGGTCGAAACGGCCGAACTGCACCGGGCGCCGGCTTTCCTCCGGAGTCCGCTCCCCCCGCCGGAAGGCCAGACCCCGGGAACCCAGGCGGGGCCGCATTTGGGACTTCACCTGCTCCAGTTCGTTCAACAGTTCCACGTCCTGGGGGGCGTTCTGTAAAGCGGCCGTGAATTGCCGGTAAGCCTCGGGCCACTGCCCCCGGCTGCGAGCCAGCCGGGCGCTGGCCACCGCGGCTGCCTGGGAATGCGGCGCGGCCCGGATCACCGCCTCGTACGCGGCCTGGGCCTTACTCCTCTCCTGGCGGTCTTCCAACACTTGGGCCTTCAGCATGAGGGCGGCCTCCGAAGTCGGTTTTTCCGCCTCCAGGACCGCCAGGGTCTCCAGGGACTGCTCGGCTTTCCCCAGACTCCGGTACGCCTGGGCCGTGAGCAGCAGGCTGTCGGCATAAACCGGGGAGAGGGGCGGCACCGTCGCCAACATGGCCACCGCGCCTTCGTACTGGTGACGCTGCATATAGAGACGGGCCATCTGGAGGGCGGTCTCCGGCGTCTGCACACCGGACTCCAGGGTCTTCAAAGCCGCCCCCACGTCCTGGAGGGCTGCCAGGGTCTGCAGTTTCAGAGCCGCCAGCCTCTGGTCCCGGGGCCGTAGGGCCGCCGCCCTGGTCAGATAGTTGGCGGCCGTCCGCCGGTCCCCTAATTCCATCGCCAGGGCAGCCAGGTGGAGCTGGTCGCCGGGGCTATGTACCCGGCGATGCCGCTGCTTTTCCCGAATCACATGCAGCAGGTAGTCCAGTTTGCCCCCCTGGCGGCCCTGCCGACCGGTGAAGTAGCTCAACGCGGCGACATATTCCGGCGAGTCCACCTTTATCCCCGGCAGGCGGTAGACCAGACTTTGCAGGTCATCGAAATGGGTCAACAGAGGCAACAGATGGGCCAGCAAAAGTAGACTGGCCTGATATTGGCGGGGGCTCGCCTGCTCCTGGCCGCGGCCGTACAGATTGTCCAGGGCCAGGTTCAGGGCTGTTTTCACCAGATCCGGCTGTTGGGCCGCCTCGGGATGATGGCACAGGGCCCGGGCCACCCAGAGGCGTTCTTCGACGCTCAAAGGAATCATCTCCCTCGGGTCCTGCTGCCGGGCCTCCGCCGCCCACCGCAACGCCGGCGTCCAGTCCTCCGGCACCCGGGGCTGCCCCGGAAACTGGGAGCTGTATAACCACAGCGCCCAGCGCTGCGCCCCCGGCCAGTCCCGGGAAGCCAGGTCGGCCTCGATGGACGCGCTGAGCAACTCCCGCACTTCCGGGCGGTTCAGGAACCGGGGGGTCCCCCAGGCGCCGGGGTGGCCGGCGCGCAGCTCCCGGAGAATCTCCTGGGCCCGGGGACCTTGCTGCAGATAGATCAGCACCCGGGCGTGCTCCAGACGGACCTGATCCCGTTCCTGCGGCGGCAGGGCCGTCGGGCCGGATTGCTCCCCAAACCGCTGGTAGGCGGCCTGAGCCGCTTCCAGGTCTCCCAGCCAGAGGAACAAGCGGGCCGCCTCCCGTAACATCTCCAAATCAGGGGTGTCCGTCGGGCAGGCCCGCAGCTCCGCCTCGGCCCGTGCGTAGAGTTCGGGGACTTGCCGCCGGGCCCCGGGCTCGGCGCTTTCCGCCCTCTCCTGAGCCTGCTGCAGCAAGAGAGCCGCCTGTTGCAGGTGGACCCGGGGATCGTCCCGGCGTTTCAGAATCTCTTCATACTCCCGGGAAGCCTCGGGGCGGGTCTCCTCCGTCATGGCCAACACGCGCGCCAGGTCCTGCCGCACTTCCACGTCATCGGCATGACTGGCGAGATACTGGCGATAGTAATGCGCCGCCTGGCCCCAGTGTTTCTGGTACGCGTGCATCCGGGCCAGGAAGAGCAGTGTCCGGGGCTCCCGGCGGTCGGCCCGGCCCATCATCTCCACTGCATCCGGATAGCGGTGGGCGTAGGAATAGGTCAGTGCCGCCTCCCACCGCAGCTCGGCGTCCACCAGTTGCCGGCGGCGGGCCTCGTCCCAAAAGCGGGCCGCGGTTTCGAAATGGCGTTGGTGCGCGTGAAGTCGGGCCAGGTTGACTATGGTTTCTTTGTGGGTGTCCCCGGCTTCCCAGGCCGCCTTGTAGGCCTTCAGGGCCCTGGGAAAGTCCCGGGAGAGCAGCAGTTCCAGCGCATACCCCCGTCGCAGCTCCAGGTCCGGTTGGTCTGCCAGCAGCGGCTCCAGAACCGCGGCAGCCTCGGCATGCCGGCCTTTCTGGGACCACAAGCGGGCCAGCGGGCGGATATATTCCTTTTTTCCGCCCTCTGCCGCATACAAACGCAGGTAATGGGCCAGGGCCTGATCCACGTCCTGGGCCGCGTCCGCCACCTTGGCGGCCTCCCGCCGCAGGACCAGGTTGTCGGCTTCCAACTCCAGGAGACGCTGGTAGATAGACGCTGCCGCCTGATAGTCCTGTTGCCAGTAATGGAGCAGGGCCAGTTGGTGGAGCACTTCGGGGTTGTCGGGAAATTCGGCGACTTCCGCCTGCTGCAGGGGGATGGCCTCCTCATAGCGGCCCAGGGAGACCAGCAAGTCCAGGAGCTGACGGCGGGCCTCCTGATCCCGGGGGTTCAATTGGTGCAGACGCCGCCAGTAGGACAGCGCCTGGCCGCGGCGGTCCCGCTGGCGGCTGCTCAAGCCGGCGGCGAACTGCAGCACCCCGGCATCCTCCGGGTGGGCCGCCAGATAGGCGTCCAGTAGGTCCAGCGCCGCCGCCACGTTACCCAGCCGCTCCTCCGCCTGGGCCAGCCCTTTGAGGGCGTCGGCCGCTCCCGGTTGCCGGCTCAGGGCCTCCTGGAAGATTTTTTTGGCGGCTTCCGGCTGCCCCAGATCCAGATAGCGCCAGCCCACAAATGTCTGATAGGCCGCGTTCCCGGGATCCCGCTGGACCGCCCGGCGGGCCAGCTCCAGCGCCCGCCCCGGCTCCCGTTGCTCCAGGGCTTCCTGCGCCTTTGCCAACAGAGCCGGGCCGGAATACCGGAAATAGGGATCCTTGGCCTGGATAAACCAGAAAAGCGCACCCAGGAACACCCCGATGCCGATTATCCACAACCAGCGCATCAGCTCTTAAATCCATATACGAAACGGGGATCCATGGCTGGGCGCCACTGGGGCCGACTCAAGCCTAAAAACACGGTCTCGCCCAAAACCCAAAGGGTAAAGGCGGAAAAGAGGGAATTCATGGCGATCAAGCGGGGGGTGGCCCACTCATAGTGCAATGACAGGAAAGGCAATGTCAGATGCAGGGCGATAAGCGCAAAATGGGGCAGGAACCAGGGCCAGTTGCGGGTGACCGTCCGGCGGGCCCGATTGTTGACCTGATAGACCGGTTTGTGCCCCGGATAATACCACAGGGCCGAGAAAATGGCCACCGCATATACCGGGAAGAGCCCGCACAACACCTTGAACTGCTTCAGGGCGTTCTGCCCGAAAAACAGATAGCGGAAGGCCAGGATGGTCAGAACCAGATAAACGCCCCGTAACAACCCGTAGTGCCATTCCTGGCCGGCAAGAAAGGACTTGCCGAAACAATAGCTGTATAAGGGCACGAGATAAAAGACGGGCAACACCAGGCCGCTGAACAGGTACGAGAACATCACGATGAGAAAGTGCAGCCGTTGCGCGGTGCTGAGGCCCGGTTTAAAGATCGGGTTGTCCCAGAAAAACAGGCGCATGGTGTCCAGACACCACTGGAACCGCTGCCGGCACACGTCGCGAAAGGTCTGGGGGGCCAGGCCCCGGGACAGGATGTAGGGAAAATAAATCCCCTTCCAGCCCCGGCTGAGAAGTTCGTAGGAGGTAGTCAGGTCCTCCACCAGGTTCCAGGTGAGAAAGCCGCCGACGTCCATGAGGGCGCGGCGGCGATAAAGCACCCCGGAACCGCAGGAGACCACGGCGTTGACCTCATCGTTGCTGGGCTGCAGGGTCTCGTAAAAGATGGCGTCGCGGTTGAAAAACGGATCGTTGTCCGGCAGCCAGAAACTCTGCTGGCTTTGCACGTAGGCCACCTGCGGCAGCTGGAAAAACCCGATCATCCGGGAGATGAGCTCGGGCTGGGGAACCTGGTCGGCGTCCAACACCAGGATGATTTCCCCGCCGCTCACCGACAGACCGAAGTTGAGATTGCCGCTCTTGCTGTCGCTGAGCGGCACACCCGCTTGGCGGCGGGAATGGTACTGGAATCCCAGGGATTCGGCCAGCAAGGCCACCGCCGGGGAGCCGGCGTCGTCCAGTACGTAAACCGTCAGCGGTTGGTAGTCGAGATGCTTGACGGCCGTCAGGGTGGTGCGGATGACTTCCAGGGATTCCCCGCAGCAGGTCACCATCACATCCACGGTCGGCTGCGCGCCGCCGGGCAGGCCGTCGGGCCGGTGATACCGCCGCCGGGAGACATCGACGCTCAGGGTGAAAAGCAGGGCCAGCGCCAGGCCTTCGGCCAGGAAAAAGAGGTAGGCCGGCAGGTCCGCCTGGCTAACGGCTTGGTGCGCCAGCCACAGCAGGTAAAGGGATCCGCTCAGGAGGGTGAGGCCGGCCAGGAATTGAGCCCGCAGCCGTCGCCGGCGGTCCTCCTGCTCCCGGTAGCGCCGGTAGGGAAGGCGGTGACGCCAATCGCCCCAAAAATATTTCACTGCATTGATCAAGGCTGCTTTTCCCCCGCCGGGCGCGGGAACATGCTGGGGAAGCCCCCGGCGCTAGAAAAGGGGCGGGCTCGAATGCGCTCACTCCTCCTTTCCATCCGTGGAAAGGCATGACATACCCTCTTCGCTCGGAGTGCTGACAGCAAGGCTGGCGATTCAAGCCCGCCAATCAGATGTCGCCGCCGCGTTCAAACTTTTAAACATTGAAAAAGGAAAACTAAAGAGGCGTTTGCTTTTATAAACGTTACATAGTGAATTTTTAAAATTCTGTCAACTTATTTTTCTGTGGCTGTTAATATTTCTGGCGTTCCTGGACTACGCCCTATATGTAAAAGACGGGAAGCCCCGGACTGACCACCGGGGTTCACATACGGTCGCCGGGGTGGCGGCAGCCCTCCAACCGCCGCCGGGTCAGCTCCACATACGCCGGCTCCGTCTCATATCCTACATGGCGCCGGCCAGCCGTGACCGCGGCCAGGGCGGTGGCGCCGCTGCCCATGAAGGGGTCCAGGACCACCTCCCCGGCAAAGGTGTAAAGCTGAATGAGGCGGTAGGGCAGCTCCGGGGAGCCTTGTCTATTTTTCTCTACTCTTCTTTTTATAAAAAGGAAAAGCTATCTTGCTTTCCATTCATTCATTTACTTTAACCACAATATCTGGATCATCACCAGCAGCCAATTCCGCTGCTGCAGGGAGAAGACGTTCATTCAGCATTCCATTCTCTAAGCTACCGGGTTCAAAAAGGGTAGAAGGAAGGCTGTCAGTATTCAAGGCTTTTTTTATCGAAGGAATAATTTCATCCAATAATTGCTTGGTTATATATTCAGATGCTTTTTCATGTTTAATTGCTTTCCTTGCTATCTCAATTTCGCGCATGTCATTATTCAATTTTAACGCTCTTGTTTCTTCCTTGTACCGTTCTTTTTCTAGCCTCCAAAGCTGTAGTTTTGTTATTAGGAAGATAATTAGTCCAACGATTGCAATATCTATATTTATTACAAGTTGACCCGGGGAGCTAAACTTAATTGAAGAAATAACAGGTGCGGCAAACTTGATATCTTTATTAATTGTTTCCGCAATATATTTTAGAAGTCCAGAAGATGCATCGATTAACTTCTCGATCTTTGCTACCAAATTATAGAGTTCACTCCAGATCATGACACCATCTGAGGTTTTATTAACAATAAGCTCACCTGCAAGTCTATCAATAAGGATTTTTTCAGGAGAAATTCGATAGCTTGCAATAAATTCAATAGCTCGCACTCCAATCCTAAGTCTATTATTTTCAGATTTTTTCCAAACTAATAGCGACTGTCTTCCCTGTCAAGGGGTGATAGGAGCGGGGTTCCAAGGTTGTTGAT
>CAYRYV010000038.1:0-34062 GCA_964428565.1 uncultured Desulfobacterales bacterium | reverse complement strand
CATGGTCACCAGTATAAAGGAAACCAGACATTTTTCCAGAACAGATGAGACACATGTCACAAAAAGAGTTCGTAGTTCGTAGTTCGTAGTTCAGAGTTCAGAGTTCAGAGTTATGGCGACTTGGTGGACCCGGGCGGGTACGGGGGCCGGGGGGGGAAGGGGGCTCCCCAGGTAACCGTGGGGAAAGGAAAGAAAAAACTCCTGTGGCTACGCCACCCCGACAACACGTGGTCGGGGCCACGCGGGGGGCGAGGTGTACCGGGGGGCGGTACGGGGGGGACCGCGGGCGGCGGGGGGAGGGTGAGGGCGCCAGGCTGCCCTGCCCTCCCCCGCCGGTATACAAAGCACAAGTAATTACGCAGACGCCGGATGCCGGTCGGCCTGCCGGAGTTACAGGACCCGGAGGAAGGCCACCAGGTCTTTCTTTTCCTGGTCGCTGAGCTTCAGGCCCTGGACCAGGTTGAAGAATTCCACCGTATCCTCCAGGGTCAGGAGGCGCCCGTCATGCAGATAGGGGGGCGAATCCTTGATGCCGCGCAGGGGGAAGGTCTTGATGGGACCGTCCTGGTTGGCCATGCGGCCGTTGACCATCTGGGGCTTGAAGAAGCGTTCGGTCTTGAGGTTGTGCATCAGGTTGTCGGTGTAGTAAGGGGGCACGTGGCAGACGGCGCACTGGCCCTTGTTCATGAAGATGTCCTGGCCCCGGAGTTCGGCTTCGGTGGCCTTCTTGGGGTCAAGTTTGCCGTAGATGTCGAGTTTAGGGGCCGGGGGGAAGTCCAGGATGGCCTGAAATTCCGCCATGGCGTGCACCTGATGGCCCCGGTCGAGGATGTTGATCCCTTTTTTGGTGCCGATGACGGGGTCGCCGTCAAAGTAGGCGGCCCGCTGCTCGAATTCGGTGAAGTCCTCGATGCTCTTCAGGGCCCGCTGGGAGCCGAAGAGGCGTTGGATGTTGACGCCACGCAGCGTCGGGATGTCGAGGCGGTGGCGGAACTCCTGGGGCCGGATGTCGCCCACCAGATGGGTGGCGGCGTTGGAGTGGCCGTTGACGTGGCAGTCGAAGCAGGTGACGCCGCGGCTGGGCAGTTCAGAGCGCCGGTCCTCGGTCTGGTTGAACTGCTGCTGGGGGAAGGGCGTCACCAACAGGCGCAGGCCCTCGAGCTGTTTGGGATTGAGGATGCCGTTGAACAGGTCGTAGTAGTTCATCAGGGTGACGACCTTGCCCTGGCTGACGTCGCCCAGGTCCGGGCGGGTGGTGAGAAAGATGGCCGGGGGGAAATCCGGCAGGAAGTGGTCCGGGAGGTCGAAATCCAGGTCGAAGCGGGTGAGATCCCGGCCTTCCTGCTTTTTGATCTCGTCGATGTGGAACTTGGGAAAGAGCATCCCGCCTTCAGGATGGTTGGGGTGGGGCAGAGGCAGGAAGCCGGCGGGCCACAGGCCCTTGTCCTTGATGTCCTCGGGGGGCATGGCGGCCAGCTGGTCCCAGGTCTGGCCGGCGGGCAGCTTGACGCGGACGCCTTCCTGGACGGCCTTGCCGCGGCTCATGGTGACGCCTTTGGCGGGCTTGTTGTCGAGGTCATAGCGGCTTTTGAGCAGATCCAGCTGGCGCTGCATGACCTGGGGTTTTTCCTTTTTCATGCGGTCCATGGTGGTGGCGAAGGGCTCCTTGCTCACCACCGGGGAATAACTGGAAGGCGGGCTGGCGGGCTTTTCCGCCGCCTTTTCCTTGGCGGCCGCAGCAGGTCCCGTGCCCAGCCACAGTCCGAATGCCAGCGGGGTCAGGACGGCAACCCCCAGCGACCAGTGCCACAGTTTCTTCATCGGTTCGCCTCCTTGGTGGAATAAGTTAGCTTATGGCCGTCAGCCATAAGCGCTCAGCTGTCAGCGCAAAGAAACGGCGCGGTTTTCGGGTTAGGTGTTTTTCTGCCCGGCGGTGGTAATAAGAGAAGACGCTGATGAGGCGGTTGCCTCAAGGGCCCTGGCACCCGGCCGGCGGCCGGGCGGTCTCACGCTCCCGGTGAAAGTATGTTGATAACTTAAGTCCTCCGGGAGGAAAAGGTAATATGCACAAAATTATTGCCAGGGGAGCGCGAGTTTCCCGCGCCCCCCGGTAAACATCACGTGCCGGCGCCGGCCCCGGCGTGTTCCGCCGGGGTCGGGGCGGCCGGGCGCCGTTTATGCTCCGCTCAGGCGAGGTCGAAGCGGTCCAGGTTCATGACCTTGTGCCAGGCGGCGACAAAGTCGTGCACGAACTTCTCCGGAGAGTCCGCACAAGCGTAGACTTCGGCGACGGCCCGGAGCTGGGAATTCGAGCCGAAGACGAGGTCGACCCGGGTGCCGGTCCACTTGAGGGCGCCCGTGGCGCGATCACGACCCTCGAACACGTTTTCGTCTGCCGTTGCCTGCCACGCCGTGCGCATGTCGAGCAGATTCACGAAGAAGTCGTTGGTGAGCGTTTCCGGCCGCGTGGTGAAGACGCCGTGGGGGGACTGTCCGTAGTTGGCGTTCAGGACGCGCAGGCCGCCGATGAGGACCGTCATTTCCGGGGCGGTCAGCGTCAGCAGTTGCGCTCGATCGACCAGCAGCGCCTCGGCGGAGACGGCGTATTTGGCCTTGAGGTAGTTACGGAAGCCGTCGGCCACCGGCTCGAGGACGGCGAACGACTTCACGTCGGTTTGCTCCGGCGAGGCATCCGTGCGCCCCGGCGAGAAGGGCACGGTCACCGCGTGACCGGCATTGTGCGCGGCTTTTTCGACCGCGGCGCAGCCGCCCAGGACGATGAGGTCGGCCAGGGACACCTGCTTGCCGCCGGACTGGGCGCGGTTGAACTCCTGGTGGATGGCCTCCAGGGCTTTGAGGACCTTCGCCAGTTGGGCCGGCTGGTTGACCTGCCAATCCTGCTGCGGCGCCAGGCGGATACGGGCGCCGTTGGCCCCGCCGCGTTTGTCGGAGCCGCGGAAGGTGGCGGCCGAGGCCCAGGCGGTATAGACCAGTTCCGGGATGGACAGGCCCGCGGCCAGGATCTTGCCCTTGAGGGCGGCGATGTCCGCCGCGTCGATGAGTTTATGATCGACGGCGGGCACCGGGTCCTGCCAGATCAGTTCCTCGGCCGGGACTTCCGGGCCGAGATAGCGGGAGCGGGGGCCCATGTCGCGGTGGACCAGCTTGAACCAGGCCCGGGCGAAGGCGTCGGCGAACTGTGCGGGGTTCTCGAGGTAGCGCCGGGCGATGGGCTCGTAGATGGGGTCGAAGCGCAGGGAGAGGTCGGCGGTGGTCATCATGGGCCGGTGCTTTTTCGAGGGGTCGTGGGCGTCAACGATCATGTCCTCCGGGGCCACGTCCCTGGCCAGCCACTGATGAGCGCCGGCGGGGCTCTTGACCAGCTCCCACTCGTATTTGAACAGCACCTTCAGATAGCCCATGTCCCAGGTGGTGGGTTTCGGCTTCCAGGCGCCCTCGATGCCGCTGCTGATGGTATCGCCGCCTTTGCCGGTGCCGAAGCTGCTCTGCCAGCCGAGTCCCTGCTCCTCGAGGGGGGCGGCTTCGGGTTCGGGCCCCACATGGGAGGCCGGGCCGGCGCCGTGGCATTTGCCGAAGGTATGGCCGCCGGCGACGAGGGCCACGGTCTCTTCGTCGTTCATGCCCATGCGCGCGAAGGTCTCGCGCACGTCACGGCCGGAGGCCACCGGATCCGGGTTGCCGTCCGGCCCTTCGGGGTTGACGTAGATGAGGCCCATCTGGACGGCGGCCAGGGGGTTTTCCAGATCCCGGTCGCCGGAGTAACGGCTTTTGGGCTTGTCGCTGGTAGCCAGCCATTCCTCTTCGGCGCCCCAGTAGATGTCCTCCTGGGGTTCCCAGACGTCGGCGCGGCCGCCGCCGAAGCCGAAGGTCGGCAACCCCATCGACTCGATGGCGCAGTTGCCGGCGAGGATCATGAGATCGGCCCAGGAGAGCCGGCGGCCGTATTTCTGCTTGACGGGCCAGAGCAGCCGGCGGGCCTTGTCGAGGTTGACATTGTCGGGCCAGCTGTTGACCGGGGCAAAGCGTTGGAGGCCGGCTCCCGCGCCGCCGCGGCCGTCGCCGATGCGGTAGGTGCCGGCGAGGTGCCAGGCCATCCGGATGAAGAGCCCCCCGTAGTGACCCCAGTCCGCCGGCCACCAGTCCTGGGAGTCGGTCATCAAGGCATAGAGGTCCTGCTTGACGGCCTTCAGGTCGAGTTTTTTGAATTCCTCAGCGTAGTTGAAGTCCTTGCCCAGGGGATTGCTCAAGGGGGAGTTCTGATGCAGGATCTTGAGGTTCAACTGGTTCGGCCACCAGTCCCGGATCGACCTGCCGCCATGGACGGTGGATCCCATTACCGGGGTTTTCTTATTGTCAGACACGTACGCCTCCTTTCGTTAAAACGATTATTTGTTAATAATTTTTTTCTTGTCAGCCCAAAAAAAATTCCCTTATTTCTTCGCCTGTTGGCAGGCGGGGCAGAGCCCGTAAAAATTGAGTTGATGATGGGTGATGCGGTAGCCGGTGCGGCGGGCGACTTCGGTGGTCAGAGGGTCGAGTTCGAGGTCGCCGGATTCCATGATGCGCCCGCAGGCGGTACAGACGGCATGGGGGTGAGGGTAAGGGCGATAGCCGTCGTAGCGTTTACCCAGGCCGGAGAAATTGAGCTCCAGGATTTCCCGGTTTTCCTCCAGCAGATGGATGGTCTTATAGACCGTGGCCAGGCTGGAGGTGGGGAAATCTTCATGGAGGGCCTCGTAGATCTCTTCGATACCGGGATGCCGGTCATCCTGGGCCAGGATTTTGAGGATGGCGAGACGCTGCGGGGTCAGGCGCTGTCCTTTGTCTTTGAGCACCTGCAGCATACGCTCCAGGCGGTGGTTGGCCTCGGCCATGGGCATCCCCGACATCGTAAAATAATTACTTGTAGATAAATATTATCCATAAAAAAAATATTGTCAATAGAAAAAGCAACGGCCGGGGATCGCACCCCGGCGGCCGCGGCGGGGCCGCCGGGGTCCTCAGGGAGCGTCGGGGAGCCGGCGGTATACGGAAAAAACGGCCACGGGGTGGTACAGGAAGGTACGATTCCCCTCGGCAAAGGAAATTTCCCGGAGGTAATCCAGGATCGGTTGTTTCCGCGGGGGCGCCACCCCCCTGAGGTCGCTTTCCAGGAAAAAGCTCAGGAGGTCGTCGCCGGCGGCGGAACCGGGCTGGAAACATTCGGTGACTTCCACCCGGGCCGGAATGACCTCCAGGCGATAGAAGATCTGCCGCCGGTCCAGGAGTTCCTGAAGGTCGAGGCTGGAGAACATCTCCCGGTCATCGCCCTTGACCGCGGCGAGGAAGCGGCGCTGGAGCTGATGAATCCCCCGGGGGGTCTGGTGAAAGATGAGGACCTGGCCGTCGTCGTGGATGAGTTCCAGGGCGTGGGAGAGGGCCGCGGCCCGGTCGGGGAGGTAATACAGGACATGGCTGAAGTGAACCAGGTCGAACTGACCGGGGGCGTGCAGGTCTTCAAAGGGGACGGGCTCGAGGTCGAACTGGACATGGCGGAAATGGTGGGCGCAGACCCAGGTCTGCAGGCGCCGGGAAAAGACCTTGTTGGGCTCTTCGGCCACGTAGTGCAGGTCTTTAACCTTCGCGCGGATGAGCCTGATGAACTGGAAGTCGAAGTCGCCGCTGCCGGTGCCGACGCTGAGGATGGCGAAGCTTTCCTGACGGGGGAGGCGGCGCACCAACCGATCCCGCACCCAATGAAGCATGGAACGCCATTCCGAGGACACCCGCCTGAAGGTCTGGAAACAGCGGGCATAAGCATCGGGAGACAACGGCGGGGCGAAATGAGGTGAATGAAGGTCGGTCATGGGTCTTGTTCCTCATCGAATCGCCGGCGGCCGGCGGGCCAATTCAGCGTTGGGCCTTAAAGGGGTTCTGGACCCGGGCGGCGGCCAACAGGACAATCAGCAGGACCCCGGCGACGAAGCCGCCCACGTGGGCCCAGAAGGCCACGCCGCCTTCGGCGGCGCGGTGGCCCAAAACGGAGAAGGCGCCGCTGAAGAACTGCAACACGAACCAGATCAGCAGAAAGACGGGGGCCGGGACCTCCACCAGGGGAAGGATAAAAAAGAAGGGCAGGAGCACCAGGATGCGGGAGCGGGGGAAGAGGAAGAGATAGGCCCCCATGACGCCGGCGATGGCGCCGCTGGCGCCCACCACGGGAATCCAGGAATGCGGGGTAAAGTAGAGGTGCAGCAGGCTGCCGGCCAAGCCGGAGGCCAGATACAGCAACAGGAAACGGAAGTGGCCCAGGACGTCCTCGACGTTGTCGCCGAAGATCCACAGAGACCACATGTTGACGATGAGGTGGAGCCAGCCGCCGTGCATGAACATGGTGGTGAACAGGGGCAGATAGAGGGCCAGGTAGTTGTCCGGGTAGAAGTGCCAGACGGCCATGAACCGGGCCGGAATGAAGCCGAAGACGGTGATGAACTGCTGGAGATGAGGTCCGGCGGCGATCATCAGGAGGAAGACGACGCCGTTGAGGACGATGAGGATGTAATTGACCAGGGGGCGGCGGGTGGAGGGGATGTTATCGCGCAGGGGGAACATGGAAATCCTTATGCAAGCGTTCGGTGGTCAACGGCAGGCTGTCAGCCCCAGCAACGGGTTACGCACTGCCAGGCAACCGGGGCAATACCGGCTAGATACCATGGCCGGCGGGGGCAGAGGGCAAGGCCGGCGGCCCTTGGCACCCGCCCGCCCGGCAGCCACGAATGATTAGAACTTAAGACCGCGGGGGAGGCGGCGCAAGCGCTTTTTTTTCAGGGGCCGGGACGGTTGCTGAGAAGGCGTTTGGCGTGGGCCGCCAGCATGACGTGGCCATGCTGCAGGTAATCCTCCAGGGGCTGGTGGTCATCGACCAGGAGAAAGACCCGCCGGGGGCCCTCCCAGAGCTGACGCAAGGTTTCCGGGGAAATAATGAAATTTTCCTCCGGCCGCAGGGGAAAGCCGAAGGCCGGCAGCCCCCGGCGCTGCACCAGGAGCACGGGGGGGGCCCCGTAAAACCTGAGGCTGGCGGCGTATTCGAACTCCTCCAGGGCCTCCATGACGACGAGGTCGCCGGGGGCGGCCCGGTCGGCCAGCCAAACCCCGAAGGGCCGGTCGGTGAGGGAGGCGTTCACCAACTGCAGGCACTGGAAGGTAAAGAAGAGCACGGCGGCGGCGGTGGCGGCGAGGCCGGCGAGGCAGAGGCGGGGCCGCCCCCACCAGCCCAAGAGGGCGGCAGTTAAACCCAAGGCCGGGAGCCAGAAGCGGGCCCGGCGGACGACGGGCTCCAGTTCGCCGAAGATGGTGAGGAACTCCCGGCGGTTGCCGGCGGAGAGGCTTTCCAGGACCGGCGGCAAGGCCAGGAGGGCGACCATCAGCACGGCGAAGACCAGCAGGCTGCACTGCACGGCCCGATCCCGGGGACGGCTGAGGTAGAGATCGAAGCGCCAGCCCAGAATGAGGGCCAGGGCCGGAAAGGCGGGCAGGCTGTAATATTCGATGCGCAGGGAGGACAGCGAAAAGAAGATGAGCACCACTCCGGCCCAGATGAGCACCAGGAGGCGGCCGGGGCGAGCCGACGCCGGGGTGGAGGGCCGCGGCCAGAACGAGGCGAGGGCGGCGGGCAGGAAGGCGGCCCAGGGCATCAGCCAGACGACCACGAAGAGCCAGAAACCGAGGATGGGGAAGGTGATGATGTCGGGGGGGTGGCGTTTGCCCAGGAAGCGGAGGATCTGCTCGTTGAGGACGTGAAACTCGAAGAAGCCGGGGTGGCGCAGGGTCATGACCACGAACCAGGGGGCGGCCAGGAGGACGAAAAAGGCCAGACCGGCGGGATGCAGGAAAAAACGGAACAGCCGCCAATCCCGGGTGGCCAGGAGATACACGCCGCCCACCGCCAGGGGGAAAAACAGGCCCACCAGGCCCTTGCTGAGCAGACCGGCGGCCAGGCAGAGCTGGAAGGCCAGGACGAAGCGGAGGCGGGGGCGGGCCTGCCAGCACAGCAGGAAATAGACAGACCAGACCAGGGTCAGGGTGATGAGGTGGTCGGTGAAGAGCTGTTCGTGCAGGGTGAAGAAGCCGATGCTGGTAAGCAAAACAAGACCGCTGAGCCAGCCGGCGCGGAGAGAGAACAAGCGGCGACCGATGAGAAAGACGGCCAGGACCTCTCCCAGGCCGATGGCGAAGACGGCCAGGCGGGCGCTGGCGTCGGAGACGCCGAAGATTTGATAGAAGGCCATGACGAGCCAGTAGAACACGGGGGGCTTGTCCAGATAGCGGGCGTCGTTGAGGTAAGGGGTGAGCCAATCGCCCCGGGCCAGCATGTCGGCGGGAATGAGGGCATACATGGCCTCGCCCCGGATGAGGGGGAGCTTCCCCAGGGTGAGAAGGAAGATGGCCAGTCCCAAGAGCAGCAGACTGAGGGGGGCGGCCAGGGAGGCGGGGCGCGGGTTCAAAAGGGGTACCCCAGGCCCATGAAGATGGCGTTGCCTTCGCCGCCGACGCCGAATTCGATGTGACCCACCACCTGGGGACGCACCACGGCCCGCACCGCCAGGCCGCCGGCGGGATGCAGGCGGCGGAGATTGAACCGACCGAAGGTGGGGAAGACCTTGCCGACGTCGATGAAGGGGGCGATTTCCAGATGGGTCTCGACGTTATAGAGGTGCAGGCGGTAGACGTCGAAGCGCTGCTCCAGGGTGAAGGCCACGAAGTTGCGGTCGATGAAGCGGTCGGCGCCGAAGCCCCGGTTGCTGAAAAAACCGCCCAGGGAAGGCCATTCGTAGAAGGGGGTGTCCTGCTGCCGGGTGAGAAATTCGCCGGCGAGGTGGATGGCGGTGACAAAGCGGTGGTCGGCGTCCCAGGGCTGGAAGGCCCGGAATTCGACGCCCACCCGGTCAAAGGAGGCGTCGGCGCCCAGGGTCTTGAGGGAGGTTTCGCCGTAGGCCCGGGCCAGCAGCCCGCAGGTGGGCGTTTCCTTGATGTCCCGGGTATCGTAGCTGAGGGTGAGGCGATGGACGAAGACGGTGGTGCGGCGGTCGGCAAAGGCCACGGGAAAGACGGTGGCGGTGGACGGCAGGCTGGGGAGGTGCTTATCGCTCAGATGGGTGGAGCGCAGGTTTTCGGACCAGGTTGCCTCCAGGTGATCGGTGAGCCGGTAGCTGAGGGCGGCCTGGGCGACCTTGCGGCGGTAGGTGTAACTGGTTTCACTGTCCTCGCTGCTGAGGTTGCCGAAGCCGAAAAACCGGGGGGAGATGTCGGAGTCGTAATAGGCGCCCACCTCATAGCCCCAATCCTGGGCCTGGCGGGTCTCCCGGGCGTAGGCGAATTCGAGAAAGGAGTTGGTGCCGGTGGACTTTTGGGCGATGAGGCGGTACTGGCGGTTTTCCGCGGGGTAGGCCAGCAGGCGGAAGGCGAAACTGGCCTTGTCCAGGTCGTTATAGACGACGGAGGGGGCCAGAATGAGGCCGATGGCCTTGTCGTCCCGGGGAAAGAGCCAGACCGGCAGCATCCCGTAATCGGTGCCGCTATTGGGATCGGTGGCCATCACCGGCAGGGGAAAGAGGGTGCTTTCCACCTGGCCGTCCTGGCGCTGCACCGGCAGAGGCTCGGGCAGGAGAGCGGCCGGGAGGTGCATGGTGCAGCCCAGCCCCCCCAGGAGGCAAAGACAAACAAAGAGGATGAGAGTCGGGCAAAACCTCCCGCGCATGCACAGCCTTTCACTTGCACCTTCAGGACAGGTTCCAGCGGAGCATTTCCCAGAGGTCTTTGAGGTTGCGGCCGAGGGTGCGGACGACCGTGGGCTCGAAGCCGGAGTGCATCATGCATTGGGCGCAGCGGGGGTCCCGACCGACGCCGTAGTTATCCCAGACAGTGCGCTCCATGAATTCGGCGAACGTGGGATAGTGGGTGTCGGCCAGCTGATAGCAAGGGGAGCGCCAGCCGCGGGGATTGAAAGTGGGGTTGGCCCAGGGGGTACATTCATAATGACGCTCGCCCCGCAGGAACTTCAGATAGAGGGGAGAGCTGTAGAATTTGAAATTCCGGCCGCGGTCCACCAGTCGGGTGAACTTTTCCTTGATTTCGGCCTTGGTGAGGAACATGTCGGGGTTGACGGCATCGAAGCTGTAGGCCGGGGCCACCAGGAGGCCGTTGATGTCCAACTGGGTGAGATAGGCGAAGAGGATTTCGATCTCGTCGATATCGGTCTCTTTATAGATGGTGGTGTTGGTGCAGACCTGGAAGCCCCGCTCCTTGGCGGCCTTGATGGCCCGGATGGCCTGGGCGAAGACGCCGGGCCGGCCGATGATCTGGTCGTGGGTGGGGGCCAGGCCGTCCAGATGGACGCTGAGGGAGAGGTAGGTGGAGACCGGCAGGCGGTCGAGGGATTTTTCCAGAAGCAGGCCGTTGGTGCAGAAGTAGAGGTGCTTTTTGCGGCGGATGAGTTCCTGGACGAGCTCGAAGACGGGGGGATAGAGCAGGGGCTCGCCACCGGTGATGGTGACCACCGGGGCGCCGCAATCGTCCACGGCCTGGAGGCACTCCTCCAGGGGCATCATCTGACTCAGGGTGTCGCGGTATTCCTGGATACGGCCGCAGCCGCGACAGGTCAGATTGCACAGATGGGTGGGCTCCAGCATGAGCACCAGGGGGAATTTCTCCCGACGCCGGAGCCGTTGGCGGACGAGGTAGGAGGTGAGGGAGACGTCCAGGCTCAGGGGGAATCGCACGTTACTTCTCCTTGAGGTAGCCGTGGGCGGCGAACCAGTCCACGGCGTCGCTAAGGGCCTGACGCACGGGAGTTTGGGGCAGACCCAGCTCCCGGACGGCCTTGGAGGGATCGAAGAACATCTTTTTCCGGGCCATGCGCACCGCGGTGAGGGGAATGCGGGGGGGGCGGCCGCTGATCCAGGTGGCCCAGAATTCGCTGACCCCGGCCAGGCAGAGAATGGGGTAATAGGGCAGGCGCACCCGGGGGGCGGGCCGGCCGCTGATGTCGCCCAGGAGGCGCAGGATGTCGGAGAGGGTGAGGTCCTGGCAGCCCAGGATATACTTTTCCCCGGGGCGGCCGCGGTCCGCGGCCAGGAGATGGCCCCGGGCGACATCGCGCACGTGGACCAGGTTGAGGCCGGTGTCCAGATAGGCGGGCATGCGGCCGCAGAGGAAATCGACGATCATCTGGCCGGTGGGCGTGGGGCGGTAATCCCAGGGGCCCACCGGGGTGCTGGGGTTGACCACCACCACCGGCAGGCCCTGGGCGGCGAACTCCAGGGCCACCTGTTCGGCCAGGAACTTGGAGCGCTTGTAGTGGCCCACCATGTCGGCCAGGGTCACGGGGGTGTCTTCGGCGCCGGGGACGCCGTTGCCGGGGTTTCCCAGGGCGCCCACGGTGCTGGTGTAGACGACCCGCTCCACGCCGGCGGCGGCCGCGGCCCGGAGGAGATGCCGGGTGCCGTCGACGTTGACGGCGTACATGGCGGCGGGGTCGGGAACCCAGAGGCGGTAATCGGCGGCCACGTGGAAGAGGCGGGAGCAGCCCGCCAGGGCCGGCGGCAGGGATTCGGGGCGGGTGAGGTCGCCCAGGGCCACCTCCACCGGGAGGCCGGCCAGGGCGGGATGGTCAGGGCGGCGGGCCAGGACGCGGACCTGGCGGCCGTCGGCCAGCAGTTCGACGACCACGGCGCGGCCCACGAAGCCGGTGCCGCCGGTGACCAGGGTCTTACTCACGGGCGCCCCGGGGGCGGCGCTGGAGGTACATCCCCAGGGCCATACAGGGGAAACAGTCGCGATAGAGATGGTAACGGATCATAAAATGCTGGGGAAAACCGGTGCCGGTGAAAAATTCCTCGTCCCAGCGGCCGTCGGGCCTCTGGGTGCGGACCAGGTAGTCAACGCCGCGCTGGAGTTCGGGGCTGTCGGCGTCGCCGGCGGCCAGCAGGCCCATGACGGCCCAGGCGGTCTGGGAGGCGGTGCTGTCGCCCTGGCCCCGCTGTTCGGGGTAGCGATAAGAGGAGCAAGCCTCGCCCCAGCCGCCGTCGGGGTTCTGGTGGGCCCTGAGCCAGTTGACGGCCTGGCGCACGTAAGGTTGGGCCATATCCTCGCCGATGCAGGCCAGCCCCATGAGAACGCTCCAGGTGCCGTAGATGTAATTCACCCCCCAGCGTCCCCACCAGGAGCCGTCGGACTGCTGGGCGTCCCGCAGGTAACGGTAGGCCCGGGCGGCGGGGGGATGACTCAGATTATACCCGTACGCGCCCAACATTTCCAGGACGCGGGCGGTGACGTCTTCGGTGGGGGGGTCGATGAGGGCCTTGAGATCGGCGAAGGGGATGTGGTTGAGCCACTCCTTGGTGTTGTCGGTGTCGAAGGCGGCGTAGCCCCCGTTTTTGGACTGCATGCCGGCGGTCCAGTCGAGGCCGCGGCGGATGGCGGTCCGGTGTTGGTCGAGATTTTCCAGCCCTTCTTTGAGGGCCATAAGGACCACGGCGCTGTCGTCAATGTCGGGGTACCAGTTGTTGACGAATTCGAAGGCCCAGCCGCCGGAGGGGAGGTAGGGATTCTTGGCGGACCAGTCGCCGAGTTGAAAGATCTGTTGGGTGAGCAGCCAGTCGCCGGCCCGGGCCAAGGCGGGGTGGGAGGGTTCCAGGCCGGCGGCCACCAGGGCCCGGACGGCCAAGGCGGTATCCCACACCGGCGAGATGCAGGACTGGAGCCAGCGGCGGTCGCCCTCCTGAAGGCAGAAGAATTCCAGGGCCGCCAGACCCCGCTGGATGACAGGGTGCTCGGCGGAGTAGCCCAGGCAATGGAGGGCCAGGATGGAGTTGAGCATGGCCGGCTGGATGCCGCCCCAATCGCCGGAGTCCTCCTGATGCTCCAGGATCCAGGCCTCGGCCTTCCGGAGGGCGCGGCGGCGGACAGGGCGGTAGGGCCAGCGCTGGTAGATCTTCAGCACCGAGTCGATGAACACGAAGAAGTTGTCGATGCTCAGGCCGTTGGGCAGGAAGCGAACCTGATGATCGTGAAAGGGGTGCTCCTGGGGCAGAAAGAGTTCGGAGACGCCTCTTTCCGGGGGCACCGGAAAAACCGGCTGGTGGGCCATGACCACGGACAGGGGCACGATGGTGGCCCGGGACCAGCTGGACAACTCGTAGATGCTGAGGCCGCTCCACAGGGGGGCCAGCACGAATTCCACCGGCAGGGTGGGGATGCCGGCCCAACTGATCTGACCCATGAGGGCCAGGAAGATGCGGGTGAAGACCCGGCTCTTGAGGACGCCGCCGCGGCTTTGGATAAAAAGGCGGGCCTTTTGCATGGCGGGATCGGAGGCCGGGACGCCGGCCAGCTTGAGGGCCTGGTAGGCCTCCACGGAGGTGCTGAGCTCCCCGCGGTCGCCGTACCACAGGGACCAACCGCCGTTGTCCAGTTGCTTGTGGCGGATATAGGCGACCAGGGAGGCGATCCGGGCGGGGTCGGCCTTCCCCAGGATATGCAGGAGAAGGATATATTCCGCCGTGATGGTGACATTGGACTCCAACTCGGCCCACCAGTAGCCCTCCGGGGCCTGCAGGTGCAGCAGGGCCTGGCGAGCTGCAAGGACCGCCTGTTCCACCTGGTCATCGGCGGTTTTGGCGGGGAAGCGATAGAGTGCGCCCGTAGCTTTGCGGGGATTGCCCACTACGCCGATCCTCCTTGTGCGCTTAAGCTTTTGCGGTTGTGTTGAATCGAGATATTTTACCATAACTCTCCCCCGAATCAAGATTTTTAGCCCACCGAGGCGGAAACCGGGTGATATTCCGCTAGTGGTGGGGAACGCCGGGAGATATTTTACCATAACTCTCCCCCGAATCAAGATTTTTAGCCCACCGAGGCGGAAACCGGGTGATATTCCGCTAGTGGTGGGGAACGCCGGATTGATTTATAATATTTTTAAGATACTGATCCATTTGCTTGATCGGCTTAATGCCAAAAAACCATGAACTTTTTTGAAAAAATTAAAAATATTTTTCAAGACCAGGGAGTCGGGCTGGCCTACTTTTTCGGTTCCCAGCAGGAGGCGGGGGTGCGGTGGCTGCGGGGCGAAAGCGTAACCCCCAAAGCCGGCAGCGACCTGGACCTGGGCGTGGTGTTTCTGGACACGCCCCGGGATTACCGGGAACTGACCGCCTGGCGGGAGGCGCTGCGGCGGGAGCTGACCCCTCTGTTCGGCTCCTTCCGGCTGCACGTGGTGGCCCTGCCGGAGGAAAACGCCCATGTCCAGCATGCCGCCATTCACGGGGCGTTGGTGTACAAGGTCAGCGACGAGGTGGAACGGGAATATCGGCGGCAGGTCTGGGCCCTGTATGCGGACTGGCATTCCTGGTGGCCGTGAGCGGGGGGGCGCCAGGAGGGGAGCGGCCCCACCCCCTGAGGAAAATACGCTATCAATTCAGACCGTTGAATTTTTGAAGGGGCTGCGGGCGGTTGTACAAAAGGCTTGACTCTGACCGGAAAGTCAGTATGCTAGGGGCGAGACCATGCGGGGGCATCCCGGGAGAACCTGGACAAAACACGGGCAGTGTATGCAGATGATAAAACACCTGAGGCGGTGGTGCGTACTGTGGGCGGTCCTGACGGCGATGGCGCAGCCGGGAGGGGCGCAGCCTCCCGAGGCGCAGGGCAAGCTGACCCTGAACCAGGCAATCGAGATCGCCCTGAAGAACCATCCGGCCATCAAAGAGAGCAAGGAAAACGTCGCCGCGGCCCAGGCCCAGGTCGGGGTCTCCCGGGCCAACTATTTTCCCCAGGTGCGCTACACCGACAATTATTTTTACGGCACCACGGTGGCGTCGGCCACGACCGGGTCGGTGAGCAGCCTGCTGGCGTCGGGCGGGCCGTCCGGCAGCATCTCGGCGCCGTCGGGAACCAGCGCCGGGGCCACGCTGAACACCAATCCCGGCCACTTCTACATCCACCGGTTTGCCGCCAACCAGCTGATCTATGACTTCGGCAAAACGCCGGGGCAGGTGGGGCAGTCCAAGGCCAATTTTGAGGCGACCCGCCAGGACCTGGCCAACACCCGGCAACAGGTGGCGCTGGACGCCAAATCCGCCTACTACGGCTACCTGGCCACCAAGGCGGCGGTCAAGGTGAGCGAAGAGAACGTCCGGCTGAACCGGGAGCTGGTGCGCCAGGCGGAGGGGTTCTACAAGGTGGGGGTGAGGGCCCGCATCGACGTCACCAAGGCCGAGGCCAACCTCTATAACGCCGAATCCGACCTGATCACGGCGAAGAACAGCTTTCAGGTGGCCCAGGTCACCCTGATGACCGCCCTGGGTCTGAAGAGCTGGCCGTTTTCGGAGGTGGAGGGCGGGTTGGACTTCCAGCCCCTGAAAATGAGCCTGGCCGAGGCCAAGGAGCAATCCTTCACCGCCCGGCCGGAGCTGGTGAAGAACCAGTTCCAGCAGGAGGCGGGGAAGCAGGGGGTGCGGGTGGCCCGGTCGGGGTATTACCCCACGCTGAGCTCCCAGGCGATTTACGGCTGGCAGGGGGCGGACAGGCCGCTGGTGGACAGCTGGTACGTGGGGGTGGGGGTGAATATGCCCCTGTTCGAGGGTCTGGCCACCAAGTATTCCGTGCAGCAGGCCAAGTCCAACCTGCGGGCCGCGGAGGCCAACTATGAGGTTTTGCAGCAGAACGTCAACAAGGAAGTGGAGCAGTTTTACCTGGACGTGCAGGCGGCGGCGGAACGGATCCGGTCCACGGCCAAGGCCCGGGAATCGGCCCAGGAAAACTGGCGGCTGGCGGATGGCCGCTACCGGGCCGGGGTGGGCAATATCATCGAAGTGACCGACGCCCAGGTGCAGTATTTTCAGTCGGACCTGGCGCACATCCGGGCCCTGTACGATTACAAGACGGCCCAGGCGCGGCTGGACAAGGCCGTCGGGAAGGTGTATTAAGCCGCCGTCAGCGCCGCTCAGGTGTAATGGGCCAGGCCCCGGACGACCCGGCCGTCCTCATCAAACCACAGCACCGCCGCCCGCGGGCGCTCAGTGAAGGCCCGGGCGGCGGCGGGTGTCAGCATCACGGCAATCTCCTGTCCTCCCCAAGTCTTACCACACCCCCCCTGCCGTCAGCCGGGCCCGCAGGTCCGCCACCGAGGCAAACTGCCAGGCCTGCAGGCCGTGACGCCGCGCCGCCGCGACGAAGGGCGCCTTGTCGTCGATGAACAGACAGGCGGTGGGGGGGCAGCCGGCGGCGCGGATCAGGCGCTGATAGATCCCGGGCTCGGGTTTGCGGCTGCCCACCCGGTAGGACAGCACCAGTTCCCGGAAGCTGGTCAGAAAGGGACACATCTGCTGAATGAAGTCAAAGTGCAGGGCGTTGGTGTTGGAGACCAGGAACAGCGGGTAGCGGGGCAGGAGCCGGTGGACCACCTCCTCCATGCCCTCCAGGGGAGCGAAGATTTCGTTCCAGAAACGGGCGAAGAGGTCAAAGGGCAAGCTCAGGCGGAAATGGTCGCAGATGCGCCGATGAAATTCCGCCGAGCTGATCCTGCCGGTATCGTACTCCGGTTCCAGGGGGCCGGCGAAGACGTAGTCAAAGATAGCGGCCGGTGAGGCGGTGGTGTAGGCCGCCAGGCGACGGCAGAATTGCAGGTGATCGACGCGAATCAGGACATTACCCAGGTCGAAGGCGATGGCTTCCAGGGGGCCGACAGCAGACATGGAGGGACACCTCAAAATTTAGATTGCGCTAAGCCATCAAATATAATAAAAGAAAAATCATCCCACTGCATTTCAATAAGTTACGCACATTATACCAGTCCCGGGGGGGGAAGGGGAAGTTTTCAGCGGGCGCGGCCGGGGTGACCCGGCGCTCCCCGGAGCGATGACGCCGGCGGCCCCCGGGAAACGGACGGGACATGGCAGCGAGCCAGGATTGCCGGGAAGAGGGCCCCGGGAGGCCCGTGGTTATTTTTTTCCGTTAGCCGGGCAAAGGAGGCAGCGTGGCAAAGAGCACCGGATTTTCTTTTATCTGGGCCCTGTTATTGGGGATCGTCGGCGCCAGCCTGTTCTGGCTCTATAATCCTCTCCTGCAACAGGAAGTGAGCCGCCAGGTGGAGGAGACCATCAAGAAGCAGGAGGCGTCGGCGGGCGGCGGGGAAAAGGTGGAGGTGGGCAAGGCGGCCACCGCCAAGATTCAGGGCAGCCGCTTCATGATGCTGGCGGAAGGCGGCCGGACCTTCATGGCGGACCTGAAGGAGGGGCGGATCTGGCGGTATTTCCACCACACCCGGGAAGAAGGCTGGGCGCGGGACGAAGAGGGGTTCGCCCCCCTGCAGATCCATTTCGACGGCAAGAAATACACCAGTGCGGTGGAGATTGTGAGCGCCCCGGAGAAAGAATAAAGAGTGAAGGTGTGGTAAACGACCTGCCCGCGGCTGAAACCGCGACCGGGCGACGGCGTCGGCGCGTCGTCCACGATCTGGTCTGGGCGCTGATCCTGTTCGAGCTGGCCCTGGTGCTGGGGCTGGCCCTGGGGTGGCCCCTGGTGCGACTGGGGTTCCGGGGAGAGCTGGAGACCGCCTTCAAGACCTGGGAAAAGGCCCAGGCGGCGCAGCGGTTCCGGAGCATCAAGACCCTGGACCTGGCGCAGACCTACGCCGTCTTTGAGAATCATGAGGCCCTGTTTATCGATGCCCGCCCCGCCGGGGAGTTCCGGGAGCTCCACATCCCGAAGGCCCTCAATATCACCGCGGAGCACCTGGAGCAGGGGATGCCCCCGGCCCTGGCCCCGGTGGACAAGCAGCAACGGATCATCGTGTATTGCGGGACGACGGACTGCCACGCCAGCCTGAAGGTGGCGGAACTCCTGCAGGACAAAGGTTTTGTGAACATTCAGGTGTTTGTCGGGGGTTTTAAAAACTGGGATGAAGCCGGCTATCCCGTGGACAGCGCCCTCTAAGAAGTGGGCTTATTACGGCGGGCGATTCTTCCTGGGAATCGCCTTTGTGGTGGCCGGGGGGGTAAAGATCCTGAACCCCTACGAGTTCGCCGGGGCGGTACTGGCCTATCAGTTGCTCTCCCAACCCCTGGCGGGATTGACGGCGGCCGTGGTCCCCTGGGTGGAGGTGGTGAGCGGCGGCCTCTTATGCGCGGGGGTCAAACGCCGCAGCTGTCTGATACTCATCATGCTCTTCATGGTGGTCTTTATCATCGTCCTGGCGGTGACCTGGGCGAGGGGGCTGGAGATCGACTGCGGCTGCGGGCTGTTCACGCCGAAACCGGTGGGTCCCCTGGCCCTGGCGGAGGACGGGCTCATCCTGCTGTTGGCGGCCTGGCTCTACAAGGTGGAAGAGGACGGCATCTGAAAACTGCGGGGGCGGCTGCCAGCCGCCCGGAATCAGGGCTTTCAGGGGCTGGCGAGTTCGCAGACGCTTTTGACGGCGCAGGGGCTCAGGAGTTTTTCCACTTCGTGGTGGCGGCAGCGGGGACAGCGGACCGCCTCGCCGGCCCCGAGCTGGATTCTTTCGAAGACTTCACCGCAGTTGCAGCAACGGTATTCATAGATCGGCATAGGGCGTGCTCTCCTCCGGCCCCGGCCACCCGCAGGCGGCCGGCCGGATTTTTCATTTTTCTGGGAATAAAGATAAATCAGGGCGGCCCCGGATGCAACCGCCGCGGCCGCGGCACCCCCCCGCCAGACGGCAGCCGCCGGCCCGGCCCGGTAAGGTGAGCCGGCGCGCCGGTCGCCGACCTCCTGTCTGCAGCCTCTCCCACATCATCGTTTTTCAAATTGGGAACGATCCCGGAAGCCGCTAGCGGCTGGCTCTCAAAAAGAGAAAGCCGGAGGGCGCCCCCCGGGGGACGATCCGGCCTCATCAATTTATCCATTTAATATCAATATCCTGCCCAGAAAATCAACGGCCGGTTCCTGGCAGAGCTTTTGCAGTAGGCACAGGTGGGGGGGGAACTACGCACGGGAGGCCGGGGGGGCAAACGCCGCCGACCCGCCGGATACTGCACGGCGGGAGTCCCCGGCACCCTGGAGGAGCAGATCATGAAAAGCTGGAAACAGACTGCGCGCCTGATGCTGCTGGGCTGCTGCCTGGCAATCAGCGCCTGGTGGGCCTGGCCGGAGCCGGCCCGCGCCGAGCACCCCGACGCCGCCATGTTCCACGAGGAGCTGGCGCAACATGGCACCTGGCGGGAAGACCGCAAATTCGGTCCGGTCTGGCATCCCCGGGGGGTCAAACGCAACTGGCGGCCCTACACGGACGGGCGCTGGGTGCCCGCCAAGCAGGGCTATATTTTTGAGACCCAGGAACCGTGGGGGTGGGCCACGTACCATTACGGCAACTGGATGCCGCACCAACAGCACGGTTGGGTGTGGGTGCCCGGCCGCACCTGGTACCCCCATACCTGCGCCTGGCGGGAAAGCAACGACTACGTGGGGTGGGCTCCCATCCCGCCGCCCGGCTACCTCGATGACGGCGGCATGGGGGGCTCGATGCTGAACATGCTGGAGCCGTCGATGTGGCTCTTCGTGCAGGCGGCGCAATTCCTGCTGGGCTTCGGGCAGCCCTACGATTCGGGGTATTCCTATTACAACTCCGGCTACCTGGCTCCCGTGGCCAGCGCCCCGGTCATTTACCGGCAAACAACGATCATCAACAATATCGTCTATCCCAGCTACGCCCCCCGGGCCAGTTACGTCTGGGGGCCGCCGGTGGACTATGTCTGCCGGGTGACGCGCATCCACCGGGACCACCTACACCGGCATTTGGAACGGGTTCACCTCGCCAAGGTGCGCAATGCGGTGGCCCCGGAGGAGATTTACCGGCGACGGCCCTACCTGCGGGAGGTCACGCCGGTGTTGGGCGCCCACAACCCGACCGTGCATCAGATGCGCGGGGGGCATGACCTCCGGCAGCTGAACCGCCCGGACGTGGCGGCGCGGCCGGCGACGGCGCCGCGGGCGGCCGCCGGCCAGAGACCGCCTGAGGGGGTCGCCTCCCGGTGGACGACTCCGGGCCGGGAGCAGGGGCGCCCGGCCAGCGACGGGCAATGGCGCTCGTCACAGCCCGGCGGCCAGCCGCCGACCCCCGGGGTCGCCGGAGCCGCACCGGAAAACCGGCGGGAGCGGCCCCGTATCCAGGAACAGGCAGACCGACAGCACGAGACCGGGATGAGATGGAGCCGAACCGCCCCGGCCGCCAGCGTTGCCGACGGCAAGGGTCGCCCGCGGCCGGCTACCGGTTCGTCGACGCGCCCACCGTCTCCGGCGGGGGCCCCGGCGGCAGCCCAAGTCCCGGAGCCGCATCAACGGCCGGCGGAGATGACCCGGGAACGCCCGCGGCCGTTGGAACAGCAACCCCAAACGCGCCCCCCGAGGGAACGGCAACAGCAACGGCAACTGGAACAGGTGCGTCAGCAACAGGCGCACCAACAACTGGAGCAGGCCCGGCAGCAGCAGATGCAGCAGCAAAGGGAACAGACCCGGCAACAGCAGATGCAGCAGCAAAGGGAACAGGCCCGGCAACAGCAAATGCACATGCAGCGGCAGATGGAGCAAGTCCGGCAACAGCAGAGTCAACAGATGAGGCCGCGTCCCGTCCAGGCCGCGGCGGCGCCGGCGCCGGCGGCGTCCCGCCCCCAGCCTCCTCCGGAAAACCCGCGGGAGGCCCCGCCGGCCGGGCAACAACCCCAGAGAGCCCACCGGCAGGCGGGGGCGGCACCAGGCCAAGGCAACCGTTAGGAACGGGGCCGTGCGAGCCGGGCGCCGCGGGCAACAATCGCCATTGACAGCAGGAGGCCCGGCAGGTTAAGAACAAGGGAGGCTTGCGAGCCAGTCCAGAAAATCACCGGGGGAGGGTAAGGAACTTCCCTTCCCCTATCTTTGTTCTTAGCCCCATGCACGCCGACGACTCCGCAGAAGCTTACCCGCCAACGCTCACCCCCCAACGGCAGGGCAACCTGCTGTTTTACCGCTTTCCGCTGTTGTCCGAGTTTCCCGGAATCATCCACGGGGTCTTTACGCGGCAGGGCGGGAGGAGCCAACCGCCGTTCGACACCCTCAACCTGAGCTTTACGGTGGGGGACGAACCGGGCGATGTCCGGCACAACCGCGGGATAGTGCGGGAGGCCCTGGGATTGGCGGAGATGGTGAGTGTCGGCCAGGTCCACGGGGGCAACGCCCTGGTCCTGACGTCCCGGAGTGAACGGCAAGAATCGGGGGAGGTCCAGGGCATCGATATTCTGATTACGGATGTGCCGGGATGGGGATTGATGATCAAACAGGCGGATTGCCAGGCGGTGCTGCTGTATGACCCCCGGCGGCGGGTCATCGCCAATATCCACTGCGGCTGGCGGGGCAATGTCCAAAATGTTCTGGGGCAAGCCGTCCGGAGGTTAGTGCAGACGTTCGGGTGCCGCCCCCCGGACCTGCGAGCCGCCATCAGCCCCTCCCTGGGGCCCTGCTGCGCCGAGTTTCAAAACTACCGGCACGAACTGCCGGAGGCGTTCTGGGGCTATCAGGTGAGACCGAACCATTTTGACCTGTGGCGGCTGAGCCGGGATCAACTCAGGGAGGGGGGGTTGAGGCGGGAGCATATCCAGATTGCCGGCATCTGTTCCCGCTGCCGGGAGCAGGAATTCTTTTCGTACCGGCGTCGGCGCCAGACCGGCCGCAACGCCACGGTGGCGGCGCTTTGTCCGTGAAGCCCACTCCCCGCGAGCTACCCCCAAGGGAGCCCGGCCGGCCGGTCGAACAGGCCGGCCGGGTAAGCAAACCAGTGGGCATCACTGACTTTTCTTACTAATCTTGTCCTTGATGTCGTTGAACATCTTTTTGCCGGATTCCATGACATTCTGGACCTGCTGAGGGTATTTGTATCCGACATAGACTCCGGCCACAAAAGTCAAAATTGCTAACAACATGGTCTGTCTTCCTCTCTTTATCTGACGTGATGAAATTCAGAGGACTGACGCCCTCGGATAATCCCGCAGGACTCCTAAGCCTGAAGGCGCTGGAGGGCCTCCCCGGCGACCTGGCCCACGGTGACGGGCCGCAGGGCACCGTCGATATACAGCTTGACCGGCGTGGGGTCGCTCCCCAGGCGCTGCAAGGCGGAGCCGGCGGCGGGGGCGGCGATGATCCCCGCACACCAGGCGGCATGGGCCCGCACCAGGGGTTCCGGATCAGTGAGCAGGGCGACAATCTTATCGGCCCCTTCACGCACTACCTGGGGATGGACCTGACCGAAGCGGGCCAAGCCCCACAACATGGGGGGCCGGGCGATCACTTCGTCCAACAGCGAAAACATAATGAGGACAATATCGTCCACGAGGTCGAGATTGTTCCGGCCGATTTCCCCCAAAACCGCAGCCGCCCCCCAGCCGAAACTCCCGGATTCCTCATTCAACAGCCACAGCAGGCGGGGGATGATCTGTTTGATTTTGCCGGGGTGAGTTTGGGCCAGGATCCCCAGACCCTCGATGGCCCGCCAGCATAAAAGGCTTTCGGGGTCAAAGAGATAGTGGAGGAGGCTGGTGACCACCCCGCGCTGCGTTGCCGCCATTTGGACCAGAGCAGGGAAATCGCCCTGTTGCAAAACGGCCTCGAGGCGCTGCCGGCGGGTCTGGCTCACAGTCCCCGAACTGCCTGTAGTTTCTGGCATTCCTGGCGTGTTCCGGATTACCCTTTAAAAGGGGATATCGTCATCATCCAGAGGGCCCCCCGGAGGCGGCGGAAAGCCCGGCTCCATTTCTCGGGCGCCGCGATTGCCGGGGCTGCCCAGCATTTGCATGTCCCGGGCCACGATTTCGGTGGAATAGCGTTTGATTCCGTCCTTTTCGTAGGAAGAAGTCCGCAGCCGCCCCTCGATATACACCTGCCGGCCCTTGGCCAGGTACTGGCCGCAAATTTCGGCCAGCTTGCCCCACACCACCACCCGGTGCCATTCCGTCAGTTCCTGGCGGTTGCCGTCTTTATCGGTATAGCTTTCGTTGGTGGCGAGGCGGAATTTGGCCACCGCGGTGCCGCTGGCGGTGTAACGGACTTCCGGGTCATCCCCCAAATGGCCGATAAGGATGACCTTGTTCACCCCTCTGCCTGCCATAGGCCCCCCTTGTATCGGAGTTGCGGACTTTGAGAAAAAAATATCATGGCCTTCCACTGTGTACCACACTTTGCGTTCGGTTACAAGTGATTAAGGGAAAGAAAAGCAACGGGGCGGGCTGATGGACGCCGGCCGCAGAAATTTTCCGAAACAGACTGGTTTGGCGGTCGCGGCTGTGATATTTTTCTGAAAAGATCCTGTAACACCCCCGTTATCCGGCGGATCGACCGGTGTGGGGGAAAGGGGGGGCGACGCCATGACGGTGGAAGAGGTGTTTTTCGGGCAATACCCGGATGAATGGGGGCCAGCCAAGATCATCAGCCTGTACGAGCCGTCCAGCCGACTGCGGGCCATCGTGGTGGTGGACAACACCGCCTTGGGGCCGGCCATCGGCGGAGTGCGCCTGGCAGCCGACATCACCTTTGCCGAGGTCTTCCGGCTGGCCCGGACCATGACCTGGAAGAACGCGGCCGCGGGGCTGGCTCACGGGGGGGCCAAGGCGGGCATCGCCCTGGACCCGGAGGTGCCGGCGGCGCGCAAGGAGGCGGTGATCCGGGCCTTTGCCCGGGCCATCGCCGATCTCAGGGAATACATCCCGGGGCCGGATATGGGCACCGACGAGACCTGCATGGCCTACATCCATGACGAAAACGGCCGCAGCGCCGGGCGGCCCAAGGTGATGGGCGGCATCCCCCTGGATGAACTGGGGTCCACCGGCTTCGGTCTGGCCATCGCCGCCCAGGTGCTGGCCGATTTTCTCCGGTGGGATTTGCGCGGGGCCCGACTGGCCGTGCAGGGCTTCGGCAACGTGGGCAAGGCCGCGGCCCGGTTTCTGGCGGAGCGCGGGGTGAGGCTGGTGGCCGCCAGCGACACCGCCGGGGTGGTGTACCAGGAAACGGGGTTGGAGGTGGAGCGCCTCATCGAGATTAAACAGCGGGGCGGCAAGGTCATCGACTATCCCGCCGGCCGGAAATCGACCGTGGAGGATATCTTCGCCCTGCCGTGCGATATTTTGGTGCCGGCGGCCCGGCCGGACGTGATTACTATGGCCAACGCCCCCCGCATCCAGGCCCGGGTGATCCTGCAGGGGGCCAACATCCCCGTGGCCCCGGACGCCGAGAAATTCCTGCAGGACCGGGGCGTCTGGAATCTGCCGGATTTCATTGTCAACGCCGGCGGCGTCATCACCACGGCGGTGGAAATCCGGGGAGGGACCGCCACCCAGGCCTTCGAGCACATTGAAACCAAGATCAGGGAAAACGTGATGCTGGTGTTGGGTTTGATGCAGGCGGACAACCTCTCCCCGCGCCAGGCGGCCCACGCTCTGGCGCAACGGCGCCTGCGGGAGGCGGACCGCTACCGTCGCAAGTTTTCAAGCTGAGAGGCGTCTTGACTTTTGGCAGATGACACGTTATTCTTGTAATTGTATCTCAATAATACTACGGCCATGACATGACTACACCGGAACTGAAGATATTTCGCGATTATATCCGACGGCGGGGCTTACGGCACACCCCCGAACGGGAGCGGATCGTCCGGGAGATCTTCCGGGTTCACGGTCACTTTGACGTGGACGAACTCTATTGGCGCCTCAGTCAGCAGAATATCAAGGTGTCGAAAGCCTCCATCTACCGGAGCCTGCCCCTGTTGATGGAGTGCGGCCTCATCCGGGAGGTGGACTTCAGTGACGGGCACTGGCACTACGAGCATGTGTACGGGCACCCGCATCATTGCCATCTGCGTTGTCTGGGGTGCGGCCGGGTGGTGGAGTTCGAGGAACCGCTGGTCGCCCAGGTGGAACAGAATCTGGTCGACAAATACGGTTTTGTCATCAAGGACCATACCCTGACCGTCCAGGGCTACTGCCCCCGTTGTCAGAAGCAGCAATCCGGGGACGATGGCGATGACTGAGCAGGACCGGAACGCGGCAAGCGGCCGGCAGGCACCCCTGGTTCGGCGCCTGGCCGACGTGCCGGCGGGCGAGGAGGTGGTGGTCGCCGGTTATCAGAAAGGCGTCTTGCGGCAAACGCGGCTGATCGCCATGGGGCTGGTGGTGGGGCGCAAGATAGTCGTTCTGCAGAACCACGGGGGTATGGTCATGGTTTCCTGCAACGGCAGCCGGGTGGCTTTGGGGCAAAGGATGAGCCGCAAGATTCTCGTGACCCCGACGCCCGCCGTCGTCCCCCCCCAGGAGAAAAACTCCTGAAACCGGCGGCGGCGCCCGGTTGTTCCTTATGGTGTAAAATCCCTTGACTTTTTCTCTTCACCGAATAGAATTAGTCTAAATTCACGGGAGGAGGCCACAGAGGCGTTGGAACTCTTGGAGTTGCTGGAAAAGAAACTGGAACAGGTGCTGAGTCAATTCCAGAAGTTAAAGGCGGACAGCGCCGAGCTCGTGAAAGAACTTGAAGCCAAGGAGCTAGCACTACTCGAGGCAAAAGAAGCCATGGATAAAATGGCGCAGGAACGGGAACTGGTAAGACAACGGGTAGATCAATTATTAAACAAGATAGAAGCATTGGCTGTTGAGGACGAGGGGAAATAACGGACGCTGATGGCCGAGACTCTCAAGGTCGAGATTCTGGGACGGCCGATAACCCTAAAAAGTAGCATCTCCAGGGAGCGCCTGGAGTTTATTGTCCGCCTCTTGAATGAAAAGATCAACGAGGCCCGAAAAGTGCTAGCAAGCGTTACCAATGAAGAGGTGGCGATCATGGCCGCCCTGAACCTGGCTTATGAATATTTAGAGATCAAGGAGGATTGGCAAAAACTCCAGCAGGAGGTAGAACGGAAATCGAAGCAATTAATCAACCTGATCGATACGCACAGTTCACTTCCCCTGCGGTGACCGTGATCGATAGCATGATTATTGAGCCAACACACTTGAACCGGGACTCCAGTCAGACTCCGGTGCGCATATCCCCCTTGGGGAGAGCCTAAAGGAGACACATGGTAGACCCCCCTGACTAATTTCGGTTCAAAAATATCTGTCGACACGGCATTTATGCGGGGGAAGTGATTTTATTTCGGCTTGACCGGGATTGGCACACCGGTGGGAACCGTTGCCGGTGGACAAGAAAAACGGGAAGTGTGACGACCGGTTCATTCCGGCGGGAAATTACTACCAGGCCTAACCAGCTGCCAACGGTTTTGACCATATAAGGGAGTTGAAAAACGTTCAGCAAGTTTGGCGGTGTCAGCGCATTCTTTTGCTTTTTCAATTATTTGATATGGTTGAGGAGGTTCGCAGTATAAACTTGGCGTAAGTCATATCCGCCCTCCCGGGGGCAGCTGGTAAACATTTGGGGTCCGACCTCCCACCGAGGCCAGCCCCGACTCTTCCCCACCCCATTTTTCTCCATCCCGCGATTGCCGATCGCGTTCATCACACTCAAAACAAGCCAGTCCTGTATTTGATAATTTTTTCACATTAACCTGTTCCCGGGGGAACAGTTGAAATACGCCAAGAGGGGAAGACCAACATGAGCTGGCCGGTGGTATCCATCACTCCACTGCTTCTGGTCGCAACGGGCGGTCTCGGTCTGGTGGCCGGGTTTTATCTGCGGAAGATGATCCTGGAGTCCCGGATCGATTCGGTGGAGACCCTGGCCAAAAAGATCCTGGACGAAGCCAGGAAAGAGGCCGAAGCCACCAAGAAAGAGGCCACGTTACAGGCCAAGGACCAGCTCTACCAGATGAAGGTGGAGCTGGACAAAGAGACCCGGGAGCGCCGGGCGGAAATCAATCTGTTGGAAAAGCGGCTGCTCCAGAAAGAGGACGGCCTCGACAAGAAGACGGCCGTTTTGGACGGCAAAGAAGCGGAGATCACCCAGCGTCAAAAGACCCTGGACAAAACCGAAAAAAGTTTGCGCGAGATGGAGGAGAAGCTGGCGCAGCTGATCCAGGAACAGAAAGAGCGCCTGGAACAGCTGGCGGGGATCAATTCCGAGGAGGCCCGCACGCTGTTGCTCAAGACGGTGGAGCGGGAAGTACGTACCGATGCCGCCCGCATGATCAAACGCATCGAAAGCGAAGCCCGGGAAATGGCCGATAAAAAGGCCCGGGAAGTGATTTCCCTGGCAATCAAACGGTATGCCAGCGAGTATGTGGCGGAACAGACAGTGTCGGTGGTCACCCTCCCCAACGAAGAGATGAAGGGCCGCATCATCGGCCGGGAGGGGCGCAACATCCGGGCCCTGGAGGCCGCCACCGGGGTGGACGTGATCATCGATGACACCCCAGAGGCCGTTATCCTCTCCGCCTTCAATCCCGTGCGGCGGGAAGTGGCCCGACGCTCCCTGGAGCAGCTGATCTCCGACGGCCGGATCCACCCCGCCCGGATCGAGGAAATAGTGGAGAAGGTAGGGCAGGAGGTGGAGATCAACATCCGGGAGGCGGGCGAGGAAGCCGCCTTCGATGTGGGGGTGCACGGGTTGCACCCGGAACTGATCAAACTGTTGGGCAAGTTGCGTTACCGCACCAGTTACGCCCAGAATGTTTTGCAACACTCCACGGAGGTGGCCTTCCTGTGCGGCATCATGGCCGCGGAGTTGGGTCTCAACGTCAAGCACGCCAAGCGGGCCGGGTTGCTCCATGACATCGGCAAGGCGGTGGACCATGAAGTGGAAGGACCCCACGCCCTCATCGGCGCCGAACTGGCCAAACGCTACGGCGAGTCCACCAAGGTGGTGCACGCCGTCCATGCCCACCACGAAGATATCCCGCCCGAATCGGTGCTGGCGGTCCTGGTCCAGGCGGCGGACACCCTGTCCGGGGCCCGGCCGGGGGCCCGGCGGGAGATGCTGGAGACGTACGTCAAGCGTCTAGAGGATCTGGAGAAGATCGCCCGCTCCTTCAACGGGGTTTCCAAGACCTACGCCATTCAGGCCGGCCGGGAAGTGCGCCTGATCGTGGAAAGCGAAAAGATCACCGACGAGGAGGCGGTGCTGCTCTGTCGGGACGCGGCCAAGAAGATCGAAAGCGAACTGACCTATCCGGGTCAGATCAAGGTGACCGTGATCCGGGAGACCCGGGCGGTGGAGTACGCCCGCTAATGATCTTTCTCCAGGAGTCCGGGAAAGTTGCCAGGGGAGAAACCCGGCGATGAAGATTTTTTTCATCGGCGACATCATGGGGGCTCCCGGACGGCAGGCCATCGATCAACTTCTCCATAAGGTGGTGGACAGGCATCAGATAGACCTGGTGATCGGCAACGGCGAGAACGTCGCCGGGGGCCTGGGCATCACCCCGGAGACGGCCGAATACCTCTTCCACGCCGGCCTCGATATCATCACCACCGGCAACCACCTGTGGAAGCACAAGGACATCATCCCCTATATCAAGAAGACCGACCGCCTGCTGCGACCGGCCAACTATCCCGAGGGCACCCCGGGGCGGGGTCTGGCCGTGGCCCGCACTGCGGGGGGTGAGGCGGTGGCCGTCCTCAACCTCGAGGGCCGGATCTTCATGACCCCCCTGGAGTGCCCCTTCCGCACCGCCGACCGTGAACTGGCGTCTCTGCCCCCGGAGGTGCGGGTGATCATCGTGGACATGCACGCCGAGGCCACCAGTGAGAAGCAGGCCCTGGGGTGGTATCTGGACGGCCGGGTGAGCGCCGTCATCGGCACCCATACCCACGTGCAGACCGCGGATGAACGCCTCCTGCCCCAGGGAACGGGCTACCTCACCGACGCCGGCATGACCGGACCGGCGGATTCGGTGATCGGCATGGACCGGCACATCATCATGGAGCGCTTCGTGAGCCAGATGCCGCAAAAATTCAAGGTGGCCCACCACAATATCCAGTTACAGGGCGTGTTGCTCCAGATCGCCCCGGACGGCAAATGTCTGGGACTGGAGCGGGTACGGATGCCGGTACAGTGAGGGTGGCGGGGGGTGGCGGGGGGTGGAGTTCATAGTTCGTGGTTCGGGGTTCGTAGTTTTCCCGTTGCCGGGGTTACAGAGAAACGAGGCCCGGGGCGGCCAGGGTGGCCATGGACGCCCCGGGCGTATGAAGGATGGCGATGATGAGGACGACTCTCAGGAAACGGCGGCCTTTACGCCGTTGGTGGTGCGGGATACTGATCATCAGTCTGGCGCTGTCGGGGTGCTATGCCCACACTCCGGCGGTGGCCCCCTTTAAGCTGCCCCAGTCCCAGCCCAATGCCCAACAGGTGGGCGGCACGACCCTGGCGGCCCGCACCTGGAACACCGAGGAAGAGGCCCGGGCGGCCTTCGGCTTCAACATCATCAGGGCCGGGCTGCTGCCGGTGCAGGTGGTCTTCGACAATCAGGGCGACCAGACCCTGCAGATCAATCCCTCCCAAACCTTCCTGATCAACGACAAGAGCGAACTCTTCCCGGTGCTGGACAACCAGAGCGCCTATGAGCGGGTGGGCCGGGCCACCGACTTTCCCGAAGCGGTGCGGGGCCTGGGTGGCGGGGCGCTGCTGGGCGGGGCCACCGGGGCCTTACTGGGGGCGGCCATCGGGGTGATAGCCGGGCGCTCCGCGGGAGAATACGCCATGCGGGGGGCCGTGGGCGGGGCCACCGCCGGGGCGGTAATGGGCGCCTCCCAGGGCTGGGGCAACCGGGAAGCCGCCACGGCCATCACCGAAGACCTGCGCCGGCGCACCCTGAGCAACAATCCCATCAAACCCCATGAACTGGCCCAGGGGATTATCCTGTTTCCGGCGGAGGCGGGTCGCCCCGTAACCCTGCGGCTGCAACTCCTGGAAAAGGAAACCGAGAAGATTTACACCCTGAACCTGATGCTGTGAACCAGCGGGGCAGGCTTGCCGGGTAAGGAACAGGTATGTTGCAGATCATCGACCTCAAGGGTCTCAAAGAAGATTTCATCCGTCAGAATCGCGGACAAATTCCCCCGGAATTCCAAGGCTATGCGGAAATGTGGGAAAGTTCCGCCAACCATTTTGTGGACCTGTTTCTGGGGTACCTGGAAAGCCAGGGGCTGGAGATCCGGTTCAAACATCCCTTGACGCCGCTGTGACGGGCCGGGGCTAGGTATCAGGTTGCAGGGGGAGGAGGGAGGCGGCCAAGGGGGGGCCGGCGGTGATGCCGGGTTTCCCGGGGGGCGCGGGGGGCCGAGGAAAAACATATGGTGGGGGGGATTGCAGATATAGAGCAGTTATCTTCAATGTGCTTTCTTACCAGCATCTGCAGCTATCATGGGGCCGGCAGCAAGGCCCGGTCTTTCAGGCGTAGGGATCAATTCGTCACCTCTACTGCATATGCAACTTTACGGGCAGATGCAGCCGGCGGGCGGGGGGACGCCCTCTATTGAACTTACCACCAATTTGCGCTATCTTTTAACCTGTAGGAAGACATAGCTTCGAGAAGATGACTTGTTTGGGAGTTTGTCCTCGGTCAAAGGTGCCTGAAAAAACTTTCTAAAACCGCTGCAGCCCAGACTTCTGCATAATCTCAGATTAAAACTCACAAACTCACAGACTCAAATAAGCTGAGAATGACGGCAAGGATTAAGTGATGTTCAAAGAAGAACGGGGACAATCCACCTTTTCCTGGAAAGACCTGGGCGATATCGAACAAGGACGGGTTAACCTGGGTGCTTACGCCCCGGTGGCAGTTTATCGATTGCTCCAATATACCTTGAGGGACGTCCTGATAACCGAACTTGGAGTTGAAAGAACGAACAAGATTTTTATTCAGGCCGGCAGATTGGCGGGAATTCATTTCTGCAGCAATATTCTCGACAAGAGCCTGCCCTTTCACGAGTTCATCGCCTCCTTGCAGCATACCTTAAAAGAGCAACGCATTGGTATCCTGAGAGTAGAGCGGGCGGATCTGGATAAAATGGAGCTGACCCTGACGGTGGCCGAGGACCTGGACTGCTCCGGCTTGCCGTTCACGGATGAAGTGGTCTGCCATTATGATGAGGGTTTTATTGCCGGTATCCTGGAGGGTTACAAAGGTATGCCCTTTGAGGCCAAAGAAATCGACTGTTGGGCCAGTGGCGATCGGGTCTGCCGGTTTAACGTGCGTATGCTAAAAAGATAATTTGCTCCAGTTTGACGGGATGGCGGGAATGGAACCGGCAGCAAGAGGTAACAGTTTGATTCTGGAAATAGAAAAACGAATCAGTGCTCTGCTGCAAGGTAAAATTCCCGAGAAACTGGATCGTTCACACTTTCCTCAAGGTGAAGAATACCGCCTAGCTGAAAAAGTCGATCAGCTCATTGAATTTATGTCCGAGATCCAGGATTTCATCTCCCCCCTGTCTCGAGGAGTCCTGAAAGACATCAGGATTCAACCCAAGAATTTCATGGGTTCGCCTTTCAAAGAGCTGCATTCCCGCCTGTTGCACCTGACGTGGCAGGCCGAACGCATCGCCCACGGTGATTACAGTCAACGTATCGATTTTATGGGAGAATTCTCCGAAGCTTTCAACTCTATGGTGATCTCCCTGGCGAAGAAGGAGCAGGAACTGAATTCAAAGATCGGTGAGTTGGAACGCGCCCTCCTGCATATTAAGCAACTGGAAGGGGTTCTTCCTATCTGCTGCCACTGCAAAAAAATTCGCCTCCAAGGGGCGGCCCCCCTTGACCGCAAAGGTTGGGTGGGCCTGGAGAAGTACATCCAAGAGCATTCCGAAGCGGAATTCAGCCACAGTATCTGCCCGGATTGTTTGGAGAAATATTATTCGGAATTATAGCAGTCGCCTGTTTGGGTACCATCTCAGGGTAATGCTCCCCTAAGGTCGAGACATTTTTACGGATTCTACGTGCGACATGAGAAGGCAGGATCAGCCATAGTCCTGCTTTTTTTGTAGCCCCGAACCGCGGCGATCTTGCCGATATCAAAACATAGTGAAAACTACATGTCATTTCATACCCTTTCTAACCTGACCATGATAGTCCATTAAAGCAGCTAACGGCTTGAAAAGAAAGTTTCCTCGCATGCGCTCGGAATGACAAAAAGAGGTTTTGCAATGGGTGCTAGGCAGGGGAAGAGATGTAAAAGGGATTCCGGGCGGTGGGAATGGCAGGGAGGAAAAGGTGGCTGGCCGGGGTGAGGGTGGAGGTCAGGGCGGCGGGGGAATTTTTCGGTTGACGCTTGCCCGGGATTTTGTACAAATAGAGAGGTTGTGGGGTTTTTCACGTAATCATGCACAGAAAAGAGATACACCCATGAAAATCCACGAATATCAGGCCAAACAGTTGTTTGCCAAGTTCAATGTGCCCATTCCCCAGGGAGGGGTGGCCACCACCGCCCACGAGGCCTTCCAGATCGCCGAAGGTATCGGCGGGGAGAGCTTCGTGGTCAAGGCCCAGATTCACGCCGGCGGTCGGGGCAAGGGCGGCGGCGTGAAGGTCGCCGCCGATTTGCAGGAGGTAGGCAAGCTGGCCGATGAAATTTTGGGCATGACCCTGGTGACTCATCAGACCGGCCCGGAAGGCCGGCTGGTGAAAAAGGTCCTGGTGGAGCAGGCCCTGGACATCAAGCAGGAGCTCTACCTAGGCATCGTCCTGGACCGGGCCCAGGCTAAGCCGGTGATCATGATGAGCAAGGCCGGGGGCATGGAGATCGAAGAAGTGGCCGCCAAGACGCCGGAGCTGATCATTAAGGAGGCGGTGGACCCGGCGGTGGGGCTGATGCCCTTCCAGACCCGCAACCTGGCCTTCGGGGTGGGACTGGACTCCATGCTGCTGCGGGTGGCCGCCAGTTTTATCACCAACCTCTACAAGATGTTCGCGGCCTACGACTGCTCCCTGATGGAAATCAACCCCCTGGTGGTGACCACCGACGGCCAGATGCTGGCCCTGGACGCCAAGGTCAACTTCGACGACAACGCCCTGTTCCGCCACAAGGACCTGCTGGAGCTGGAAGACCCCGACGAAATGGACCCCCTGGAGCGGGAGGCGAAGAATCATAATCTCAATTACATCCGGCTGGACGGCAACATCGGCGCCATGGTCAACGGCGCCGGGCTGGCCATGGCCACCATGGACCTCATCAAGATGGCCGGGGCCGAGCCCGCCAACTTCCTGGACGTGGGCGGCGGCGCCAGCGCCGACATGATCGCCAACGGCTTCCGCATCATCCTCTCCGACCCTCGGGTGAAGGCCATTCTGATCAACATCTTCGGGGGCATCCTGCGTTGCGACGTGTTGGCCGAGGGGGTCATGGAGGCCGCCAAGCAGGTGAACGTCAGCGTCCCCATCATCATTCGCCTGGAGGGCACCCGGTGTGAGATCGGCCGCAACCTCCTGAACGAATCGGGCCTGAACTTCACCGTGGCCGGCGACATGCTGGACGCGGCGCAAAAAGTGGCGGCGCTGGTCAAGTAACCGGCGGCAGGCGAAAGGAAGCAACATACTATGAGCGTATTAGTCGATAAGAACACCCGGGTGGTGGTGCAGGGCATCACCGGCAAAGAGGGCTCCTTCCACGCCCGCCAGTGCATCGAATACGGCACCAAGGTGGTGGCGGGAGTGACCCCCGGCAAGGGCGGTCAGAAAATGGACGAGGTCCCGGTGTTCAACACCGTGGGCGAGGCCGTGGCCCAGGCCGGGGCCAACTGCTCCCTGATCTTCGTACCGCCGGCTTTTGCCGCCGACGCCATCCTGGAGTCCGCCGGCGCCGGCATCAAGGTCATCGTCTGCATCACCGAAGGCATCCCCACCCTGGATATGGTGAAGGTGGCCCGTCATCTGGAAGGCACCGACATCCGCCTCATCGGCCCCAACTGTCCGGGCATCATTTCGCCGGGGAAGGCCAAGGTGGGCATCATGCCGGGCCCCATCCACACCGAAGGCCCGGTGGCGGTGATCTCGCGCAGCGGCACCCTCACCTATGAGGCCGTGTACCAGCTCACCCTGCTGGGCATCGGCCAGTCCACCTGCGTGGGCATCGGCGGCGACCCCATCATCGGCACC